>JANRLJ010000027.1:0-29637 GCA_033762735.1 bacterium | reverse complement strand
GAAACAGCACACCCTTCACATCACAGGGCACGATACGACCGCGCTCATTCTGGCCGATCCGCTCCGCATCGCCCAGGTACTCGTTAACCTGGTCGGCAACAGTGTGAAGTTCTCTCCCCCCGGCACCACCATTACCCTGTCTGCACAGCTCTGCGGTGGGTTCGTCCGGGTTGATGTGAGCGATGAGGGCAGCGGGATTCCGGTCAACGCACATGAAATCGTATTCGAGGCCTTCCGCCAGCTTGACCGCGCCGATCATGCACAGAGCAGGGGAGCGGGGCTGGGGCTTGCCATCTGCAAGGGACTGGTGGAAGCGCACGGGGGCAAAATCTGGGTGCAGCACCGGGAAACACCCGGCACGACGATTTCGTTCACGCTGCCTGTCGCACCAGCATAAAGGCGCATCATAAAGCAGCGGACAAACAAAAACCGCCAGCATTCGCGCTGACGGTTTTTTGCTGCGGAGAGGGTGGGATTCGAACCCACGATGGTGTTACCCATACTCGCGTTCCAGGCGAGCGCACTAGTCCACTATGCGACCTCTCCGTTGGTGGACGTTTTTTGTCCATACCACCCGCATTATATCAGCTTTGTTTCGGCTTGTGTATGCCAAAAAGTCGTGCCGAGTGATGAAAACCGGGGATATGTAGGGGCGTAGCACGCTACGCCCGTACCGAGCATCTCCTTAAATTTTACCACATCGAAGTCGCGCCCTGCGCAGGTGAAGGCGGTTGTGCCACAGCCACATCAGCCCGATCACGACCGGGAGCGTGATACTGCTGTCCGGCACCCGCTCGACAATCGTGGCACTGCTTTGCGAGAGCGGCACTGGCACAAACACCACCGCGAAGATCACCAGCGTCAGCACGGCCAGCATCCGGCGGCGCGGGTCAAGCGGGGTGATGTCGTCCAGCGGCACGGCGTAAATGCGCCCCAGGAACAGAATCAGGAACAGCAGCAGCAGCAGCGCCCCGTTCGTCACCACCACCAGCACACCCATAATCAGGATGACCGGATAGTACAGGCGGCGCGCCCGGCTGCCAATCAGCGAATAGAGCACATGCCCGCCGTCCAGTTGGCCGATTGGAATCAGGTTCAGCCCGGTCACGAACAGCCCCGTCCAGCCCGCCCACGCCAGTTGATTGACGAACACATCTTCCCCGCCGCTGGGGAGGAAGCGCCCGAACGTCAGCACTTTCGCCAGCGCATACAGCAGTGAATTGCCCTCGACCAGCCCACCCGGACTCACAGGCCCGACGTAGGAGGTTGCCAGCCCGATCAGCAGAATCGGAATGGCGAAGATCAGCCCTGCCAGCGGCCCCGCCGCGCCAATATCGAACAGCATCTTGCGGTTGCGCATCGGCTCCCGTAGGCGGATGGCCGCCCCAAACGTGCCGAAGATGCCGAACGGGAACGGGATAAAGTACGGCAGTGAAGCCGCCACTTTATGCCGCCGCGACATCAGGTAATGCCCCATCTCGTGCGCACCCAGAATCAGCAGGATGCTGGCGGCATAGGGCAGCCCGCGCCACAACTCGCGGAAGATAGCGCTGCCGTCCTGCGACAGAGCACGGATAATCTGGCGATAGAGCGCCGGGTTGCGAAGTTCCAGTTCGCTGATGGCAATGGTCGTCCCCAGGTACAGCACACTGAGCACCGTCAGGACGAACAAAATCAGGCTGGCGAGTTCACCGCCCTTCGCTGGCTGCACCCGCCCCTGGATGATATGAATCGCGTCCTGGCCGCGTTCGCGCCGGAACACCGGGAGCAAATCCTGCGGTTTGAGCGCCGCGTCCAGTTGAGCATAAGCCTTCTCAGAGTCGGTCGTCAGCCGACCATAGAACGACACGAGCACGCGGCTTTCGGGATTCAGCGCCATGACATCACCGCGCTCGCCGGGGTTCGTCGTGCGGTTCGGGGCGGCTTCTTCCCGTTCCACCAGCAGTACCGAGGCGACCAGTGTGCGGAGCGCGATCAGTTGATGATCCTCGTTCTCGTGCGGCGCTTCATCGAGGAAGGGCGAGCCAGTGCCACCGCGCCCCTCGTTGCGCTCATCATTCAGAAACGAGGCAGGTTCGTTTAACATAAACCCTCTCTACCAATAGTTAAACAGGGACAACCTTTCACGCCGCCCCTGTGGATGGGTTGATTCTACGTGTTCTTGCTTAGCGCTGAGTGATTATTCCCTTACTGCCCGCTGCCTTCGCCTTCGGGCGTGGAACTTGCCAGCGGTGGAGGCTGTGCCGCCGGGGATGGTGTGCTGACCGGGGTCGGTGGCAGGCCGGGAAGCCCGGTGGTGGTCGGCTGTGGCAGTCCACCTACCGTCGCGGCCAGCGTCAGGATGGCCGGATCAACGGGCTGCGGCGAGATAATCTGCCAGCTTTCGCCGTTGGGCAGCAGTTGCACAATCGTGCCGTTGGTGCTGCTGATGTAGAAGTTGTCGCCCTCGCGCTGCACCAGGCTTTCAAAGGCGACTTCGGCCTGAATGCCGAGGCCGAGGCGATTGCGCACCGTGTCGTTCCCGCGCCAGACGAAGCCAAGCTGTGCAAGCGGCTGGAAGTAACCGGGCGGCGGGATAAAGTTCTCTGCACTTTCAGGGTCAACCCCCGGACGATAGCGATTTTCAAAGACCACCCAGGCCGGGTCAAAGCCGTCGTTGAACAGAGCATAGACCACGTCCTCGCCACTCAGGTAGATCATCCGCCCACGCTCGAAGCTCTGCTCGACAATCGTCACCTGCTGCGCCAGATCATCCGGGCAGGTGGTGGGCGCGGGCGCGAAGAACCAGGGCAGCGGGCACTGGAGCGCGACCGAAAGACGCTGTTCGCTTTGCAGTTCGGCCTGCCCGACAATCAGCAGAAAATCGAGCTGTCCGCGGTCGCCGCTGCTGGTCTGCACATCCTGCCGACCGCTGGCCGCCACGTTCCACACCCGGTTGCGTTCGCCGCCGCGCCCAAGCTGGTAAATGCGCACATCCCCACCACCCCGCGTACTCCAGAACAGGGTTAACCTTTCGCCGGGGGCGACGGCAGTTTTATCCGAGGTAAAGAACTCGATGCGCGGCGCATTGGGGTTCGGCGTGGGCGTGACGATCAGGCTGGCCGAGACCTCACCGGGCGCGGGGGTTCTGGTCGCGCCGAACAGGGGCGTGGGGGAGGGTTCCCCCGGTGCGCGCGTTCGGGCGGGTGAAGGGGTAACGGTGGGCGTAGCGCTCCCGCTTTGCGACCGCGACTGGGTCGCTGTAGGGGTTGGCGTAATGGTTGGGCGCTCGGTTGGAATAATCTGTACGGCGCTCGCGCCGCAGCCGCTCAGGCAGAAGGCCATGATGAGCATAGCGAGGATCATTTTCCAGGCGATGTGGTGCGAAGGTTGCTTCATCTCGTTCCACCAGCGGTGCATCATAGGCGATAAAAGCAATCAGTTGCAGGCCTGCGACGATCAGCAGCCACAGCAGCCCATAGGCATAACCCGCCAGTCCGTTCCACCATAGAAAATTGACTACCTCAACCGTAAACACAACGCTCGTCAGCACCAGCAGTGTCGCCATAATGAAAGGCCAGCGTGCGCCGAGCACGTTCATCTTATAGTATATTCTGCCGATTTCCACCAATAAAACCAGCGCCAGCAGCAGGCTGCCCAGCCCCCACACCACCAGTTCCAGCCGGAACAGATGATACAGCGGGAAGGGCACCAGCGCGAACAGCACCGCACCCAGGCTGAATTCCAGCGACACACGCAGATTTAACCCGGCGACCACATCCCAGTGGTACGGCTTCTGCCGCAGCCCGGTAACTGTTCCCAACGCAAACAACGTCGCCGCAATCAGCAGCACCAGACACAAATATTCCTGTCCTCTAAACACACTATTTCACATTCCAGCGTAAAACGCATGCACTCCTCCTGAAAGTATAGGGTACATTTGTTCGATTGCAGCCCCCCATTGATGAGGGGAAATACACAGGTAAAGGGCTGACCTGGTGGGATAGTGTGAACAAAGCTAAAGGTGCAAATCCCTAAACCCAGAAATATAATTACAAATGACTGTACTTTCGCCAGGAAAGCACAGGATTTTGAGTCAGGGTCGCAGTGGCGCACACAGTGGGTCAACAGCCCATTCCCTCCTCAACTCGTTCGAGTGATTCAGGAAGCATCGCATCTATGTTCTCATCCGTTTTTGAACCCAGCCTGCTTCTGGATGCCATCGCCGCTGCCGTACTCGTCTGCAACGAAACCCACATCCTCTACAGCAACCCAACCGCACAGCGTATGCTTGGCATATCCACCCGGCAGGCCAAACCTGTACCGCTCACATTTTTCCTTGAGCCGCAGGACGCCGCGCTGTTCCGTGATGCACTGCACAGAGGAGAGCGCTGCAACCTGTACTGGCGTAAAACCCCGGCGCTGTCCGTGTGCCTCGAAAGCACCGCCGTGCGCGTTGATGCACCCCTGTTCGATCCTGGCGAGGGGGCAACCTGGGTAATCACCCTGACGCAGGGGGCGGACGAGGGTGGCGAGTCCTTCTGGCATGTCTTTGATGAACTGCCCATACTGGCGGCGGTGTTCGATGTGGACGGTACGCTGCTGCGCATTAACCACTCGTGGAAGCAGATTCTCGGCTGGAGCCTGGTGGACACCCCGGTCACGGTTTCTCCACTGGAAGCGCTCTATCCTGATCCCACCGAACGTGCCCAGGTCATTGACTTTATCCTGACGTGGGAAGGCGTGTGGGGGGATTTTCACACACATACCGCCGATGGGCGGCAGGTTTCGACCTCCTGGTTTACCCGCAGGCTGGATGACAACCGCATTTTCGGGCTGGCGCTGGATATCACCCACCGCCGCATTATCGAAGAAGCTCTGCGCGAGAGCGAACATATCTACCGGGCACTGTTCTCACAGACCTACGATGCCGTCTTCCGCCTTGATCTGACCGGCGATGTCATCGATGCCAATGACCGCGCGAGCGAACTGCTGGGCTATTCCCGCGAGGAAATTCTGCAAAAAGGCTATCTGGATCTGCTCGTGCAGCAGGAACATGAAGCGGCAGAACGCGTACTGCTGCATCTGCTGGAAGGCGGGCAGACCCCGGTTTATGAACGCCGCTTCATTTCCAAAAGCGGGCGGGTACTCGTGACGGAAATCAACGCGCAGATGGTGTATCGCACTGATGGCAGACCCTGGTACATCCAGAGTATCGTCCATGACATCACTCGCCGCAAGGCCATGGAAGAAACCCTGCGCGAAAGCCAGCAGCGCTATAACGGCCTGGTGGAGCGTATCCCCGGCATGGTCTACCGCTTCCGCGCCTCGCCTGATGGCACTATTCAACTCGAATACATCAGCCCACGCTGCCTTGACTTAAACGGCATTCCGGCGGAGGACGCGCTGCGCAATCCCATGCTGCTGATTCAGCAGATTCATCCCGACGATCTCCCTGCGTACTGGAGACAGTCAGAATTAAGCGCACAGACTCAGTCCAATTTTCTGTGGGAAGGTCGCGCCCTCGTAAATGGGGAACTGCGCTGGCGGCGTCTTGAAGCGACAACGGAACAACAGCCGGATGGCTCGATCATCTGGAACGGGATTCAGGTGGACACCACCGCCCTGCACCGCGCCCAGGAAGCGACGCTGGAAAGCGAACAACTGCGGCTGGCACTCCACAAGGAACACGAACTCAGCCATCTGAAGACCAGCATGATGGTGCGCATTTCGCATGAATTCCGCACACCGCTGTCCATCATCAGCACCTCCAGCCAGCTTTTGCAGCAGTACTTCCACCAGATGACGCCGGAACGGCGCGACCAGCACTTCCATCGTATTCAGGTTGGAATCGCGCATCTGGTCAAACTGCTGGACGATATTTCGCTGGTTGTTCAAAGCAGCAGGGAAGTGGCGGACTATAAGCCAGCGGAGACTGACCTGACGCAGCTCATCCGCGACATCATCACCCAGCGTCACAGTCGTGGACGCACCCGTCACATCCTCTTCGAGGCGCATTCCAATCCACTGGTGGTGCAGCTTGATGAGGCGCTCACCCACGCCATCGTGTCCAACCTGCTCTCCAACGCACTCAAGTTTTCCAGCGATGACTCCCCCGTAAAGGTGCGGGCGACTGCCGCCGACGCGCATGTCGTGATTGAAATCACCGACAGCGGCATCGGAATCCCGCCCGAAGAACAGGAACGGATTTTTGAACCGTTCTTCCGGGGCAGCAGAATCGGGGAGATTCCTGGCCTCGGCCTGGGGTTGACCATTGTGCGCAATGCGGTGGAACAGCACTTCGGCAGCATCCACGTCCACAGTGTTCCGAATGAAGGGACGACGTTCACCGTCCGCCTGCCGATTTCGGATTAGAGCAGCATCCCCGACCGGGCTTGCAGCGCTGCGATTACCTGACGGTCAGCCTTGCCAAAGCTGTATTTTTCCAGTTCGGGCAGTGTTACCCACGCGAAATCGCGCACGCCGATCCTTTGAGGTTCGCCGCCCACAAAGCGACACTCAAAGGCATGGAGGGTGATTTTGAAATGGGTGAAGCCGTGCCGCACCTTCACGAATAATCCGCCCACTTCGACCTCAATCGCCAGTTCCTCGCGCAGTTCACGCTTCAGGCAGTCCTCCAGTGTTTCACCCGCTTCCTGTTTGCCGCCGGGGAATTCCCACAGGCCGCCCAGCAGCCCTTCCAGCGGACGCTGTGCGATCAGCAGCCGACCTCCCGCGTCATAAACCAGTCCGGCGGCCACGTCATAATGGGGCGTTTCGGCTTTTTTCTTTTTTACGGGTCGCTCGTCCTGTGTGCCATTGGCGAAGGCCAGGCAGTGTTCGCGAATGGGACACTCGCGGCAGAGCGGATTGCGCGGCTTGCACACCGTCCGCCCCAGTTCCATCAAGGCCTGGTTGTAATCGCCGGGGCGCTCCGTTGATACCCATTCCTCCGCCAGCGTCCACAGCCTTTCCTGCACCGCAGGCTGTGTCACATCGTCGGGTAAATCGATCAAGCGGGCGAAGACGCGGATCACGTTGCCATCCAGCAGCGGGGCGACGCGGCCAAACGCAATGCTGCCAATCGCGCCTGCCGTATAGCGCCCGATCCCCGGCAGCGCCCGCAATCCCTCGACCGTATCGGGGAAGTGCCCGTTCATCTCCCCGGCGACCATCTGCGCAGCGCGGTGCAGGTTGCGGGCGCGGCTGTAGTAGCCCAATCCTTCCCACAGCTTGAGCAGGTCATCCAGCGGCGCGGCGGCCAGCGCCAACACGTCGGGGTAACGCTCCAGGAAGCGGGCATAATAGGGCTTCACCGTTTCCACCTGGGTCTGCTGCAGCATCATCTCCGACAGCCACACGCGGTACGGGTTGGTGGATTCACGCCAGGGGAGCGGCGCGGCGTGGCGGTCATACCAGTTCAGCAGGACAGCGGCAAACGGAGCAGTCATTCGGTACACTCAACTTCTTCACAACAAGACAACCAATACGTGATCGGCACGTTTAAGGAACCTTTTGTCGCAGGGGCGGGTTTCAAACCAGCCCGAAAGACAGTAACTCACAGCACTATAAATCCGGTTTCTTAGCAAATGCAATCCTGTTGTACAATCGAAACCAATAACCAGCGCATCGCCGCAAGATCAGCCTAAGCAAACCCAGGCCTGCAGGAGAGACATTGCACCTCATGAACCCCAACTCGACTTTACCGGCGAAAAATGTGATGTTCAATATTGCCTTTGACAATGGCAATCGGGCAAAGGCGGTGCATATCCCTGCGGAATCGGACCCCGGGCAGGTGCTGCGGATTCTGGGCTTTAACCGACCGCAGCCGTCGATCTTCGTCAGCGGCGGCGCTTCTGCCATGAGCGAGGACGACAAGCGCATGGTGCGGCGCATCATGGCCGAGGTCGCCAGCTTCGCCGAGGAGCGCAAGGCCGTGATCCTCGACGGCGGCACTGAATCCGGCGTGATGCAGATGCTCGGCGATGTACGCAAGGAATCCAATTACAAATTCCCCCTGCTGGGCATTTCGCCGCTCGGCAAGGTATCCTATCCGGGCTACAAAAATCCTGCCGAAGAAGCCTTCCTGGAAGACTCCCATTCCCATTTTGTACTGGTCGAAGGCAACAACTGGGGCGATGAATCGCGCATGATCGTGCAGTTGACGCACACCATCAGCGGCAAGGGGCAGCATCCCGCCGTCGGTATCCTGATTAACGGGGGGCGCATCGCCATGCACGAGGTCTATCTCGCCTCGACCAAAGAACTGCGCCTGTCGATGATCGTGCTGGAAGGCAGTGGCCGCGCCGCCGATGAAATCTCGACCGCGTTCCGAACGGGCAAGACCAACCAGGGCATCCTCAAGGCGATTCTGGCAGGCGGTGATATTCAACTGGTGGCGACCGTCGAAGGCCCGCAGGCGATGCGCAGCAAACTGGCCTCGCGTTTCGAGCGGCGGTAGTAACCCTGCTCAGCCCTTCCATCCCTGATTTCGGAGATGCCATGCGTACCTTGTTCCTCGTCCTGATCGTGCTGCTGAGTGCCGCGCTGCCCGTCTCCATGCAGACCAACGCGCAGGCACAGCCCGAAGCCACACCCACCGCCGTGCCTCCTGCGGCACCGTCGAGCACCCTATCTGACGCTGAACGGCTCGACCTTCTGGAACGGCGCATGGATGACATCGCCGAGCGGGCGGATGGTGCGCTGGATACGGCTTTCAATCTGCTGGGGCTGTTCGAGTTTGTTTCGGGCGCAATCGGGCTAATCGTCCCGTTTCTGGCGATCACTGGTGCGCTGATCGGCTTCCGCCGTTTGCAGGCCGCCGAGGAAGAACTGCGCCAGGCGCGCATCCAGTTTGAGGAAAATGTGGCAGAAAAAGAGCGCTCGCTCGATATTCTGCGCGAACAATTGGAAGCCACCGCCAACAGCCAGCGCCAGCAGCTTGAGATGAGCATGCACAGCCAGCGGGAAACCTCGTCAAAGGCGGCGCTGGCGCTGTCGCTGCTGCCATTGGGCGAACGGCAGTACCGCGCACAGGACTATACGGGGGCACTGGATACCTATCAGCGCGCCTTCGACCTCGACCCCAACAACCCGGTCATCTACTACCGCATGGGGTATGTCTATACCCAGAGCGGTGAACTGGAAAAAGCCGAGCAGTTCCTCACCCGTGCGCTGGAGCTTGACCCTGGCCTGACCGCCGCCCGTGCCGCACTCGGTTACGTCTACCGCCGCAAGGGCGACAAAATGGCCGACGGAATCGACCGTGACCTGACGTATAACAAGGCGGAAGAAAACCTGCTGGAAGCGCTCAAGGCCGCGCCCAAGCTGATGGACGAGGACAGCGAGTCATGGTGGGGGTCGCTGGGCGGGCTGTACCGCCGCCGGGGGCAGGACACACAGGCGATTGATGCCTATAAAAAAGCGACGCAGGTCACGCCGCACTCGTCCTATCCGTTCAGCAATCTGGCGCTGCTCTATATGCAGACCAACAAACGCGATCAGATGGTGGAAACCTACCGCCGGGTGGAACGGCTGGCGTATGGGGAAATTCAAGCTGAATCCAGCAACTACTGGGCACACGCCGACCTGATTACGGCGCGGCTGGCACTGGGCAAGCTCGACCAGATCGACGAGCTGCTGCGGCAAACGCTGGAAGCCGCACCGCCGGATTCGCCCTATACGCTGGAAAGCCTGACGGATACGCTGACGCGGCTGGCGGGTGTGCTGGAGCCGCAGGAAGTGCCGCCCGTCTCGCGCGTCGTGGGGCAGATTCGGGCGTTCATCCAGTCGCGCACGGGACAGTTGACAGCCATCAGCGCGGATTAACAGATTTACCTGTCTGATGTTATCCAAGGGTTGATTTTTTGCCCTCACCCTAAATCCCTCTCCCTCATGGAGAGGGACTTACTCGCGCGTAATTGACCTGCTCCCCCTCTCCCATTGCTCCGCTGGGAGAGGGGGACGGGGGGTGAGAGCGAGTTCAAACGTCAGTGATCTAAAACAATGTCAACTGCTTGGGCGGCTTGTTGTCGTCCGGTTTAGGAGGTTCAGGCGGGGCAGGCTTTTCCGCCGGGGTTTCCAGAGATCCGCCACCACTTCGCCGACGCTTGACCTCGGCCACGACTTCGGGCAGTCGTTTCATGTCGGCTTCCATGTCGTGGCGCAGCGGCGGCGTTCGCAGCGCGGCTGCCGGGTGGAACATGGGGTAATAGGCGCGCAGGCTGTCTCCACTGCCGTCGTACTTCGGCTCTCCGTGAATCTTGGTAATTTTGCCGCCGGGGAAATAGCGCTCCATGCTGAAGCGGCCTAACGTGGCGATCACCATCGGATTGATGATCTCGATCTGGCGATCAAGGTAGTGCTTGCAGGCCAGGATTTCATCAGCCAGCGGATCGCGGTTTTCCGGCGGGCGATGCTTGACCACGTTGGTGATAAAGACCTGTTCGCGCTTCATGCCGATCAGGTCGAGCAGATAATCCAGATAGCGCCCTGATTTACCCACGAACGGCAAGCCCTGCTGGTCTTCGTTAAAGCCCGGTCCTTCGCCGATAAACAGGATTTCGGCCTGCACATCTCCATAGCCGGGAACCGCGTTTTTCGTCCCCTGATGCAGGCGGCAGGCGGTGCAGACGCGAACTTCCTCCGCGATAGCGGCCAGTTTTTCGGCGCGGTCGTCGGACATAAGGACTCCTTTACAGACAGGTGCAGAGCATACACGCGCTTAATAGAGGGAATTTTGTTCTAGACAGGTTATTGTAGCGTGGGTAGAAGCCTAACGGCAACTGAAAATATATGGAGGAGCAGGGCAATCGTATCAAAAACTGAGGTAGACGATAATGCTGGTCAAGAATAAAGGACAAGACCATTCACTGTCTGTGCCTTATGTGGAGAAGGATCAATGAAAAAATTAGCTAATTCGACTTCATTTATGTCGATAAGTAAGATTGGAGTACCGTGTATTTGTATTCTACTACTACTTTCCTACGTCTCCATAGTTTACTCCCAAATATGCGATGAAGTATATGTTGTTGCGTGGAGTCCAGATGGCGCTTTTATTGCAGTTTCAGGCAGTGAAGCCAGTTGTGATACAAGGGATGTAAGTAGTTTAGGTATTCGTATTTTCGACGCTGAAACAGGAGTAGTAGTCAAGTATCTACAAGGGGCAAATAGAAGAGCCAATGGGCTAGACTGGAGTTCAGATGGAAGTAAATTGGTGAGCTTTAATTCAGCCGCTGGAATAGTATATATTTGGGACGTAGCATCAGAACAACTATTGATAACAGAACCTCTGAATTCCCAGGGTATTACGTTGGCGAGATGGCAACCGGATACTGACCTAATAGCATTTGGTACTCCGAGTAACTCTATTATATTTTTTGACACAACCAATCAATCAGAAGTAACTTCTCAAATAGCAGGAACAACATTAGATTGGAGTCCTGACGGCACTCAGATGGTAACAGGTAGCATCTACGATTATCTCTTAATAATTTGGGATGTGTCTACTCAGCAGCAAATCACATCATTTAACCAAAACAGTGCTTCTTCCTATAGAGTAGAATGGAGTCCCGATGGCAGCAAAATCTTAAGCAGTCTCACCGATAATCAAGCACTGATATGGGACTTTGCAAGCGAGCAGTTACTTCGTACCATTCATGTTGATGATTTAGTTAATGCACATTGGAGTCCTGATAGCAATAAAATAGCAACAGTTAGTTTAGATGGGACTATTCAAGTTTGGGACGCAAATAGTGGATACCTCTTAGATACTATACTAGGTTCTGCTCCCACCTATGATGTCGCTTGGAATCCTGATGGATCACAATTGGCATATTATCTTCCAGATAATGACACGATAATCGTTGCTAATCCAGAGGTGGTTTCGCCCACTCCAACACCCGACCCCACCCACACTCCGCCTCCCACACCGAGTTTTGGCAAAATTGCCTACTCCTCAAACGTGACAGTTTCGATTGGGGGAATGATTTATCAACACCCATGGTTCTAACCCTACAAATATATCAAGTGTGGGCTATCAAACTTCTAGCGATATTTGTGAGGAAACTGATCCTACGTGGTCACCGACTGCTTCTAAAATCGCACTAACCTCGTCGTCCCATCCCAAAGGTAGTGACAATTCTCAAATTGTCGTGATGAATGTTGATGGGTCTAAACGCCAACAAATGACTTGAGGGCGTTCAGCGACCGCCGACCAGCCCGAACAGCAGACGATTCAAATCCTTGAGGCCTGGCAGCGGTTTCTTCAGCAGCAGATCGCAGCCCGTCAGTGCCACCACCTCACGTTCCTCATCAGGCCTGAGTTCCATCGCCGTCATCAGCACGATCACGATGCTCTGCAGATAGGGACTCTGCCGAAGACGCTGGGCGATGTCCACGCCGTTCACACTGCCGTAGAAGTGGATATCGATGATGGCAAGCTGGGGGAGTTCGCCGTCATGCTGGCCGCGATCGACCAGATCAATCCAGCGCAGGGCGTCTTCGCCGGACGCGAAGGACAACCCCTCGACACCCAGATGTTCGTAGAAGGTCAGCACCATGTCTTCGACTTGTTTTTCATCTTCACAGACCAACCAGATAGGCATGGTTTGCTGGGTATATACATTGCCGGGTACGCTCATCATAGCGCGGTTTTGAATAGAATGCACGTTGCAATCCCTGTGCAGCTCGGCTACACAAAATCAGCGGTGTCCAGGATAATGGTTACGGGACCGTCGTTATGAATTTCGACCAGCATCATCGCGCCGAAAACACCGTGTTCGACGCGGGTGATCCCTTCAAGCCGCAGGCAGCGGGCATATTCATCCACCAGCGGCGCGGCATAGTCCGGTGCGGCGGCATCGATAAAGCTCGGGCGGCGTCCTTTGCGCGTGTCGGCATAGAGCGTGAACTGGCTGACGACCAGCACCCCGCCGCCCACGTCCAGCGCTGACCGATTCATCTTGCCCTGGTCATCCTCGAAGACGCGCAGATTCGCGGTCTTTTTCGCCAGCAGGGCGGCCTGCGCAGCGGTATCGGTGTGGGTCACGCCGACCAGCGCGACGAAGCCGTACTCGACCGCGCCTGTGATCTGCCCTTCGACCGTGACGCTGCCTTTCGTAACTCTTTGAAGGATAACACGCATAGACCGCTCAGGTGTAATGAGTTCTGTGAAAAGCGTAAAAAATTGGTTTGTTTTCGATGTAACAGGGCTGCGATGACCGGCTCATTCACTCCGTGCGGAAGGCTGAATCCCCTCGACCTCGTGCATGGTGCGCAGATGATCGTGCCAGTGATACAGGAACAAATCCTGAAGGGCGCGTTCGATGGTGATGTACTGCTGCTGGCCGGGATGAAACACGGATTTGGAGAACTTGCCGACGGGCAGATGGTGGATTAAGTCCGCGATGCGTTTCTGATTGCGCTCCATATTGTGCAGCGATGTGCGCACCAGTCGCTTGCGATAAATCCGCGCCATGAAATCATTGCTGCGGTTCAGCATCCCCAGTGAAACCGTCGGACGAAAGCCGAGCAGCGCCGCCTGAATCAGCCGGATGGAAAGCTGATCGACCAGGTTCAGGTGGCCGAGCATGGCCGCCAGCGACCAGCCGTGATAGCGCGGGGTGTAGTAATCGCCCTCTGGCACACGCTCAACCACGCGCAGCACGTCCTGCCGGACTTTGGCGATTTCGTCAATCAGATGTTGTCTTTCCGGTACATCGTCCAGGTAAAGGTACACTCGTTTGGGCTGATCGTTCATGTCTCAAAAAGCCTCATGTGCTTGCAAAAACGAGTTTACGATTTTTAAACAGCATCGTCAAATAGACCGGAGGGAAAAACCAGGGCGATTGCATCAGAAGTTGATTACAGTTTGAAGAACTTTTTTGAACCACAAAGGCACGAAGGCCACGAAGACGAGGAAAAAATCTTTGTGTTCTTTGCCCCTTTGTGGTTGGTGTTGGTATTGAACTTCTTTGGACTGTCTGTGAAATTTGATGCGTCTGCTCTGAGGGAAGAACAGGCCTGTCTTTGCAGAGATGTTCCAGCCGCGTACAATTAGGGCGCGACTTAAGGAGTTTTCAATGGCGGATGGCCTGTTCGACAACCGTTACCGTTACGATTTTATCTACCCGCGCGGGCGCAGCGGCGAAACCCTGCGTGCCGTCGATACGGCAGAGAACAACCGTCCGGTTGTCATCAAACGCCCGGCCCCCAATGACGCGCCCCCCATCCGCGCCGGGCAGGAAGTCAGCATCCTCAACGAGCGCAAGGCGCTGGTGCGGCTGGCCGGGCACAACGTCCTGACTGCGTTTCTGGGCGAGGGGCAGTTTTCCGTCGGCGGGATGCCCCATCAGTACATCGTGATGGAACGGGCACAGGGGCAGGTCGTGGCGGACATTGTGCTGGAACTGGCCGCGCGGGGTGAACGGCTGCCGCTGCTGGAAATGCTCGTGATCGTCGAAAAGCTGCTCGACCTGCTCCACGCCGCGCATGGCAAGGACATCGTGTATAACGATGTGGACGCCAAGCACCTGTTCTGGAATCGTGACGAATACACGCTCAAGCTGATTGACTGGGGCAACGCGGTCTTCCTGGAAGGTGACGAGGTCACACCGCAGGGCATCAGCCGCCAGAGCGATATCTTCCAGGTGGGCGAACTGCTCTATTTCATCCTCACGGGCGGCAGCCGCATGGAGACGGTGCGCGACGCGGGTGAGGATTACGCCATCAACTTCGGCGCAGACTCTGAACGAGTCGCACCACGCTTGCAGGCCATCGTCAGCAAAGCCGCGCACCCCAACCCCAAACTGCGCTACAGGACCATCCACGAGCTGCGGCGTGACCTGAACGACTATCGCCAGCCGCTCGAACGCGAACGCGACTCGGTCGTCAACCGCGTCATCGAACGCCTGCGGCGCAGCCTCAGCAAGAACGATCTGCGGGCACTGCTGGAAACGCTCGATCAGGCCATCGCGTCTGATCCCGGTTATCCCCTGGCCCGCACCACCCGCGAGGACATCCAGAACCGCCTGCGCGATCTGGATGTGTCTGCCGATCTCGACGCAGTGCGCATCTATATGGAAGGCGGCAACTGGTCACGCGCGGCGGATCTGCTGAACGAACTGCGCGATAAGGCCGGTCCCGGCACGGCGGCGCAGGTCGGGCTGCTGCTCGATTGTGCTGTGCTGCTGCTGGATGCGCGGCTGGAGACTCCCTCCAACGCGATTCTGGATGCGATTGGCCTGATCCTGGACAATGACGCGCCGCAGGCCGCCGAAATCCTGCTGATCGAAGACACGCAGGACGACAATACACGCCGCCTGCAATGGCTCATGGCGGAGCGCATTTCGTCGCGTGTGCCTGAAGTGCTGCTGCTGCGCCCGAACCTCTTCCGCGTAAATCTGGCGCTGGCCGGAATCGGCGCGGAAGGTATTTCGCTGGGCGAGTCTCGCGCGATGCTGGCTGAGATTACCGATCTGCTGGACGAGGTGGGGGCGGAGCAGAACCCCAGCATTGCCCACCTGCGTGATACCTATCGAGCGATGGTGGATCGGCTGAGCGCGCTGAGCCAACTGCTTGCGCCCATCGCCACCCGCTACAACCTCAGCAGCCGCAAGCTGCCGCTCTCCGCGCTGGAACGCGCCCTGAACGCGGCGATGGCGCTGGCGGATAACATGCACGTCATCGGCAAGCAGGCCGCCAGCAGCCCCCGCGATGCACTGGCCGCGCTCGATTCCTGCCGCGTGATTGACCCGATCAACAATCCGCTGTGGGACGTGGTCGGGCGGATGCTGAACGCACTCTACGAACTGCTGCAATCGTATCAGGTCTATCTGCCTGCTGCTGATGGCAGCGATGTGGATGCGTGGCTCTCGAAGGCTCGGTCGGATGTCTCGCCCTTTGCAGAGCGCCTGTTCGATGAAATGCTGGTCGGCATGGTCGCCGGGCTGAAAGAGGCGAACGCAGCGTGGAAGGATTATGCCGGGTCGGTCGTGCAGGGCAACCGGCAGGCGGCGGTGAATGCGCTGAGCGAAGCGGCGGAAGCGGTCAGCACCGTCAGCCCCTCCTTTGCAAGCTGGCTGAACCAACTGCGCACGGTGGTGGACGGGGCGAACTATGTCGAACGCCACGCCATTTACGGCGGTCTGGGGCGGGTGCTGGCGGATGGATGGGAAGCCTTCGACCGGGGGCGCCTGCCAGATGCCGAACGACTCGGCCAGCAGGCGGTCGATATTGCCCGCTCCGACGCCGAACGCTTCGCGGCCAAACGGTTGTTTACGCTGGCGGGCACCACGCGCGACTGGATCGACCGCAGTGGCGCGGTGAGCGAAGGCCGCACCCAGGCTGTGCTGAAAACGGTCGAGGGGTTATATACACCGGAAGAACTCAGCACCCGCGATCATTTCGCCGCGCAGATGCCCAGCCGCGAAACCTATCTGCGGGCGATGGGCAAAGGGCTGGTCGAGTTGTATCAGCGCGGCAGCACCCCGGCGCTGCGGCTGCTGTTCGTCACCGATGTGCTGCTCGGCGTGCTGGAAGCCCACGACGCAAATCTGGATGATGCGCTGTTCTGGCGCGATGTCGCCATCCGTGCCCTGCCCGAACATGGCGCGAAGCACCCGGCCATTCGCGTTCTGGATGAATTCGTCGAGCGCCGCCGGGAACTTAACCGTCTTTCGACGCTGCTCAATCAACTGAACGGGCAGCATGCCCTGCCCCTGCTGGAAAGCACCCGCCGCCAACTGGAAGAAAGCTCACAGGCGCGGCTGGTGGCAGCAGCGGCACACACCCTGCGCGATCTGGAAGCGATGCTGCGCGACTGGTCAGATGGCGAATTCCGCGCTGCCGGAAGCAAACTGGACAGCATTCTGGCGCTCCTGAACGAGGCCGAACAGACCGCCGACATCACCCTCACCCAGTACAGGGCGTGGCTGGTGGAACTGCAAGCCACCGCCGCCGAACTGCATACGCTGAATCGCCAGATGCGGCAGGTGATCGAACGCCGCCCCGCCGAGCCGAGTGACCTTGTACGGGACGCGCACCGCCGCATGACGCAGACCACCAGTCAGATGCTTGGCGAGAGCTACGCGGCCCAGCTTCGCCAGTGGCACGAGACGTATGAGGCCTTTCTGGCGGTCTATACCGACCCCTCCACCCGGCGCAGCGGCAAGCTCAGCCGCTTTAACGAGCTGTTCCGCGCTATGTTCATCGACCGTCACCCGGCCTACCCGCTCTACCGTCACTGGTACGACCTGACGGAAAGCGCACCGGAATTCCCAGCACCGCCCACCAGCGATCCCACACCGCGCCTGACCGAAGCCGAAGCCGTCGAGCCATTGGCGGAAAACTACCCCTATGACGAGTTCGCCGGGTCGCGCTACGCAGATAGTCCTGAAGCCGAGTCGGGCAGAAGACGACTGCCGCTGCCCGCGCTGGCCGCCGCGATTCTGGCGCTGCTGGCGGTGATCGCGCTGGTCATCTTCATCGTGACCTCCGCCGGGGATGATGACAGTGGCACACCACCGGGGAGCGCTGTTGCCGAAGCCGCCTCAACCAACGAGGCAGACGGCAGCAGTACGCCGACAGCAGGGGCGACCGATCCCGGCAGCGCTCTGCTTCCGTCCGGTTCATCTGTGCCTTTCGCTGCGGACACGACGGAAATCGTCACGCTTGATCCGCGTGATCTGATTACGCCGACGCTCATCACGCGCACCGTGCCGCCCACGTCCACCGAGCGCCCGACCAATACCCCTGCGCCACCGACCATCACGCCGACACCCTCGGCCACCGAGACGGCCTCCGCCACGCCCACGATCACCAACACCCCCACGCCAACTCTCACGCTGACACCCACCGTACCCCCGGATGGCCTGCGCGGGGTACAGGACTTGCTCGACCTGCCGCCGCGCATCGAGAATTTGCCCTGGTCGAGCGAGGATTTCGCTTTAGACGAAAGCGGCACGTTCTGGCGTTTCGGCGTAGGCAGCGAAGACCCTGAGGAACAGCTTTTTGTGAGCATCCCGCCGCAGACGCTCGATTTCTTCTATGGCGCGGATGCCCCCGGTCGCGTGCGCAGCGTCGAGGCTACGCTCTCGCTGATTACGTATATCCCCACCCTGCTGCAAACCGATGATGTCTATTTCGGCCTGATGCTGCAAAGCGCGGAAGACCCCGCCCGTGTCGCAGGCCTGACCGTGCAGGTGGAAGGCGCGACAGCGGTCAACCTGTGGCAGCGCACCGATCTGAACGCGCCCGATACGTTTGTCATTCAGCGTTCAGTGAGCGCGGTTGTCGCCCGCATCCGCCTTGACCGCGACCCGGTATCGGGCGATGTGCTGGTGTTCTTCAACGATATTCAGATCGGGGGGACGATTCCGATGGGCAGTCCTGAAACTCCGGTGCAGCCTGTGCTGTTTGTACAGGACGGCGGCGTGATCGTCAGCGTAACCAACTGGCGGGTAACACTGCGTTAGAACGCACCGCATCCGGTGCCCGCACCGCTGTGACGGAAAGATCATAAAAACTGTGTAAAATTGTCACAAGCTTAAGAAAATTGATAGTCTTTTAAGGGTTTCTCGTGTATGCTGTCGTATAGAAGCGTACAGCGGGAGACGATATGTTCCTCATGGCAACCCAGGAACAGGCCGATACAGACACCATGACGACGCCGACAGCGCACGTTTTGATTGTCGATGATGACATGACCAGCCGTTATCTGCTGGGTCAAATTCTCCAGGAACACTACCACATCATCAATGCGATGGACGGGGCGGAAGCGCTGGAAGTGCTGAACAGCCAGCCAATCGATGTGGTGCTGCTGGATATTATGATGCCTGTGATGAACGGGTTTGAAGTGCTGGAACGCATCCGCAGCCAGGAACATACAAGCAACATTCCCGTCGTGATGGTCACGGCAAAACACGGTTCACCAGACGTAGTACGAGCGCTTAATCTGGGCGCAAACGATTATATTACAAAGCCAATCGATATGAATATGGTGCTGGCGCGGGTGAAAACGCAGGTGACGGTGAAGCGCCTGATTGATGAACGTGAGCAGGCCATCGTGCGGCTGCGTTCGGTGCAGGAAATGCGCGACCGACTGTTCCGTGTGGCGGCGCATGACCTGAAAAATCCGCTGGCGAATATCCGCATGGTCGAGTACATGCTGCACGACCTGGTGCCGGAAGATGAAACCGTCAGCAAGGTGATGGAGACGTTTCAGCTTTCGCTGGATGCGATGGAACAGGTGCTGGCCGATTTCCTTGATGTGGTGGTGCTGCAAAGCGGCAAGCTCGACCTGAAGATGCGCTGCCTGGCGCTGGACGCGGTGGTCTACAATCAGGTGCTCCAGTACAGCGTAAACGCGCAGCAAAAGGACATTGAACTCCGGCTGGGTGATGTGCGCGGCGCGGCGCTGGCCGATGAAGCGCGTCTCGGCCAGGTGGTCAGTAACCTCGTTAGCAATGCGATCAAATATTCACCACGCGGTACGACCGTTTCGATCTGGACGGAAGCGGCGGGCGATTTTGTGCGCTTGAACGTGGCCGATCAGGGACCGGGCATCCCCGAAGGCGAGCGCTATCTGCTGTTCACCGAATTCGGCAAGCTGACGACGCGGCCAACCGCGCAGGAGAGCAGCACCGGACTCGGCCTGTGGATTGTGAAGAATCTGATCGAACTGATGGGCGGTACGGTCGGCGTGGAGTGCCCTCCCGACGGCGGCAGCATCTTCTGGATCGAACTGCCGGTGTGCTAGTACATTGACCATCTAAAGTTGCCTACCTGTAGGGGCGCAGCGCGCTGCGCCCGTACCAACGCAACCGGTCATTCTCATCTTGTTAGTGTACTAGAAAGCAATGAGTGCCGAGCAATGAGCGATGAGTGAACATCGCCCGTGCTTTTTGACATTGTAAATCTGCATGAGTAGGGACACGACATGCCGTGTCCCTTTTTTTAACTGGAAATAACCGACAGTAATCTGCCGAGAGCCTGAATGCGTTCAATCACTCATTGCTCATCGCTCGTTGCTGCTTTTACTGCTAGAGCAACTGGAACACCACCGCGATGAACGGCACGACCGCCAGCCCGCCCAGGAAAAAGGCCAGCGCCCCATTCTGCTCCAGCACGATCTCGCGGCGCATGTAGCCGTAGACGCCTTCACCCGGCAGCGGCTTGAACACGCGATGCGCCACCCAGAAATTTACCGCAGTAAATACAATCGCCAGCAGCACCCCGCCCACAATCCAGGCCGCGCTTTCGACAAACGTGGGATCGGGCGAAAAGCCGCTGGTCGCCATAAAGCCGATAAAGAAGGCAGCGGTGATGGAGACGATGAAGAAGATCGCGCCGACCGCGATGTTCTGCACGTCTTCGATTTCGTGGATCAGTTTCCCCGGCGGCAGCCCCAGCCACCACATCACCGCGACCGACACCAGTTGAGAGACGATAATCGTGAAAATCGTCCACAGCACAGCAGAGAGCAAAGCATCAGCAGACATAAGGGTTCCTTTCTTGATGATGAAGCTGTCAAATGTGGCTCATGTGTGAGGCTCAAAAAGCGGATCGGATGATCCAGTGATCCCGATGAGTTCACAACGTTGCAGATCAACGGTTGATTCGGTCAGCACGGTGCGGATTCCGTTCGCTTCCGGGTAGCTGTGCAGTGTTCGCCAGCCCAGGGCATTCGGCTTGCGGGGATCGGTATACCACAGCACGACCGTTTGCGGCGTGCGCCCCCAGTGTTGCGGAAAGGCATAATGCAGCCGTCCCTGTTCCTGCGCTTCGACCGGCGCTTCCAGCACAGCGTCCGTCTGGGAAAAGTTCACCGAGGCAGTGTAATTGGGGCGCGTATAGGTGTGATTCGTCAGCATGGGAAAACGCGCCAGATGCACGCAGCGCCCCGGCTCGACTGGAATACAGGCCAGCACTTCCTGCATCAGCAGCGCCCCATCCCGTTCCACGCGGACGATGTGGCTTTCCCCGATGATGGAAAAGGTAAAGGCGAGTCCAGCCGCGCTGAACTGTGCCTGTGCCAGCACTTTCACGGGCACGGTCAGTTCTTGCTCGGTAACGGCGAAGACCAGATCAGCCGCACGCTGATCGGCAAATTCAAGCATGGGAAAGGGTTGGTTACTGTTCAAGCGGCGTTACACCCGCTTCAAAAGGATAAAGAACGATGGTGTCATTGATGTCTATTTTACTGGATTTTTTGGGCAGGGCGACTCCATATTGCGAATTCCGGTCAGGCGCGTTAACGTGAGGGCGATTATTCTGGCGACAACGTCGGTGCGTTCTCGACAAACAGGGACAAGCGAATTCCTGTACGGACGCGGCATACCGTGTTTCTACCAGACATCGTCCATCTGCTTTGTGGCTGTGCTTCTTTACAAAACTAACTGAAAACTGCTTCCTGCGAACTGAACACTTTTATTGGATGATATGCGTTCAAAATTGATAAACCGCCAGCGAGAACTCCGCCCGCGTTCCACCTTCAGCATTCCGCCCACCAGCCTGATGTGGCCGGGTGAACGCCCCGCGCCGAATGCGAACAACAATATCACGGCGACCGCCTGGGAAAATGACCTCGGATTGGGGGAAATTGCCAGCGCTCTCAGCACCGACCGCCGCTATGCCCCCTTCATGCGCAGCACCCTGGCGGCGCTGTTGACTGACGCCGACGTGATCCGCTGGCGGCAGGCAGTCCTGGCTGATTTTCTCCGCAATCCGGCGCTGGTAGAACGAATCGAAGCGCTGCTGCCGCGTTTCGTCAACCTGCGGGAAGGCAGCGCCCTGTTCGGGACGAAGCGGCGCAATCTGCTGTTGGAAACGTCTGACCGTCTTTCCGAACTGGAACTGTATACCGACGTGGTACGTGATTTATCCGCCGCGCTGCAAGCGGCTGATCTGCAATCCCCGGCGCTGACGACCGTGCGCGACCATCTGGCCGGGCTGCTGGGCGACACCAACTTTCAGGCCTTGTGCGATCAACTGCCCGATCTGCGCGCCCCACTGGAACAGATCAACAGCCTGACGATTGGCGTGAATCTTGACACACAGCTACAGCCGACTTCGGCGGTGCTGCTGGGCATCAACGCCCACCACATCGGTGAGGCGGCCTCGTTTCTGGATAAGCTGATCGGTACGCGCACCGACGATACGCAGGAAGTCGGCCTTGCGCCGCTGCATCATACCCCCAAAGACCCCGACGAACGACCGCTGTCACCCCTGTTTCAGGATTTGGATCGCCTGATGACACAGGTGGCGCAGCCCATCGCGCGGGCACTGACGCGCTATGTGAAGACCAGCAGCGGCGCGGTCATGGCGCTGGAAAATGAACTGGCGTTTTATGTGGCGGCGGTGCGGCTGATTTGGCGGCTGGAAGCGCGGGGAGTTACGTTCTGCCAGCCGGAGATTCTGCCCCTGGAAGCGCGGCAGACCCAGATTGACGGACTGGTGAATCTGCACCTCGCGCTGCGCCAGCCAGAGCCGCCCGTGCCCAACGCGGTGCGATTGGACGACGATGGCCGCATTGGGCTGGTGACCGGGCCGAACAGCGGCGGCAAGACGACGTATCTGCAAAGCGTGGGGCTGGCGCAGGCCTTGTTTCAGGCCGGGCTGTTCCTGCCCGCACACAGCGCTCGCCTCAGCCCGGTCGATCTGATCCTGACCCATTTTCCCGCCCTGGAAACGCGCCAGCAGGGGCGGCTGGCCGAGGAAGCCACGCGGCTCCGCACACTGTTTACACTGGCGGGTCGTCATACCCTCGTGCTGCTCAATGAGACGTTCGCCACGACTGCCTCCGGGGAAGCCGTCTATCTGGCACAGGACATTCTGGCCGGGCTGCGGGCGCTGGGCGCTCGTGCCCTTTACGCCACGCATCTGGTCGAACTCGCCGCCCATCTGGACGAGATCGAAGCGGCAGCACCGGGCGACAGCCGCCTGTTCTGCCTGGTGGCCGGGGTGCAACTGCTGGACGATGGCCGCGCCGTGTCGACCTATACCATCACACGTGGGGAACCGCTTGGCCGCAGCTATGCCCAGGAGATCGCCCGGCGGCACGGCATCAGCCTGGCGCAAATCCTGGCTCTCACGGACGATACGCCCCTTTCATAAGCGACCGTCCTGACTGCCGAAGGCACCTGTTATACAGTAGACGTCAGCCTTCCACGTGTTCCAGATGCAGTTCGGCCAGTGCCCGCCAGTCCTCGCTCGGCGCATTCTGATACAGCCACACATACTCGCGCAGCGCGGCGTCGTCATCCCCAAGCTGTTCAAAGGCGAACGCACGGTAATAGCGCGTGTATGCCAGACTTTCAGCTTCTTCGGTCGTATCATAGGCAGCCATCTCTGCCACGCTAAGTTCGATGTAGGCGGCGTAGTCCTCCATTTCAAATGCGTATGGCGCGTAGGAATAGCGGGGTTGGGGTTGGGATATGGAGGGAAGAACCGTTGGCTCTGGTGCCTCCCTCGTTGCAACAGATGTGGGGAGCAGGACAAACGCCTTCGTGGTTGAATCCCAGGTGTAGATCAGGTCGATTAAACGAGGCTGCCCATAAGACCCGTCCTCGTACTGGCCTGCATCGAGAATCGCAGAACCTTCGCCCTCGGGGAACAGTTCTTCCACCGTACTCCGGCACACCGTATCGCGGAAAAACTGGATAAGTTCATCTCCCTCCATCCGCCACATCCACAATCTTTGAAACGGATACCGAGTGCGTTGCAGACACCCACCAGGTCCGCCACCTCTATCACCATTTGGAAATCTATAAAAGTAGGCCCAGGGTGGTATATTCAGGAACTCTGAATCCCCTGTATAGGCTACTGCTAACCCTGCATTGTCGGGCAGTTGCCACAGACGTAAATCCTCCGAGTAGCGATAACGATCAATATCCGGGCGGGAAATGTGGTAGGTTTCGCCGTCTGCTGCGAAGAAAATCGGGGTGATCTGCGCGTCGAGCCACACCAGCCATTCATCCGTCCCATCGTCGTTAAAATCAGCCGTGATCGTCTCGCGCACCCCCAGACCAATTTCCTCAAGCTGTTCGACAGGAGAACGGTTTGTGGAAAAGCGCGTCCCGGCAAGCATTTGTGTTACAGCGCGTTCAGCATCGCAGGCAATACGGTCAGGATGATAGGGGATAAATGGGCTGAACTGATCTACAACCGTGCCATAGGGATACGCGCCGCCAATGGTTTGAACCGACGCATACTCGAACGCTTTCACACATACCAGGAGGGGAGTATCAGAATGCTCTTCCAGAATGGCGACAAACTGCATCATGTCGCTCGATAACTCTCTTTGATTAAGATCGTCCAGGATTTGTGCAGCACGATCGGGGTTTCCCGTAAGCAGATAGCCCAGCGCCATCCGCACCTTCCTGTATTGCTCAATAGAGTTGAAATTGGCACGAGGCGTGTAGTCGTCTAACAGCGCGGGGAAATCAGTCAGCATCGCGTAGCTGAATTTGGGCAGCGTTTCCGCGAGTTCATACAGTGTGACCGCCCTCTCATAATCCCCCTCCCACATGGCCTCTTCCGCCAGCCGATGCGTGCAGTCCAGCGTGTTGGAAAGCGTTCGCGTTTCCTCCGCACGCACAAAGCGCTGCTGCTCAGTATCCCAATCAAACGTTTCAGAGACACGCATATCGCAGTGCCAGTTGTCGATATAAAGCTGCTGCTGCACAATTTCGCGGGCGGGATCGGCATCCACATTGGTGAACTCCCAGCGGACACTGGCGGGCGGCGTTTGGCAACCGAAGTCTTCAGCATAACTGGTGCCTTGACCGACTATATCGCCTGCTATCAGACTAACGATCTGTCCATCTTCCCATCCCAGAACGTGCAGCCTGCCATAGAAATAGGAGGGAAGCGAAGCGCTGTATTCGGCAGTACTCCCTTCTACCAGAATCCATTCCGGGCGCTGGTCGTCGTTCAAATCCTCAAAAGCCAGTTCAACAATTTCGCTGTAGCCGGATGAGGGATAGCTCCATGCGGGTGTTCCGATCAGTGGTGTTTCGATAAAGTGATAGTCTGACCCTTCCTGATCGACCACCAGCAAATGTTCGTATTCCGAGAAAACCCCACACTCGTTCTGCGGCGAAGTTACATCCGCACCTTTGACCACCTCCAGCAGATATTCGTTCTCGCCGTCGCCATCATAATCGCGTGGGATGATTTCAATGGCGTAATCAGCAAATCGCAGCCGCCGCGCCGCGCTTAAATCAATCGCGTTGTGATAGAGCAGAGCATGAACAATGACGGTGTTCCAGGCATCCAATGTAGGTCTACGGAAGGTAATCTCATCATCATGTTGTTCGTAAAACCGCATCAGCGCTTGTGGATCGACCTGATACAGATCAGGGAAACGTCGCAGGAGAAGGATGTTTAGTAAGTAAGCCGAGGGCGTATTCGACCCATTTTCCAAAAGCCTGTTCACGTACTCGTCAGCGCTCGGCTGGCGGAGGCGAAAAGCAGATGTATCTACCGGAGCATCCTGAGCATGAACGATGGACAGGGTAAGCAGCAAAAGCAGGGGGACAAGCAGCCAGCGCATCAGGGAAATCCTCTGTGGGAAACGTATCCTGGACTGATTGTGACATAAAAGCCAAAGCCTCACCGTAATCGACAGGCAAGCGGAGGGAAAGCGTCGGCTGGAATATCCCTTACAGGCCAGCATGAGGGACATACCATCTTGCTTTCATGTATCCTAATGGTTCAAAAAGGCTCTTTAAAATCAAAGATGGCACTTCCCACGTGAATTTAAAAAGATTAGAATGTTGAAGGCGGTGCGCCTGACCGCTTGCCACGCGAAAATTTGTTCTGTATAATACATGTTCTGCGCCTTCTTCTCCTGTCCATCCCCACCCTTAAGGAGACACCCGCATGGCTCAACGCCGCGAGTTTACCGTCGCCAATGAGTACCGCTACAACCGTTCCAGCGCCGTTCGCTGGATTTTCTCGCATATGTGGCGGCACAAGTGGCTGCTGATCGGCGCGATTCTGTTTTATATGGTCGCGTGGTTTTCGTTTTCCGGCGGACGTTTCCTGATCGGTGTGGCGGCGGAAGAGATCATCGCGCCGAGCCGCCCCAATGGGCTGGTGCTGGTTGGGCTGGCGGTGCTGGCAATCCTGCTTATGGATGGCATCTCCGCCCTGCTGGGCAGTCTCTCGGTGGAAACGCTGGCGCAGCATCTCGAACATGACTCCCGCGAGGAACTGTATATCAGCCTGCTCGGCAAAAGCCAGACCTTCCACGACCGTCAGCGCGTCGGCGACATCATGGCGCGGGCGACGGACGACATGAAGCAGATGAACTTTATGGTCAATCCGGGCGTACTGTTCATCTGTGAAACCGTGATGGGGCTGACCATCCCGCTCATCTACGTAGCCTTCCTGGATATTCGTCTGCTGCTGGTGCCGCTGATCTTCATCGCCATTTATATCGTGAGTGTACGCGCCTATTCGCGCGTGCTGAACCCGGTGGTGGGCCAACAGCGCATGGTGTTCGGCCAGATGAACGCCGGGCTGGAAGAAACCATTTCGGCCATCGAGGTCGTCAAGGCCAGCAGCCAGGAGCGCTTCGAGCGCAAAAAGTTCCGGGAAGCTGCCTCCAAGTTCCGCGATGCCTTCGCCAAACAGGGGCGCGTGGAAGCACGTTACCTGCCGCTGCTGTTCTATGGTTTCGCGCTGGGGTTCTTCTTCCTGCATTGTATGCAGCTTTACCAGCAGGGGCAGATCAGCATTCCCGAAATCATCAGCGCGATGGGCTTGATGGGCGCACTGCGCTTCCCGATCTTTATCTCGCTGTTCTCCTTCTCGCTGGTGCAGATCGGCATCGCCAGCGCCGAGCGCATCCTGGGTGTCATCAACGACGAAGCAGACATGGACGAGAATGCTGGCG
The DNA here is from genome assembly GCA_033762735.1 of bacterium. GTDB lineage: Bacteria > Chloroflexota > Anaerolineae > Aggregatilineales > Phototrophicaceae > JANRLJ01. The sequence continues at coordinate 2,759 of JANRLJ010000027.1, read as the reverse complement.
GATACAGCGCACCGATCAAGGGTGAGATCGTCTTCGAGGATGTCTCGTTCGGCTATGAAGGTGGTCAGCCGCTGCTGGAAAATCTGTCGTTCCGTGTCGCGCCGGGGCAGACCGTCGCCATCGTCGGGCAGACGGGCAGCGGCAAATCAACGCTGACCGCCCTCATCAACCGCACCTATGACGTGAGCAGCGGGCGCATCCTGATCGACGGGGTGGATGTGCGCGAGTGGAAGCTGGATTCACTGCGCTCACAGATCAGCAAGATCGAGCAGGATGTGTTCCTGTTCTCGCGCTCGATTGCGGAAAACATCGCGTTCGGTGCGCCGGATACAACCCAGGAGCAGATCGAACAGGCGGCGCAGGAAGCCCAGGCGCACGACTTCATCCAGTCCTTTAACGAGGGCTACGCGACGAAGGTGGGCGAACGCGGCGTGATGCTCTCCGGCGGGCAGCGCCAGCGCATCGCCCTGGCACGCGCCTTCCTGAGCAATCCGCGCATCCTCATCCTCGACGACAGCACCAGCGCCATCGACAGCGCCACCGAGGACGAGATTCAGAAAGCGATCCGCCGCGCCCAGCAGGGACGCACCACGCTGCTGATTACCCACCGGCTCTCCCAGATTCGATGGGCCGATCATATCCTCGTGCTGGAAGATGGGCGCGTGACCGCCAGCGGGACGCATGAAGACCTGCTGCGGACTTCGGCGCAGTACCGCCGTATCTTCGCCCGCTATGATGTGCCGCTGCCCTCGCTGGAAACCGAAACTGCATAAGCTCTCGCCCTCAACCTAAAGCCCTCTCCCTCAGGGAGAGGGACTTCTTCTCGCGTAATTGTTCTTCTCCCCCTAAGTGCAGCGACCGCCAGCGGTCGGGAGAGGGGACGCGAACAAGTTCGCGTGGGGGCGCGGGCAGCTAAGGGATCAAAATCTCCGTGTCCTCTGTGTCTCTGTGGTTCAAAACATCCTTTACAAACCCTCCCCAAATAGTGATTGAGTCCTGCTTTGCCCCGAAAATGGGTGAGCGTAGGCTAAACGCTGATTGAACGTCGGTCAAACATAACAAGTGTTACGATATAATAAGCACGTCGTGCCGGCTGCATCACTCAAGATGCAGCCCTGATTTGTGTTCGTGACTCAATAGGGAGGTTGGATAAGCAATGCTGCGGAAACGAAACCCGGTACTGCTGATCGCGCTCGTCGTGATGATGCTGGCATCACTCGTGTTCAGCGTGAGCGCACAGGAAATCACCCCGCGTGATGGGGATGAAATCGACCCCAACGCCAATATTAGCTGGCCGCCGCCTGTGTATGTGCTGCGCGGTCAGGTGGAAATTCGTGGTTCAGCCAACATCGAAAATCTTGCCAATTACTTCATTGAATTCCGCCCCTTAGTGCTGCCCCCCACTGATGAAGAAGCCGCTGCCGCTGAAGACGAGGAGGAAGCCCCCTGGTTCCCGGCCACGCTCCCCAGCAGCCAGACGGTGCAGGAGGACATCCTCGGCGTCTGGGACACTGAAACCGCGCCGGATGGCCTGTATGAACTGCGTCTGGTGCTGAACGTGCGCGGCGGACGCCCGGTCTATTTCTACGTCAGCCCGCTGCGCGTGGAAAATGAGCCGCCGCCCTTTGTGGTTGTCCAAGATGGTGAGAATGTCGCGGCGACGGCCACCAGCCCGGTTGACCGCCCGACGGCTGCCGCTGCCACGCCGACCGTCGCGGACACCACGCCGCGCGCCACCGCCCGCCTGAACGCCAACGTGCGCTCCGGCGACAACACCACGCTCTACCCCGTCATCGCCACCCTGCAAGCCAATGTCGCCGTGCCCATTATCGGCGTCAGCAGCAACGGCACGGGCTGGTATCTGATCGAACTGCCCAACGGCACACGCGGTTGGATTGCCCCAAGCGTAGTGGATGTCACGGGCAATCTGGCAGGTCTGCCGCGCATCGCGCCGCCGCCGCCGCCCGCCACCCCCACGCCTGTCTTCACGCCCACGCCGATTGCGACCGCAACGCCGATTTCCAGCGTGGACATCCAGGCCGACGCCTTCGCGCCAAACCCCAACCCGCCCACCTGCAACGTGCCGTTCACCGTTCAGGTCAATATCGCCAATCGCGGGACGGGGCCGGCCAACAACTTCTTTAACGTCATCATCCGGGACGTGCATGTGGCAAGCAACCAGGAAGCCGCCCGTGTGGAGCGCCGCGTGGATCGGCTGCTCGTCTCCGGCGAGAACTATGTCGTGAGCGCCCAGTTGAACGTCTCGATCTTCTACAACGAACAGCACCGCATCGAGGTCATCATCGATCCTCTGAGCGAAGTGCCGGAAACCAACGAGGCCAACAACATCCAGACCTTCTTCTACACCCTCCAGCGCGGCACGTGCTAGACCACTTGCGTTGAGCGTTGTACGGGCGAGATGTGCTTCGCCCCTGCAACAACACAGGATGTCCGCGACAAAGGTTAAACAACCTGCAACACCCGTAGGGACACGGCATGCCGTGTCCCATCGACAGCAAGTTAGGCACATCATCGTTATCCTCTCCCGTTGCTTCTGTCACTCCGCTCAGGGAGAGGGGTGTGAAGTCCCCTCCCTCGCACTTTTCTGGGGGAGGGGATTTAAGGGTTGTCCGGTATTAAATGATGAGCGTTTCAAGGGCGCCATCTTCACGTCCGAGGATGCGATTGATTAGGATACCGATATTGTAAGCGGCTGAAATCGCAGCCAGGCGAGTGATCTTGCCCCAATCGGAATGGGC
>JANRLJ010000026.1:0-12354 GCA_033762735.1 bacterium | reverse complement strand
CCAGACACCCTTAATCGCTTCCAGTACGCCGATTTCACCGAAGGCCCCACCCCGCAGGGGATTGCGAAACTGATGGGCGGACTGAATGCGATCAGAATTTCACCGAAGGAGATTCACACGCCGGAAAATCCCAAAGGCGTTCCTGCCCAGGCGCAAACCGATGCGAAACCTGCGCCCGCCACAACGACCACCGCTGCACAGCCGATCTCGCTCGGAGAAGTCAATGACGCATTGGAGGACAAGGATTACGAACGCGCGTTGTGGCTCATCCAGCAGCTCGAATCGTCCACCGCCAGCAACCCCCGCCTCGCACGCCTGCTCATCCCCCTGAAAGAGGAAGCGGAGGAAGGCCTTAAGCAGCAGACCTTTGCCCGCGAGGCCGCCTATCACTATGCGCCGATTGCCGAAATGGTCAAGCGTGAACGCACCCGCAAGCATGGCTGTGCTGAATTTCTCGAATTTCAGCAAGAGTACCCCGGCTATGACCCGGATGATCTGGCGAAGCTGTGCGGGGGTAGTGCGCCAAAAGCGTTTGTTCTTCCCCCGCCGTTTGAGTGGATTGAAATTCCGGCGGGCAGGGTAACGCTCGTGCCAGATGAAACTGACAAAAAAGAGAGTTATCTGAAACAGACCACAACCTTCGACATTCCTGCCTTTGCGATTGCTAAATACCCGGTCACCAACGAGCAGTTTCAGGTCTTCGTGGATGCGGCTGATGGTTACATCGACCCCAAATGGTGGGATTACTCGCCCGATGCGGCAGCGTGGCGCAAAGGGAATCCCGCACCACAGAAACCTGCCTTCCCTGGCGACGATCATCCCCGCGCTAACGTGACCTGGTATGAAGCGGTCGCGTTTTGCCGGTGGTTAAGCCAGAAGACAGGACAGACCATCACACTGCCCACCGAACAGCAGTGGCAGCGGGCGGCACAGGGCGACACCGCATGGGCGTATCCCTGGGGCAATGACTGGGACAACGGGACGCGCTGCAACAACAGCGTTTCACCAAATGATAGCAAATCCACGACACCTGTGACACACTATGAAGGCGAAGGAGACAGCCCCTTCAAGGTCGCCGATATGGCGGGTAATGTTTGGGAGTGGTGCCTAACGGAATACAACACGGGCGAGAATAAGATCAATGGAACAAATGTTCGCGTGTTGCGCGGCGGCTCGTGGAGGCTCGGCAATACCTACGACTTCCGGGTCGGCTTCCGCAACTGGGGCAATCCTGACTACTGGAACAACGTCAGGGGATTTCGTCTCGTCCGCTCTTAATAGCTCTGTTTCATGTTTTCTGTGTTCTGGTTTCTGAATCTTTTTGCGCGGAGCGCGAATCGATTTTTTGAAAGGCAAGTTCGATTAAAACGTATAAAAATCTTTATGAGCAGTGCAGTAGCTTTGATAATCTATATCTAGCATGGCGTAAGGCACGTCGTGGTAAACGTTTTCAGAATGCTCCCGCTGCATTTGAGTGTAACCTTGATGTTGAACTGCTGACGCTGCATGAGGAACTGGTCACGCAAACGTGGCAGCCGGAAGGTTATCGCAGTTTTACCGTCCACGAACCTAAACGCCGCAAAATCAGCGCTGCGCCTTTTCGTGACCGCGTTGTGCATCATGCGTTATGTAACCTCCTTATTCCCATTTATGAGCGTAAATTTATCGACGATAGTTACGCAAATCGTAAAAACAAAGGGACACATAAAGCGCTTGATCGCTGTACACAGTTCATGCGCCGCTATAGATACGTCCTACCCTGCGATATACAACAATTTTTTCCAGCAGTCGATCATTTCATCCTTAAAAACATTTTGGCAAAAACTATTGGTGATCGCAAACTGATCGGGCTTTGTGAGAAAATTATTGACAGCGGAGCGGGAATTCTGGATGGCGAATATACCATGCGGTATTTCCCTGGGGATGACCTTTTCGCACAGATGCGTCCTCGCGGATTACCAATTGGCAATCTCACCTCACAATTTTGGGCGAACGTCTATCTCAACGGTCTTGACCATTTTGTAAAGCGAAACCTTAAATGCGAAGGATACGTTCGCTATGTAGACGACTTCCTTTTGTTTGCGGATGATAAAATTACCCTTCATCGGTGGCGTGATGCGCTTCTCATCTTTTTGACCACGCTGCGTTTGGCGATGCACGAAAATCGTTCACAGCCTACTCCTGTTGAGCAGGGTATCCCTTTTTTGGGTTTCACGGTATTTCCAACACATCGTCGCTTAAAACGCAGTAAAGGTATTTCTTACCGTAGACACTTAAAAACGCTTTTCAGACGTTATCAAAAGGGTGAAATCTCACGTGAACAAGGGCGTTTAAGTGTTGTTGCTTGGCTTGGGCATGTCCAGCATGGAGATACCTGGGGGTTGCAGCGCAAACTGTTCAAAGAGGTCATCGCATAATGGGTGGACAATCGCCTATTTTCGTAAAAACGGAAGCTTTGATGTTATGGCTGTTGGCACACACCCGTAAATTTCCTCGTGAGGAACGTTTTCGACTTGCAGCGCGAGTGGAACACATTCTTTTTACCTTTCACGAAAGTCTTTTGTATGCAGCAAAAAGCACCGAACCACAACGTTACTTGCGAAAAGCTGATGCCGAGTTTGATATGCTCAGGACGTATTTACGGTTTGCATTGGAGCTAGGATATACGACATCCGATCAATACAAATACGTCGCGGAAGAGATTACTGAAATTGGGAAGCTGTTAGGAGGATGGCTAAAAAAGGCATAAGCAGGTAAGCACACAGCACATACCTGTTATGTGGGGACACCGGGGAGCGCGTGTTGCGCGGCGGCTCGTGGAGGAACAACAATACCAACAACTTCCGAGTCGACTACCGCAACAGGAACAATCCTAACAACAGGAACAACAACAGGGGATTTCGTCTCGTCCGACCTTGTATCGCTGTGAGTCGTGTGTTCAAAAGACGCACGGGCGGCATAAGAGTGCCGGATGTTCCCGCCCAGTCAAGCGGGCAAATATAAAATAGCGCCGTCTGCTCTGGTAATTGAAATCACAGGATTGCGATGAACGTTCAGACGGCGCACTTATTTTATCCCGCGCCCCGCGTCCTCCAGCGCGAATTTCGCCAGCAGGTATTGTTCCGCCTCGGTGAGCGTCGCCTTCATCAGCAGGTCTGGGCGGCGCTGCCACGTGCGGCGCAAAGCTCCCTCCCGCCGCCACGCCTCGATCTCGGCATGGTTGCCGCGCTGCAAAACCTGCGGCACTTCCAACCCGCGAAACACGGGCGGGCGCGTGTAGTGCGGCCCTTCCAGCAGACCGTCGGCATGGCTGTCGCGGTGCTGTGCGCCTTCCGCACCGAGCACGCCGGGGATATGGCGCACGACGGCATCGATCACAACCATCGCCGCGAGTTCGCCCCCGGTCAGCACATAATCGCCGATGCTGATCTGATCGGTCACGACTAACTGCAAAGCGCGCTCGTCGATGCCCTCGTAATGCCCGCACAACAGCACGAGCCGTTCATGCCGCGCCAGTTCCACCGCGATGCTGTGATTGAAGACTCGGCCTTGCGGCGACATGAGGATGACGGGCGTACCCGGTACGCCTTGTGTCCCCGGCGCATCTTCCGTGACCGACTCAACCGCCCGCACGACCACATCCGCCCGCAGGATCATCCCGCCGCCGCCGCCGTAGGGGGTATCATCCGCCGTGCGGTGACGGTCGGTGGTGTAGTCGCGCAGGTCATGCAGGCGCAGATCGAGCAGGCCGCGATCCCGCGCCTTCCACATCATGCTTTCGGTCATCGGCCCCTGGAACATGCCAGGGAACAGCGTCAGGATATCAATTCGCATAGGAAATCTTGTTGAACCGCAGAAACCAAGCCCTCACCCCCCGACCCCCTCTCCCAACCGCTGACGCGAGGAGAGGGGGAGAAGACCAGGGAAGCGTGTTAAGTCCCACTCCCTGAGGGAGAGCGCCTCTTGCAGAGGGATTTAGGGTGAGGGCAAATGAGCCGTTGTGAACTTTCATAACTCCTTTTAGAGTACCGGACAACGCTATTTAGGGTGAGGGCTGTCTATTAGAAAAAGCGCTTCGCCACGCCCAGGATGCCCTGCTTCCAGGGGACACGGTGCGAGACGCCGGATTGATTCTCGAAATGGCGCAGGTTGTCGAGATACCAGCGGTAATTCCGCAGCAGCGCGTCCCGGTTGGAGTACTTCGGCTTATAGCCCAGCACGCGCTCGGCCTTTTCGATGGACACGAACGAGTCCTTGCTGGCCGTCTCATACACCCACTTGTACAGCGGCGACAGGTTGAGCGCTTCCAGAACCCGCAGCGCCATGATCGCCGGAGCCGCCGGGAGAGGCCGAATCTGCTTGCCGAAGCCGGCCGCGTCCAGCACCGCCTGATAGTCTTCCTTCATCGTCAGGAAGTCCTTCGCGCCGATGTTGAAGGTGTCGTTCACGCGGTCACGGTCAAGCGTGGCGCAGAGGTAAATGGCGTCGCACAGGTCTTCCACGTCCAGCAGTTGATAGCGGTTGTCCCCGCTGCCCAGCATCGGGAAGCCGTGACCGTCCTTCGCCCAGTCATAGAACAGCGCGAACACGCCCAGGCGTTCGGGACCGATGAACGACTTGGGGCGGATGATGGGCACGCACATGCCCTTGTTGCGATATTCCAGGCAGACTTCCTCCGCCTTGATCTTCGCCTCGCCATACGGGCCGACGCCGTGCAGTCGGTCGTCTTCCAGCAGCGGGTGATGGTCGGGGATGCCATAGACGGCGGTCGAGGAAATATGGATAAAGCGTTCCGCGCCATGCTGGAAGGCTGAGTCGATCACGTTGCGGGTGCCATCCAGATCGGTGGAGAAGATGTCCTCTTTGGTATAGAGGGGCAGGGCGGCGGCGGTATGGACGACGATATTCACGCCCTGCATGGCGCGGTCAACCGCCTTGCGGTCGCGGATGTCGCCCGTTACTTCGGTGATCTGTGACCGTTCAGGATAATCAAACGGGGCGATATCGAGGCTGACGACGCGGTGGCCGCGATGCAGCAGGTAACGCGCCAGGTTAATCCCCAGGAAGCCAGCGCCCCCGGTGATGAGAACCGTTTTCGTGTCTTGGGTCATCGTGTTCAGGTGTCCTTTGCAGGGGTAACAAGGGGAGAGACTGTCCCCCATTCGGTTCCAATCAGCAGATCAGCGAGCGGCTTGCGGGTACGTGGTTCGAGTTCACGGGTGCGCAGCCGTTCGATCAGGATATCAGGATCGCCGCGATAGCCGACCGCCAGCCCCGTCACCGGGACGACGTGCTCCGGCAGGGCATATACCTCGCGGATGCGGTCGATCAGAATCCCGGCCATCTGCCTCACAACGAGTTCGTGCGACGTTGCCTGCACGATCAGGTTTTGCACCGCCAGGCCGACGTCATAGAGCGCGGTGCGGATGGGGGAGCCATCCACCGCGAACGTCGTCACCGCCAGCGTCAGCATTAGCACCGGCGCATTTCCCGCCCAGCGCTGATTGCCTTCGTTCAGGCATTTAAAGATTTTCTCGTAGGCTTCCGGCTGGTCTTTCGTCGCGACGATAAAGCGCCAGGGTTGTTCATTGAAGGTTGAGGCTGACCAGCGTGCTGCCTCGAACAGGCTCATCAACGTGTCGTGGGGGATCGGAGTATCTGCGAAAGCGCGCGGACTCCAGCGCTGCTCCAAAAGGGGGTGGATTGGGTAGTCCGTGACAGCGGGTTTTTGCATCGGGTTGACCGTTTGAGTTCGGCTTTCGTGTCTGACGAAAATTCCGGCCACAGTGTAGTAGAAAAAGCTTCCTTCGGTCAATAGTGGTCAGCATCACGGATTGAAATCTTTTATCTTTACATTTGTAATCTCAATACTTTTTTAACTTTTATCGATTTAAAATAAAGGAAAACCACCCAAAGCACTGGTAAAGACTATGTTAGCTGCAATGAGCATCAATCAAAGCTGTCTCTATATCCCTCACGACAACGGTATTCAGCACTTCGTCTTTACAACGCCTTCCCACCAGGCGGTGGATGACTGGTTCAGTTATCTCGATGTGCTGTATGAGATGTTTCCAGAGGGGTCAAACGTCCACTTCCTGCTTGATCTGCGGCAGGCTGGCGTACTGCCCATGACGTATGTGATGCAGCAGGGACGCCGCTGGCTGGAAGCGCATCCCACCCGACATCGTGCCCGCTTCGTGATTCTGCACAGCACCGATTTTCCGCTGCATCTGGCGCAGACCTTCTTCCGTCTGGTTGGCCTGGACGAAGGGAAAATGGTGCGCTTCTATCCCTGCGAACGGCAGAACGAAGCCTCTCAATGGCTGCTCACGGTCTGAAATCAAAAGGGATGGACATGGGGTATGCCATCCCTTTTGGTTGATACAGAATTTATGCTGCTTTAGCGGGTTGCCCCGGTTTCGTTCTTGAGACGACGCATCGACCAGCCCAGGATTTCGGTGCGCTGGGCGGTGTTGACCACGAAGGACACCGTAACGGCCAGCGCCACCATCAGGAACACCCAGAGATCGACCTGCTCCCACTGTCCCTTGACGAAGATAAAATCGACCTGCTGCACCACAGCATACAGCGGTTCGGACGAGTTCAGGAACAGGAACGAAAACCCATAGGCCGTAACGATCACGTTGATATCGGCAATGCGCGCCGTCCAGAACCGCCCGCGCTTCGCCATCTTGCGGTTGTCCTCGGCGGCCTTCCAGTCGGCATGGGCTTTTGATTTTTCCATGCTGAGATTGACGTAAGACTCGCTGCTGGTTTCAAGCCCGGCCAGCGATTTGCTGAGCCGTTCGTGCTGTGCTTTAAACTTGGCCGTGAGCGCGTCCGCTTCAAACTCGCGCTTGCGATAGCTGATGACGAGCTGGTCGGCGATCTGGAACAGCGCCGTAATCAGCACGCTGAACACAATCACAATCGGGCCTTCCATCGGTGTCTGATCGAGCGAGATATAGGTCGTCAGCCCATCAAAGAACATGGCAATCGCCAGCGCCAGCAGCCAGACGGGGGAGACGTTTTTGAGCTGTCCCAGAAGGGCCTTGCGCAGTTTGACGTGCCAGGGTGCATTGACCGTCGTGTACATTCGCGCAGCGGAAAGCTGCGGGCCGACATTGCGAGACAGATCGGAAAAATAGTGATTCCACATCTGGTCGAGCGATGCCCGCTGATCGGAAAACAGCATATTACCCGCGATGGATTGTGTCCCGGAGGCGTTGCGGATCGTATCGATGAACAGGCTGTAGAGGAAACGGCGATCCTGCTCGAATGTATCGGGATGCTGCTGCCAGCGCGGGAGCATGGTCTGCTGAATATATTCGCTGGTATAGCCGATCAGCCCATAGATCAGTGTCCAGGCCTGTTCGGTCGAGATATTCAGGGTGGCAACCTGCGTCGGCGCGGTTTCCACATCCTGAATTGTCGCCGCCGGAGCCTGAACAATGGCTGTTTCACGGCGGGGTTCCTCAACGGGAACGGCTTCATAAACCGGGATTTCGACTTCCACGCGCACGGGTTCCTTTTCTACACGCCGATTCATCGTAGTGCGCTGCGGCTGTAGCTCCAGCACCGGGATTCGGAGTGATTCGCGTTCTTCTTCAACATCATCGTCAGTATCGTCGTCCTCTGCGAAGTCGTCCTTTTCAAGGTCGTCCTTTTCAAGGTCGTCCTCGTCATACAGATCGTCCTCATTATAGAGGCCGTCTTCGTTGTATTCGTCCTCGTCGTCGAAGTCATCATCATATTTCGAGCGTTTCTTATCCCGCGAGAAGGGCGAGTCTTCTTTTTTGCTAACGCCGCTTTCTTCCAGTTCCAGCAGCACAAATTCCAGTTCATCCGTCTTCGGTGTATATGTATCCGGTACGCTGAAATTCAGAATCGGCGCGAGGGTATAGAGCGACTGTTTGACTTCGCTGACGTAAAACTCCTCCAGCGTGACATCGTTCTTGGTCGCGTTGGTGATCTCGCTCATGTAATCGCGGCTGCTGGGGGCGACCGGCGAATGCTTATGCTGGCACCAGTGCGCGATGACGGCGGCCACACGCTTGCGAACAATTTCTTCCACCAGCTCGAACTGATCGCTCAGGTCTTCCTGGTGCTTTTTCAACGGCGTCACGGCGAAATCTTCGATCAGGCTTTTGAGGCGCTTCTGCGAGTCGCGGATGCCGGATGTTTCTAAGGTTAATTCGAGATATTTTGGTTCGATATTCATCGTCAGGATGCGCTCGCTCTTCTCTGGCAGCCTTCGTCTGGAGTTTCCGTGCCCGGTCAGGCCTCGCAAAATCCACTCTTATGATACGCATCATCCTCAAGAGATGCCGTTTGTGTTTGATTGCTAGGGGTTTGACTGGTGAAATATGGAACAGCGGTGGGTGTGCTTCTTCAGGTCAACCGGCCTGTAATCTGCAATTCCGCATGACTTTCTGGGGACGTTTCCCCTCAAATGCGACCCATATTATACCGTAAATGAGGGGCTTTGTATACGTGGAAACGTTTAAAGTTTGATGGAATCTGCTAAAGAATGATGCAAGGTCGGCAGGCCGGGCGTACTTTTCACATCAGTATATCGGCTCAACCGGGAATTGAATTTCGGTCACGAGATCATGTCCATCAGCAGAGAGGGCGGTGCTGAGCATGATTTCGCGCGGCATCCCCGCCAGGCAGTAACCGTTAGCCTGCGCCCATAAGCCCATGCTGCTGTATCCAGCATGAATCGCTTCCAGCCCGCCTGTGACAATGGTCGTCGCCATCATCTCCACCGCCGGGAACTGGCGCAGAGAAAGCTGCGTTTTGCCTGCTGCCACCACAGGGGTATGATCCGTGGTCTCCACAAGACGCCCGACTTCCAGGAGTAAATTCTGTTCCACCATTTCCTCGTCATGGCAGATGGTGAAACTCAGGCCATAATCGCCGCGCGAAGGCAGGGCGCGCTGCAACTGCCGATGCAGCGCCAGTGCGTCGGCAAACGTATCCAGCAGCGTCCGTACACTCAGTGCCCATTGTGCGGGAATCGATTTGATAACCACATCAGGCGGTGCGTCGCTTTCCATGGTATGGATCGCGTGCAAGCGTGCCTCGATTTTGCGGATGCGCTGGAGTTCCTGGCGCAGCAGTTGCTCAATTTCGGCCTTCTTGAGCATCAGCATTCCCTGCATTTCGTCCGTTGAGATGTGGGCGTTCAGCATCCGTTTGATCTGATCCAGCGACAGTCCCAGGTCTTTGAGGACGAGAATACGGTTGAGGTGTGCCATCTGCTCAGCGGTATAGTAGCGATACCCGGTGATCGAGTCGGTGTGCGCCGGTTTCAGCAGGTCAATTTCATCGTAGTAGCGCAGCAGCCTTTTCGAAACACGCGCCAGTGCCGCAAATTCCCCAACCGTAAACATGGTCATTTCTCCTGCTTCGAGCCTGCTTTAGTTGACTTTCGGAAGGTCAGCCCGTTCAGGCAATGGCACATTCCAGACTTCTGTGCTGGCAGTTTCGCGCACATAGGCGGAAAAGTCACGAGGTTTTCTGCCGAGCGCCCGTTCCACGTCATCGGTGAGATGGCTGTTGCGACCGTCCAGCACCGTTGTAAACAGGTAATTGACCAGCCAGGCTTCCTCTTCCGGAACACCTGCTTCCTTCATTCCTGCCGCATAAGCCTCCATCGGAACGGAGACGAAGTTCAGATCACGCCCGGCTGCTGCTGCGATTTCGGTAATGGCCTGCGGGAAGGTCAGCAGACGCGGGCCGGTCACTTCATACACCTGTCCGATATGACGGTCGTCGGTGAGAGCTTCGGCGACAATATCCGCGATGTCTTCCACATCAATGAACGGCTCTGCAACATCCCTCACTGGCAGGACAACGTCGCCACTCAGGATCGCATCCAGCATGAAGCCTTCATTGAAATTCTGGTTAAACCAGCTTGCACGGACAACCGTCCATTCTACCCCCGCGTTCTGGATGATCTGTTCACAGTCCTGCGCCTGGTCTTCGCCGCGTCCGGAGAGCAGCACGAGTCGCCGCACACCGCTTGCTACAGCCTGTTCGGTAAAAGCCCTGATGGTTTCGTCTGCACCGGGAATGGCAAGGTCTGGCTGAAAGGTGATATACACCGCCTGTACCCCTGCAAGTGCAGCCGCCCAGCTATCGGGCCGTGTCCAGTCAAAAGGCGGATGTGCCGAGCGTGAACCGAGGCGCACGGGAAGCTGGCGGGCTTGCAGTCGCTCAACGACTCTGCGGCCTGTCTTGCCGGTCGCGCCCAGTACGAGGGTGAGGTTTTTGTCTGTCATCACAATGATACTCCTGAGTTGCTCTCTGCCAACGCCGCCATCCTAAGCCTTGACGTAACGGCAACCTCAAGTCCTATTTATCATTTACTCATTTTGCTGAAAAGGCGCTGATCTCACACGAAAGTCTTGCAAAAATGGGCGCTTCACGCTATAGTAACAATACACGGGTAATTAGCTCAATTGGCAGAGCACTCCTTTGACGTGGGAGGGGTTATAGGTTCGAGTCCTATATTGCCCACAATCTAGGATCCAATCCGAACATGAGCCAGCAGGGGAAACTTCGCTGGCTTTTGTTTTGTCTGTACCAATCTCACCGTTATAGCGTACCCGCTCGGAAATTTCATGCAGGTAGGCGAAGGGAGGACGCAATTCCACTCGCACTTTTCCTTCGAGGTCAACAACCACTTTCTCGACCATTAAGCGAAGCAGTTCCTTCTGATCACTCCGCTCCAAGCTATTATACAGTAATCCGACTTTTGCAATGATTTTCAGCGCCACATCCAAATTATTGATGTGATAATCCTGCTGAACATCCATTGACTCGATGTTAGAGCGCAGTGTTCGACGACGATCCTGCCATTCTGCCCACAGGTTGTCCCAGATTGCTTCGGTGATTTTGCCTGCTGCAAAAAGTCGAACCATTCGTGCTTCTTCTTCATCAATTGATTTCAACGCTGCTTCAAGCTCTGTCCGTTCATCAGGGCGCAGATGTCCTAGTTTTTGGGCAACATCCTGGGTATAGCAGTCACGGATAGCAGGCAGCAAGTCGGGATTCACTTGAATTCGCATTATTTCCAAAGGAATCTGAGCATCAACATCACTGCACAGCAGATTGATGTCACTGCGCGGGACACAATAATAGGCGGTTCCACCACCAGAACGACTGGCGTTGGATGTCGAACCAGTCAGCTTACGCAGGCGTTCTTCACCCGGCAGCGCGATGAAGATCAATCCTTTCAATAAATAATCATGTCTCCGCCGCACCACTCGATGAGCATGTCGTCGCTCAAGGATTGCAAGCCCTTTCTCGAACTCTTCCGTTGTAACAATCGACTCCCAGTTACCGCGCAGCGTTTTGGGAGCGATGCCCTCTTCCATGTTGACAATCCAGCCCGCATACGTCCAGTTATGAAAGATGTCGGACATGGTGTTGTAGTGGACTTTGCGCTTGCCATTGGCTTTCACTTCAACGAAGGATCGCCCGCTGCGATAGTGATAGCCGCGAATGTGAAGTTCTTCGGCAATTTCTTCGAGGGTGAGTTTATCACCCAACAGCAATTCCCACGCCAGACGCCAAATCTTAGCACGCTCAGGGTCTTGCTCAATGTGATGACTTTTCTTGGCATACGATTTTCGACCTGGTGATTCATCTTCGACGCTGATGAATCCATCAGGGACACGACCCAGATACCCACCATGCGCCCGTTTCGTTTCCGCAGCACCTTTGATACGCAATCCTGACAGGATCGATTCACGACGCGCCAACGTAAACGATAAGGCAACAATGATACGGTCATCGGCATCCATTGGGTTGAGATCAGGCTGGTTGGCAAAACGCACCGAAACCCCAAACTCATCCAATTCGTCAATAGCACGCAACGCTTCAGTATCGTTACGCCCGAAGCGGTCAGCCCGTTCAACCACTACATGCGAAAACTTGCCAAATCGCGCATCCTGCAACAGGCGCTGATAATCAACTCGCTGTGGATTTCTCCCGGTGAGAACATCTCTGTACTCATTAATTACAGGGAGGTCAGACCGTTCCAGAACAGATTTATTGATGATATAGCGCTGCCGTGCCTGAGATGCTTCAGGATTCTGAGCTTCTTCATCGCTGGTACGAAGATAAACTGCCCAGCCAGGTGTTGGCGTTGGATATTTAGATTTCCGTCGAAGTGTCATAAGCTCTAAAGTTAAGAATCGTTCCCTAGTGGTCAGTCTAATTAGGAATTAGAAGATATCGTCTTGGCTGATTCGAGCGCCGGGTAAAGCCGGGCTAATCGGACACGTGCATCGCCGGTGGTGAAACGCCAGTGAATGGTCGCCTGAGCGGCGTTGCGTTCTGCTT
>JANRLJ010000025.1:0-22803 GCA_033762735.1 bacterium | reverse complement strand
AGGGCTTCCCCAAAAGGGTCGAGAGCGTTGACCTCCAGCTTGAACACGTCAATCAGGAAGTTTTCCATCTGGCTGACGGTGTTGGCCCGCAGCACATAGATCGGCATCCCGCGCCGTTCCGCGTCCACGATCAGCTTTGGGCGGCGGCGGTAGTAATTCTTGAGTGTGACAATCGCGTCCGACTGCGCCATATCCTCGACCACGTTCAGCGGCACATGCAGCCGACGCGCCGCCTGCTGCAAGCGGTTGCGTGCCACGCCATAGGCATACACCTTCAGCGTTTGCAGCGGACCGCCATCCACTGCCCGGGGTGTGAAGTCTTCGGCTTGCCGCGCTTTAGGGCGTAACGTTCCACCGTTGCTCTCACCGCGCATTTCCCCGCGCATCTCTCCCCTTGACTCGCCGCGTCCACCGCGCCCGTTCATGCCGCGTGGTTCCCGTTCGCGTTCGCCCGTGAGCGTATTGGAGTATTCGGGCGTCGTGGTTTCGATGTGAATCTCGCCCGTTTCGTCGCGGTAGCGCAGTTCCACCGGGAGCGGACGCCCGCGCAGGATGCCATCAACCGCAGCAGCCACATCTTCATGCACGGCCAGCCGATCACGAGTCTGGATTTCGATCAGCACATCAAACGTGGGCGGGGCGCGCCGTTCCAGCACGGTCTTCTGCGTCCCCCGGCGGCGGGCTTCATCGTCGGACAGCGTGACCGACTCGATGCCGCCGATCAGGTCGGAGAGCGTCGGGTTGAGCATCAGGTTATCCAGCGCATTGCCGTGCGCAGTGCCGACCAACTGCACGCCGCGTTCGGCAATCGTGCGGGCGGCCATCGCTTCCAGTTCGCGCCCGATTTCGTCGATCACGATCACTTCCGGGTTATGGTTCTCCACCGCCTCGATCATAACTTCATGCTGGCGTTCGGGATGCGACACCTGCATCCGGCGCGCCTTGCCAACGGCAGGATGCGGCACATCGCCGTCGCCGCCGATTTCGTTCGACGTATCGACGATCACCACGCGGCGGCTTTCCGCCAGAACACGGGCGGCTTCGCGCAGCAGCGTGGTCTTGCCCACCCCTGGGGGCCCCATCATCAGCACACTCTGCCCCGACTGCACCAGGTCTTCGATGATGTCGATGGTGCCATAGACCGCGCGCCCCACACGGCAGGTCAGCCCGACGACATCGCCCCGGCGATTGCGAATGCCGGAGATGCGGTGCAGCGTCCGCTCCATCCCGGCGCGATTATCGGCATCGAAACTGCCGATGTTGTTCACAATCGTATCGATGTCTTCGCGGGTCACTTCTTCTTTGGAGAGAACGATCTCGCCATCGACATAGCGGGCGGTGGGGAGGCGGCCCAGGTCGAGGACGATTTCGAGAAGGTTTTCCGTGTTGCCCAGGGTATCGAGGGCATTGTTCAAATGCGCGGGCAGCACCCGCTTCAACTCATGGATGTTGTCTGTTATCCGTCTTTCCATATAGATGAATTACTCTACTCCTGTCGATCAAACATGACGGGTTCGGCGATCTTCTCGGCGATATTCCGCAGAGGTTTGGTAGGCTGCTTGGCCTTGCGCGGCAGCAGCCCTAATTCGTATTCTGTCGCCAGTGCAAATTTTGGATAGCGCACGCCTGCCGTAATGTGACGCACCATCACGGCCTGACGTGTCCCCGGCTCAAAACCGAGGTCTTCCAGTGCCCAGCCCAGCCAGTCCTGATGCCGCCGCACACACAGGTAAACAGGCTTCGTCCGCGAGATACTCAGCAGCACCGCATGGAAAATCGCCCCGGCCTGGCGTGAGACATCGGGGTGGATGTAGGGAACGAGGTACACCCCCTGCCTGCCTTCGGCGACCGTGACATACGCCTCGACGCGATCCTGCACACGGTAGACGAAACCGCTGCCGCTGTTCTCAAACGGCATCGAGATCTGCTGCACCAGCCTGGGCACCGTGCTGGCAAACAGCGATTGAATCCCCAGCCAGTCATCCCCGGTTTGCTCCGCCAGTTCGACCACGTCCGCCGCTTCCGGCAGATCACCCGGCAGCCGCCGCCACACCTGCTGACGGGCATAAACCGCGAAGCCAGCCGTGCGCATCGTCTCGAACAGGCTGCTGTCTTCGTCCACTTCGGCGATCAGTGCATGGGCGTGGTACTTGCCCGCTTCCCGCGCCATTGCGTCGAACATATGCAGCCAGGCGGAATCTTCTTCTACGTCATCCAGCCCCGGTGCGATATAGACGATCTGCGCGTTGGGGTTATCAGAGCGCAG
Source organism: bacterium (assembly GCA_033762735.1). GTDB lineage: Bacteria > Chloroflexota > Anaerolineae > Aggregatilineales > Phototrophicaceae > JANRLJ01. The sequence goes on along the minus strand of JANRLJ010000025.1, from coordinate 20,537 downwards.
GCGGAACTGCCCGACGACACTGTATTTATCGACCTTTGCCAGCATAGTATGCAGACCACGCTGCGGCAGCAGAAAGCTGGAAAGCGCGGTGCTCGCAGAGCCGTCCCGCGTATAGATCAGCTCACTCTCCAGGATAATGCCTTTATCGGCCAAACGCTTGACGAGGGGAATATCCACCAGCGTCACAGAGCGCGTCTCAGGTGTCTCACGAGGGGGCATGGTGCGTCTCTTCTGATTTGTGGGACATCAGGCGGCTAAAGCGCACAACGCACTGACCATCGCTGACCGCCACTGCCACAGCGGTCGGTTGTGTTGGATGATTCGGGTGTGCAAAGCGTTGATCGAGAGAGCTTTCAAGGACTCGCCAAAAGCTTTATCCAGCGACCTGTGTATTGTACCACTGAACGCTGGCACTTGACAACGACCACCGCTTCGTCTAGGAGCCTGACCCCAATTTTTACTGATCTTCTTATAATAACACCACTTTTAAACAGGGGTTCTGTTCTGCTGTTGTGCATCTAGCCCATAATTCGACGATAAAACGCGACCGTCGCGGCGGCCACCTGCTCATGCGTGAAATGATCGAGCATCCGCTGCCGCCCGGCCTGCCACAGTTGGGCATAGAGTCCGCTGTCATTCATCAGGCGATAGAGCGCTTCCGCCAATGCCCTGGTGTTTCCTTCGGGCACGATTAATCCCGCGTCCCCAATCACATCCGGAATTGCGCCGCTGTCGCTGCCGATCACCGGGACACCGCTTGCCATCGCCTCCACCAGCGCCCGCCCGAACTGCTCCTTCCAGTTGGGGCGCGTGAGCGAGGGCAGTACCAGCGCATCCATCGCCTGATACTGCGCGGGCATCTCGACGGACGGGAACTGCCCGGCAAAGTCAACATGCGCCTGTAACTGATTACGTTCTACCTGCGCCTGAAGTTCATTTTTGAGTGGGCCGCCGCCGATGATGACCAGCCGCCACTCGGTGCAGCGCAGCCGATCCCGCAGGTGTACCAGCGCTTGCAACAAGACCTGTACGCCTTTTTCTTCCACCAAGCGTCCGACGAAACCAACGGTAAAGGGGCGCTGGGGGCGTTGTTCCGACGGCGTGAAATCGTGCGGGTCGGTGCCAAACTGCGGGATCACGGCGATCTCGCGGCGATAGCCTTTCGCCCGCCAGACCTGCGCTGCGCCTTCGGTTCCGGCAATGGCGGCATCGGTGGTGTTCAGCACCCATCGTTCGCCCACGTTAAACGGAAAGGGATAGCGGCGGGCGATGTTCTGCCACGTAAAAAAGAGCGACTTCACGCCGAGTTTACGGGCGCAATAGAGTGCCTGCCAGGTGGCTGCGTTGTAGGGTTCTTCGTCGATGTGGACGAGGTGCGGGCGAAACTTCCGCATCTTTTCCCAAAGGTGGCTGTAATGATGCAGGTGATAGCTGCCATTGAACCGAATCGGCAGCACTTCCAGCCGATAGCCCTCGGTGTGGGCACGTTCGAGCATGGTTTCGCCGCGCTCATCACGCCAGGAAGGCGGCACCAGCGTCAGCAGTTCCACCCCCTGTTTTGCGATTTCTTCCAGTTTGCGCTGGTAAATGCCGACGATGCAGGCTTTGGAGAGCATGAGAACGCGCATTGGCGACGATCAACCTATTGATCTCGGTCTGGTTCAGGTTTAGAGTTAACGATATAGGACTTACGCAGTTCGCCCTCACCCCCTCCGACCCCCTCTCCCGAACGCTGGCGCTGGGAAAGGGGGAGAAGGGACACCTTCGCAGTGAAGTCCCTCGCCCTGAGGGAGAGGGATTTAGGGCTTGTCCGGTATTGAGTTGGCGCTTTTCCGCCCTCACCCCCCGACCCCCTCTCCCAACCGCTGACGCTAGGAGAGGGGGAGAAGACCAGGGAAGCGTGTTATGTCCCTCTCCTTTGGGAGAGGGATGTAGGGTGAGGGCAAATGAGCCGTTGTGAACTTTCATAACTCCTTTTAGAGTACCGGACAACGCTATTTAGGGTGAGGGCGAAGCTTCAAGTGCGTAACTCCTACTATATTCCATCTCATTGCATCGTAGGAGTCTCACCTTGACCGATCTTGCCCCGCTGATTCAGGCAGTACGCCTGGCCGCGATTCTGTGCCGTGAAGTTCAGCGCCATCACATCATCCACAGTGAAAAGACCGGGCAGGAACCGGTTACAATTGCCGATTACGGTGTGCAGGCCATTCTGTGCCGCGCGATTCAGCAGCATTTCCCCGGCGACGCGATTATTGCCGAAGAGTCGGGACGGCAGTTCGCGGAGCTGGTCGCGCCGGAGCAGCGCCGCCAGATCGTGCAGTTGGTGGCGGGCGTTCTGGGGCAGAGCGTGGAAGAAGCGCAGTTGATCGAGTGGCTGGATTATGGCAGCGTGAGCAGCAGCGTCGGACTGTCGCGCTGGTGGCTGATAGACCCGGTGGACGGGACAAAAGGCTTTCTCGCGCTGCGGCATTACGTGATCGCCGCCGGGCTGGTCGAAAATGGCGAGCCGACCGCGGCGGTCGTAGGTGCGCCCGCCTTCACAAAGCTGGATGAACGCGGCGCAGTCTTCTACACCGATGGGGACGCAGGCTATATGATCCCGATGTCGCATCGCCCCGACGAAGCACCGCACCGTCTGCGCGTGTCTGAACAGCGCGATCCGATGCAGATGCGTGCGCTGGAAAGCGTCGATAAAAGCCACGCCGCGCACGAACGCATGGCAGAGGTGCGCGATCAGGTCGGCATGAGTCGCGAGTTGGTCGAACGCATCGACAGCCAGGAGAAATACTGCCGCATCGCCGCCGGGGAAGCCGAACTCTATTTACGGCTGCCGCGTCAGGCGGGTGGTCGTCCGCACATGGCCTGGGATCATGGGCCGGGGACGGCGCTGGTAAGGGCGGCGGGCGGCACCGTGACGGATGTGGACGGTTCGCCGATGAACTTTATGCAGGGCGCGGTGCTGAAAAATCAGGGCATCATCGCCACCAACGGCATCGTTCACGATCAGGTGGTGGAAGCGACACAGCGCGTGCTGCAAACGTGAGTAGCGAGTACCGAGTGAAAAGTACTGAGTAGAAAAGACAACGGCGAATCGACATTTGACTCGCCCGGTGGAAATAATGCTGTAGGGACACGGCACGCCGTGTCCTCGCCCATTTTCTCAAACGCATTTCAAAAATCGCTGTACGGGCGCAGCGCACCGCGACCCTAGCGGGATTTTGAAATACCTTCGCGTCAGACCGACGGCGCTTCTTCGGCTTCCGTGACAGGCGCGACCACCCGCACCGCATCCCCGACGCGCACCTCGCCCTCGATCACGACCTTCGCCAGCATCCCCATGCGATTGGCGGCCTGCTTGGGGCTTTGTCCCTGAATCTGCTCGAAGCGCTGGCAGCCCGTGCGCGGCTTGACGATTTCGACCACGGCCTGTTCGCCCAGTTGCAGGCGCGTTTTTTCAGGCAGCGCGTCAATATCCAGACCTTCCACGATCATCTGCTCACCCATCTGTCCCGGCCCGGTCTTAAAGCCTTCCGCTTGCAGCGCGGCCAGCGTTTGGGTGGACATAATGTTGATCTGGCGCGTGGGATGCTTGCCGTTCTGGTCGCCTTCGATGCCCTTGCCCAGGCGCAGATTGGCGCGTTCCAGCGGCACACGGGCATAGCGGTCTTCAGGATGCGACTCGACTCCCTGCGGCTTGTAGACGATACTGATCAAAGTGGCTGCTGTCTGATGTTCCATCGAATTATCCTTCATGTTGATCAGCCTTATTCTACGCCAGAACGGTTATAAATGACTTGCTCATTCTGCCACCAAAATCAGAGGTTGATATTCTGTTTGTCCGGGGTTACAAGTTGATTGTGTAAAAGGACTTTTCTTTAACTTTGCATAAGTCCTGGGTTAAAATAGAACCAATGCCCGAAAACCAGACAACGACGCGCCCTGAGGCCGAAGGAAAGCCCCTGTGCTGACTCCTAAAGAGGTGGTACTGAACGGAGAAACGCTGCTTGGCAGCTACAACGTGGAGATTGCCCGCCGGGTGAATTCCCGCTGGACGCCGACCGTGCCGCCGCTGTTCGCCATCGTCACCGACCAGCGCCTCGTCCTGCAACCCTACGGGCGCAAACGCCGTGAACCCGCCATCATCCCCGGTCGCTACATCGCCAAAGTGGTGAATATGGACGAGGAACGGCGCAATATGATTATGATGACCATCAAGACCGGGCATCAGATCACGCTGTTCATCTCCGGCCCGCAGTGTGCCGAACTCGCGCAGCATCTCCGTGCGATTGCCCGCGTGAAGAAATACGACCCCGATATCGACCCCGCGATTTTACAGAAGATGATCGCCTTCTTCGATACCCTATAAGGGACACCCTTTAGGGACACCCTCTAAAAACATTTAACCGCTAGGTCGCCAAGAGCACCAAGAATTTGATTGGTCTTCTTCGCGTTCTCTGCGCCTCTGCGGTTCCTGTTTTTGTGTTTCTTATAAGACCGCCTGAACCATCAGCCCGATCAACGCGCCGCCCAGGATGAGCCAGGTGGAATTGACCTTAAAGCGAATCAGCAGTACCGCCGCCGCGATGCCAAGCGCAATCGTCACGACATCCACAAAGGCCGCCCGCGCCAGTTCCACGCCTACCGCCGTCATCAGGCCAATCGCCGCCACATTCACGCCGTCCAGCAGTGCGCTCAGGTAGACCGATTTGCGAATGCGCGGGATGAGGGGCGTAATCAGCGCGACGAAGATGAACCCCGGCAGGAAAATCCCCAGCGTCCCTAAAACTGCCCCCGGCACCCCCGCTGTCACATAGCCCACAAAGGTCGCGGTGGTGAAGACCGGCCCCGGCGTGAACTGTCCAATGGCGACGGCATCGAGAAGCTGCTGCTGCGTGAGCCAGCCGAGCCGATCCACAAAGTCGCTTTGCAGAAAGGCCAGCAGCACATAGCCGCTGCCATAAATCACACCGCCAATTTTGAGGAACGTCAGGAATAACTGGCTGAGCGTCACGGGTTCCGGCAGGCGTTCCGCCACCTGCTGCGCCAGCGCCGCGCCGGGGAGGCTGAACAGGAGAAGCGATGTCGCGTTCGGCGTACTGGTGGTGCGCTGCTGGATGACCGTTACCAGCAGGACGAACAGCGCCCCGCCGAACAGCAGCAGGATTTCGTTGATACCGAGCAGATACAGCACAAAGACGGCCACGCCAACCGCCGTCAGCAGCCAGGTCTTGGCCGCCTTCTGGCCGAGGTTAAACACAGCCTGCGCGATCACGGCGATGACGACGGGCTTAATCCCATAGAGCAAGCCCTGCCCGGCAACCGTCGTCCCATATTCCACATACAGCCACGCCAGCACCAGCACAATCGAGGCAGCGGGCAGGATGAAACATGCCCCTGCGACCACCAATCCCAGCCATCCAGCGCGAACATGCCCGATGTGCATCGTCATCTCGGTCGAATTGGGGCCGGGGATGAGGTTGGTCGCGCCGAGCATGTCGAGGAAGTGCTGGTCGCTCACCCACTTGCGCCGTTTGACGAATTCGTCGTGGAACATGGCGATGTGTGCCGCTGGGCCGCCGAAGGCCGTAAAGCCCAGTCGCAGGAAAATTCGCGCCAGTTCGCCGACGCTGCCGCGCCCGCCATCCGGTGCATTTTCGGTGGGTGCTGTTTCGACCGGGGTTGTGGTCATCCGCTTATCCTGTATCTGTCCATACGATAAGAGGCGGGATTATGACACAGGAGGCGGAAACCGTGATTTAAGGATGGGTTAAATCCTTTGAGCATCAGTGTAGTACAGTGACTGTCTAAAGTTGCCTACCTGTAGGGGCGCAGCGCGCTGCGCCCGTACCAGCACAAGCCATCATTCTCAGCTTGTCGGTGTAGTAGGGGCGAGGTGCGCCTCGCCCGTACAACCATCCCTCTATAACAGGTATCACGGCCCATACGCATAAAAGCGCGTCGGCCTGATCTTCAGCACCAGCCCATGATATGTCCGGCCAATCTCCTCCGGTTCGATCTCACCGAAGAAGCGCGTCTTGCCCCGATAGACCATCGTCAGTTCGTTCAGCAGCGCGTGGTCGGTGTCTTCGGTGACAGCCTCCACCACGCCGCCGATTTCGAGATAGCGATAGGGGTTGTGCAGGTCGAGCGTCATCACCACGATGTTCGGGTTGGCCTGAATGTTGCGGTGCTTGCGGGTGTTATAGCCCGTCGGAATCCAGATGTGCCCGCCCTCGATTTTGCGCCAGACCGCCGCCGCGTGCGGTTTTGCCTGATCGGAAACCGTGACCAGCGTGACCACGATGGCCGCATCAAGCAGGTCCCGATGCGAGGCAGGAACCGTTTCCAGCATAGTCTATGCCTCGACCTGACAGGTGTTGGTGAGCGTCCCGATTCCGTCAATGGTCACAGAGACGAGATCGCCATTCTGTAGAAAGCGCGGCGGATTCATGCCTGCGCCGACGCCCGAAGGAGTCCCAGTCAGGATCACGTCGCCTGCTTCCAGCGTGAACGCCCGCGACAGATAGGCAATCAGGAACGGGATTTTGAAGATCATCAGGTCAGTGCCGGAATTCTGCACGACTTCGCCGTTGACGGTGGTCACGATGGTCAGCGTGTGCGGGTCGGGGATGTCGTCGCGGGTGACGATGCACGGCCCCAGCGGGCAGAAGGTATCCAGGCTTTTGGCGCGTGCCCACTGCGGCTCTGAGTTCTGCAAATCGCGGGCGCTGATGTCGTTGGCGATGGTGTAGCCGAAGACGTATTTATAGGCGTCGGCCTCGTCCACGTTGCGCGCCCGCCGCCCGATAATCACGGCCAGTTCGCCTTCCCAATCGACCTGACTGGTGTCGCTGCTGTTCCAGCGGATGGCCTCATTGGGGCCGATGACACTGTTGATGAACTTACCGAAGATCAGCGGCTTCTGCGGCACATCGTTGGCGAGTTCGGCGGCGTGGGCGGCGTAGTTGCGGCCAATGCCGAACATCTTGCCGGGTCGCACCGACGCTTCCAGCTTCACGTCCTCAAGCGGGTAATGCAGGCTGGTGCGCTCCGGTTTGATTCCGCGCTGCATCAGGCTCATCAGGTCTTCCGTCCAGTTGGTCATATAGACGCGGTCGTCTTCCAACCGTCCCAGATAGGTTTTACCCTCGCGGGTATAGGTGACAATCTTCAAGTGAAGCTCCCTTCGTGTGAGGTTCCACAGGCGTGATGCCGCGATTGTACCCTAGTACCCCGCCTCGCGCTGTCAGCTGCACGCCCCGGCCTGCTGCGCAACGGTACTGTCAATCCAGCCGATGCCGATGCCGCTGTCGAGCGCGATCTGATACCACCCTGCCTGGAACTGCATAATCTCCGCCCAATCGCCCAGCACGGCAATCGGCGCGGAGTCGGTGCGGGGCTGCGCATGTACCGGAACAATCGCATCGCCGCCGGGATGCACCACCACGCACAGATCATCCGGCACGTCGCCGCCGTTCTGAATCACGGGGAGTCCGCCGCTTTCGTCCGATATCCCCTGTGTGGGCGTGGCGCTGTCGCTGCCGCCGCAGGCCGCCAGAATCAGCAGCAGCGTGCAGCCAAGCCCTGAAATCATTTTTCGCATAGAAATCCCCTGTTGTGGTTGCAAACCTATCTGAAAGAGATTTAACCACAGAGGACACAGAGCGCACAGAGAAACACGGTCGTATTTCAATAGCCGACATCAATAATCGCGTAAGCTGATGATGGCACTTCCCATCGAGCTAAAGGATTATGATGCTCAAGGGATATATGCCAAAGATAGGTGCCGGAGTCTTCATTGGCAAAGTGACCAAGCAGCAAGAATTCATTTTCGTTGTCAAACCAGTAAATCGAAGTAACGACTAAATGCCGACTTCCATACAACCGCTCTGCTAAGCCAGTCGTATCCCAAATTACCTCTCCTGTGTCTGCGTTTCTAATCTGAAAGCAATCCGCAATCGTCAACCCAAAACAACCTGTGGCAATGCTGAGATAGTGTCCTGTGGGCGACCAAAACAGTCTGCTAACAGGTTGTGTTTGTCGATCAAACGTGGCTAGCCAACTTGTATCTCTGTTAATGCCATATGTAAGTACTTCATCACGCAATGGCGTATCATTGTGTCGATTAACCACTGCTACCCGTGCCATATCTTCTGTAAAAAACCATCCGGGTTCATCCCGTAAGGTGCGCGTATAAAGGGAATGATAGGAACTTTCCACTTCCAATTGTATCCCTTGTGAAGTTAAAAACATCGTTTCAATAGAAAAGGGTGGTAAGTACGCGGTACATTCAACGGCAAATTCTGCTTGGTCATTCAGGGCATCAAATGAACCTTCGACGACAATCAGAGTATCGCAATTCCAGTACCAGGGTTCAAAAGTCTTTTCTACCGTATCCACCAACCATGCGTTGGTATCAAGCATCCAAATCGGATTAGGGTACTGTGGGTCTCCTCCAGTAACAACGCCCGCTTGAATGAGTGCAAACCGTTCCCCCAAAGGCCAGAAGGTATTACTGAAGTGAAGGGAGACAGGCGAATCTATGGGGAAGATAACTTCATCTTCTGTACCAGTAAGTGGGCTAAGCACAACACCGTTTGCGAATAATTGTGGATAGTTCTCCCACACGATTATGTGATTGCGTAACGGCGAAAGATTGTTATTTGGTGAGTCATATTGTTCTAAGGTTGTAAATCCTGCAATGGAACTAACTTGTCCCGTAGATGTTGATAAACTCCACAAACGATTGCCAAAGAGTTTAATGTCTAAATCGATTCGATCGTGTGCAATCAATCTGTATTCCTGAAGACACAGAAGTAAGGTTAATATTGTGATGACATATCTGCCTTTTTTCATGAGTTGTTTCTGCAACAAGTGGCACAGAAGCTATCTGAACGAAGGTTAGGACCTGGCTGAAAAATACCATTGTTCATCACCAGTGTTCTACTTCCGGATACTGTCACTATTCTCAAAGCACCTCTACGCCTCAAATTGTTAGCAATATCTTCACCAGGTGTTGCCACAATACATTCCATTTGACATACTTGCTCATTAACTTGATCCGCATTGGTATGATAGAATGAAATCATACCAGCGTACTGTGGGGATGGATAACCACTCCGACTACTATTGACAATTGTACGAGTATTACTACCACTATAACCTCTAAAATTGTTTCTTATAATTTGAATGTCTTCCGCAGTTAAATTAAGTGGATCTAGCGCCGTCCCTGATGAGCGAGAGAAAGTCCTTACAAAATCAGCCCATCCTGCCGAATTATTTGCTAACAAGCGTTGAACATCTGACGTAGTAGCATAAGGATCTGCTAATAGATTAAACCAAACATTCGAAATAGCATTCCAATGTTCGGGATAATCGCGTGCTTCATAATAAATGTTTATAGCAAGGAGTTCTAAATCAGCGTCAGATAATCCTTGTATAACTGCGGAATTAAATTGAATTGGAGTAGGTACAGGTGTGTTAGACGGAGGCGGCGTAGGCGTACCTGGTGTGCTAGAGGGAGGCGGTGTAGGCGTACCTGATGGTGTTCGTGTGGGAGGAGTTATCGTAGGAGTTGGAACACATGAATTACCGGTAGGGGTTGGCGTAATTGTGTGTGTTGGTGGTGGTTGTGGGGTGTTTGTACAAAAAGGTGGATTGGGGCAAAGTTGCTGTTGAAACTCACATAAACCCGCGTTCATAATCTGAGCAACTGCTCTTGGATTGTCTTGTATCACATGATTCAATGTACTGATATTTATTGGACTTAACCCATTCGGGTCTATGTTGTTCACAGGGTTGCCATGAACATATGTGTACCTATTCAACGACATCGGATGATTTGCTGATCCTTCAAAGGCATCCTGTGAAATAAATGTGCTAAAGCTTGGTTTATAGTATCGATTACGCAAATAAACTAACCCATTCTCATCTGTTGGTTCACCCGTGTATCCATATACTGTTTGTTCTGGTTCAACCAGATCAACAGGATTTCCAAAGGGATCATAACTATTTATTTGGTGCACATTCGCATTGGTGTCTGCTACACCTCGGACGCTGCCCAATCCATCTTGAATCATCCATTCCCACGTATCGTTCTGTTGTTGTGCATGAATACCACGAGGGCCATGAACATAGTAAGTTGTGTTCTCTGTTCCACTACTCTCACTGGTGCTTTGTGCTTCTTCCTGAAATTGTGTCTGTTGTTTACGTGCAGGTCGGCGCTGCATATTCATCACTCGTTTGTTTTTCTTACCCATTTCTTCTCCTTAATAAGTCTTCTAAAAGCCAGCTACGTTTATTATGGAACAAAATTCAGTTTAAGGGTGAGCATTTGCTCCGATTCGGGTTTGAATTTTAAAATATTGTAGATAAAAACATTCTATACAAAAAAGGCGACACAGCCCATCGACTGCATCGCCTCTCGTCTTATCGCTCAAATGCCGCCAATCACGGACGCCAGGGGAACTTGCGGTAGTCCGGCTGGCGCTTTTCCACGAACGCATCGCGACCTTCGCTGCCTTCTTCCGTCATGTAGAACAGCATGGTCGCGTCGCCGGCCAGCACTTGCAGCCCGGTCTGCCCGTCGAGATCGGCGTTGAACCCGGCCTTGAGGAAGCGAATGGCAATTGGGGATTTATCCAGAATTTCCTGCGCCCACTGTACGCCCTCGGCTTCGAGCTGTTCCACCGGGACAACCTTGTTCACCAGCCCCATGTCGAGCGCTTCCTGCGCGTTGTACTGGCGGCACAGATACCAGATTTCGCGCGCCTTCTTCTGCCCGACGATCTGCGCCAGATAGCTCGCGCCATAGCCGCCGTCGAAGCTGCCGACCTTCGGCCCGGTCTGCCCGAAAATGGCATTGTCCGCTGCGATGCTGATGTCGGCGATGACATGCAGCACATGCCCGCCGCCGATGGCATAGCCCGCCACCAGCGCGATCACCGGTTTGGGCATGGTGCGGATGATGCGCTGCAATTCCAGCACGTTCAGCCGTGCCACACCGTCATCGCCCACATACCCGGCGTGACCGCGCACCTTCTGGTCGCCGCCGGAGCAGAAGGCATATTTGCCGTCCTGCGCCGGGCCGTTCCCGGTGAGCAGCACCACGCCGACGCTGCTGTCGCGCCAGGCATCCTTGAACGCTTCGGTCATCTCGTCGATGGTCTTAGGGCGGAAGGCGTTGCGCACTTCCGGGCGGTTGAAGGCGATGCGCGCCATGCCATCCGCCTTATGATAGGTGATGTCTTCGTACTGCTTTACTTCCTGCCAGTTGGGTGTCATCCGTTTTTAGTCCTTCGTTTTGAGTTTGTGGGGAGAGCCATCAGCCAATAAAAAATGCGATTCGTGATTAGGCGGTGTTGACATTTACGCTCACAGGCTTCGCTCATTGGAGTACAAATGTCAACACTACCTAGTCTGTAATTTCCCATCCGTCGGGCAGTTTGACCGTGGCGGCCTGCCGCCCATCGACGGTGGTCTGCAAAACGCGCGTGTGCGCCGCTTCAACCAGTTCCCATGTGATGGCCTTCAGCGGCACCTTGATGCGCCGCAGCCAGTTCCACGCGCCGCCCTCGTTCGTGCCCAGGCTCAGGTACAGAAAGCGTTCGGCCGGTGTGCCATGCGCGAACGAGCCGGTGAAGTTTGGGCTGCCGCTGCCCGGCTGCTGCGCGGCGCTCAGCGTGCAGGTGAATTCCAGCGCGCCATCCGCCCGCGGCGTGCCCGGCTGCAAATCGTTGGCTTTATCCTGCAAGCCGAAATAGGTGGTGGCATTGTCAAATTCCGGTGGATGAATGCAGATCATCCGTAATGTGATTTTGTGCGTGTCCTGGTCGCTCATTCTGATGCCTTCCTTTCGCCCTGCGCCGCAAGCACCGCCGACCGCACCGCCGCCATAATGTCCTGCCGCCGGGCTTCGTCCTGCTGGATGTCCGTCCGAACTTCGATGATGGTTGCGCCGCCGCCGTTGACGCTTTCGGTAAACGCCCGCCGGAACGACTCGCGATCATCGGCGCGCACATAATCCAGCCCGTACAGTTTCGCAGCGTGTTCAAATTCCAGGCCGTGCGGCGTGATGAATAACTCGGTGAAGTGCGGCTCGTAGTCCTTGATCGGCAGGCGGTTGAAGATGCCGCCGCCGTCGTTGTTGAGCAGCACAATCGTGATGTTCTTCAGCCCCAGCCGCTTGATCGCCAGCAGGCCGTTCATGTCGTGGTAGAAGGACAGATCGCCGATCACCAGCACCAGCGGTTTGTAGGCGGCCGCCTGACCGACGCCCAGTGCGGTCGAGATCAGCCCATCAATCCCGCTCGCGCCGCGATTGGCGTAGACATAGTTCCGATTCTGCGACGGCTTATAAAACTGATCGAGATGACGCACCGGCAGGCTGTTGCCGATGAACAAGGTGGTGTACTGCGGAAGCAGCGCAGCCACATCGTAGACGGCCGCGCCGTCGAAGTAGTCGCCGCGGTTGATGTGGTGGTCGATGGCCTGCCATGCGGCTGCTTCGGCATTGTGGATTTTCTCGCTCCATTCAGGGTCGGGGCAGTAGGTTCCATCCTTGATATACAGCGCTGTCAGCTCCGCGAGCCGCTCGCACATTCGGGCGGGATTGGCCTGAATAAAGGCATCGACCAGATGATTCGAGTCGTACCACACGCCGTTGTCATTCACCATAAAGCGAAACTGTGGCGTGATCCGGTTGAGGTACGCTTCCATCGCAGCCGACGTAGGCATTGCCCCAAAGTGAATGACGATCTCAGGATCCGCGATGCCCGCGTTCGATAAGAACGAGTCATACGCGCCCACCGCGCCGCTGACACGTGAGCGCAGATTGGACAGGGCATCCGCCAAAACCGGATAACCCGTAACCTGTGAAAGCTGGGAGACCGCGCGTACAAACGTACTGTCGTAAGGGGAACGCGGGCCGCAGATGATCAGGCCGCGCGGCGAACGCACGATGCCACTGATGACATAACCTATGTGACGATCCTCTAAAGATACATCCACCGGGCTGATGATGGTCATGGGATTGCCAAGCTGATATGGTTCCCACAGCGGTTTCTTTTCTACCGGATGGGGATGGGGTACGACATTTATCACATCCCCATCCACCGGGGTCGGCTCCAGCGGTTTGCGGAAGGGGAAGTTGAGGTGTACCGGCCCCTTCTCGATGCCGTTAGCCTTTGCATAGGCGCGGTCAGCCAGCGTCCGCAGGTTCCGCACCGCCACCGCCGGGGGATTGGCTTCCGGCAGCGCGACATCCACCGACCACAGCACATGATCGCCGTACATCTTGACCTGATCGACGGTCTGGTTGGCGCCGCTCTCGCGCAGTTCGTGGGGGCGATCTGCCGTCAGCACCAGCAGCGGCACGTTGGCGTAACGTGCCTCGATGATGGCCGGATGAAAATTGGCCGTCGCCGTGCCGGATGAACACACCATCGCCACAGGCTTATCGCTGGCGAGCGCAAGGCCGAGCGCGAAGAAGGCGCAGCTTCGCTCGTCGATGATCGAATAGACCTTGATGGCCGGATGCTCTGCGAAGGCCAGCGTGAGCGGCGTCGAGCGCGACCCCGGCGCGATGCACACGGCGGAAAGGCCGCAGCGGGCGAGTTCATCGACAAACACCCGCGCCCAGAAGATGTTGCGGTTGGGCGACCGGGCGATCAGGTCGGCGTAGTTGGTGGTGTTCTCGTTCTCAGACATTCACAGCCTCAAAGGTAAAGCGAAAAGATTTGACGCAAAGGCGCGGAGGGCGCAAAGATTCGCAAAGAAAATGTTGGATTTTTTGCTCCCAGAGCCTTTGAATAAACGATTGTGTTGAACAGGTGAGGCACGCCTCGCCCCTACGAGAAGACGCGTACTATGCGCTTGCGTCTATCTTTTTGTATGATGGCGGGAGCACACGTGGGTACTCCCCTACAGAAACGAGACTCCCACCGCTTCTCTTTGCGAACCTTTGCGTTCTTCGCGCCTTTGCGTCGCTTTATTGTTTTTTCCTTACAGCGACTCGATGCCCAGAGCGCCGAGCATCGGGCGGAACTTGAGCGCGGTTTCGTCCCATTCTTTGTGCGTTTGGCTTTCATCAGGTGACACACGCACATTGCCGATTTCAGGGAATTATCAAGGTGATTACCGCGTGGCGATTTGAATCTTGAATTCACCAGCGGTCTGTCGTGATCTCGACTAATCTACTTCCCAATCCTCGATTTTCAACCCGTTGACGCGGCTGAATTCGCGGGTGTTATGTGTGACTACGATCAGATCATGCGTGAGCGCGATTGCTGCGATCAGCAAGTCATTGGGGCCAATCGGAGTTCCTGCGGTCTCTAAGTGGGCGCGGATAAGCCCATACTGTTCGGCAGCGGCATTATCGAATGGCAGTGTTGCTAGTGGCTCAAGAAATTCGCGCTGCGCGGCTCGCGTTTTCTTCGGGCTATTGCTTTTCATCGCCCCAAAGATCAACTCAGCACGAGTCACTGAACACACGACAATATCCTCCGGCGACTCCGCATCCATCCGGCGAATAATGCTTGCCGAGCGCCGGTTGAGGTAACGAATGCAGGTGTTGGTATCAAGCAGATACCTCATAGCAGTCCATCGCGCTCCTCATATTCACCCTGAGATGGTCGTTCGATGGGATCATCGGCAAGACTGCCCGCTGTTCGCTCGAAATAGCCCGACGGCCAGCCCCGTTTTTCTTTTCGCTGAACGACAACCAGGACCTCTAAATCTGCATTTGAAACTTCAAGCGGCAGTTCCAACTTAAGGATGCCATCTTGTCCTACTCGTGCATCGACTTTGATGGTTTGCAAGGTAAACACCTCCTACAATTACGCCTATTCTACTTCCACCTTTGAGACAAAATTCCTAAAACCTCTTTGCGAACCTTCGCGTCCGTCGCATACCATGCGCTGCGTCTTTGCGTCGCTTTATTGTTTCTTCCTCACAGCGACTCGATGCCTAATGCGCCGAGCATCGGGCGGAACTTGAGCGCCGTTTCGTCCCATTCCTTCTGCGGCTGGCTGTCCGCGACGATGCCCGCCCCGGCATAGAGCCATGCCCGCCTGTCCTGCACCACCGCCGAGCGAATCGCCACCGCGAACGCGCCATCCAGTTGATGATCGAGAAAGCCAACGGGCGCGGCATACCACCCACGTGGCGCGGGTTCGGCCTCGCGGATGAAGTCCATCGCAGCCTCGCGCGGCTGCCCGCCCAATGCCGGAGTCGGATGCAGCAGTTCGACCAGCGGCAGCACCCCGCGCGCCTCGCGCATCCAGCCGTTAATGGGGGTATAGAGGTGCTGGATATTGCTCAGCTTGTACAGAGTCGGCTCGCTCGGCACATGCAGCGTTTCGGTCATCGGCTCCAGACGGCGCTTGATCTCGTCCACGACCAGCGCGTGTTCATAGCGCTCTTTGGGGTCATGGAGAAGCTGCCGCCCCAGCGCCATATCCTGGTCGGGGTTCGTGCCGCGCCTGATCGACCCGGCCAGCCCCATCGTCGCCACCTGATGCCCCTGTACCCGCGCCAGCAGTTCGGGCGTCGCACCATAGAAGGCGTGCCCCGCCTGCGGCTCAAACAGGAAGCGGTAGCAGTCCGGGTAGCGTTCGCCCAGATAATCGAGCGCGGCGTCCACATCAATGGGCTGCGGCTGGCGGATTTCTGCAATCCGCGCCAGCACGACCTTCTGCATCGCGCCCGCGTTCATGGACTCAGTGGCGCGGGTGATGGCATTGGCCCAGGCGTCATAGGACATGGGGTAATGGATTTTTACATTACCCCTCCCGTTAGCCTCTCCCCATTGCGATGGGGAGGGGTTGGGGTGGGGATAAGAAGATAGCAGCGCGTACCGTTCATCCAGCGCCGCATAGAGTTCGGGCAGCACGTCGTCCAGCGTGTCGTCGGGCGAAAGATGCGCGTTCATGGTCAGCCATGTGCTGCCGCCGACCTGCGTCAGTTGGAAGTGTGGCAGGATGAACTGCGCGGGTGCGAACACAGCCCAGGTGTTATCCGGCGCGAAGTCATCACGGAAAGCGAATCCACCGAACAGGCGTGGGCGGGCGGCGGGTTGTCCACCATCTTCCACATAAGCGCTGTCGAACAGTTCGCGGGCGCGCTGCTCAATCTTGTGAAAGCGTTCTGCGCCCCAGGCCGTGAGTTCCACCGCGATGCCCATGCCCGCAAAGGCCACCGGGTCATGGGTGTTCTCCCAGTAGAAGCGTTCGTGCCCCTGCGCAGCCCGCAAAAACGCCCGCAGGCTCAGCCCCGGCGCAGGACGGCTGAGGCTTACCAGCCGCCCGTACTGTTCGGTGATCGTCCTGTACTCCATGTTTGCCAGCATCACGCATCCATCCTCAAAATTGAATTACATTCGCACTGCCCACCTCAGCCTTCCCTTATGGAAATGGGGCTGAGTGCGAGCTAGAGTGCGGTCTAAGTCCCCTTCTCCATGTATTGGGGAGGGGATTTAGGGGTGGGGTTTCCCTCATGCCATCAGGGCTTTGATTTCCTCGAAGTCCGCCGGAGTAAGCTGCCAGTTGGCCGCCGCGTTCGCTTTGATCTGCTCCGGTTTGGTCGCGCCTGCGATGACCGATGCGATCACGGGCTGCGAGGTCAGCCAGGAGAAGGCCAGTTCCAGCAGGGTGTGACCGCGCGACTCGGCAAAGGCGATCAGCTTTTCGACTTTCGTTAAGTTTTCCTCGGTCAGCACTTCCGCCCCGCGTGGCGATTGCAGCCGTGTGCCTTCCGGGAAAGGCTGCCCCAGGCGATATTTCCCGGTCAGCAACCCGTTCGCCAGCGGGAAATAGGGCAGAAAGGCGGTGCCCTTGTCGGCACATTCCGCCAGCACGTCCCGCTCCGGCTCATGATGGAACAGGCTGAGTTCGTTCTGTAGACTCACGAACCGTGCCGCTCCTTCGGGCAGGACGGATTCCGCCTCGCGTAACTGCGCCACATCAAAATTTGAGCAGCCGATCTCGCGTACCTTCCCGGCTTTAACCAGATCATCCAGCGCACCCAGCGTATCGGCAATCGGCGTGGTCGGATCAGGGCGATGCAGTTGATACAGGTCGATCACATCCGTCCCGAGGCGGCGCAGACTGTCCTCGACGGCCTGGCGGATGTAGGCGGGTTTCGCGCCGTTGCGCTGTTCGTCGATCTGGTGGCCGAACTTGGTGGCGATTACCACGTCCCTGCGCTTCGTGCCAAGCGCCTGCCCCAAAAATTCCTCGCTTTTCGTGCCGCCGTAAATATCGGCGGTGTCGAAGAAGTTGATGCCTGCGTCCAGCGCCGCATGAACCACCTGCGCGGTGGCCTGCGCGTCCAGCCGCCGCCCGAAGTTGTTGCAGCCCAACCCGACAATCGTTACGTTGAGTGAACCAATCTGCCGCGTTTCCAAAATGTGCGCTCCTGAAGGTTTTTGCGAAATAAGGTAAGGACTTGCCCTCACCCTAAATAGCGTTGTCCGGTACTCTAAAAGGAGTTATGAAAGTTCACAACGGCTCATTTGCCCTCACCCTAAATCCCTCTGCAAGAGGCACTCTCCCTCAGCGAGAGGGACTTAACACGCTTCCCTGGTCTTCTCCCCCTCTCCTAGCGTCAGCGGTTGGGAGAGGGGGCGCGAACAAGTTCGCGTGGGGGGTGAGGGCGGAAAAGCGCCAACTCAATACCGGACAAGCCTTAAATCCCTCTGCAAGAGGCACTCTCCCTCAGGGAGAGGGACTTAACCGCTAAAGTGTCCTTCTCCCCCTCTCCGAAAGCGCAGCGACCGAAGCGGTCGGGAGAGGGGGCGCGAAGGGGGTGAAGGCAGAAAAATGACAGCGATTTAACGCCCCTTCTGCTGCGGATGGGCGCGGCACCACGCGATTGTGTGACGAATGCCTTCCTTGATCGGCGTGGCTTCCAGGCCGAAGGCACGGGTGAACCTGCTGCTGTCCACCACAAAGGGCTTCGTCCACTCGTACATCATCTCAATAGTTTCCTTCGCGCTGGGGTTGAACAGGCCACCAATGCGCATCATCAGGCTGCCGATGCTGCCGATATTGGCGGGCTGCCCGGCGGCCTCGAACGTCAGCGTCAGGAATTCGCGCTGCGTCAGTGCGGGCGCATTCGGTATATGCCAGATTTGACCGAGTGCGCTGTCATGTTCACCCAGAATGACCAGCGCTTTCGCGAAATCTGGTACATAGGTGAAGCTGTGCGGCTGATCCAGCGACCCCAGCGCATTGGCCTTTTTTCCTGCCAGCGCGGGGTAGAAGACCATCTCAGCCATCACATCATATTCCGGCCCGTAGAAGTTACTGGCGCGGCCAATCGTCACCTGCACCTTGCCTGCCTGATGCGCTGCCATTAACTGATCGGTCATGGCCGAGCGCAGCTTGCCCTTGCGGGTGTGGGCATTGGCGGGCAGGGTTTCGGTCAGCGGCTTGCCATTGGTGTCCCCGTAGCTGTAGAGGTTCTCCACCACGACCAGTTTGGCGCGGGCTGCCGCCGCCGCTTCCAGGATGCTGGTTTGCAGCGGAGGGAATTTCTCCACCCATTCATGATATTCCGGCTGCGCTGCCTGATAGATGACCGCCGCACCTTCGGTTACACGGCGGGCGTTTTCATGGTTATAGGCATCCGTGCCGCATACTTCCACGCTGGCGGGCAGATCCGCCGCCTTGCCGCTGCGGTTGACGATGCGCACCTGCTTGCCCTTCGCCGCCAGTTCGCGGGCGATTCCCTTGCCGACCGGGCCAGCGCCGAAGACGACGTGCAGTTCATTGGTGTTGGTGTTCGTGCTCATGATGTTGATGTCCTTTTCTGGATATGTCTTGCTCGAATGATTGTGATGGATAGATGTGATACAGGTGCCCCGAAGGGCGAGTTCAGGGACTTCAGCGCTCAAACTCCTCTGGAGTCCCGCTGTAGGGGAGGGTTTTAAACCCTCCCTGTGAAGCATGACGGACGACTACGACAGCGCGGAAGCGGTGCGCAGGGATGCCGTGCTGCGGCTGCGCATGAGCAGGGTAATCCCCGCCGCCATCATCCACAGTTGAATGGTCGCCGTGCTCACGGTCAGCAGCGGGCCAAGATCGACCCCGAACAGTTCCAGCAGCGCGGTGAACAGGAAGGCGGCGCTGATCAGGCCGAACACACCCAGCCAGCGCGGCAGGGCACCAGTGCGCAGGATGACGACCGCCACCAGCGCCAGCCACAGCGCGGCGAAGAAGCTCACGCCCAGCACTTCGCCCACAGACCCGGCATAGTCGTTGAGCATCTGATAGATGAGGGCGATGGTGTCGCGCGTCTGGGCAGATGTGGCCGGGTCAACATACTGCGCAGCCAGCACAGGCATCGGCACCAGCCAGCGGATAATGCCCAGCGTGCGAGCGACGGCGGATGCAATCCCAAAACCGACGGCCAGCCGCAGCAGGGGATTTTCCTGTGTATTGCCGCTGAGGACGCGCACCGTCATAAAGGCGACTGGCCAGAACAGAATGGAGTAGATCAGGTAGACCAGATAGCCGACGCGGACGGCACTTTCCTGGGCGACCAACTGCGGCAGGACGACGCTGGCGGGTTCATCCAGGCTGGCCGGCCAGTTGATCGCCGCGCCGAGGATGAAAACCGGGACGAACAGCAGCAGCCCTTCGACGATGAGCAGTACAGCAGCGGAACGATGGATGGTGTTCGTGTTCATGATCGATTCTCCTGTGATGGATATTGGCGATATGCACTTCAATGCTCGCCCTCACCCTAAATCCCTCTCCCTCAGGTAGAGGGACTTACAGGCTTCCCGTTTTTCTCCCCCTCTCCTAGCGCAGCGGTCGGGAGAGGGGGCAGGGGGTGAGGGCAGCTGAGCAATTGCTGAAATATGGCTTGCTTTAACGTTGTTCCAGCAGATAGGCGACCAGCGCGTCGATCTGGTCAGGGCTGAGGATGCTCCCGAACTGCGGCATGATCCCGGCCTGGCAGGCGCCTTCCGGGCACTGCGCAGCGATCACGGCATTGGGTTCCATAATGGACTGGCGGATATAAGCGGCCTCGTGGCGGCTGGCGATCCCGGTCAGGTTGGGGCCTACATCTCCCGCTGCACCCGCGCTTTCCAGCGTATGGCAGCCGACACACCCCCGCGTCTGGAACAGCGTTTCACCATAGGCCACCTGATTGCTGGTGTCGGGATTGGCGATGGCCTCGCGCACCTCGGCGATCAGCGTGTAGCGGAAGGCAAAGTAAAATCCGGTGAGCGCCCCCGCGATCAGAAACAGGATCAGGGCGCGTTGAAGAAACTTCTGCTGACTCGTGCTCATCAGAACGGTTACTCCTCTTGAAGGATAAAAAACGCAACTGGTAAGAAGCCGTGTTGAAGACAGCGCCGACGCAGTGTGCCGGGCGATTTATTCTAATAGGAGTTACGCACTTGAACCTTCGCCCTCACCCTAAATAGCGTTGTCCGGTACTCTAAAAGGAGTTATGAAAGTTCACAACGGCTCATTTGCCCTCACCCTAAATCCCTCTCCCAAAGGAGAGGGACTTAACACGCTTCC
>JANRLJ010000024.1:0-36808 GCA_033762735.1 bacterium | reverse complement strand
GGTATTTGAGGACAGCGTATGAGGGTTGTTGCCACCAATTGGGCCACCATTATTTAATCCACTGATCCACTCTGCCAGTGTAACGTCGAAGACCTCAATGGTGCGCCCTGGTCCGAAAGCGCGCATCCAGAAGTTGCCAGCGAAGATATTGGCTGTGTTCCATGTATCTTCCGTTACCGTGCTGTAACCGTTGTAGATGGGTTCCCAGACCAGATACCCGGTTTGCCCACCCGTCGTCGCATAAGCCAGACGAAACGCGGGGGCAAAGTAATTGGCATTGGTGCTGCTTGATGCACGGTAAAATTCATAGGACAAGGCCGAGAGGTTGCCGAGGGTACGCCCCGAAACAACACCCCAGTACTTAACATAATCGGCTTTATCCTGCCCCGAAACAATTGTATTTGTGGTGAATTCGAGAGAACCGTTGCCAGAACGCGGTTGTGCGCCCGTAATGGCGACAGTCGCATTGGCGCGAACATTGAGAGACATCCAACCATCAAGGTTGGTAGGGGTAACGGTCGCAGCCAGGGTCGTACTGGCCGTAAAAAGGAGTCCCGTAAGAAGAAGGAGGAGTGTGATGAGGGACGAGCGGGTTCGATGTCGAGTGTTTAAGAGTCGGTGCATAGTTCGGCTGCCTTTTTGCTAGAATGTACGAGCGTGAGTCTGATTTCCTGCAATAGAGCATTTACGACACGATGCTGTCTGATCGGGCCTGACCTCCTTTATGCTGTTATGGGTGGTTTGGCAAAACTGGTTACTGATATGGAAATAATATGGCGTGAAATGATGAGGGGCAAGACAATCGCAATTTGAATTTACGTTTTTCGCAGGTTTTTTACGTTTTCTTGTGTTAAATTTCCTGATACATTAAACACAGGAGTAAAGTCCTAAAAATTGCTGAATTTTTATAGATGTGTATACAAACAAACCCAAGATTTTGTTACTTGTATCCAAAACATGGTTTAACGCTGCAAATGATTTAAAGAACCCTTTCAAGCATGGTAATGAAAAGCCGGCGGTGATTTAGACGATGCGGCACTCGGAAGATGAGGCATGGCTTGTATTTTGACGCCACACTTAGACTCACGAAAACGCTTCACAGCGAATTCGTAATTCCTTAGAAAACGAAAGGAGAGCGATATATGACGCTCTCCTTTCCATTTGGTCTTCTGGCGAAGTGCTGAAATGGTCTTCCTGCGGGGTTGTTTTCCCCGAACAAAAGAAGTGGTTGGAATCAAAAAGCAGCGCCATTTGACACGCTGCTCTATTGTTGAACGACGAGTAACGGGACTATCGATGCAGATAACATGCGCGGCGGTCTTCACGCCAGCGAGAACACTGCTGATCGCAGGCAGGTGCAGCAGCCACGCAATCGCACACTGAACCGGCGTCAGCCCTTTTTCCGCCGCAATTTCCTGGAACTAGGGGAAGCTGGAGCGCTCGTGATGGCTGGCGAACATCGTGTCGGGGCGATATTTCCCGGCCAGCAAACCCTGCGCCAGCACACTGGGTGCCAGAACGCAGATTCCGTGATGCTGGTCCCTGCGGGTATTCCTCGCTTACTGCCCATACACGTTCTGATAGCGGTCATACAGCTTCGCGATGTCTTCCTGTGCAATCGTCAACGGGGTGCCGATTTGCAGCGCTGTCCACACAATGGCGGCGTTGTCCTCGGTCATCACAGCGGCTTTTACAGCCGATTCAGCGTCCTTTCCCGTTGCAAAGACGCCGTGATTTTGCAGCAGGCAGGACGGGCTGTTGCTGTCGCGCAGCGTTTCCACCACCACCTGCCCAATCTCCTCACCGCCAATCAGCGCGAAGCCGCCGCACGGAATCGGGCCGCCGAACTCGTCCCCCATCGCGGTAGTGACGCATGGAATCTCCCGTCCCAGAATGGCAAAGGCGGTCGCGTAGCGCGAGTGGGTATGCACGATGCCGTTGACATGGGGCATGTGGCGGTAGATGTAGCAGTGCGAGGCCGTATCCGACGAGGCCTTATAGTCGCCCTGTACGACCTCCCCATCCAGCGAGACGACCACCATGTTTTCCGGTGTCAGGTCAGGGAACTTCACGCCGCTTGGCTTGATAACGACCAGTCCGCTTTCGGGGTCACGGGCGCTGATGTTGCCGCTTGTCCACGCCACCAGGTTATTACGCGGCAGTTCAGCATGGAGATCGCACACGACGCGCCGCAGTTCAGGGAGCAGCATGGTTACGCCTCCAGCGCATGGTTGCGAATCTTCTTGAGGCGCTTCATTACATCGTTCGCGCCGCGTCCAAAATAGTCATAGAGGCGCTTGTATTCGGCATACAGTTCCTCATACACCGCCTGATTTTCAGGAATGGGCGTGACGACTTCATCCTTGAGTTTGCCCATTTTGTCTGCCGCCGCACGAATGTCGGGGTAGATACCTGCCGCGACCGCCGCGTGCATGGCCGAACCGAGCGCGGGCGATTGTGACGAGCCGGCCAGTTGCAGTGTACGCCCGGTCACGTCGGCGTAAATCTGGCGCAGCAGGGCGTTTTTATCCGGCAGACCGCCCGCCGCTACCAGCGCTGTAACCGCGATTCCGCAGGCCTCAAACGCTTCGATAATCTCGCGAGTGCCGTAGGCGGTCGATTCGATCAGCGCACGGTAAATATCAGGGGCGCGTGTCGCCAGCGTCGCGCCGATCAACAGACCGCTCAGTTCGGTATCAACCAGCGTCGAGCGGTTGCCATTCCACCAGTCGAGCGCGATCAGCCCATGTTCACCCGGTTTCTGCCTGGCCGCTTCCTGTTCGAGATATTCATGCAGGTTCAGCCCGGCTTTTTCCGCCGCTTCGTGATATTCGGGCGGCACAGCGTTCTCCACAAACCAGGCGAAAATATCCCCCACGCCCGACTGCCCGGCTTCATAGCCATACAGACCGTCGATGATGCCGCCGTTGACCACCCCGCACATCCCATCGACTTCCTGGAGCGACTCGCCCGACATAATGTGACAGGTCGATGTCCCCATAATCATGACCATCACACCTGTTCCGGTTGCTTTGACGGCGGGCGCGGTCACATGGGCATCGACATTCGCGACCGCGACTGCGATTCCGGCAGGCAGCCCGATCTTTGCGGCCATTGCCTCCGTCAGCGTTCCGGCACGGCCACCCAGCGGCGCGAAATCCCCCGGCACTTTTTCGGCAATGACATTGGCGAAATCAGGATGCAGCGCACCGAAGTATTCGGGGGAAGGATAGTGCCCGTCCTGCACCAGCATCTTATAGCCCGCCGTGCAGGTGTTGCGCGTCATCACGCCTGTAAGCTGCCAGATCACCCAGTCCGCCGATTCGATGAATACGTCAATCGCTCGGTAGACCTGTGGCGCTTCGTCCAGGATTTGCAGCAGTTTGCTGAAAAACCACTCTGACGAATACTTGCCGCCGTAGCGCTTGAGCCATGTCTCGCCGCGCTGCCGCGCCACCTCGTTGATGCGGTCGGCCTGCGGTTGGCTGGCGTGGTGCTTCCAGAGTTTGACGTAGGCGTGGGGTTCATCCTTAAAAGCATCCACGAAGCACAGCGGGGTGCCATCCGCCAGCGTGGGCATGGGCGAACTGGCGGTGAAGTCGATGCCTATGCCGACGACTTCCTCTGGGCGCACCCCACTCTGGCGCAGCACTTCCGGGATGGTATGTGCGAAGACATCGAGATAATCCTGTGGATGCTGGAGCGCCCATTCCGGCCCCAGCCGCTTGCCGGAAGGCAGTGTTTCATCCATTACGGCGTGGGGATAATCATAAACCGCCGTCGCCACTTCCCGCCCGTCGCGCACATCGACCAGCAGCGCCCGCCCGGAAAGCGTCCCAAAATCAACACCAATCGTATACATAAACCTATCTCTCTATCTCTTTAAAAACGAGGGCATCGTCCGATTATTGTTGTGGAAGCGCCCGCTGCGTCAAGGCCTCGTAGCGTTCGGAGGTCAGCGGCAGTTGAATCACCTGCCCGCTGGCTGCTGAGGCATACGAACCAAACACCAGTTGTACCGTTTTCACGTTGTCCTCGGCGGTTGTTTCAGCCTGGGCATGCCCCAGCAACGCCTGTGCCAGATTTTCCTGGCAGGCATAAATGCTGGAATGGACGAGATCGTAGGCCGGGTCTGCCCAGGTATAACGGGGCGGAACATGCCGTTTGGAATGGGTCACGCCACCAATCGTCTCCCGAATCCAGTGATCGGGCGCCAGTTCGAGGAAACCATTACGGCCTTCGATCTGCACGTAAGTTTCGGGGAAGCGGTCATGCTCGCGCGGGGAGGCGTAGCTCAGTTCACAGATGACCGTCGCGCCGCTTTCCATTGCCATCATAACCGTCGCCACATCCTCACCCTTGATGTCGGGATGGACCCGGTACGTCTGGCAGTAGAGGGTTTTCGCCTCACCGAACAGAAACCGCGCCACATCGAGAATATGGCTGCCAATGTCGGTCAAAATGAACTGCTCTAGCTCTTTGAGGAAGGGCTGATTGTCGAAGACCGGGAAGCTGTTGCGATAGTCGATTCGGGCGCGGAAGACCTGTCCAATGCTGCCCCTATCGAGCGCGGCTTTCAACTGCCGCAGCGGATACTGCCAGCGCCAGTTCTCGTTGATATAGAGCGGCACATCGGCTTGCCGCGCCACGTTCACCATCGACTCGGCTTCGGCCAGCGTGGTCGCCATCGGCTTTTGGCAGACGATGGGCAGACCGCGCTCCGCTGCCATTTGAGTGAACAGCGCGTGGGTTTCCACATTAGTGCAGATGTCTACGAAGTCCAACTGCTCTTTGTCCAGCAGTTCCTCGGCATTGTCATACACGTTAGGGACGTTGAATTCTTTTGCCAGCGCTTCCGCCTTCGAGCGGGTGCGGTTGTAAAAGGCCACACATTCAACCGCCCCGGTTTCCATCCAGCCGCCGAGTTGAAAGCGCGACCAGAAACCCGTGCCAAACAGCGCAAATTTCAGCTTTTGCATTGGATTTTTCCTTATTCTGCGATCAGGGTGCGAAGATAGGCTGTGCTCTGCTGCACCATCTGCGCTTCCTTCTCAACCGTCGCCTGCATGGTATCCTCTGGCGAAAGCCAGGTTTCGATGATGGCGTTGAAGTCACGACCATAGCGGCGCAGTTCGTCCAGCAGCCAGGGGACATCCAGCATTCCCTGCCCGGCGGGAACCCCGGTAACGATAAAGCCCATGTTGTGCGACAGGCGGCGAATGACAAACTCCTTCACATGCAGATTGACCACATGCGGCCCAAGCGCTGCTAACACCACCGCCGGGCCTTCCATCGCGCCGAAGGAATTGACCGTATCCAGGCAGATACCGACATTCGGATGATCGAGCGTGCTGATGATGTCTGCCAGCGTTTGAGCCTGAAAGCGGTCATGGTTCTCAATCGCCAGCGTAATTCCGGCGCCAGTCAGCTCCGACAGGCGCGGGCGCAGAAGGTCAACGACTTCCTGCGCTGAAGGATGATGTTCCGCCGTATCCACGACCACGCGCAGGATGGGTGAATGGAATTCCTGCGCGATGGCGATGTAGTGCATCAGATGTTCCGGCTGGATGCCCCGCGTCCCGACCTCAATCGTAACACCCAGGCGGTCGGCTTCGGCTTTCAAGGCAGCGCGTTCAGCCGATGAAAGGGCATGAAGCGGCAGATTATCGGCGATCTGCACCAGCCGCAGTCCCAGCTCATGCGCGAACCGCACCAGCCCGAACGCATCCAGCGATTGAGCAGGCGCTTCAAACCCTGGAACGCCAATCGCCCAGGCCACGCCATAACTGCCTAAGCCCAGAACCGTCACAGACGCACACCCAGCAGCAGGTGGATAATGCGGCGGATGGCCTGTGCCTCGCCCACATAGACCCACATCACGAAGGTGTCATCGGCTGTAGACCGCAAATCACCCCGTATTGTTGTCCCGGTGCATTCCATTTCACCGAAGGACTGTGCGCCGCCGAACTCCCCGCCGTCATTGTAGACATGGACACTGTGGCCGTTCACACCGGGCAAATCGGGCGGTTCCTCCGCATACAGGTTAGAAGGGTTGTTGAAAAACGAGCGGATCAACACCGATTCGCGGCCATCGGGCAGCGTTCGCCAGTAGCCCATGCGCCCGGTCATGCTGAACGCCTTATAACCCACCTTGTACTGCTGCTTGCCCGTCAGCGACAGGCGCAGATGCGGCACGTGACCCTGGTGAATCTGCCGCGCTTCTTCCGGGACGCTGCCGAAATAGTCCGAGGCTTCCACAAGGGGAGCACAGGGGATGAGAAGCTGACCGCCTGCGATGACCTGAACAAGGTTCCAGGCTTCGCTGTAGGCGTTCGTTTGTTCGCCGTCCAGTACTACGTCCTGCTGATAGCCGCAGTACACCACATCCTGTAACCAGGATTCTTGCTGAATAATGCTGTGAAGTGGATTGTTAACAGCCGTGTACAGACGACTAAGCCAGATATTCTGTTCGCCTTCACTCAGGTTATAGGCGGTAAGGGTTAACTCACTTCCCAATGCAACAAATGGATGTTTTTCCTGCCTTGTTCCATTGGTCAATTGATATTCCCCGGGGTCCATCTGCGGCGGGACGGTCAGCGTTCCCCAGAAGTCACGGCGGTCACGCACGTTGTACTGAATTTCCGGCGCAATCCAGAGGCGTTCGCCGCCCAGGTTCCATTTGCCCGCTTTGACGAACGCCTCAAAATGGGCAGGGCTGGCAAAGGCATCGTCGTTCGTCCACAGCAGATTCTCTGGATCAGGTGTGGGAAAAATACCCAGTACACGCCCGCCGCGCCGGGTGATAAGGGCTGACGCATCGCCTTGCAGCGGCAGCACCGCGTAATGCTCCCCCGCCGCTTGCAGCACCGTTTCGAGATGGGCGCGTGTAACCATTGGATGAAGGCACCTTTGTGCAGAAGTTGCTCAGGAGGCCAGCGCAAATCGTTCAATCGTTGTGGTCGCTATGAAAACAAATCCAGGATGATGAGTATTGAATTGAATTCAACATCTCATTGCTCATCGCTTCCTGACTGTCCTTATTGCAGGCTGTCCGTGATCTCGGCCACGCTGCGCTTGAGCGCATCAATATTCATAATGTTGTCCATCCAGTCCGGCTTGAAGATTTTGTCATACGCCTGCTGGATGGCGAGTTTCGCGCCGTCGGAGAACGGGAAACCGGAGATGCCGAAGATGATGGCGAATTCAATCCGAACATGACCGGAAAGAAATTCCCAGGCTGCCTCGGACGGAACGCCCATCTCGACGGCTTTGTCATAGGCCTGCTTGATGGCCGTGACGCAGGTTGCGGCGAAGGTCTCCACCAGCGCGGGTTCCAGAATCGCCATCTGCTCGACCGTCACGCGGTAGTTGTTCATGACGGGCGCGTACATGTCACGGGCGATCTGGTCGCCTTTGGCGTAGTCTTCTTCCGGCCCATGATGCAGCGCGGAGACGATATGGTGCTTGGCCTTCACGCCGCCAAACCAGTCGGTGCGGGCTTCTTCGGTCGTCTCGTCGTTGAACAGCGGCGGATGGCAGGGATGCGAGACGAAATAGGTCAGGTCGTCGCGCATGGGCAGCACGCCCGCATAGGCTGCCGCCGGGTCAAGGCCAATGACCATTGTGCCCGGTTTCAGGGTCGGGATAATCTCTTTGGTGATGCGCCCGATCAGCTTATCGGGCAAAGCCAGAATCACCGCGTCCGCCGCTGCCAGCGCATCGGCCTGGGGCGTGGGCGAAACACCGCGCTTTGCCAGATTCGCAATGCCCGGTTCGCTCACTTCCACATAGTACATCTGGTATTTCTCTGGCAGCTTGATCAGGTTGTCGGTGATACGACCTCCCATTTTGCCGCCAGCACCCATCAGCGCGATCCTAATCATCGTAACTGCTCCCTTCGCCTTTATGTTGAAATATTTCTGTTCGGCACCGGCGCAGTGTCGTTCTGCTGTGGTTCAGCATCAACAGATCGGATGAAGCGTCGTTTTAGCTTGGCGAGATTGGCCTCGCGCAGGCTGTCGAACAAGACCGTGATAAAAATAATGAGCGCGCGCACCATCGGCTGTAGATACAGATTGACCTGGTTGAACTGCAACCCGGTCTGCACCATCTGAATCAGCACCGCGCCGACCATTGCGCCGAAGACATTCCCCACACCGCCGAACAAACTCGTCCCACCCAGCACCGAGGCGGCAATCGCATCAAATTCGCGGCCTTCCGCGAAGCTGCGATCCACGCGGATGACCTGCGAGGCGAGGATAAACCCGGCCAGCGCCGCACAAAAGCCGGAGACGAGGTACACGGTGAAGATGACGCGGTTGGTGTTAATGCCAGCTTTTTCCGCCCCTTCCGGGTCATTGCCGACGGCGTAAATCTGCCGTCCGAGCGGCAGGCGCGTCAGGATGGCATAGGCGACCAGCACGACCAGCGCGAAGAACAGGATGGGCATTGGTATCCCGATGAGCTGAAGCTGCCCGAACTGGGCCATCGGCGCGGGCAGGTCGATCTGCTGCGACTCGGTTAAGGCCGTGCCGATTCCGCGCCCGATCACGAGCGTACTGAGCGTGACCATGAACGGGATAA
The DNA here is from genome assembly GCA_033762735.1 of bacterium. GTDB lineage: Bacteria > Chloroflexota > Anaerolineae > Aggregatilineales > Phototrophicaceae > JANRLJ01. The sequence goes on along the minus strand of JANRLJ010000024.1, from coordinate 28,225 downwards.
TTTTCAGATAGACGATGCAGAAGGCGTTCACCGCGCCAAACAGCGTCCCGACCAGCAGGGCAACCAGCAAAGCGGGCAGCACCGGCAGATCAATCGAGCGCATCAGCAGGCCGCTGACCACCGCCGACAGGTACATATTGGAGCCGACCGAAAGGTCGATGCCTGCTGTGAGCAGCACGAACGTCATCCCGACCGCGATGATGCCCGTGAAGGACGCCTGCTTGATGAAGTTGATGACGTTCTCGCTCGTGAAGAAGCGCGGCGAGGACAACCCGAACAGAATGAACACCACCAGAAACAGCACCAGTGTCGAGTTGTTCAGCAGGAACGACCAGGGGTTAAAGCGGCGTCTTGATTCAGTCGTATTCATGCCGGTGCTCCTTGTTCGCGGAAGGCAGCCCGTAGAATGTCTTCCGCATTGAATTGGTCGCGGGAGAATTCGCCGAAGATTTCCCCCCGGCTCATGACAAGGATGCGATCACACACGCCCATCAACTCCTCAAGTTCAGAGGATATAAACAGCACACCGCTGCCGCTGGCGGCCAGTTGGTCAATCAGGGCATAAATCTCATACTTCGCGCCCACATCAATCCCGCGCGTGGGTTCGTCCATGATGAACAGGCGCGGATTCGCCAGCAGCCATTTGGCGATGACCACCTTCTGCTGATTGCCCCCGCTCAGACTTCGCGCCGGTTGTTTGGTGATGTCACCACTTTTCAGTTGCAGCACATTGAGCGCCTGGCTTACGGAGGACAGCATTTTCTCCTGGTCGATGACCTGAAGTGGTGAGCTGCCGAATTCCGGTAAGGCCACCAGCGCCACGTTTTCCGCGATGTTGATGTTCATCAGCAGCCCTTCCTCGCGCCGATTTTCGGTGACAAAGGCGATCTGCTGCCGAATGCAGTTCCGCGGAGTAAAGCGGGTGATGCGCTGACCGTCGATGGTGATGGTGCCTTTTTCAAAGGGATCCATGCCGAACAGGATACGCGCCAGTTCCGTGCGTCCCGATCCCATCAGGCCGAACATTCCCACCACTTCGCTGCGCCGAACCGTGAAGCGAATATCCTCGACCACGCCTTTCGCAGTGACTCCATCCAGCGTCAGGAGGGGTTGTTCCTGCGGTTGGGCCGACCGCGCCGGGTAGAGGTTGTCGATGCTGCGACCGACCATCAGTGAGATCATGCGGCGCACATCGAAATTCCCGGCAGGCTCGTGCGCGACCAGTTCACCATCGCGCATGACGGCAATCGTATCAGCCAGCATCTTCACATCATTGAGGATGTGCGAGATATAAATCAGCGCTTTGCCTTCCTCACGTAGCTGCTTCATCAGCGCGAACAGCCGCTCGGTTTCGCGTGTAGTGAGCGAAGTGGTCGGCTCATCGAGGATAATCAGCGGCGCGTCCAGATGCAGCGCTTTGGCGATTTCGACCAGTTGCCGTTCGCCGGGGGAGATGCGGTCAATCGTAAAGTTCGGGGGAATGCTCAACCCCACCCGCTCCAGCATTTCCTCAGTGCGCTGCTTCACCGCAGCACGGTCAATCCAGCGGAGTGAGCCGAAACGTCGGGTGGGGAAATTTTCGATAAACAGATTTTCAGCGATGCTGAGGTTGGTAAAAAGGTTGAGTTCCTGGTGGATAAAGGCCACACCCGTGCGATAAGCCGCAGCGGGATTACGGGGACGATAGGGCAGCCCTTCAAATGACATGGTGCCGCTGTCGGGCTGCACTACCCCACCGATCATGTTCATTAGGGTGCTTTTGCCTGCGCCGTTCTGACCGATCAATCCCATGATTTCGCCGGAGTTCACCGTAATGCTGACGTTTTTGACAGCCGGAACCCCAAAAAAGGCTTTGCCGATTTCGTTCACTTCAAGCAGGATCGTCATACCTGCACCTCCCGGCTCACGAGGCGTGACCGTGTCACATCCAGCAGCGCGGCCAGCAGAATGACCGTGCCCTTCACCGCGTCAATCACAAAGGGAGAGAGCCGCGCCGCGTTCAGCACGTTCAGCAGCAGGACGAAAAACGCCACCCCAAACACCGTGCCCTTAATCGACCCCTTGCCGCCGAACAGACTTGTTCCCCCGATAACGGTCGCCCCGACAATATCGAGCAGCAGGTTATTACCGAGCGAGGGCTGTCCAATCTCAAGCCGCGCCGAGTACAGAATGGCGCTCACAGCAGCACAGAAGCCGCTGAACATATAGACGAGGATAACGACTCGATTGTTGGGCACACCCGAAATTTCGGCGCTGCGGCGGTTGGTGCCGATGGCGAACATCTGCCGACCAAATGCCGTCCGTGTGAGCAGGAAATTGGCGACGAGTGCCAGTCCCAGTGCGATCACAGTGGGATAGGCAATCGCGGGGAGAATATCACGCCGGGCGATCTGCGGTTCCAGCTTTGGCCCGATATAGATCGAGATGATGTCCCCGGTGCCCAGCTCGACAAAAGAAGGCGGCAGGCCGGAGATGTTACGCGATTGGGTCAGCCACAGGGCGAACGCGCTGAAAAAGAACATCGTCACCAGCGTGACCATGAACGGGGCGATGCGAAAACGTGTGATCGCGAACCCGTTCAGGAAGCCGATCCCCGCGCCTAAAGCCAGCATCGCTGTTACGCCGACTGGCACCGCCAGCGGATTCCCCCGCAGCAGACCGCCTTCCGCCGTCATGATCGTCCCCCACAGCGGGCTTTTGTCGAACATCGCCGGGTCGAGCACGGTGGACATGATGACGGCGCCGGCCACGCTGGTGATCGCCATTACTGATCCCTGCGAGAGATCAATCCCGCCGATAATCAGCACAAATGTCTGGCCGAGCGCCACTGCCAGCAGCGGCCACATATTCAAAAACTGGTTCGATATATTGGTAGGCAGCCCCAGCGTTCGGGCCAGGCCAATGCGCGGGAAGATGATGGCCGCCCCAACAAACATCACAATGGTCAGGTAAAGAATAAAATAATCAGAGATAAGTAAGCGACGCAGGAAAGCAGCAGCGGAGCGTTCGCGGCGTCGTGGCACCACCGCCGTGACCGGGGATGGCGTGATTGTGGAAGCGGTCTGGGCCTGTGCCAGATTACGATTTTGAGAAGCCATTCGCATTACTCGGTTCGTAAATGAGACGGACGATGGGGACACATTGTAACGTGCCCCCACCGAAAAAACTGGCAGGTGACTATTGATCCAGGAAGCCCTGATCGTACAGCACGCAGCCCCACATATCAGAACGGTCGAACTGAATGTTGGCGGCGGTCAGCGCGAAACCGGGATCGAGCAGCACTTCGTTCGGTTGGGTTTCGCCGTCGGCAATCGCCTGCAGAATGCGATCCATCGTCAGTTCGGCTTCCAGGAACAAGTCCTGCACACCCGTCGCGTCCACATAGCCTTCTTCGATCAGCATACAGGCGGTCGCGTCGCCGTCCAGCCCACCCATGATGACGTGGTTGGCATCGCCACGCGGCACCCACTTCCCACGCGGCTCCAGCACAGACTGGATGGTCGGGAACAGGAAGTCGGAGGAAGTGAAGATGAAATCGACTTCGGGATTGGCAGTGATAGCGGCTTCGAGGTTTGCCAGCGCGGTCGCGGCATCCCATTCGGTCGCCACTTCAATAGGTTCCGCGAACAGCCCCGGATAGCGTTCGCTGTAGCGGTTGATGACGTTGAAGAACCCGTCACGGCGGCCAATGGCGTTCGTGTCCTGGAGTGCACCAACCAGGATCAGCGGTTGAATGGTTTGCCCGGTCGCCGCCCACTTGACGATGGCCTGCTGCGCCATGAATTCAACAGCCTGCTCGGTGGCGCTGACGTTGTCGGCCACGACGATAATGCCCGCGCTGCGGTCGTTCGGGGGGCGATTAAAGACGGCAATCGGGATGTCAGCATCCTGCGCTTCACCGACGATGGTCACAGCGCTGTCGCCATCCTGCGGGATGATGATGATGCCATCAACACCCTGCGCGATACATTCACGCACCTGCTCAAGCTGGCGGTTGGGGTCTTCGTTTGCGTTGTATTCCAGCACTTCGATGCCCTGGTCGCGCAGCGTCGTGGTGATGGCGAGATGCCCCGCAACCCAGAATTCCGTTTCAAGGTCCTGGAAGCCAAAACAGATGGTCGAGCCGTCCTGCGCCTGCGTCAGACTAAAGCCCAGGCTCAGCACAGTGACAACGATGAGAATTAAAGCTAATACTTTTTTGCGCATGAGAATTCTCTCCTAAAAACGAGAAACAGGTTGAACGGTGATTGTCGATATCGATAACTTCTTCCCTCCTGGCTTTTATCCGAACATTGAAATTACGCCGCATTACTGTGTTAAACTGTAATGTGCGAAACCTCACAAATTGCATATTGTATACAAACCGCAGCCTGAACAAATCTATTCGATCCCATTTCTGATGCGGTTCAAAACCGTCCATCACGATGATTCTGACGGTCTTTCATTTCGACGGCTGCCTGGCACTCACCCGCAACCCGCTGGTTTATTTTTCGATTCAATTCATAGAGCGCTGTCAAGTCGCGGCGCTGGTAAGCCTCCACCAGAGCGGTATGATCGCGAATCGCCAGGAATTCGTCATAATCCTTGACGACTTCCGCACGGATATAAAGGACTTCAGCGATCTGCGCAACAATCTGCTGCCAGTTGCGAATCAGCAGGGAATGACGGCTGCGCTCAATGATGTACTGGTGAAAGCTCATGTCGATGGAGCGGACATGGCGAAAATCCGCCGCGCTGATCGCTTTGCGCTGCTGTTCGATCAGATTACCCAGGTGGTGATAATCATCACTTGTCATGTCATGAATGGTGAGTTCCCCGGCAAAATTTTCCAGGGCGGTGCGCATGGAGAAGATTTCCTGTACATCCTGCGCGGTAAAGGTGCGGACATAACTGCCCCGGTGGGGGTAGGAGACGACCAATCCATCCTGTTCCAGCAGAATGAGCGCTTCCCGCACAGGGGTGCGGCTTACCCCAAGCTGCTGTGTCAGTACCGACTCAACGATGTGATCGTTGGGTTTAAGGCGGCCTTCAATAATCGCGGTGCGGATTTGCTCCACCACCTGCTGACGAAGGCTGACGGGTTGGATTTGTGAAAAGGCCATTTAAGAAGCCATTTCTTTCAAAGAAAGGAACTTTAATTCAATTTTCTGTCTACATTATATTGCATACAATATGCGAGTTTGTCAAGCAATTGCCTGCACGAATTCTGGCTAACGGACTTCGCCCAGAAGAATGCTGTGGAAATAATCCGGCTTTCCCACCTGCCCTGCCTTCAGCGAAATCTCCAGCCCATCAAAGGCGGGATTATGCGACCGGGCGCGACACAGCGGCGACCCTGGAGCAATCGGCATCATATATTCAAGGGCATAGACCCCAAGCTGATGGGTCGCATGGCCGCAGGTATCCCCACCCGCAACACAGGCACGACGTAAGCCTGTTTTTTCCAGCAGTTCACGCAGGAGAATGCCCTGCTGCGCACCGAGCCGGGAACCGATCTGTTTTGGATCGAAGCCAAGCGCGGCCATCCTTTCGTTGGTGGTCTGAATAGCCGGGTCGGTCGAACCGATTGTGGAATACAGCAGGACATTACGCCCGCTACTAAGCGCTTGTAGTGCATCCGCAAACGCTGCCTGTCGAGCCTGGTCAGCGGTTGCCGGGTCGATCAGTGCCGCACTGTCCAGCCGAATCCCATAAAAGCCATTTGCCAGCGCCCATTTAATCTGTGTGGATGTCTGGGGAGATGCGCTGCCGGAGATGACGATCAACTGCTCAACCGCTCCCGGCGAAACAGGCGGGACAGGCGGTTCGATCACACCAGCCTGCTTCCAGTACGCGGTCAGCGCATATTCAATCCCGGAAGAAGCCACGGTGAAAATTGTTCCTGGGTCGCGCATCTCCCACACCAGCCGCCCGATTTTGGGCAGATGCGACTCGTCCATCGTGTCGAACAGGATAATTTCGCAGCCGTCCTCGATCAGCCCGGCAAAACGCTGCGACAGAGTCGCCTCGTCGGCCAGATGACGCACATCCATCAACCCGATTGTGCGCATTGTCTGCTGGCCGAGATGCAGCCGCAGATCACTCTCGTGCATCGGCGTAATGGGATGGCGCGACATGGTAGGGTGACGGTCAAGCCGGTAGGTTTCATCCCCAATCGTGGCAAAGAGATTGCCAAACGCCACATACCGCTTGAGGGCAGGTGCCCCCACCATCAGCGGAATCACGCTAGGTTGAAAGATCGGCCAGCCGAGTTCGATGGCATGGCCGATGCTGCCAACGGTCGGGGACGAATCGAACGTGGAGCAGATTTTATAGTGGAACAGCGGCGCATTCAGCGCATGGAGCGAGTGGAAAACACCCGGCAGATGCTCGTCCATCTGCGCGGGGGTCATCGAACGGCTTAACCCGGCCACGCCCACCGCGCGTACAGTGGGAAAATGCTGCGCGACAAACTCGGCAGAAGGCGGCTCCAGAAACAGGACAGCAGGCACACCACCCAGCACCAGCGCTTCCATCGCGTCGGTCGAGCCAGTGAAATCGTCCCCATAAAACGTCATCAGAAGTGGGTTCATCTGGAAAACATTTCGATGGATTGGCGCAGGGCTTCGTGCGACTGCGCATATTCGTCCAGCGCAAGCCCCTGCATGGCAGCTTCCCAGGCCTGACGCAGACTGGCGACCCCCGCCGCCGGGCCTGCCGGATGTGCCATAATGCCACCGCCTGCCAGATACAGCAGATCAACGCTGTTGAGTGCCTGGTATGTATCGGGTGCCTGCCCCGCCCACTGCCCCGACGAGAACACAGGGAGCACCGGGTCATCGCCAAACAAAGGGGTTAAACAGGCGCGGGCGGATTCAATCACCGACTCGTCCGACTCGCAGAACTTGTTGCGCAGCCCGTTGACGTGCAGGTGATCCACCCCGGCCAGTCGCATGAGTTTCTGAAAGGCAACATAGCTCATGCCAAGCAGCGGATGACGGCTGAGCGCACCCCATCCTGCCCGGTGGCCGTGAATGGGCAGCGCCGAATGCTGCCGCAGTCTGGCGACCGCTGCCGCGCCAACCGCCAGCAGATTGACCATCACGCATGTTCCGCCCTGCGCTTCAATGATGTCATGATGCCGCAGCATGTCGTCCAAATCGGCGGTGATGTTGAAGGCATACATGACCTTTTTGCCCGTCGCCTGCGCATGGTCGTTAATCACGCGCATGACAGCATCTACCCTTGCCCGCAGCGGCGAATGCGGTGAATTAGTCTGGAGTTCATCATCCTTGATGAAGTCCAGACCGGCCTCACACAATGTTCTGACCAGTGCAGCCGTCGCTTCAGGGGATAAGCCCACGCTCGGTTTGATAATCGTGCCCAGCAGAGGACGACCATAAACCCCTGCCAGCCGCCGAGTGCCCTCCACCCCAAACTGCGGCGCGGGATAGACACTTCTGAAAATGGGCGGGATGTCGACATCCAGCAGCCGCAGCCCTGAAAACGGCCCCAGTTCGTAGAGATTACCGCTGATGGTAGTGATGAGCGTGGTAAGCGATGCGCCAATATTCTCGAACGGAAACGAGAGGACGACCTCCGCCCGCTGATATTCCGCCTGCTGCTGTTGCTGTCCACGTGGGAGTTTCGCGCCGGGGAGCGAGGGCTGATCGACCGTTTCAAGCGGGGTGATGCGTTCGACGGTCGCGCCATGATTGGCGAGCAGTTCTTCGGTTTCCCCCGGCACTTTGACAAACGTCCCGGCGGACTGCTCCCCGGCCATCATCGCCGCTGCCTGCTCCAGGGGATGTGCCGTTTCAATCAGATAAGTCGCGAGGACACGCGGGTTCTGGTTTGCGCTCATGACGCGATCCGGTCGAGCACGATCAGGGCATATGGCGCGAGTTCCAGATGCAGCACTCCTTCTGTCGGTTCAAGGCGCTGGCGCGGCTGGTCGAAATAAGCCTGTGGATGCTGCATCGCCCCGGCCACATTGCTGCCATCGAGAGTGATCTGCTGGTATCTCCCCGGCGCAGCAAGACGTATCCTCTGGGCATCCTGGGTGAAGTTTGCCAGCAGCAGGCGCATCCGGTCGCCCTTGCGCAGCGCCAGCCCATCCACCCACAGGCCGTCGGAAGTGGTGAGGTCGATCAGTTCGCCCCCTGCAAATTCACCCAGATGTGCGAACACGAAATACATGGGGAAAACTCCGCCGGGGAAATCCCGGAATTTATCCGGGTGGAGCGAACCTGTCTCGGTAGACATGACGCCAAGATAGCCCGTTGTCTCAAAGTAGGTCAGGCTGGCGGCACCACCGAGCGCCAGATACTTGACACTGCCCAGCGTCCAGCCTGCGCCAAAGAGCGACATCTGCCGCGCATCAGCCTGAGGTGGAATTTCACCAGGCGCGAGCGGCGGTTGAGGCGCGGTCGCGTTCGGATTCCAGCGCATTTTGAAGGTGACAGGGCCGACATGAATTAGCTTCTCACCGGAAAAGGCGCGGGCGCTGGTCACGGTCACTTCCTGCACCGCCAGGGTCTCGACCAGGGTCGCGTTATCAAAGGCGTGAACCTGTGGATTGATGGAATACACCACACCGTCCATCACAGCCATATCAGGGCGCTCCCGGTTCAGCTCGGTGAAAAAGGCGTCTGTGCCACCGACCAGCGGCGCATCACTTTGCAGCACCCGCTTTGCCCGTTCCATCGTGTCCCGCCGGGTGGATTTCTCGCCTTTGCGGAAGATCAGCCAGCGTGCTACGCGCACCCCCGCGATTTCCACCTGAGAACGGACAGCCTGTAACTGTGCTTCAAGATCGGAGCCTAGATGCACAGCAATTTCCAGCGGCACGTCAAGGCGTTTTGCTGCTTCCGCATCGCGCGTAAACGGCTGCTGCCAATCAGACTCATCAGGACGCACATCGACTCGCAGATGCACCAGATGAAGTGCTTTTAAGCGCTCAACGGCGCGGTCGCTCAGAGGTTCATGGTGAGATGCTGCACCAAGCCCGATAGCAGGAAGAGGAACCGTTCGTGCTTCATTCAGCGTCAGGGTCAGCGGTTTCTGGCGCTCTCCGGCAGATACGGCTGTTGAAGACAGGAGGCGCAGCGTGATCTTCTGCTCGATTCGCGTCCCCGGCTCGACTGTCACAGGAAAAGGCAGGCTTAGCGCGGTGCAGTAGGTTTTATAGGAGGCATCAATCCAGTTGCGTTGATCCTCCATCTCGAACGTCTCGCCTTCCATACGCACTTCGACCCAGGAACCGGGCTGAAATTCATGCTGAATGGAACAGATGTTCAGAAAGGGCTGATGTGGCTCAATCTGCTGCGGGAAATGTCCCTCGCTGATAGTCTGATCGGTATGTTCGATTTTGCAGGACAGACCGGCGCACTCCATCGGATGCAGCACACAGAAGCCGATGCGGTTGCGCTTGAACTGGGAATGGGCTTCGCCTGCCATTTCAAAGGTCAAGCTTTCGGGCGTACCTTCGATCAGCCCTCGCCAGCGGAAATCAATCTCATCCTGCTGATGATGGCTGACGAACGTAATTTGGAAGAAATCGGCTTCGTTTGTAATTTGAACATCGCTCAACACGCCAGGGATGGTCGTCCAGTTCTGGTCGCGAACAGCGCTGTAAATCTGCCGCACGACCTCCGTACTGCCGAGCCGGATGTAACGGATAGTCCCGGCTTCATACAGCAGATCGAATGGCCCACACTGCAACCGAAGGGGCGCTGGATCGAGAGACTCTTTACCGCTGTAATAGACATAAAAAGGCGTATTTTCCATAAAAGCCGTTTCCCTGGAAGCAGAGGTTGTACATCGAATATTGCATACAGACTTTAACAGCAACGACAATTTTTGCAACAGGTGGTCATATCTTCCTGGCGATATATACAATGTCAGGGTTTGGGCTGGAGGTCGCGGAAGGCGTGATAGGGCATTGCTGACCTGCACAGGAAAACCATCCGCGAACGGATGAACATCCTCATCATGATTGCACATCCAAACTTCCGCGAGTCGCTCAAAGCGAAGGCATACGAACTGTGCTCTGTGCCTCGTTTGTTCGCAGGTGCAGTCCTTTAAATCGCACTATCGCGACCATCCCTGAACACAGGTATGATTGGGAGCATGTACCTGTGTTCAATACCTGAGTAGATGTGGATGATTGCGTTACGCGGCGTAAAAGTGACCTGTGGAGTGATAGTAGCTGCCGTGCTGCTTCTCAGTGCGTGCAGCGGAAGCACCACCAAACCCGCTATTACCCCCGTTGGGATGTCTGAGGATAACGAATCAAGCGCTTTTCTCGCGCCGGATTTTACACTCACAACGCTGGTCGGCGAACCCTATACCCTCTCTGCGCTGCGTGGACGTTGGGTTGTCCTGAACTTCTGGGCGACTTTTTGTGAAACCTGCCCGGATGAACTGGCTTTCCTGGAAGGGCTGGCCGGGCTTTACCCCGATGAACTGGTTGTGCTGACGGTGAACATGCGTGAAACAAAGGACGACATCGAAGCATTTCTCCAGTCCCGCAATCTGAATCTGATTGTTCTGGTCGTCCCTGATGATACAGTGCTGAAGGACTATAACGTTGTAGACCTGCCACAAACGCTCGTCATCTCACCCGAAGGCGAAATTGTGATGCGTCAGTTCGGGCCGATTGATCTGACCAGCTTTGGGGAACAGCTCGACGCACGGATTAAAGCGGGTTAATGCTCCACTGGCCCCCTGGTCGGATCGTCGATGACGCGGCCAAGCTGGAGCGAACGCGCCACTTCTTCCCACACGGGCAGAAAAATCGTCCGTTCGTCGTCCCAGTAGTCAAAGCTTATAACCACATGCACGTCGAAGCCTCGTGCCAGCGTCACCCGTGAGCGTGCGGGGCGATTTTCCTGGGGATCCATAAACAGATTTTCCGCCCAGACCATCTCCAGGTCTTCTCGCTGAACAGGGGTGGTGGGGCTGGTATCCAGGACTTCCATCTCACTCCCCTGCATCGACTTTTCCAGCAGCGGCCCCAGCGGCAGCCCTGTCCAGTCAATACCCGATGGCATTTTCCAGAATGATACGGTGAGGCGGGCTTTGTCGTCGGGAGGATGGGCGTTGTGCAGTTCGAGCGGTTCCATCTTCGCCATGAACCACGCTTCGGGCACATTAAAGCTCACCAGGCCGCGTTCGATCACCACAATCTTGTAACCCTTCGGCGCTTTCCAGTTGTGATTATCCTTCAGGCGGGAAGCCGTTTTCGACCATTGTTTCCTGTGTTTTTTGCTCATCAGTGCCTCACAGCCCATTCGTTATCAGGTCGATATTGTAGCGCACCGGCACTGTCTACTGCCGATAGTGATTGGCCTTGATGTTCTGTGCCGCCAGCCGTACCGTTTCGTCAATGCGCTTCTGGCGGGTTTCCGGTCGCTTGGCGCTTTCGATCCACCACAGGATGTTTTTCCTGGACGAAGGGCTGAACGCCTCGAAGTGTTTTCGGGCATCATCGTTCTCCGCCAGCGCCTCGGCTAGATCATCCGGCACGGTCAGTTCCTCAATCGCGTCATAGGAATTCCACGTCCCATCCGCTCTGGAAGCCTCGACCATCTTCATCCCGGCTTCGGTCATCAGCCCCTGTTCGATCAAGCGCTCCACCCGCTGCTTGTTCAGCTTCGACCAGGGACTTTTCGGCTTTCGCGGCGAGAAAAGCTGCATGTAGCGCTCATCATCAATTGCGTTGGGTTGGCTGTCAATCCACCCAAAACACAGGGCTTCTTCCACTGCCTCGTCATAGGCCACACGCGGTTGACCGCTGTTCTTTTTGTAGTAGATCAGCCAGACACCGGGTGAAGTGGTGTGGTTGGCTTCCAGCCATGACCGCCATTCCTGCCGATCTCTGGCATAGTAACGCTCGTAACCGTCATTCGAGGGTGTATCTTCGGCCATCGCATCCTGCTCCGCCAAAATCCATCGGCACAACACAGACTCTTATTGTACGCACTTTTTCTGATCTGTCCTTCGCAGACTGGAGCAGAGGCATGGTGAATACCAGGGACATGGACGGGCGAAGCGTGATTCGCCCCTACCGATGTATCCTCAAACTTCACCACTCTCTGGAGCAGCGCAGTATCACAGGTCGATTTCTCTTAATCGTAACTCGATCAGTGCTTAACACAACGAAGACAGAATTTGCTCAACGTATTCAGACATCGGAGATTTGAGATGAAAAATCACCCTGGTCGCTACCATCGACTTCTGTTGATACTGACCCTCACCGCACTGATCCTGCCCTTTACAGTCGCGGCTCAGCAAAATCCCTCATCACAGGCAGCACAGGTGGTGGATTTGCGCATCATGACCTTTAATATCTGGGTTGGCGGTGCACTGGTGGATTTCAACAGGGTGGTCGAAGCCATCGAATCTGCCGAAGCCGACATCGTCGGCCTGCAGGAACCCACCGGAAATACGCGCCTGCTGGCCGAAAGGCTCGGCTGGCACTACAGTGAACGCACCCACGTCGTCTCGCGCTTCCCGCTGATCGAACTGCCGGATGCGGACGGGGCGTATGTCCTGGCACAAATTCGCCCCGGTGAAGTCGTCGCGGTCATGAACGTTCATCTTCCGTCCGACCCCTACGGCCCATATGCGGTGCGTGACGGTGCATCGCTGGAGGAAGTGCTTGAACTGGAACGGACAACCCGACTTCCCGCCATCGAACCCTTCCTGGCGCATGTCCCATCCCTGCTGGAAGCAGGCATCCCTGTGCTGCTCACCGGGGACTTTAACGCACCGTCGCATCGGGACTGGACAGAAGCAAGCGTCGGCCAGCGCCCTCATCTTTTGTACCCGGTCGAGTGGCCTGTGTCACTGGCGGTGGAAGCAGCTGGTTTCCGCGATACCTACCGCACGATTTATCCTGACCCTGTGCAGCATCCGGGTATTACCTGGACTTACGGCTATCCGCATCCGCGCCTCAGACCGGACGAAGCGCTTGACCGGATTGATCTGGTCTTTGCAGCGGGCAAGGTGGATGTGCTGGACAGCCAGATCGTCGGCGAACGGAACGGCCCCGGAGTCAACATTCCGGTTGATCCCTACCCGTCTGACCATCGCGGCGTGGTGTCCACAATTCGTGTAACACCGGGCATCCCGCCTGTCTTTGTGGCGGTCGAACATCAGCGGATTGAAGCGGGCGAACCCTTCAATGTGCGCTACCATGCACCAGACGGTGAAGGCACCGACCGGATTGCAATCTTTCCGGCCAACGCCAGCATGACCGACACGCCCCTGATGTGGCTGCCTCCCTACGAAGTCAGTTTCTTTGGCAGTGTTCTGTTCGGTTCCGGGACGCTGACGCCAGGTGAATATGCCGCCGTGCTTCTGGGTGAGGACAACAGCGAGCGTTCACGCAGTGTATTCTGGGTTGTGGAGCCGGGCGCTGTCCCTGCTGTGATGACCGATCGCGCCTCCTACCGTGTCGGCCAGCCAATAACGGCCTCGTGGGAAAATGCGCCGGGGCTGCGCTTCGACTGGCTGGGCATTTATGCCGCTGATGATCCCGATCTTTATAACAACTACCTGGCGTTCGTCTACACAGGTGCTCGTGTAGCGGGCAGCATGGTTTTTGACGCCGACGTACTCGGTGAGGCGATGCTCCCGGCAGGCGATTACGAAGTGCGGCTGCTGCTGGATGATGGCTATATTGTGCTGGCGTCCGCGCACTTCACCGTGACGGAATAACCCCCAGAATGGGAGAGGTTAATCGCTACCTCTCCCATTCAATTAAGCCGAAATCAGCCTTGCAGAGACTTACGTTCCTCCGGCTGTTCCAGGGTCAGCAGGACAATGCTGACCAGCAGCAGCGCCGCGCCAACGATACCCCACGACGAAATTGTCTCGCCAAAGAGCACCCACGCCAGAAGCGCCGCCACGACCGGATCAAGCATACTGATGATGCTGGCGGCTGCCGCCGAGATCGACCGCAGCCCGGTCTGGAAAAGCCAGTAGGCCAGCGCCGTCGGCACCAGTCCCAGATACAGGATCAACAGCCAGCTTTGCGCCGTCTGCGCGATAACGACTCCGCTTAGCACATTGATAACGGTCAGGACGAACGCCCCTGCCGCAAACGCCATCGAAGTCACCTGGAGGGGGTGATACTCCGCTGCCAGAAAGCGCCCGCAGACGATGGCGCTGGCATAACATAGTTCCCTTTCCTATACCTATTTATGGACATAGGTGGGTCTGTTTTATGCAGGATAAACCCGCATGGGATGAACTACTGCACCCCCTATCCCGTTGCTGAATGCGTTCGGGATTACTTCATGGACACGTTGAATATTTTACGCCCGCCACGATTTTCGGCAGGCAACGCGCTATATTCCGTTGTTAAGCTGCCTTGTGTCGTATGCCGTTGGCTCCAAATCCACAAAAGGGGGGAGCCTGAAGTTACATGAGACACACCTACATGTTACGCTCAAACGCCACAGAAAACCATAGGGATGGTTAACGTTCGACATACCCCATCCAGCGCCCCGGACGGAAATATTCGACCTCCCCCTTCCACTGATAGACCATCGTCTGCGACTCGTCGTCGGTTTTCGGGATGCCGAACGTCAGGCGGTCTTCGACCTTGCCTGCGCTGTGAGTCGAGGGCAGGTTGACGTGGACAGTGATAAGGCCGAACTGCTGGCTGCCCGGTTCGACATAGCCACTGATATGGACGCGCTCGTCCTGGTAGGTCAGTTGCAGCCGCATGGGGTTGCCGCTTTCCATTTTGCCGACGTTGCCGAGGAGGAAAATAGCCTGAATCGAAATCTGATCCTGCATGAATGTCCATTCCTTTGGGTGATGCGATGACAAGGCAGGTAATTTAACCGCCGGGATGGTAAGTGCGCCAAGATTTGATGATGCTTGCAGAGAAAGGACACGGCGTGGCGTGTCCCTACAAAATCGTGCTGCTACAGGCGCGAGTCATCTTCTACCCAGCACTCAGCACTCACAACCCGGTACTCAATACTCACTACTGCTCCGGTCATTGCTTCTTCAACGGGAACACCGCACCCGGCTGCTTGAGGATGCCCTCGTTGACCTGACCATCCTTGCCACGTGTGAAGACGATGCTCAGGCCCGCCGCGTCTTTCAGGTTGAATTCCAGCCCTTTATATGGGATCAGTTCCACCTCGCCCTGCCCGGTGATCTGCGCGATCAGCGTGGTTTCACGGCGGATAATGGTGATGGTAAAGCCTTCGATGGGCAGCGCATATACGCCTTCCAGCGCGGTCATCGTCGCCACATCGACGGTTTCCGCCTTGCGCGTGAAGACAATGTCCTTCACCTGCGGCTCAAGGGGAACTGACACGCTGGTGATGTCGCCGCGTGGGTTGGTCGCAAAGACGGCGTTCATGTCGATGTCAAGCGGTTCATACCTGACTTTGAACACATCATAGTGATAGTGGTGGATCGGGCATTCCGTGCCGAGGAAGTGGACGTAAAGCTGGCCGTCGCGCAGGGTGATGGGCACGTCGGGATAACCGGGATTCTCATACACGCCGACATAGGCTTCCAGCGGATGCGAGGGCTGCGTGTCCTTCACGCGGTCGGTTTCGCTCTGCACCTTGCCCTGATCTTCGCTCTGTTCCAGAGCATCGAACAGGCTGTGATAGCGGGCGTTCCAATCGTTGCCGGGCAGATCGAGCAGGCGGTCGAAGATTTCATAGGGCAGCACATCGCGCACCGGACGAGCTGTGACGTTGGTCAGCACGATCACGCCGATCTTCGCCTGGGGGATAAAGGCCACCATTGTGCTGATGCCGTCGATGTTGCCGCCGTGATGCACCATCGTATAGCCCCGGTACGGCTCGATCATCCAGCCCAGACCGTAGGTGAAAATCGTGTTCCCGGTGATCTGCTTCGACAGTGTGTTGACAGGCATGACCATCTGCGGCGTGTGCATCTGTTCGAGCGTCCCCGGCGCGACGAACTGCATATCGCCGAACTTGCCGCCGTTGAGGTGGACGCGCAGCCAGTTCACCATGTCGCTCAGGTTAGAGTTGATCGCGCCTGCCGGGGCGGTTTCGGGGAAGTCGCGCAGCGGCATTTCACGCACGTCATCCTTCTTCACCAGATAGCCCGTCGCCACGTCCGGCTGCTGCATCATATCGCGGATCGAAATGCTGCTGGCTTTCATGCCGAGCGGGGCGAAAATGCGCTGGTAGATAAACTCCTCCCACGTCATGCCCGCGACGACGCCTGTGAGATACCCCGCCGTCATATACATCAGGTTCTGGTACTGCCAGTGTTCGCGGAAGGGGGCGGAAGGTTCGAGATGCGCCAGCTTTTCGACCATTTCCTTGCGCGTGAGGTTCGACCCGTACCACACCAAATCATGCCGGGGCAGTCCCGACCGATGGCAGAGCAGGTCGCGCGGGGTGATGTGCTGGCTGGCGAAGGGGTCATGCAGCTTAAACGTGGGCAGATAATCGCGCACAGGCTTATCCCAGTCCAGCTTGCCCTCGTCCACCAGCAGGCCGATGCCCATCGCGGTAAAGGCTTTGGTCACGCTGGCGAGGGGGAAGACGGTCTGCGTCGTGACCGGGAGATTCTGCGCCACGCTGCGCTGGCCGTAACCCTTCATCAGCAGCACGTCGTCGCCCTGAACGACCGCCAGCGCTGCGCCGGGCGTCTTCCAGCCTTCCATCGTGGAGAGTACGAAATCGTCGATTGTGTCCAGTTTGGCGTCCAGATTACCCATTCTGCATCCTTTCGTCGTTGTCATGTGAGATAAGGGTGCCGCTTTGCTCAACAATACGCAAAAAGGAATAAATCGGTTCATTCTGACTCTGTGTACTTTTTACCTCTTTCATGCTCGATTCTGAATACAATAGCCGCAGGGGAAATTTCGGGAGACAACGATGTCAATTACCGTCGATTGGGACAACAACGAAAAAACGATTATTCGTCAGACGTATGTGGGCAAATGGACGTGGGATGAGTTTTACGCCTCGTGTGAGGAATTCGCACTTCTGGCGCAGACGGTTCCACATACCGTTCA
The DNA here is from genome assembly GCA_033762735.1 of bacterium. Taxonomy (GTDB): domain Bacteria; phylum Chloroflexota; class Anaerolineae; order Aggregatilineales; family Phototrophicaceae; genus JANRLJ01. The sequence goes on along the minus strand of JANRLJ010000024.1, from coordinate 11,211 downwards.
CATGCTGATCGACATGCGCCATGCCGGCCCACTGCCCGGTGGTGCGCTTTCCCACATTGGAGCGCTGAACCGTTTGCCGCCGAATATGGGTCGTATTGTTGCCGTCGGTGTGGGAAGTTTTGTGATGAGGATGTTTAACGTGGCAGCGGCGGTTCGTCCAGCGGTAAAGGAACGCATTCTGATCGTCGCCACGCTGGACGAAGCCTATTCACACCTGAAAGAAAGCCGCGTGGGTTAATGTCCTACACGCTTCTGCATGTTCATGACGAGGCGGCGCACGTTGGGGCGTGGGGTAAAGCGCACGGTCAGCGCCAGCAGGCGATTGCGTAACCCTGTGATGTGGATGACCTGCCCGCGCATCAGCGCCTTATAACCTGCCTCCGCCACCTGCTTTGAAGTCATCAGCCCGCCCTGCACCAGTCGGCTTTCGGTCATGGCGGCGCGTTCCTGGAAGCCGCTCTGAGTGGGGCCAGGGCACAGCGCAGTCACGGTGACGCCCGTGCCTTTCAGTTCCTCGGACAGGGCTTCGCTCAGCGACAGGACAAAGGCTTTGGTGGCGTAATAGACGGCCATCAGCGGCCCCGGCTGGAAGGCGGCGGTAGAGGCCACATTCAGGATTTTGCCGTCGCGCCTCTGCACCATCCCCGGCAGAAACAGCTTGGTCAGGTGCGTGAGCGTGGTCACGTTCAGTTGAATCTCGTCGATGTCCTTGCGGGTGTCGATGTCCCAGAAGTTGCCGTAGGTGGCGTAGCCCGCATTGTTGACCAGCACGTCGATCTGCGTCCCGGCCAGTTCGGCATAGACTTCATCCGGCGCGGTCGGCTGCGTCAGGTCTTTGGCGATGACCTTCACCGTCACGCTGTGTTTCGATTGCAGTTCGTTCGCCAGCTTCAGCAGCTTATCCGCACTGCGGGCGACCAGCACCAGGTTGAATTTTTCCCGTGCAAACACCCGCGCCAGTTCCTCGCCGATCCCCCCGGACGCGCCCGTAATCAATGCTGTTTTTGCCATGAGGTATGCCTGTTGAACCCTTCCCCTTGTACGATGTCGGACGCGATGTTAGGGGAAGGGTATGGGGATGTCAACCCTCAATGTGAGCATTAACTCATGTTTTATACCTTTTCCAGTTCACTCCCGCTTTTGAGTACGCGGTCGCCGTCTTCCTGCTCGATCAGATAGGCGGGTTCGTCCTTGCTCGCATTACGGGTGACTTCCTCGCCTTTGATCGTCTTCGTCACGCGCTCGGTGAAGACCTCGATGATTTTGCCTTCGCCCTGCCCGCGTCCCCAGTTCCAGCGGACTTTATCGCCTTTTTTCATGGTGCTGCCTCCTGAAAGCTGATTGAACCGCCAAGTAGTTGCCGCGCGATACATTGCCGAACGCCAGGTGATTGTTACCGCTCGTCCTGGAAGGTCACACGCTGGCTGAAGGGCGACTCGTCATAGCGCACCAGCAAGTCCGCCGGGTCGTCGTAGAGGGCGATTGCGCCTTGCAGCGCTTCGTCCGGGAAGCCGCCGCAGCGCAGCGCGACCACCGAGACACGAATCTTCCCCGCCGAGTCGATGTCATAGGGCGTGTCGCCCAGCATAATGACTTCATCGGCATCCAGTTCCAGCTTTTGCAGCGCGGCATTCACAATATCCGGGTCGGGCTTGGAGTTTTCCGCATCCGAAGCGGAGGTGGTGCTTTCCAGCAAATCTTCCGCCTGGGTCAGCTTGAGCAGGTGTTCCAGTTCTTCGTCCGAGGCAGATGAAGCAATCACCAACCGCATCCCGTCTTCCTTAAAGCGCAGCAGCAGGTCGCGCACCTGCGGGAACGGTTTGAGGTTGGGCAGGTATTGATCCTTGAAAAGCTGCTTGCGGCGTTCGGACATTGGCTTGTAGGCCGGGTGGTCTTTAGTGATGCCGAGCAAATCCGGCAGCAGATTGTCCCCGCCCATTCCCATGCGGCGGCGGATTTCATCATACGTGGTGGTGTAGCCAGCTTCGGTGATGGCCTGTTCCCAGGCTTTGGCGTGGGCGTCGTTGCTGTCGACGAGCGTACCGTCCATGTCCAGAATCACGGCGCTGATCGTGGGCATGCGAGTCCCCCCTTTTATTCCCCTTTTTACTGCCTCAGCTTACGGGCGCAAGATGAGGCAGGGGCGAGTCGGGTGTGAGCCTTTCCCGAAAAGCCCCTCGCTCATTCTCAGAGTACTGCCAGCAGTGCCAGCGGCAGACAGAATACAATGCCACCGATCAGCCCTTTCATGAACGCCGTGAACTGAAAGCGCAGGCTCTCATAGGTATGCTCCAGCCCTTCCGTCCCAGGAACATGCACGGCGGCAGGCTTCCATACAATCAACAACAGCCAGTCGATCACCACCGCATCGAACAGGTTGAACATCTGGAAGACGATCAGCAGTGTCAGATAAGCGCCGACAAACGAGATTTCGCCATCCGGCAGAGCACGAAGCTGCAAGATCGTATACCCCAGCACCCCGAAGAACGCGGCCAGTATCGGCACTGCAAAGAAAAGGCGCTGGCGTTTTTCCGCCGGACTTAGCGGTGGAATAGCCGCCTGCACCTCCGCTGGGAAGTCCTGCATCCACACCCGCACATTGACGAACAGCGAGACGATAATGGATATGCCCATCAGCAGGCACAGCGCCAGCCCATTGATGAGCGCGGTCGAGAGCGAGAAGCCTTCCATCGGAGTACCCTCCTGTGTTCTTATTTAGCTAATTCATACTTTTATTTTAGTTTAGACTAAAAAATTGTCAATCACGTCGGCAGCAAAATCCGTCGAAAGTCTGAGGCAGCGCTGTGTAATGAGACGGCGGGAACAAAATGCACAGAAGCACCGTCTTCCCATCAATCATTCGATACAGGAGACACACCGCCATGAAAACCCGCTTGTCCTTCCTGCTGTGTTTATGCCTCATCATGGTCGCACTGACCGCCTGCGGTACTCCCAACCAATCCGAGCCAATCGTGAATGTTGCGTCCGAACAGCAAGCGCCTGTGGACGATGGCATCACCAGCGATGAGTCGGCAGCGAACAGAAGTGCCCCCAGCATCGCCGCCATGCCAACCGGGCAGGCATTCATTCAGGCCTCCCCCGCCGCATCCATGATGGCGCAGCAGGCTATTCCGCCGACACCCGGCGCGATGCAGTTTGAAAACTACGGCGTGAATCCCTTTTTCGACACCGAAGACGACAACCTGAGCACCTTTGCGATGGACGTTGATACCGCCAGCTACACCGTCGCCCGCAGCTATCTGCGCGATACGCAGCAGCTTCCCCCGGCGGACGCCATCCGTCCCGAAGAATTCGTCAACTACTTCGATCCCGAATACGACACACCCACCGGCGACGACGCTTTCGCTATTTATCTGGATGCTGCCCCTGCGCCTTTCGGCTATGACGGCCATCATCTGCTGCGCGTCGGCATTCAGGCGCGGTACGTCCCGGCGGAAGAACGCGAACCCGTCTTCCTGATTTTCGTGATTGATGTCTCCGGCAGCATGTCGGCGGAAAACCGCCTCGGCCTCGTCAAAGAGTCGCTGGCGCTGCTGGTCGATCAACTGCGCGAGGACGACCGCGTGGGCATCGTGGTCTATTCTGACCGCAGCCGCGCCGTGCTGAATCCCACCCCTGCCAGCGAACGCGACACCATCATGACCGCGATCAACGGCCTGATGACCGAGGGCAGCACCAATGCCGAGGACGGTCTGCGGCTGGGGTATGCGATGGCGCAGGAATATATGGAAGCGGGCGAAAATGTGCGCATCGTGCTGTGCAGTGACGGCGTGGCGAACGTGGGCAATACCGGCCCCGAAGCGATTTTGCAGACCATCCGTGCAGGCGTGGATGAAGGTGTGACGCTCAGCGCAGTTGGTTTCGGCATGGGCAATTACAACGATGTGCTGATGGAACAGCTCGCCAACGACGGCAACGGCAATTATGCCTATGTCGATCATCTGCGCGAGGCGCGGCGTGTGTTCGTCAACAACCTGACCGGGACGCTCCAGGTGGTCGGCTATGACGCGAAGGTGCAGGTCGAGTTCAATCCCGACGTGACCGACCGCTACCGCCTGATCGGGTACGAAAACCGCGACATTGCCGATCAGGATTTCCGCAACGATGCGGTGGATGCGGGCGAGGTCGGTGCGGGTCACAGCGTCACGGCACTGTATGAAATCGCGCTGGAAGAGGCGGCCACGCGCCCGGTGTCACAATCTGCGAATGGCTCTGACGTGATCGCCACCGTCTACATCCGCTATGAGGACGCGGAAACCCGCGAGGTGGTGGAGATCAGCCGCCCGATCACGCGAGACGATCTGCGCGCCAGCCTGGAAGACACCTCCGCCAGCTTCCGGCTTCAGGCGGCGGTGGCCGAATTCGCCGAACTGCTGCGGGAAAGCACCTGGGCAGACGATGGCACATATGGCGCGGTGCTGACGCTGCTGCAAGGGGTGCAGGAAGATTTAGTCGACTCGCCCAATCAGGCACTCCGCCGCGATGTGGATGAACTGGTCAATCTGGTCGAGGCCGCCATCCGCTTCGGAGATCGGTAATCAAACGACTGCTGTACTCAGGGGAGCACTGGTATGTGCTCCCTTTTTTATTTCACGCCCAATCCCTCCACCGACCACACCGCTTCCATCAGCAAGCGATAAAGATGCTGCCGCGCATCAAGGTCGTGCGGTGTGAATTCCGCGTGGGGGCGGAACGGCAGCTTGGCGCAGTCGATGTAGCGCAGGAAGCCGGGGTTGTGGCGATAGGCGCTCTCGTGCAGGCTCCACGCCAGCAGATTTTGTGAGCGGTAATGCTCCACCTTTTCGGCATAGGGCAGCGCCCCGAAGCTCTGGTTGAAGCCGCGCGGCAGCAGCAGTAACCCGCCGATCTGGTCGCGGTACACGCCGAAGTCTTCGGGATAATCGAATTCCTCCAGATGATCGCCATAGCGGGCGGGCCAGATATGCTCGACTTCATACGGGCGTCGGATCTGGCGGCTGACGTACTGCTCAAACGTGCTGGCGATGCCGCTCTCGCGCTCCAGATGATGCGTCATCCGTGCCAGCAGGTAATGCACGGCGCGGCGGTTGCCCGGCGTGAGATAGAACGACTCCGCCGCATCGAACGTCTCTGGCATCGTCTCCAGCTTCAAACGAAGCAGCGCCGCCAGATCATCCAGCGGCAGATCGCGCAGTTCCTTCGCCAGGCTGAACATTGGGTAGACCATCGCGGCGGGCGCAATCGGGCGGAAGTTGACCAGCCGCCGCGCGATGTAAATATCGAGGTAGCGCGTCACCAGCCGCAGCTTGCGCTCCACCGTCTCCGCGCTGTCCTTCGCCCGCAGCGGTGCCAGCGCCACCATGAACTGCATGGTGAAGCCGATGTGGGCATTGTAGTAGACGTGTTCCAGGTCGGGCGTGTAGTGCTCCGCCGCCCGCCGCAGCCGCGCATAGACCTGCGCGAAGCGGTTAAGCTGCTTGACAATGAAGTCATAAAAGTCGTCGCTTTTGTGCAGCCCGATCCGTTCCCGTTCGTCGCGCACCCAGCGGTGAAAGCGGTTGATCGTCTCGTAATCGCGGGGGGCGGCGTCGCGCTTCGGGTCGCGGATGGTGCGGGCATACTTAGCGCGCAGCCACGTCTTGAAGAAATCGCCTTCCGCCTCTTTGCCCAGTGCGGAAAGCTCGCCCATGCGCTGATTCCACAGGTCGCTGGCGCTGGCCTTGTGCGCCGCATCCTCCTGCGCCGCGTCGGGCAGGTTCGCCAGCAGATAGCCCTTGAGCATGGCCGCCGGGCCGAGCGTCACGCCCCGGTCATTCATCGTCTCGAAGATGGTGAAGGCGTCGTCGGCGCTGTAGGCTTCGATTTCGACAAAATCGACATTTTCGACAATCCAGTCGGTGAAGAACGGCAGCGCTTCCTCGTCCAGTGCGGCGGGCAGCAGTTGGGCGATGTCGGCGTAGCGGGCGATCAGGTTGGTGATGGACGACTCTGCCGGGGTAAGAGGCTCGTGATGGCCGTCCTCATACAGCCCGCGCATGGCCTCGGCGCGTTCGGGGATGTCGATGTTGAAGGCGCGGCGGCCATAGCTCTCGCTGAAAATCAGCGGGCGCACATCGGGGATGGCGGGCACATCGACCTTGCGATGATTGAGGAAGATCAGCATCAGCGTGAGCGTGGTGAGGCGCTGCTGGCCGTCGATGATGAAGGTCTGGCTGCCGCTGCGCGAGACGACAATCGTCCCCAGGAAGTAATGCGGGTATTTCTGCACGGCGGCGCGTTCGTGGCGCGGGTCATAGCTGGCGAGGAAGCGCCCGGCGAGGTCGTCGATCAATTCCTGCACATGCCGCTGCTCCCAGGCGTAGTCGCGCTGGTAGAAGTCGATGTTGTACTTCACGTTGCTCAACAACTGCCGCACGGACTTGGCGCGCGCGTTGATGGTGGTCATCGAACGGGACTTTCGTTAACCGAATCCGAACGTAAATTCTACCATCCGAACCTGGATTTTGATAGTGGGGGAAAGGCGTGTTTCCTGCGCTTTTAATCCCTAACCGCGAATTCATAAATTCTCCCGACACTGCCATTCTATTTGCAGTTACACTAACAACAGCGGTACACAATCATCACTTACAATACGAGGACGCTTTCATGCCTTTGACGTTGTTACCAAGCAAATTCCGTTTAACCCTTCTTGCTGTCTTGCTCCTGCTGGCGTTGCCGCTTACGGTGCAGGCCGTGCCCGGTCTCTGTGATGGCACGCCGAACGACGACAATATCGATTGCACCACAAGCCTTACTTATCCTGACAACGCGATTGAGCTTGATCTCGGCAGTGATACGCTCATCATTCGCGCGAACGTAAGTGTAGGTTACGTATGGGGAGATATCGCTCCCGGTGAAGTGCGGCCAAGCGCGACTGGTGGCAACGACCGCGTTGAAAACTACGGAGTAACTTCGGTAATCGCGGGCGATGGAGTCAGGAACGCAAATGGTGGTGATGATGTTCTGATTATGCACGAGGGTGGAACAGAAGGTTTTATGACTGGTGATGACCTTCTCATTAATCAGAATGGAACGTATCGGGGCGGTAATGACACGATTACCAATCATGGGACATCTGGCTCTCTTTCCGGTGATGCAATAACAATTACCGATGGTGCCTCCCCAACCGTTACTGGGGGTGACGACAACATCACCAACACCGGCACCACAGGCCAAATTACGGGCGATGGCATTACGCTAATTGAGAATCTGGGACACAAATTTTTTGGCCGGGGTGGTGCAGACGTTATCACGAACAGTGGTATTGTCGAGGGTTATATTATTGGCGATTCCGCTGCCGAAGGTGGCACCGACACCATTATCAATACCGGAACTGTTACTGCAGGCATTTATGGTGATGTCAGTCCAGAAACCAACTGCCGGGTGGATTGTTATCCCTCTGAACGGGGCGCGGCTGACATCATCATCAACAGCGGTACGGTTGGCTCATGCAGCAATTGCGCCGCCTATATCTATGCAGAGGGAGGAGACGATGTTGTCACGCTGCGACCCGGTGCAAATGGTGGTGACGACAACAACCTGCCCGTTGACGGCGGTGCTGGCAATGACACATTGATCTTCGAATTTGGAGCAGCCACTCCTGCCACTTACTACGGCTCACCTTCAAGCGGAAGCGTGACGATTGATGGGCAGACGTTCCGATGGGCGAATTTCGAGACCGTTGAAGGACTCGGCACCTCGCTGATTGGTAATTGCGACGGCACGACCGGAAATGATGTTATCAATTGTACCGCCGCGCCGTCTAACCCTGACCCTCACATTGATGGCAATTCAGGCAATGACCAGATTACCCTGGCCTCTGGGATTACTGTAGAAATGCTGAGCGGCGATTCCCAGCAAAACTGGCTTGTTAACGCCAGCGACGGCGGAAACGACTCGATCACCAGCAACGGCACAACAGTGGCTATTTGAGGGGATTACACAATAGGAAATGGCGGCGACGACATTATCCTCAACAACGGCACCGCTGCCGAAATTTCCGGCGATGCCATTGTCACAGGTGCAGACGTTATCTTGCTACGAGCGGATAGTTCAAACCTGGATCAAGCCAGCGGTGTGGATGAATTGCCAATAGGGGACTCAACCGTTCGCGTCGGTGGGGACGACATCATCACGAATGCGGGAACTGTGACCCGAATGGTCGTAGGCGATTACATGGCGAACCTTCAGGGGGTTGGCAACGGTGGCAGCGATACCATCACCAACTCCGGAACGATTAACGGGATGGTCGCAGGCGATTATCTGATTAACCATAATAGTATCCAAGGCTATAGCGGAACTGGCGCTGCTGGAAGTGACACCATCAACAACAGTGGAACCATTACTGGGAATATCTATGGTGATGCTGTCCGAATTGCAGGTGAGCAGATGCCGACTGGCGAAGGTGCGGGGGACATCATCACCAACAGTGGGCGCGTGGACGGCGCGATTTATGCCGAAGGCGGGAATGATGTTGTTACCCTGCAATCGGGTGCAAACGGCGGTACAGATAATGTACTGGCCGTTGACGGTGGTGCCGGAAATGACACATTGTGGTTGAGTTTCGGCGTGTCCAATCCCTCTTCCTACAACGGCACGCCTGCCAATGGCAGCGTCACAATTTACGGACAAACTTTCGAGTGGACGAACTTCGAGACGGTGATGATTGGTACGCCCCCAACAGCCTCCGGTACGCTGGCCTTTACCGCTCAGCAGGGTAGTGTCAACGAGAATGTAACCACCTATAACGCGCAGGTGACACTGAACGTGTCTGGTACGGGAACGCTGGCGAGTCCGGTGTCGGCAACCGTAAATTATGGCGGCACAGCGACCAGCGGCACGGATTACACGGGTGGCGGTGCAACTGTTACCTTTAATCAGGCGGGTGGCTACCCTGTCGGCCTCCATACCCAGAATATCACGCTGACCATCGTCAACGATACGATGGATGAAGACAACGAAACCGTGACCCTGACGTTGGCGAACCCCACAGGCGCTACACTCGGTAATCCCATAGTGCATACAGTGACAATTGTCGATGATGACGGTACACCTCCTGTCAATCTCCAACTGACTGCACCCACCGGAACAATCACCACGCCGCAGGGCAATCCAACCTATACTTGGAACGATACAGGTGCGGCCTCCTACAACATCGCGGTATGGAAGGCCGATTACAGCAGCATGGTCTACTATGGGCAGAACCTTTCAGACGCGACCTACTGTAATGGTACGATCTGCTCCATTGAGCCGACGACACAACCCACCACCAACGAAAGCGCCCGTCTCATCAATGGCAGTTACGCGGTGTGGCTGTGTACGGAAAACTGTGGCGTGCTGGCATCGTGGGAAGGCCCGTTCAACTTTACGCTCAATGTGCCTGCGCCGCAGCGGGTGACCAACGTCAATTTCACGGCCACGAACACGCTGCGCCCGACCATGAACTGGACGACCAGCGGTAACACCACCTATCACTACCTGTACGTCGCGCCCATGAACGACTTCGGCAGTCCGGTCGTGAACGGTTACTACCCCCGGGCCCAGACCTGCGGCAGCCTGAGCGGTACGACCTGTGCGCTGCAAATGCCCGTTGATCTGGTGGATGAGGTGCAGTATGGGGGCTATGTGCTGGCGGTCAGCCCCGGCGGGTTCAGCACAGGCGGGTCGTACAGCAATGGCTATGAGGGCGGAACATTTATCCCCAACCTGCCCAACCCGCCGATTCCGTCCAACATCACCGCCAACCCGAACCAGGGCATGCCGACGATCTCCTGGACGACCGATGCCAGTTCGACCCGTCACACCGTCGCCATTTTCCAGTGGCCGTCGGGGACGCTGGTGTGGTTCCGGCAGTACGAAAAAATCAGCGCTGATGCACTGACCTGTAATGCAACGACCTGCACCCTGCTGGATGACAGCATCATCCTGGGCAACGGCAGCTACTCGGTGTATGTGAACGCGGTCGGGGCGGGTGGTGCCAGCGAGGGTGGCACATTTAACAATGGCTACGGGGGTCCTGGCAATCCCAACGTCACCGATGAAGCTGGCGATTTCGTCTACAACTATCCACAGCCGCCTGCGCTCGTGACCGGGCTAAGTGGCAGCGGTGGTGGGAACACGGTCAACATCAGCTTCACGGGCGTGAACGGCGCGACGTGGTATCAGGTGTGGGTGGGGACGGCTAACGCGGCGCAGACCTATTTCTACGGCTGGCGCTCCTCCACGAGCCTCGGCTGCCAGAACGGCGGCACCTGCACGGGAAGCGTGACGATGATGTATGGAGCAGTCCCGGCGGGCAGCACCTACTATGTGGCGGTGCAAAGCGCGGGGCCGGGCGGCTACAGCGTGGGCGGGACGTATAACAACGGCTTCCAGGTGTCGGATCCCATCACCGCGCCGTAAGCGGCTTTGCCCGAACTTTCTGAACACAGGGACATTGGGCATAACCCGTTGTCCCTGTGTTTTTTATTCGCTAAAAGTAAGTCTGTTCCTTGAAGGATTGCAGCAAAGCGGTGGCGTGACCGGGATTCCTGGTGAAGTAATCCGTCCGGTGTTCCTGTGAAAGGAAGTCGCTGTAGCCGGGGAGCGCCGCCAGCGCTTCGTGGCCGAGCTTGTTGAAGCCCATCGACCACTCGCCGAAGCTCCGTTTGTCAATATCATCAACACAAACCAGTTTTACATAATGGTGGCGCGGGTCTTTGCCGATGTGCGCAAACAGAGATCGGACGACTTCCTTTTCGCCTTCGAGCACCTGAATAAAAAAGCGGTCGCGGTACAGCAGCATCCCGGTGACGTTCAACGTTTTGTTGTTGTCCCGGGCCACAGTGAGGATGTCGCGGAGTTCATCATCGGAGAGATCATGGCTGGCGAAACTGACGTAAACAAGCGAGGCAAGAGGCATGCGGTTTCCCTGGTAAACTTATATGGGCATGGGCAGAGGCGCGAGTACGGTTCACACCTCTACCGTAAGGATAAATCGAATATTTACGATTTTTACCTTAAGCCTCAATAAATAGGAGTTACGCACTTGAATCATCGCCCTCACCCTAAATAGCGTTGTCCGGTACTCTAAAAGGAGTTATGAAAGTTCACAACGGCTCATTTGCCCTCACCCTAAATCCCTCTGCAAGAGGCGCTCTCCCTCAGGGAGAGGGACTTAACACGCTTCCCTGG
>JANRLJ010000023.1:0-40434 GCA_033762735.1 bacterium | reverse complement strand
AGCATCGAACAGACTCGCATCAATGCCCCGAAGGCCGAAGCCTATCAGATGGACGTGGGCGAAATCGGCCAGCGCTTTGAGGCCGGGACGTTCAGCGCTGTGGTCGCGCTCCATCTGGTGGAGCACCTGCCCGATCCACAGACGACAATTGGGCAGGTGTACGATCTGCTCAGGCCGGGAGGGGTATGGCTGTTCGCCACGCCCCAACCGGATTATGCCCTGCGCCGCTTTAAGGATCGTGAGAACGATGCCATCGGCAAGGACAAGACCCACATCAACGTGCATCCGCCCGCGCAGTGGCGGCAGTGGTGCGAAGCGGCGGGTTTCAGCATGGTGAAACACTTCGGCGATGGCCTGTGGGATGTGCCCTATCTGCCCGTGCTGCCGAAGCCCGTGCAGTTCGGTATGTTCGGCCTGCCCGCGCTGGCACAGGTCGTGACGCAGACCACGTTCACCCCGCTCAGCCTGGGCGTGAATCAGATCGGCATCGCCGTAAAACCGAAAGCAGGTTGAGGGGTTGCTATTTGATTTGATGTAACTGGATAAAATCAAGAAACGAATTTCGAGGCGTATACCATAAAAGTCGAACAACTGGTCACCGCCTCGAAATTTACCGCTTCCTTTTATTTTTGTGATTTGACCGCCGCTTAAAATTGTGCTATAGTTGCCTTCAATTAAGGCCCACGCGCTTAAGATACTTTCGGGGACTACCCCGTTTCCCACGCAAGTCTAAAAACAACATCCAGACCCGGCTCCGCAGCAGGCCGTTGTCGGATTAAACCAGGCGCAAAGAGCGCGAGCAGCGGTGCAACCAGCAGCAGCGACCACCGCCTTCCCGACGCAGCGCCAGCACCAGCATGATGGGCATATCTTCAACCGCAAGCAAAGGCCGCCGAAGGCAAACCGGAATCACCCTTGCACAGTCTTATCTTTAAAGTCCTCATATCTCATGAAAGGAGGTTGGCGGCAACCTCATCCATTGACTCTCTTGCCGCTTGACCAACATGGAAATTGCTCAACTCGAACACAGAACCCTCGATGAACTCCGCAGCCTCGCGCGCGAAAACGGGGTTCCACGTTTCAGCCGTTTAAAGAAACAGGATTTAATCCTCGGCCTGCTCCGCAGCGAGGCCGAACGACGCGGCCACAAACTGCGCGGCGGTGTGCTGGAAATTGTCGATGACGGCATCGGCTTTCTGCGGGCAGAAGGCTATCTGCCCGGCCCCAACGACATTTACGTCAGCCAGTCCCAGGTGAAGCGCTTTAACCTGCGCACCGGGGATATGGTCATCGGGCAGGTGCGCGACCCGAAAGACTCCGAGAAGTACTACGGCCTGCTGCGCGTGGATGCGGTGAACGGACAGAACCCCGAAGAAGCCAAGCAGCGTCCCCATTTTGAAGACCTGACACCGATCTTCCCCACCGAGCGCTTTAACCTGGAAACCAACCCGCGCATCCTTTCTACCCGTCTGCTTAATCTGATTGCCCCCATCGGGCGCGGCCAGCGCGGGCTGATCGTCTCTCCGCCCAAAGCGGGCAAGACGACCGTGCTGAAAGACATCGCCAACGCTATCAGCCAGAAGTACACTGATGTGCATCTGATGATCGGGCTGATCGGCGAGCGACCGGAAGAAGTGACCGATATGGATCGCTCGGTCGATGCCGAAGTGATCGCGTCCACCTTCGACGATCCCATCCATCATCATGTGCGCGTGGCGGAAATGGCGCTGGAACGGGCCAAGCGGCTGGTCGAAATCGGGCGCGATGTCGTCCTGCTGCTGGACAGCATCACCCGTATGGCACGTGCTTACAACCTGGTGGTGCCCACCAGCGGCCGCACCCTCTCCGGCGGTCTTGACCCGTCCGCGATTCAGCCCCCCAAGCGCATCTTCGGCGCGGCGCGTAACGTGGAAGAAGGCGGCAGCCTGACGATCATCGCCACCTGCCTGGTCAACACAGGCAGCAAGATGGACGACGTGATCTACGAAGAATTCAAGGGCACGGGCAACATGGAACTGCACCTCAACCGCAAGCTCCAGGAACGCCGTATCTTCCCGGCCTTCGATGTGGAACAGTCCTCCACCCGGCGCGAAGAACTGCTGCTGGGACCGGATGTGCTCCAGCGCGTGTATACGCTGCGCCGTATGTGGTCGCACCTCAACGAGCGCGAGGATACCGGGTCCGTCGGCGCGACGGAACAGCTTCTCAACGACTTCCGCCGCTACGAGACCAACGAGGAATTCCTCAATTCGCTCCCCGGCGGCAGCGGTTTCAACGGTCGCTTCGAGCGCTAACGTGCGTTTACGCAACAACCTCTACAGTTTGGGCGGGATTCGCCTCGCCCACGCTGGATAAAATGCCGCAATTTCTGCTTTAGTGTCCAACTTTTTGGGAGCACGACAAGTGCTCAAGTTGTGGCATTTGTTCCGTATGGTGGATTAAAGATTATCCCGGAAAACAAAACAGCGCCTCTGAGAGTGAGAGGCGCTGTTTTTGGTCTGCTACAAACTGATTTTTAGAACAACTCGTTGAGACGGAAGCGACGGGATTCGAACCCGCGGTCTCAGCCGTGACAGGGCTGCATGTTAACCGCTACACCACGCCTCCTGATGTGAGGTAAGGATAGCATAGCGCTGGAAGGAGTGTCAAGGCTGATTTGCTCACTTTTGTCGGTGCATCAGAGACAATACGATGGATTGCTAATGAAAATCGTTGTCCTCGATCTTCGGTAACATTCGAGTCTAATCCCTGTGCGGCGGGCTTCCGTTCCCCTCTGAGGGTTCCTCCAGTGCGCGGCGGATGGCAGCGATGCCTTCGGGTGTTTCCAGCGCCTCGGCCAGGCCACGCGCTGCCGCAGAAAGCCCTCGCCCACCGAGTACCCACGCAATCGGCTGTGTCATCAGGAGAAGCTGTGCCCCCAGCGGCCCCAGCGGTTCGAGCGCGTCCAGCGCCGTTTCCAGTACACCGCCGAGTCCGCGTACCTTAAGCCCCTTAAGCCAGTCATCGTTGGTCACATTGGTCATCGGCAGAAATTCCGTCGAGCACGATCAGTAGACAAATTATAGAACAAGAAATTCATGAACCTGCCAAGACACCGTGCGATACATCGGGCAGTGTCAAGATTTTGAGCTTGAGTCTCTGTGTCTCTGTGGTTCAAGTTCTTTTTGTAGTTCAGTAATTTCACCAACAAAAAACGCCGGGAGCAGATCACCCCCGGCGCTTCTATTGCTTCAATTCAGAGAAACTTATTCACCGCTCGGCGGGAGCAGCACCGCGTCGATCACGTGGATCACGCCGTTGCTGGCCGCGATGTCCACTGTGGTGACGGTCGCGCCGCCATTGATGACCACGTTTTCGCCGTCCAGCGCGATGCTCACCGCGGTGCCGGGCAGCAGCGTGCCGATAACCACGCCCTCTTCCATCATGCCAGCGACGCCGATCACGTCCTCAGCGTAGAACGTGCCGGGGAGGACATGGTAGGCGAGGATGTTGGTCAGGGTTTCGGTGTCGGCCAGCAGGTCTTCCGCCGTGATGCCGAGCGTTTCCAGGGCACTGGCGAAGGCCGCGTCCGTCGGGGCAAAGACGGTGTAGGGACCGCCGTTGGTCAGGGTTTCCAGCACGTCGGGGTCAGCTGCCGCAACCGCCGCCAGCAGGGTCGTGAATTCAGGCATATCGGCTTCGGTTGCGGCCACAACGGTTTCCGCAATCGAGACGGTTTCCATCATTTCTTCTTCCATCGCTTCTTCAGTTGCAGCGGGATCCATTTCTTCTTCCATCGGCGGCAGCAGCACGTCGTCGATCACATGGATGATGCCGTTCGAGGCCACGATGTCGGTGGTGATGACCTGTGCGCCGCTCACGAATGCCGCGCCAGCTTCATCGACGACGATTTCCAGCAGGGTGCCAGGCAGCGCCGTACCCAGATAGCCACCGTTCAGCGCAACCACGCCTTCCGCCGGGAACACGCCGGGGACGACATGATAGAGCAGGATTTCGGTCACGAGTTCGCTGTCGGCCAGCAGGTCTTCAGCGGTCACGCCGAGCGTTTCCAGCGCGGCGGTGAAGGCGGCATCAGTGGGGGCGAAGACGGTGTAATTGGCTTCGGGGTCGGCCAGCGATTCGAGAATGCCGGGGTCAGCCGCGCCAACTGCTGCCAGCAGGATGGTGAATTCCGCCGGGTCGCCTTCGGTGCTGGCGACGACAATATCGGCGATGGTGGGATCATCCTGGGCGAAGCCGGGGACAACCGCAAAGGCAAGAAGGGCTACAACAGCGAGGAAGACATACAGTTTACGCACAGCAACTTACTCCAGTTTGCCAAAGTGACGGTTAAATTGAGTTATCACTTACTGGGGCTGAGTTTGCTTGTCGTGGATAAGTCAAAAGCGAAATGAGGATGAGGAAATTCAGAAAATTTTGAAGAACGTAAACTTATCTGCAAGGTGGGAAATAAATGCGCTTTATGGGAAGATTCCGCAAGAATGTGCGACTGAAAAGATTAATTCAGCCGCCGATTGGCCCGGTGGTGATGGTGCGCACGATGATGGCCGCCATCAGCGTAAAGCCCCAGATATAGCTGCCCATTGCCGGACGCTTGCGGGCGGTGGTCTCCACAAAGATGAAAAACGGCAGCGACAGCACCACGCCATAGCCGTAGATGAGATGCACCTCCTGCCCCGGTCGCCCGCCCATCAGCCACATGACGCCGCCGATTAAGCCCTGCATCAGCATAAAGGCGAAGATGGTATAGGTCGCGCTGCGGAACCAGGGTGTTACGTCCCCGTGACGAATAAGGCCGATATACACAGCAATCGCCAGCATCACGCCCGCCACAATCAGCCCGGCGCGGCTGAGCAGATAATGCACCTCGCGCAGCAGCGCGTAGCGCCCGGCGACTCCATCCTGAAACAGCAGCGCCAGCGCGAACCACAGCAGGAAAACCCCG
The DNA here is from genome assembly GCA_033762735.1 of bacterium. GTDB lineage: Bacteria > Chloroflexota > Anaerolineae > Aggregatilineales > Phototrophicaceae > JANRLJ01. Next base: position 35,489 of record JANRLJ010000023.1, on the reverse strand, counting down.
ACCAGCACCCCGCCGAGGATGGCAAGGTTGCGATCAATTCTGGTGAAATAGGAAGGCGTGTTTTGGGTCATGAATTGAAATCACGATTGCGATCTGGCGAAATACAATCACAGCGAAAATGGAGAATATTTTTCGTAGGGGCGACCCGCCGGGTCGCCCCTACACCCCGAAATTCCTTTGAAACAGCGTCAAACAAGATAAGAGAGATTCGGCAACCGTCTCAATCCCCTGCCGCTTCGGGCTGCGCGGTGCGTTCGCGCTGCTTGGGAGCGGCGTCTTCCGGCACGTTGGTCGCCAGCCAGAAGCCGATAAAGATCAGAATCGCGCCGAGCATCTCGCCCAGGTATTTATAGGACGGGTCGCCGAGTCGGATGAACAGACCACCCAGCGCAGGCAGCAGACCACCCAGCGCGATATACCAGTTGCCGACCATGCGATTGCGCATAATCTGCTTGCGGCGGAACAACCGGGCAGAATAAATCGCGCCGCCGACCAGCGCAATCGTCCCCCAGGTATTCATGATTGGGGAGAAGAAGCGCACCGTCCCCCGGATTTCCTCGCCCATGATCTGCTTGTAAATCTCGGTCATATCCGCGCCGGGATACCACGCGCTTGAATCCATATTGGTGAAAAACAGCGTCCAGGGCAGCGTCATCACCGCGACCAGCACCAGCGCCATCTGAATATTACGGGCGATGCTGCCCTTGCGCACCAACAGATAGACCGTCCCCTGACCGAGCCAGGGCGCGACCATCAATGCCCCAGTCCAGTACCACAGGCCGAAGAACAGCGGACTCCACGTGAGGGACAGGATGACCTGGCTGAGGGTGCCGACGAAATAAAAGAACAGGCCGATTCCCCAGGCGAGCAGATGGGGGCGGCGCTTTTCCCACCAGCGCTTGAGCACGAACACGCTGAACGCGCCCGTCACAGCGGCGGTGATGATTGACAGGATAAACGGAACGGTAATGATATTCATGTGCGCAAACCGTAACTCATCTGGCTAACATTCCGACTTTTGTGTGAATTCTAACACAAACCTCTCCCGAAAATCTACAAAAATCTACAAAAATTGGAGAGAAACAGGTGAGTCTTTGGCTGTGGCAATATAAACATGGGCTTTAGGAACTGAATATAATCTCACCGCTCCTCATATAGAACGCCTCCAAAGAAAAGCGAATAACGAGATTCTTCCCCTTCGCCCTGAGGGAGAAGGGGGCCGGGGGTTGAGGGCTGCGCTTACACATATACAAAAACCACACCGACTCTTTTAGGCGATTTGCACAGAAAAGGGCGTACCATCTTCTGGTGGCATAATCGCATCGCATTGTCTATCTTTGCCCAATGACGCACCTCTTTAAAAGACATACAGGATCAAACCACCATGACATCTTCACCCCAGGAACGTATTCAGGAACTACGCGGGGAAATTGACACGGTTAACCTGCAGCTGCTGGAACTGCTGAGCAAACGCGCCTCTATCGCGTCGGAAATCGGCAGGATTCAGTCTCAGTTGAACACCACGCTCTATGACCCGCAGCGCGAGGCCGTTCAGCTCACCGCGCTGGAACAGGCCAATAACGGCCCGTTCAGCAATGAGACGATCAAGGCGCTGTTCCGCGAAATCTTCCGCGCAACACTGGCGCTGGAAGAAAAGCAGGCGCGCGCCAAGCTGCTGGTGCATCGCAAGGACGCCGAAGACCGCACCATCATCACCATGCCCGACGGCACCGAAATCGGCAACAGCCACTTTCAGGTCATCGCCGGGTCGTGCGCGGTGGAAAGCCTGGAGCAGATGGACGAAGTGGGCGCGGCACTGGCTGATCGGGGCATCCGCTTTATGAGAGGCATGGCCTATAAACCGCGCACTTCGCCTTATGAATTCCAGGGCTTAGGGGAAAAAGGTCTCCAGATCGCCCGGCAGGTGGCGACCAAATACAACATGTATGTCGTCAGCGAGATTATGGATCAGTCGCAGATTCCGATGATGTCGGAATATGTCGATGTCTTCTGGGTGGGCGCACGCAACATGCAGAACAGCTTCCTGCTGCGAGCGCTGGGGCAGGTCAAGCAGCCTGTGATTCTCAAGAATGGCCTTTCCGCCACGCTGGAAGAATTCCTCTACGCGGCGGAGTACATCGTCAGCAGCGGCAATCCGAACGTGATTCTGATCGCACGCGGCATCCGTACCTTTGAGAAATGGACGCGCAACACGCTCGACATCGGCGCGGTGGCGCTGCTCAAGCTGGAAAGCCATCTGCCAGTTGTGGTCGATATTTCGCACTCTGCCGGACGGCGCGACATCGCGATCCCGATGGCGAAAGCGGCCAAAGCAGCGGGCGCGGATGGTCTGATGGTCGAGGTGCATCCCAATCCTCCGGTCGCCATGTCCGACGCCAAGCAGCAGCTCAGCATTCCACAGTTTCACGAACTGATGGACGAATTGCAGGAAAAGGCGATGGCTTAAGGGGTAGTACCGAGTATCGAGTCGTGAGTACCGAGTGAAGGTGCGTGCTCACGGCTTCATCTCAAATAAGGGTTACACAATTGCCCTCACCCCCCGCCCCCTCTCCCGACCGCTGGCGCTAGGAGAGGGGGAGAAGGACGCCTTATCGGTTAAGTCCCTCTTGCAGAGGGATTTAAGGGTTGTCCGGTATTGAGTTGGCGCTGTTCCGCCCTCACCCCCCGCCCCCCTCTCCCAACCGCTGACGCTAGGAGAGGGGGAGAAGACCAGGGAAGCGTGTTAAGTCCCTCTCCCTGAGGGAGAGCGCCTCTTGCAGAGGGGTTTAGGGTGAGGGCAAATGAGCCGTTGTGAACTTTCATAACTCCTTTTAGAGTACCGGACAACGCTATTTAGGGTGAGGGCGAAGGTTCGAGTGCGTAACTCCTAAATCCTCAACTACGTTGTTCTGTGTCATGCGGTGGTGCGGAGGCACCGCATCCCTACCACCGGAACTCATTGCTCATCGCTCATTGCTCTTTACCGTGCCTACTCCGCCCATTCCATCGGCGCGGGCGGCGTGAAGGTCGAAGCCACGTCTACCGGGCGGCCTTCCTGCATTGAGCGCTGGGCAGAGGCGAGAATATCGGTCACATGCGCGGCCATCTCCCCAGTAAAGCGGTGGGGACGGTTCTCCTGAATCGCCGTGACCATCTCCCACACGCCGCGTCCCCAGGGGGTGCGGGCAGTCGGTGTCCTGACCAGATCAACCGCCGCGTACTTCTTGTCGTTGCCGAATTCCGAGAACTCGACCAGCGAATCGAAGTCCTGCCATGCCTTGAGATAGACCGAGCCGAGATCGCCGTGAAATTCCAGCCCGGTCTGCTTGTTGTGATGGCCGACGTAGAAATTGGTCGTCAGCCGTACCACCGTGCCATCGGCCATTTCCACCATCGTTACCCCAAAATCGGGCGTGGTGATGTGGAACGGAACACCGTGCTTGCTCACGCGGTCAGGATATACCACCGTGCCATAGGACGATACCAGCCGTGCCGGGCCGAAGATCGACACCAGAATCGTGAGCGGATATACGCCAACATCGAACAGCGGCCCAATGTCGTAGAACGACTGTGGTTCGGGATGCCAGCTTTCGATGCGCGCCCAGTTGACCTCGGCATACACCACGCGGATTTTCCCGGTGCGGCCTTCGCGCAGCAGCTTCCACACGGTCTGCTGTGCCTCGCCCATCAGCGTAAACGGGGAACAGCCCAGCCGCAGCCCTTTCTGCGCGGCCAGATCAACCAGAAATGCCGCGTCCTCATAGGTGGTCGCCAGCGGCTTTTCACTGTAGACATGCTTGCCTGCATTCAGGGCGGCTTCGCTCACGGATTTATGCGCGGTGTGCGTGGTCAGGTTGACGACCAGCTCCACCGACGAATCGGCCAGTAGGTCATCGAGCGAGGCGTAAGCGCGCGTTTCGTGCTCGGCGGCGAACTTCTCTGCGCGGGCGGGGTCAACATCCGCCACGCCGACGAGTGCGAGGTTGTCATAGGTCTTAAAGTCCTTGGCGTAGGGGCCTGCGATATTGCCCGCACCGATAATGCCAATCTTCGTCGGGGCGCTGTTTGTAACCATTACTGCATCCACTCCTTGAGCAGAGCATAGCTGGCTTTGATGTCTTCGGTGGGGTCAAAGAATTCGGGTTCATGTTCGATCACGACCGCGCCCGTGTACTGGATGCGGCGCAGTGCGTCCACGCAGTCCTGGATGGGGACGACGCCCTGACCAAAGCGGCAGGTGTCGTGCTTGCCTGTCTCGCGCACGTCCTTGAGATGCACATGGAACAGCACGTCGGCCAGTTCTTCCAATGCCTGCGCCGCGTTATAGCCCTGGGTGCCGAACCAGCCCGTATCCACGCACGCGCCCAGCGTTCCCTCACCGCCATCACCGATTTTGTCGCGGAGTTCCTGCGGCGACTTTTCGGGGTGATTCTCAATGCCCAGTTGCAGGCCGTACTTTTGCAGCGTATCCACCACGAACGGGCGATCCTTCGTCAGCATGGTCGTGCCGCCGCCGAGCACGGTCGCGCCGACTTCGCTGGCGATCTCGCAGATGCGCTCGAACTGCTCCGGGGAGGAGCCAAGCCATCCTGCCACGCCCACCACTTTCAGGCGCGTCTTCTGCATCACGTCGTTGAAGATGTCGATATGCTCGTCCGTCGCCCAGGCATCATCCAGCACGGGCAGCCACAGGTCAATGGCGTTAAAGCCCATCGCGCGGATGTGGTTGAGGTAGTCGTCCAGCCGGGTTTCATACGTTGGCAGCGGGCGGAAGAATTCGCGGGTGGCCTTTTCGCCCTGTCCCCAGCCTTCCGTCATATTCCACCCGACGGCGCGGGCGCAGTCGTTGGCGGTCATATAGGTGATGGTGTTGTTCATTGAATGCTCCTTTAGCTTTTAGCAATTAGCCTTTAGCAGTTAGCGCTTAGCGCTTAGCGATCAGCAATACAACGGGTTTATATTGATGCTTCTGGTGTTGTAGGGGCGGGTTTAAAACCCGCCCACTCGATATACATGGCTGTTGGGACACGGCATGTCATGTCCTGCTCTGTCGTTAAAATATCCTGCACGAGGTGTCCTGGTAGGGGCGACCCGGCGGGTCGCCCCTACGACACATCAACCTTGTTGAATTCTGATGTTGCTCGATACACTCTGACTCACCTCCACATCCCCCTGCGTGACCGTCACCAGCGCCTCCGCCTGCTGACCGAAGCGCTGCTCATTCAGCGTCAGATCGACCGCCACTCGCGCCCGCCGCACGGTTGACGCGCCCACCTGCACCCGGAACATGACCATTTGCGTCGTCCCGCCTGCGAGCATCAACCGCTGGATCGCAGGCTCGGTCTCCCAACCATCCGGCACGATAAAGGCAATCGCAGCTTCGAGGGTTTCCTCATAGGGATTATCCACCTCTACCTCAAACGTTACCCATGACGACGCGCCTGCTTCAAGCTGATAAGGGTGAATTCGGGCGAACACCGCTTCGGAATCGAAGGTGAGGGCTTCCGGCGGCAGCAGTTGTTGATGCAGCGTTGCTAAGATTTCGCCCCGGTCGCGCAGCACCTCGAAATACTCCGGCTGTGGCCAGAAGGGATCGGTGTGCCCGGTGAGGATAAGGTCGGGATGGAGGCGGGCGTAGAGGTCGGCGCTCTGGACGTAATCCCCAGCGCGGAAGCGATTTTTATAGACGTAATTATAGCGCGTGTTGTGTTCATACTGGTCACCCGTTATCAGCACGCGCTGGCCGTCCACTTCCAGCGAAATCGCGACCGCATAGAGCGTATGCCCCGGCAGCGGATGGAGCGTGAAGGTGTATTCTTCCCACTGAATCGGCGTTTCCAGCGGCAGGCGGCGGTCAACCGCAATTGTGTCATACCACAGGCACGGCAGATCGTAGCGCGTCGGCGCTTCCAGAAGTTCCGCGAAGGTCTCCGCCGCCCACACCTGTGCCCCTTCGACCTCGCGCAGCAGGTTCATCCCGGCGACATGATCGTCATGGTAGTGCGTGGGGATGGCGGCTTCGATAGCCCGGACGCCAAAATCCCGCTTAAGCGCCTCCAGCGTGTACAGCCAGGGACGCCGGGCGGAACGATCATGCCCGCTGGAAAAGCCCGTCATCAGGTCATAGCCATAATCGAAGATCAGCGCCTTGCCGCTTTCAGAAAGCAGCACATAGCTGTAAGCCTGGCTGGTGCGGTTCCACAGCAGATGTGGGGTGAGCGCGCTATAGGGCTGCTCGATGAGCGCCATCAGCCGGGGATTCTGCCCTCGCTGCGTCATCAGATCGCGCAGACGGGAGACGAGTAAATCGATTGCATAAAAAGGCGCGTTAACGACCTCGCCATGTGAAGGCAGCAGCAGGTCGGGTGCGCGGCGCTTGAGATCGACCAGCGAGGCGACGCTGGCCGGCAGGCCTTCGCCGCCGTTGTACGACCACTGCATGGCCGCCAGTGACCATACCTTGCCCGGCCCGGCGATCAGATCGCCCGTGAACGCCACGCGGATTTCGTCAATGTCGGCCAGCAGCGTGATCGAGCCGGTGGTATGCCCCGGCGTGGGGATGACCTGAAAACGTATCCCGCCAAAATCATACGTGGCATAGTCGTGCAGCGTCCCGGCGACAGGCACATTCTCCAGCAGCGAGAAGCGGTCGCTGCGTGTGTCATAGTTGTTCAGCAGTTCGCGCCCCTGCCAGTGCGCTTCGACATCCGCGAAAAGGTGCTGTTCGTTGTATGGCACATGCACCGGGATTCCGGCCTCGACCGCACGGCGCAAGCCCTGCCCCTGGTCGCGGTGATGGTGCGTCATCAGCACCGCCGCGACCTGTTCAATGCCGAGCGCGGGGAGCATATCCAGCACGTCCCCGCTGCCGAAATCGATCAACACGGCCTCCTTTCCGCTGCGGACGATGTAGACGTGACAGGTGTCCTGAACTAAGGTGATGCTCGTTGAAATGGTGCGTTGTGTGGTGGCTGTGATATTCATGGTAGGGTCTCGTGGTGGCGCTCAAAAAAGGATGTTGGTCTAAAAAGTCTACGGACATGGCAGGCCGTGTCCCTACAAACTGACGTTCTGGTGTAGAGAACATGTGCATTGTGATTTTCGTAGGGGCGCAGCATGTTGCGCCCCCATAGGCACTAACTTAAGAGAATTGAGGTTCACCGCGCCTCGCTGGGGGTTCAAAACCCCCAGCTATTCCATGACTTGTAAGCCCGTAAACGGGCTGACGCATCCTTTTGAACCCGTTTACGGGTTTCCAGCCGTTGTGTAGACCCCGGTTTTCAACCGGGGGCGGTGAGATGGCGATAACTATTGAGGCCGGGAACCCTTAACCTGGTGTGCATGGTGCGCAGCATGGTGCGCCCCTGCCAACGCAAGTCATCATTCTTAATCTTGTCGGTGTACTCGGTACTCACCACTCGGTACTTTCTACTCCGCGTCCAGCGCCCAACCGTTTTCCTGATGCAGGATGTTCACCCGCCCCTGTTCGACGGCGTTGTAGGCGAACAGATACATGGCGGTTGACCACGACTGCCCGGCATAGCCCATCGGACGCCCGGAAAGGCCATGACACCACTCGTTGAATTCCCATGCACCCGCCGCGCCCGGCTGCTTCGCCTGATAATTCATCTGCGCCAGCTTTTCCAGTTGGGCGGCGGCTTCCTCGTGCCGCCCGGCCTGCACCAGCGCTGCGACGTAAATCCCGCCGATAAAAGGCCAGATGCCGCCGTTGTGATAGTGATGCGGCTGGTTCAGGTTGCGGACGCGATAGTATTCGCGCCAGTCCTTATCCGTCGGGTTCAGCACTGGATACAAACACTGCACCGGGAACGGTTCGTTCAGCCCACAGCCGTGAATGTAGTTCAGGATTTTGTCGGCTCTGGCCTGATCCGCCACACCGAACAGAATCGCCACCAGATTGCCGAGCGTGTCGAAGCGGTCGGCGTAATCGCGGAAGGCGATATAGGGCAGGTAGAAAGGCCGCTCCACCAGTTCGGTTTCGATGCGCCGCAGGGTGTACGTCCATTCCTTGCGCTCGCGGCTGATCCACTCGTAATCCTTCGGCGACTCTGGCCCCACCCACAGCACGGTATTGACCTTGTGGCGCACGTCCACCGCATTGAGGAAATAGGCGTCGGCGGTCTTGTTGAGCGCCAGCGCCATCTGCACCATGCACTTCCACGCGGCATAGTAGAGCGCGTTATCGAACAAAACGTTGTAGCGGTTGTTGAACAGATCCGCCCAGTCCATCGCCTCATGCACTTCCAGCAGGCCGCACTCGTTGCTGTCCTGATAGCGCAGCCACAGCAGGGCTTTTTCCAGACTGTCCCAGGCCGCTTCCAGAAAGGCACGGTCGCCCGTCGCCGCGTAGTTGAAATAGTGGCCGATGATATACCACAGGTTGCTGTCGATGCAGCCGGCATGGGCGGTGTCCATCACCACGCCGTCGTTCTCGCCCACGCCGCCCAGCCTGCCGCCATGCGCGATCAAGGCCGGGTCGGGTACATTCGCCCTGCCGACGTTGTGCGGAATTTTGCCCAGCGGGGACTGATAGCGGCGCAGCGTTTCCAGCGAACGGCGGTGGATGGCGCGGCCTTCGGGGTCTTCACATAGCAGCAGGCCGAGGCCGCAGATCATGCTGTCGCGCGCCCACACCTGCTGATAGGCTTTGCTGCTGCCCAGGAGGCCGAGTTCACCGCCGTTTGCCAGCAGCAGCCGTTCGGCGTGGTCGCGACCTTCACGGGTAAAATCGCTTGTCGTCAACGTACCAACTCCCGCTGCTGCACTTTTTCCAGGGCATAATCCGCCAGCGGCTCGACATAGCGCCCGCCGATGCGCCGGGGCGAATTGAGGGCGTTCTGGCGAAATTCCTTCATCATGTTCAGCGGATGCTCGTAAGACCCGCCGTTTTGCAGCGCCCGCAGCACCCGCAGCGCAAACCGCGCCGTCCAGAACCAGTATTCCAGCTTTTCGATCCAGGGCAGCAGATTGTTGCGGAGTGCGAGGTTGTCCATGCGGAACTTGAGGTGATAGGTCGCCTCGTCCAGTTCGTCCAGATAGCGCTCCAACGCCTTCACATCGTCATGGCCGTAATCCTCGCGCCGGACGGTCTGCATCGCCGCTTCCGTCAGCATGTGCAGGCGGGGGGCTTCCGGTGTCCCGAAGATGGTCGAGAGCGAATTTTCCGCGAAGAGCCGCACGGCATTGGCGCTCTCGCTGTCCGTGACCTGTTCCAGCGCCCGCTGCCACGCTTCTTCGGGCTGATACGTTTCCGGGTTATTCAGATAATCGGCATAGGTGCTGAGGGGGATTTTCGACGCCTCGATCTGAATCATCGGGTTGACCAGAATGCCGCGTGTGGCCTTGTACAGATCAGCATCTCGCCCCTGTACCGGGCCAATTTGCAGCGTATCGGAGCGCGACAGGTCGTTGACCGGGTAGTTGTCCCACAAAACAGGCCTGCGATGTGCTACCTCCGCAAACAGTGCGGCGTCGCTGGTGGTAATCATGGGTGAGCAGATGTCGATGCCCGTATAGTAGATGTCGATTTCCGGGCGCAGTTCCGCGCCAAGCTGATGCAGATAGCCCGTAAAAGGCGAACTGCCGTGATAGTCCGTCGGGCACATGCTGAACGTCACCGTCGGGTCAAGCTGCATCAGCCAGTCATAGGTGCGATGGCACAGATCAACATGCGCTTCGGCGTAGGTCTTGTAGCGCTGGCGGTCTTCGTTGTGCTGGAAGCCGTTGTCGATGTCATCCAGCAGCAGCGAGAAATCGCGTACACCGATGTCATAAAACGCGCGGAACTTAGCCGTGATGATGTCGAACTCCGACTGTGAGGCATAGACCATATCCACACCAGGGCTGAGCGAATAGCAGAAGGCCACACCCGCTTCCTGCGCCACTGCAATCGTTTGCATAAACTGGCGCATAATTTTCGCCGGATAGGGTTCGCGCCAGCGCATCCGGTGCTGGCGGTCATTCTTCGGCCCGTAGAGATAGAAGTTATAGCCGTGCTGCCCCATGAAGCGGATGAGGTCGTCGCGTTCGGGCGCGGTATAAAAGACCCCGTAAAAGGCTTCCGCAATCCCGCGTATTTCAAAAAACGTGCTGGTCATAAAGCTACTCCCTGTCGTTGCGAAGGTGTTGAGTCGGTTGTTCAGGGGACAAAAGATTGATTCGACTCGTATCAAAGCACGACGTTCGTGTTGTGGGTAGGGGCGAGGCATGCCTCGCCCCTACAGGCACGGCACAGATTCTTGTCGAAACTATCACAACATCATCCAATTACAGCCGCTCGACCACCTGGGTGAAGGCATCCGCTTTATCCGCGCTGAAGAGGAAGTTGCGGATTTTGTCCATCACGACGGCTTCCACCGCCGCCCGTCCCGTCATCCGTTGATCAGCGGAAAGTGCCTTGCATTCGGCGTTGGTCATGCGTTCTTCCCGCCCCAGCGACCCCAGCAGCGCCAGTTCCAGGTCGGTGGCGATGTTGACCTTGCTTACGCCGCCGCCGGGCAGTTGAATGGCTTTTGCCATCATCTCTGCCGGGACGCCCGACCCGCCATGCAGTACCAGATGCACTGGGGTGCGGGCGCGGATAGCCGTCAGGCGGTCATAGTCGATCTTCGGCTGGCGGACGTTGTAGACGCCATGCGCCGTACCAACTGACACGGCCAACGCATCGACAAGCGTCTGATCGACAAAGGTTTTGGCCTCGTCGGGGTCGGTGTAGAGTTCCTCGTCGTGTTCGGTTTCCACAAAATCGGTCGTGCCGATCATGCCCAGTTCCGCCTCGACCGATACACCGCGTGCATGGGCATAATCGCACACCTCGCGGCTGATGGCGGCATTTTCCGCAAATGGCTTTTCCGAAGCGTCGATCATCACCGAGGTAAACCCGGCTTCGATGGCAGCTTCGATGACGGCCATATCCTTCGTATGGTCGAGATGCAGCACTACCGGGATGGTGATCTGCTGCTGTGCGAGTTGAGCATAGAATTCGTCGGCCACTTCCGCCGGGGTGACGCCGTAGCGTTCCAGTTCCTTCTGCGAAATCTGCACGATCAGCGGCGAGTTGGTCTTCTGCCCGCCGCTGAGGATGGGCTGGATCATCGGCGTATAGCGCGGCGCGAAGGAACCGAGCGCACAGCCGACTCGTTCCGCTGCGGCCAGGGCTTGTTTGAGGGTCAGGACGTTTTCAGGTCGTTTCATCAGACTTCCTGTTCTGAAAATAGTCGTTTAAAGGCTGCTGGAGCGCCAGATACCCGTCTTCATACAGGCGGCGGTACTGCGCGTGCCTGCCAGCGTCGGGCGTGATGGCTTCAAAGGCATCGGCGTCGATGGGTGGCACAGGGTCGATCAGGTTCGCGCCTGACCCTGCGCACAACGCCGCGCCCAGCAGGGTTGCCTCTGGTAAATTGTATACCTCAAATCGGCAGTTGGTTATGTCCGCTTTGATCTGCATCCACGCCCGGTTGCGCGTTCCGCCGCCGACCGCGATGATGGACTCAATCGCGTGTCCGGTCGTGCGTTCGGCCTCCCGGCGGATGCTTTCCAGTTCGTAGGACACGCCTTCCAGCGCCGCCCGCAGCACATGCCCGCGCCCATGATTTGCGCCTAAGCCGACGAAGGATGCGCGTACCGCTGCGTTGGGGCGGGGGATGCCGCTGCCAGCCAGATAGGGATAATACAGAATCCCGGTCGGCTCGTCCCCGACCGACTCGGCCAGTGCGCTCACCTGCTCATAGGTCAGCGCCGGGTCGCTCAAAAGCTGCCGCAGCCATTCGACGGAACCCCCCGACGCCGAAATGCCGCCCATCCAGTAATATCTTCGGGGGAGCACATGGCAACCGTAGGACAGCCCCGACTCATAGGCGCTCGTGCTGAGATCAACCTGCTCCAACGCGCCGACCAGCGTTTCGGCGGTGCCCATCGAGTCGAACACGATGCCGGGCGCGACCGCCCCCACAGCGAGCGCCGCGCACACATGATCGTGCCCGGCGACCGACGCGGGAATAGCTTCGGGCAGGTTCAGATCATTGGGCAGCACTTCGCCCGCCGGGGTTCCGCTGTGCTGCACCGTCGGGAACAGATCGGCAGGAAGATTGAGCGCATCAAGCCAGGCCGCGTCCCATTCATGACGTCTGATGTCATAGGCATAGGTGCGCCCGGCCAGCGACGGCGCGGTGATGAAGCGCCCGGTCAGGCGATACATAACATAATCAGCGGCGGAAAGCCACACTGCCCCGGCAAAATCGCCTAGACCAGAGTCGCGCAGCCACAGCAGTTTCGCCACCGGGCACTTAAAGCTGGCGCGGATGCCGGATCGGGCGAACTGGGCGAGGGGGTCATGCTCGGTTCTGAGGCGTTCGGCCTGCGGCGCGGCGGCCTGATCGAACCAGGGGAGAAAAGGGGAACGCGGCTGACCAGTTCTACGGTCGAGCAGCACGCCCGTTTCGGCCATACTCGCCACGCCCACCGTCTGGACGGATGAATCTGCCACTTCTCGAATCGCACTGGCAGCGGCCTGCCACAGCGCTTCGGGGTCAAACACCACACGCCCGTCAGGGATAGCCTGCGTCGGTGTGGGACGGCTGGCGAGTCGAATTACCCGCAAAGGTGCGCTTCCATTCACATCGAACACGCCTGCTTTGCAGTGGGTCGTGCCGATGTCGATGCCGAGTAAAGCCATAAGCCATTAATTCACTAAAAGGAAAAAGAAGAACCAATTTCAAAATTCGGGTTTGCGGTAGGGGCGACGCGCACGTCGCCCGTACAATGCCTATTTTTGAAACAAGTTCAAATTAACCGCAAAGGCGCAAACGACACAGAGGAGTGTTTGATGGTTGGCGTTGCAGGGGCGGGTTTGAAACCCGCCCCTACTCGCTTCGTGTAATCTCTGCGTTCTCTGTGTCTCTGTGGTTCAAACCAAACCCAGCGCTGTTTTCACCTGTCCCATCGCAAGGCGCGGGCTGGTCAGGAATTTGCCCTGAATGCGCTCCGGCAGATTGGGCAGCACCCGCGCCATCGAGGCCTGCGCCAGCACGATCACGTCGTTGGTCTTCGCCATTTCCTCCAGCGCCGCCGCCAGAATCGCGTCGTGACCATCACGGTCGCCCGCAATCAGCTTTTGATAAGCGCTGTCCACCACCCGCGCTTCAAACGTCACATCCCTGCCGCTGGCCTCTGCTTTGGAGCGCAGCAGCGCCAGCGTCGGCGCGAGGGTCGTCCCCAGCGTCGCGACCACGCCGACACGCTGCCCGCGCTGAATCGCTTCCTCGGCCATCGCATCGTCCACCCGCACCACCGGGACGCTCACCTGCTGGCGCATCTTCGCGGCGACTTCACCCACCGACGAGCAGGCGCTCAGAATCACGTCCGCACCGACCTGTTCAGCAAAGCGGGCATAATGCAGCAGGCGATCTTCCACCTGGGTTACGTCGCCACCGTTCTCACGAAGCTGCGGCAATATGGAGTCATCGACGAAGTTGACGACCTCATAGCCCGGCAGCGCTTCCGCCGCCAGCGTTTTAAAGGTTTCGACGGTAACGGGTGTGGTGTGAATGACCGCGAGCTTTTTCATACAACGTCCTCTGGTAAACACCTTCGTCCCTAACTTCTCGTTAAAGGACTTACGCAGTTACGATTTGTCGCCCTCACCCCAAACCCCTCTCCCTCAGGTAGAGGGGCTTAAGAACCAGTCTTTCTCCCTTGGCTCTGATTGCAGTGACGGGAGTAGGGGATAAGGGCATGTTACAGCCCAGACTTCTCAGTTGGCGTGAATCTGTTCTTCCGCACTCATCCGCGCCCGGTGCGCCGCCCAGACTTCTCGAATCAGGGCGTAGTCCTCGGCGTCCAGCGCTTCGCCCGTCGTGTCGATATGCGTGGCGTAGTACAGCGACGACACGCCCAGTTCCGGCTGCAAACGGACGTAATCGCGCCAGACCGCCTTGTTGGTGATCGGCCAGTTGTCGGTGTCGATGATGGCATTCGGGCAGGCGATGGAGGCGACCTTCGCACGGTGGGTCATGGCGCGGTTCACGTCATGATCGGTGTTGATGTCGTTCAGGCGGATCATATCAACCACATCGGCCAGGTACGGGTGCGGCGTATGCGCCATTACCAGCGCGTCGGGCTTGACCTTCTTGGCCTCGTCATAGAGGATGCCCAGATAGCGCTTCATCAGTTCCAGCCCCCACAGCGGCTCGTGCATCTGCAAGCCGGGGCTGCATGAAATACGGGCGGTGAAATCGATCTTAAAGCCGTCCGCATCATACCCATCCTTCGACAGCATCAGCCGCACCGACTCGCGCAGGCGGGCTTCACAGGCCGGGTTGGTCGGGTCAATCGAGAGCGGCAGGCCGATCTTGTTGGTAATGCACTCCTCGGCGGGCAGCCCTTCGGGGTCCCACGCCTTCAGCCACAGCAGTACCTTGCGACCGGCCTTGTGCTGCGCGGCGATAAAGCCTTCGATGTCGGGCCACTTGTTGCGGTCGGCGTCATTGTTGCCGTAGGTGGCCTGCCATTTGTCGTCCAGCACCACGATTCCGGGCTGCACGTCGTGTTCTTCCAGCGCCTTGAGGAAGCCTTCGTAAAGGTTCTGGCGGGCATGGCTGGGTGCATGGCTTTTATCCAGTGAGGCGATATAACACTGTGAACCCCAGCCGCAGTAAATCGGCTCATACCACCACACACGGTGATAGCGCGTCGAGGTCGTGGGGACGTAGTCCTGTTTGCGCAGCGAATCGACGTGTCTTTTGAGCGCTTCATACTCGTCGGCGGCAAAGTCGATGCCGATGGCGGGCATGGTATAGGTGCCGTCAACGGCGGTATAGCCTTCATACGCCAGCGACAGGCAGAAGCCCTCCTGCTGGCCGCGATACTGATAATCGCTGAAGCGGTTCTCGCCCGGTTTCGCTTCCACGCCCATGCTCAGCCAGGTGGATTTGGTCTGGAAGCCGAAGCAGAAGGGCGGCGGTGTGTAGAACCAACTGGCTTTACCCGGCAGCGGAACGCCGAACAGATCAATCACGGAACCGCTGGACGGCGCGAAGGTGTATTCTTCCTTGACCGTCGGCTCAGGGTTAAAGCCCTGCAAAAACTGATGCCCCGACCAGAAAAAGCCCGACCCCCACCGCACATGACCGGAATAGTAGCCGCCGAAGTACACGGCTTCGGTGATCTGCCCGTTCCCTTCCAGGTCGATCTCGTAGGTCAGGCGGTCTTCTTCACAGCGAAAGCGGTAGACCTTGCGCTTCCATACCGAGCTTTCGGTGGAAAGTTCCAGCACGACCGTTTCGCCTTCGGCACGAACCGTCCAGTCCCCAATCCGAACCGTGTCATCCCGCCCGGTCAGGGTGTGAATGCTGGACAGCACAAACAACTCAGCCAGCGTATTGCCCGCCGAGTCCCGCAGATAAACGTAAGGACGATCTGCCGCACATTTCAGTGTATAGGCCGTCGCCTTGATGATGAGGGCTTTGTTTTCTGAGTTGTAGTGCATTGATGGGGCCTTTGTTTCGTCGTTGTTGGCGTTATAGAACACGATCTTGGACATGCTGGTGATTCCTGATCCCGATCCGTAAATTGGATCGTATCTGATCATTATAGATTTATTATCTCACAAGTGTGTAGGTGTAGTATTTAGATTTTTTTTAGACCATCGGGCAAAAAAGGGGAGGCGTTTGACCGCCTCTGCGTATCCCCTAAAAATAATTCTAATCAGGACACGGCATGCCGTGTCCCTACAAACCGATAACGATCCGCTTGCATCATCGCCCGCCCATGCCCGAAATCTGAATGCCTTCGATGAAATACTGCTGGAACAGGACGAAGACGATCAGCACCGGGAGCATCACGATCAGGCTGCCGGCCATCATCCAGCTCCAGTTGGGCGCACCGCCCGCCGCGAACTCGAACGTCCGAAGGCCGATTTGAAGCGTGTAGTTCTGTTCGCTCTGCAAGTAGAGCAGCGGCCCCATGAAATCCTGCCAGGAACTCTGGAAGGTGAAGATGGCAATCGTCGCCAGCGCGGGCTTGCACAGCGGCAGCACCACATTCCAGTAAATGCGGAACTCCGACGCGCCATCAATCCGTGCAGCCTCCGAGAGTTCCATCGGAACACCGCGCATAAACTGGCGCATGAGGAAGATGTTGAAGGCACTGCCAGCCAGGAAGTCCGGCACAATCAGCGGCAGGAAGGTGTTGACCCAACTGGCATTGTTGCCATCAAGCGCGAACAGGGGAAAGTTGACCCTGGGCGCGGGCAGTTCGGAAAAGATGATGAAGCGCGGGATGAACGTCACCACATCCGGCAGCATCATCGTCGCCAGCACAATGCTGAACAGAAACGCCCGCCCCGGCCAGCGCAGCCGCGCGAAGGAATAGGCCACCAGCGAGGTCGAAAACACCATGCCGACCACGCTGAAGAAGGTGATAATCACCGTGTTCAGCGTCCAGCGCCCCCACATGCCGAAGCTGAAGGCGTCTCGGTAGTTCTCCCAGGCAATCGGGTTCGGGATAAAGCTGGGGTTCTGCAAATCCTGGGGTGTCTTTAAGGAGGTGGAGATCATCCACACCAGCGGCACCAGAAACAGGAACGCGATAAAGCACATCAGCAGAAACGCCGCCAGCTTCGCCACCAGCATCCCAGGCCGTCGCTCCTGCGTAAAGCGGCTCCACCCGCCGCCGCGCTCGATTTTGTTGACGGCTTCAACCGTTGTCGCAGCCATGATTAACCGCCCTCCCCGCTTTCATAATAGACCCAGCGCTTCGACAGCCACAGTTGGAAGAGCGTAATCGCCAGGATGATGACGAACAGAATCCACGCCAGGGCAGAGGCATAGCCCATGTCGAACCCGCGTGAGGAGCCGACCTTGCCGAAGGCGCGGTTGTAGAGGTAAATCACGTAGAACAGCAGCGAACGCCCCGGCCCACCTTCCGCCGGGCTAAGGCCGCCGGTGGTGATGATGATGTAGGCGGTGGTGAAAATCTGGAACGTGCCGATGATGCTGGTGATGACCTGGAAGAAAATGGTGGGCGAGATCATCGGCAGCGTGATATAGCGCAGCTTGTGCCAGGGCGATGCACCGTCAATCGAGGCTGCTTCGTAAAGGGTTTGCGGTACACCCTTAATCGCCGCCAGATAGATGATGATGTTGCCGCCGATCCACCACAGACCCATCACCACCAGCGCGGGTTTCGTCCAGTTTGGGTTGGTAAACCACGACGGGCCATCAATGCCCACCCCTTCCAGCGCCTGGTTCAGCAGCCCGGTAGGGGAAAGAATCCACTGCCATAAATAGACCGCCGCCGCGCCCGCCAGCACATTGGGGAGATAGACAATCGTGCGGAAGACGCGCTCGTAGGGAATTTTCGTATTTAAAAGGATGGCGATTGCCAGCGCCAGCGTCATGACGATGGGGACGCGGATGCCCACCATCCAGAAGGTATTTTCCAGCGACTTCCAGAAATAAGGGTCATTTGTAAAGATGTTTTCGTAATGGCGCGTGCCCACCCACTGCGGGGAGCGAATGAGGTTATAGTTGGTGAAGCTGGTATAGAACGAAAACACCATCGGGATTGCTGTAAAAAGGGCGAAGCCGATCACCCAGGGCATGACGAACAGCCAGCCATTAACCGCCTCGCGGGTCGAATTATTCAAGCGCAGTCCAGTCCGGGCGGCGGATTGGGGTCGTCGCTGTACGACATCCTGGGATTGTGCGGACTCTGCCATTGTCAAAACTCCTGGCTACAGATCGCCACGAAGAACGTGCCACGATCTGGCGGGTGGAAACGAAGGCTTTCAAGATCGTCTCATTTCCCGTAGGGGCGCAGCATGCCTCGCCCCTACATCAGACGACTTTGTTTCCGCTGCTCTCAAAGCATCACGACAGGCGATGCGACGGGAGAAGAGGCGAACAGGTTCGCATGGGTTGAGGGCGTAACAGCCCTTACTGATTCTGGCTGATGGTGTCCTCAATGGCGGCCTGCGCTTCTTCCAGCGCCGTCGCCGGGTCGAGTTCACCGCGCCAGATCGCTTCGTTGCGCTGGTTCAGCTGCTCAAAGTAGTTCGGGTAGGCCGGGACGAAGGTGCTGGTGCTGCTGGTTTCCATCGCCTGGGTAATGAACTGCCAGTTGGGGTCAGACAGCAGAATCGGGTCGTTGGCCGCTTCCCGGTCAGACGGGGTGGCATAGGTGTCGCGCGCCCAGGAGGCCTGCGCCGCCGGGCTGGTCAGGCACTTCAGCACTTCCCAGGAGGTTTCGGGATTTTCCACACCGTTGGGGATGGACATGGTGAAGCCGCCGCTCCAGGAGGTCTGGGTCGTGTTGTACGGCATGGGCGCGATGCCCCACTGGAATTCAACCGGGTCGCCGCCTTCTTCCACAACGATACGCGGACGGTAGAAGTTCAACTGCGACATATAACCCGCGATATCGACCTTCATCGCCACGCGGCCACTCATGAAGCCGTCGTTCGGGGGCGGGCCAAAGGTGGCGCGGAATTCCTGCACGGTGTCGAAGCCGCCGTAGTCCTCGATGAAGCTCTGGATCCATTCGTAGGTTTCCACCACCGCAGGCTGATTGACGTTGACGGTGCCATCGTCGTTCACCCACTGCACACCGTTGGTCAGCGCCCAGATGTCGATGCCGGGGCCTTCCAGCGGGTAGAAGCCGATGCGTTCGATTTCGCCACTTTCGCTGATGAGGCGCAACGCTTCGTCAGCGGCGGCCACTTCTTCCCAGGTGTCGGGCGGGTCGTTGGGGTCGAGGCCAGCGGCTTCAAACAGCGTCTTGTTGTAGAACAGCACACGCACGTCCGTCTCAAACGGGATGCCATAGACTTCGCCTTCATACTGCGCCTGTTCCCAGGTGAAGGGGTAGAAGCGATCCGCGCTGATGCCGTCACGGTCAATAAATTCCTGGAGGCTCTGGTAAATGCCGTCTGCCGATTCGCGCGGGAGCTGACCGCGATCAGACACGATCACGTCTGGCATGCCCGACCCGGCGGCGACAGCGGCGGTGTTGGCCGTCCAGATTTCGCCGAAGGGCTTAAAGACTTCGGTGATGGTCACGTTGGGGAGCGCCTGCTGGCAGAGCGCGACCACGCGGCGGATGGCGTTGCGGCGGACGGGCGAACCCCAGAAGTGCCAGAATTCGACATCGCCGGAAACTTCGCTGTTGAGTTCAACGCCGACATCCACGCCGCCGTCCTGAGCACTGACGGGGACGATGATGAGGGTTGCCAGCAGGACGAGCAGCAGTGCAATCAAAGTGGTTTTACGCAAAGAAAGGTTCATAATAGGGTTTCTCCTTGTCTGTCGGTACGGATTCGCTTACGGATAATTGGTTGAGGCCGCGACAGCCTCTTGCAGTCATCCTCTCCATCTACACTCGATAAAGCCTCCTTATCCCCACACCTGCATCGTCGATGTTTGAGTAACGGTGTCCGGGGAAACGCCTTTGGGTTACGTTCCAGCCTGACCACCCGAAAATTTTTTAGTCCTGCGGCAAAAGGGCAACCGCGCCCCAGATGCCTTCATGAGTCCCCAGCGCGGAGGGCTTAATCGCTACCGGAGGCCGCCAGGGAAGCGTGGAAGCTTCCACCGACGCCCGCAGCGTCTCCCACCACAGCGCCCCAGACCGTGACACGCCGCCGCCAATCACCACGCAGTCCAGGTCGAACAACTGGATGGCGTTGCCGATGGCGACACCCAGATAGCCCGCGCTTTCCTTCACCACCTGCACCGCGATAGAATCGCCCTGCGCTGCGCACTGATCGACCTCGCGGGCGGTAAAGTTGGGGGTGTCGCGCAGCAGGCTCGGCACTTCCGGTTTTTCTGCCAGCAGCGTCCGTGCCCGCCCTGCCATCGACGGGCCAGAGCAGACCGTCTCCACACAGCCGTAGCGCCCACAGTCACACTTCAGTGCGCCTTCGTTCACCACGCGGGTATGGCCGATCTCACCGGAAAGGCCATGTTCGCCTTCCCATAAGTGACCGTCCAGAATGACGCCGCCGCCTACGCCGGTGCTGACGGTGATGAACATCATGGAGCGCGCACCCCGCCCCGCGCCGAAGCGATATTCGCCCAGGCCGACCGCGTTGGCGTCGTTGGCAAGATAGACAGGCAGCGACCCGAAGTGGTCTTGCAGGCGTTCGCCCAGCGGAAACGCATCCCAACCAGGGACGTGGAGCGATTTCAGCACGCGGTTATTGGCCGCATAGCCGCCGTAGCAGATGCCGATGCGGTCGATGGAGTCGATATGCTGCAAGCCGCTGGCAAGGTCGATCATGTCCACGACCGCGCCTTCCGCGCCCTCACTGCGGCGTGTGGAACGAAAGGCGGAATCCACCAGGCACGGTTCGCTCAGGTCAATCACCCCTGCCGCCAGCTTGGTGCCGCCGAAATCCAACCCCAACGCGAATCGCTTCTCCATCATTTACCCTGCCAGGCGTTCCCGGAAGACATCCACCCAATAGTGCATCACCGCGACGTGTGCCGTCTCCACATGGCCGAAGTCCTGGCTTTTGAAGACGAGGCAGACATTGCTCACCTCGCGCAGTTTGCCGCCCTCGAACCCGGCCAGACCGATCACTTTGCCGCCGTTCTCTCGCGCCCAGCCACAGGCGTCGATCACGTTGGGTGAATTCCCGCTGACGCTCACCGCGACGATGACGTCACCAGGGCGCATGAGGGCGCGAAGTTGTTCAGTGAAAACGGAGTCGTAGCGCACGTCATTCGCCCAGGCCGTCAGGGCTGCGACATTGTCCGTCAGTGCCAGGGTACGGAAGCGCCGACGGTGGGTTGATGCGGTTTGCTTCGTCAGGTCGAGCGCGAACGCACTGGCTGTGGCGGCGCTCTGTCCATTGCCGATCACGAAGATTGTCGCGTCGACCTGGTAAGCCTGATCGAGAATCCCGGTGGCTGCGTCGAGGTGGGTTGTAGAGAGTGTTGTGAGTGTGTTGTAGAGGGCGTCAAAGTACTTTTCAATTGTAAGCATAGTTTAGGCAGTGCGCAACCTGTGCGCGACTTTTTTAAAAAGGCTTATGCAATCGTTTGCATGAGTTCAAGATTAGCCTCAATTTCATCGGCTGTCAAGTTTTTCTCCCTTAAAGCAGGCTCATCATTTTTTGTTCGGGCAACGTCTACAACGATTCACGCTTAACGATTGTTTACCTTGTGCTTGACCCTCTTTTCCCCTGCCCCCTATAATGGAAAACGATTTAACGAATAACGGACACTCCATGAGCACCTATAAACCCGTGACGATTGCCGATGTCGCCCGTGCTGCTGGCGTTTCTGCCGGGACGGTTTCGCGTGTGCTGAACCGCCGCAGCGGGGTCAAGATCAGCGAGGCGACGCAGAAGCACGTCCTTGAAGTGGCAGATCGTCTGGGCTATCAACTGAACCCGGTCGCCTCTGCCCTGCGCACCCAGCAGACTGGTCTGATCGGCGCGATCATCCGCGACATCAACGATCCCTTCCTGAGCCTGATGGCGCGGGAGGCGCAGCGAATTGCTCATGCGATGGGCATCGAACTGCTGATGGGACATGCCGAGTATGACCTGCTCACCGTGCAGCGGCAGCTTCGTTTCATGCAGCACTGGTTCGACGGGCTGCTCATCATCGGCGATATGCCCGGCGACCAGGAAATCTTCGATGACCTGAACAAGCGCGGCACTCCTTATGTCGCGGTTGCCTGTGGGCCGAATTCGCCCACACCGCGTGTGAATATCGACGAAGCCCAGGGCATCGGTCTCGCGCTGGATTATCTGACCGACCTCGGCCACCGCCGCATCGGGTTTATCGGCGATGTTGGTCATGCCGGGACACAGGCGCGTCTGAGTGCTTTCCAGGGCATTATCCACGCCAAAACCCTGGACTGGCACGAGGATTACCTCCAGCCTACGCCCTATACCCGTGCGGGTGCAATCACCAGCATTCAACGCCTGCTCACGCTGCCGCATCCCCCAACGGCGGTGCTGTGTACGTCGGATTTGCAGGCGCTTGGGGCAGTGGCAGGGGCATGGCAGGCGGGCTGGCGTGTGCCGGAAGCGGTGTCGGTCATCGGCATCGACGACATCGAGGAAGGCCGCTACAGCTATCCTCCGCTGACCACGATTCGCCAGCCAGTAGGCGATATGGCGACGGCGGCAATTGATCTGCTGCTGTGCCTGGTGCGGGAGACGGAGCCTGTCGATACCGGGCAGAGCATCATCGTCGCGCCGGAACTGATCGTGCGGCGTTCATGTGCGCGCGTGAGCTTCGGTGGGTAATTTTAGAAACTGAACCGCCAGGACGCCGTGCGATACATCGCCTACGCCAGGGTTTTGAACCAATCGAACTCTTTGTGATCTTCGTGCCTTCGTGGTTCAGAAGTTCTTTCGTACTTACGTGTGTGGTTCACCGCCGCTGCTGTTCATCCCTCCGCGCAGGCCGAACGTCTCCACCCGTTCACGCACCGCATGGGTCGCAATCAGCGCCACCAACACTGGCCCTCCCGCCAGCATCAGCGCCGGCTGCCACGCGCACAGCCGGACGATCAGGAATACGGCGAAGGACAGCACCAGCGTATAGAGCGGACTGGCGAGCATGGTATAAAGGCCGTTCCGCAGCGCGACGCGGACTTTCTTCACGTCCTGTTCCAGCAGGTAGGGGATGGTATAGGCCTGCACGATGATCCACACGACCGCCAGAAACAGGGTGATCGTGAGCAGCGCCGCGGACCACAGGGCGACAAATTGTAGGTAGAAGTTGATGTTCGTCCAGACGAGGAAGGCGGCGATCAGGTTGAGCAAGCCCCACTGCCAGCTTTTGCGGAAGTAGCGCCGCGCGCCCCGGAAGAAGTCAGCCAAATCGACACCGCGCTTATGCACCGCTTCGTTCGCCACATAGAACAGGCCGAACAGCGCGGGCGGCGCGAACAGAAACGACGCCGTGCCGAAAATCCAGAGTGTGTTGGCCGCGAGGAAGATCAGCCAGTTATACCACCAATCGGAGAAGGCCTGCACCAGCACTTCCCATGCCGCTGTAAACTGCTTCAAGGCACCATCGGATTCATCTCATTCAACGCTGCCGAGAGCTTAGCGTTACAGCACAGTTCGTGCCAGTCGAAATTGTCTGAACCGCCAGGACGCCGTGCGATACATCGCCTACGCCAGGATTTTGAACTAGGCTAAATCTTTGTGATCTTCGTGGTTCAAATTCTTGGACTTGTCTGTAGGTCTGCTGAAAATAGGAAGATCGAAGGTCAGACAAACCTGAACTGCCGTAGTGAGTCGAAGTTGAACTGCGTGACCTTGACATAGAGGGCGCGGGTGTTCTGGCTGTGAAGCTGCGACCAGCACAGGTTGTCCAGCGCGAAGTGCAACCCGGCCTGCTGATAGCGCCGTTCGATGGCCTGCTGTTCCACCGCGCCAACATTCTTCCACAGCCGCAGCCACGAATGCCCCTGCAGCGAACGGTGATAACGGGCGATGTAGGTCTGATGCGCGGGTGATTTGGCAAGACGGGGATTAAGATCAATCGCGGCATGAGCCAGTGCGCCAAGCAGTTCCGGTGCAGTCCGGAGCAGCTTTTCGTGCGAGAGGGTCTGGCGCGATCTGCGCTGTTGATCTGCTGCCTGATTCACGGCCAGATGCAGTGCACGCATGGAAAACACAATCGCTTCGGGGTCGCCTTTGAGGTAGCACACCTTCGCCACATTGTTGTACAGGGCGGTGTCGGTGGGCGACTGTACGAGTGCCGCGACATAGGCCTGCTTGGCGCCGTCAAAATCGCCTTTGCGCTGAAGCTGGAAGCCACGCTGGTTGAGCTGTGTAATGCTGGACGAGTACATCACGTCTTCCTCTCAGGCAATGCGCCCCAAACATCGGCCAACCGCCTTGCACTCCACGCATTATAAAAGCGGCTTCCCTTGTAAAAGAATTAAGATCGTAAATTTAAAATTGAGACATTATTCCTATATCGGGTTGTGATGGACAGACAGGCCGACTGCATCAAAATACGAGGACAACATCAAGAACTGTTTTGAACCACGAAGGCACGAAGGACACGAAGCGAATGGCAAAAATTTTTGTGATCTTTGCGCCTTTGTGGTTCGTAATGATCTTTTTTGTTTACCGCGAAATTGGATGCGTTTGCCCTGCGCTGCGGGCGAAGCGCACCGAATTACCGCGCAAGATTTTGATAGTGTCTCTATGCCAGATGTTCTATCATGACAGTATCGAAGCAGGAACGGAGGCGGAACGATGATCGAGATGGCGGAGATGAACGTGATGACCAATCCCATGCCCCCACTGGCGAACGCGGAACTCAACGACGACGGACGCTGGCAGGCAGTGCTGATGCGCGACGGCCAGTACGACGGCGCGTTCTATACCGCCGTCCGCACGACGGGCGTGTACTGCCGCCCTTCCTGCAAGGCACGTACCCCCAAACGCGAGAACGTCCGCTTTTTCGAGACACCGCAGGAAGCCGAGGCCGCCGGGTTCCGCGCCTGCAAGCGCTGTCGCCCGCTGGAAGTGGATGCACATGCGGCGCTGGCGCAGTCAGTAGCGCGTTACATCGAGGAGCATCTGGACGAGACGATTACGCTGGATATGCTGGGCGCAGCTATGCACGTCAGCCCGTTTCATTTGCAGCGAGTCTTCAAGCGCGTGATGGGCGTCAGCCCGCGCCAGTATGGTGAAGCGGTGCGGCTGGAACGGCTGAAGCAGTCGCTCAAGGAATGCTCCAGCGTGACCGCCGCCATCTATGACGCGGGCTACAACGCCAGCAGCCGCGTCTATGAACACACCGGGCTGGGCATGACACCGGGGGAATATCGCCGGGGCGCTGCCGAAAAGACCATCCGCTATACCATCGCGGATACCGCCTTAGGGCGGCTGCTGGTTGCGGCCACCGAACGCGGCATCTGCCGGGTAACGCTGCGCAACGACGACGAGATGATTGAAGCGCTGCTGGTGAAGGAATTCTCCAATGCTGAGTTCGTCCGCGCCGATGAGGACTCCGACATGGCCGATTGGGTGACGCAGATTGTGGCGCATCTGGCAGGCCGACATCCGCATCTTGATCTGCCGCTGGACATTCGGGCTACCGCGTTTCAGCAGCAGGTATGGCACGCGCTGATGACCATTCCTTACGGCACGACGCAGTCCTACACCGACATCGCGGAGGCCATTGGCAACCCGAAAGCCGTGCGCGCCGTGGCGAACGCCTGTGCCCGAAACCCCGTACCGCTCATCATCCCCTGCCACCGCGTCATCCGCGAGGATGGCAGCCTGGGAGGTTACGCGCTGGGGATCGACCGCAAACAGACTATTCTCGAAAACGAACGCCGTACCGCCGAGGAGGGCGCCAAATGAACGATTATTACCTGTATGAAGCCACGAAGCGCCACATCCGCGACATCCACGCGGAAGTGAAGCATCACCGCACTGTTCGCATGGTGCTGAAAGCCAAAGGCAGCCGTCTGGCACTCCGACCGCTGATCTACCGGGCGGGCGCAGGCATGATACACCTGGGCGCGTGGATGCAGACGCTTGCTGGCCTGCCTCACCTTGAAAGCAACGACCAGCCGTTGCAGCCGGCTACGGCTTATTTATCGGACGGACGTGTGGATTCGGACGCAATCTGCTCACCCTGCTGAGCCGACTGCGGGTTCCGCACCAGCCCCGGCACCGCAAAGAACACCGCCAGCAGCACATGAAACCCTAAACACAGCGGCACATTGATCAGCGCGAAGATCATCGTCGCCAGATAGTAAAACGGCCCATAGCGATACTGCTGCCCGAACCCCGCCACCAGTGCGGGGTTTGCGTTTACATCCAGCAGGCGGTTGTTGTGGCTGGCGTAGCGCCATAGAATCTGAAAACTGACCGCGGTCAGAAACACAACCGTGCTGTAGAGAAAGGCCGCGATGCGCCGGTCGGGATGCTGGAGATACTCCGCCAGCAGCAGCGTTGCAAACGGAACCAGTGTGATTGTCATCATCAGCAGACCGTTCAGCAGTACGAACGTCGGGTTCGCGCGGGCGATGATCTTGAACAGGGTATGATGGTTCGACCACATAATGCCGATAATGGTGAAGCTGAGCAGGAAGGCAAAATAGGTGGGCCACTGCGCGACGAGCGCCTGAAATAAGCCCGCGTCGCTCAGCAGTTCCGGGTTTGGTACGCCGATCTCAAATGCCAGCAGTGTGATCACAATGGCGATGATGCCGTCGCTTAAAGCCTCAATCCGTGCTGTCTCGTTCACGGGCGGTCGTTCAACCTGGGAATTAATACTCATACAGACCTCTCATGTTTTCCTCGACCATGCTTGAAACCTGGATAACTTATCCATCATATCCGGTTCACTGGTTATTCCATCACCACAAAGAACAGGTCGTTATCCGCCATATGTGGGGGAACTGGCTGGGAGACATGATTGACCCCTGCCGCCGAGTCTGATATTTTTGTTCTATTGGCGACCTTTTTCTGAGATTGCTTCTGACCTATGACTACTGAAAAACGTTATGACCAGACCATCGCGGCAGATCTGAACGTGCGCTCGGCACAGGTAGCCGCCACTATCGACCTGCTGGACGCGGGCAATACCCTGCCCTTCATCGCCCGCTACCGCAAGGAAGCCACCGGCAGCCTGGACGAAGATCAACTGCGCCACATTGCGGACGCGCTGGAACGGCTTCGGACGCTCGATAAACGCCGCGAGGCCATCCTCGCCAGCATCGACGAACAGGGCAGGCTGACCGACGATCTGCGGCAGCAGCTCAACGCCGCCGACACGCTGACCACTCTGGAAGACCTGTATCAGCCCTACAGGCCGAAGCGCGCCACCCGCGCCAGCATCGCCCGCGAGAAGGGCTTGCAGCCGCTGGCCGCTCTCATCCTGTCGCAGCCGCGCGGCAAACAAACGCTGGAGCAGATCGCGGCGCAGTTCCTCAATGAGCAGGTGACGAGCATCGAAGAAGCCCTGGCCGGGGCGCAGGACATCGTGGCCGAGGCCATCAGCGATCACCCGACGGTGCGCGGCGAGGTGCGGCAGAAGGCGCTCAAGTGGGGGCTGGCGAAGGCCGAAAAAGCGAAGGACGCGGACGATCCCAAAGCGGTTTACCAGACCTACTACGAATTCGAAACGCGGGTTGATCGTTTACAGCCGCATCAAATTCTGGCGCTCAACCGGGGCGAGGCGGAAAAGGTGCTGCGTGTGCGCATCGACATCGCGGAGCGCGACTGGCTGAACGTCATCCACAGCGTGTTCCGGCCTGACCGCGCCTCGGCTTTGGCGGCTCAGCTTGAAGCCGCTATTCACGACGGCGCACAGCGCTTGCTTCTCCCCGCCATTGAGCGTGATGTGCGGCGGGCACTGACCGAAAAGGCCGAACTGCACGCGATTCAGGTGTTTGCCGCGAACCTGCGCGGGTTGCTCACGCAGCCGCCGCTGGCCGGGCATACCATTCTGGGCATCGACCCCGGTTTCCGCACCGGGTGCAAGGTGGCGGTGATCGACCCGACGGGAAAGCTGCTGGACACGGCGACCATCTATCCGCATGAGCCACAGCGCCAGTGGGACGCGGCGCTCAGGACGCTGGCACTGCTGGCGAATAAGCATCACGTCACGCTGATCGCCATCGGCAACGGCACCGCCTCCCGCGAAAGCGAACAGCTTGCCGCCGAGCTGACGCGCAATATGGAGAATGTGCGCTATCTGATGGTCAATGAGGCAGGCGCCAGCGTCTACAGCGCCAGCCCACTGGCG
The DNA here is from genome assembly GCA_033762735.1 of bacterium. Taxonomy (GTDB): domain Bacteria; phylum Chloroflexota; class Anaerolineae; order Aggregatilineales; family Phototrophicaceae; genus JANRLJ01. The sequence goes on along the minus strand of JANRLJ010000023.1, from coordinate 7,725 downwards.
AAAGCCGAACTGCCCGATCTGGATGTGACGCTGCGCGGGGCGGCTTCCATCGCTCGACGTGTGCAGGATCCGCTGGCCGAATTGGTCAAGATCGACCCGAAATCCATCGGCGTTGGCATGTATCAGCACGATGTCGATCAGAAGCAGCTTTCTTCCGCGCTGGATGGCGTTGTCGAAAGTGTGGTGAATCGCGTCGGGGTCGATGTGAACACCGCTTCCGCCGCGCTGCTGACGCATGTGGCCGGGATTGGGCCAAAGCTGGCGGAGCGCATCGTCATCCACCGGGACGAACACGGCACGTTCAGGAGCCGCCGCGATCTGCAGAAAGTAACCGGGTTGGGGCCAAAAGCCTTCGAGCAGGCGGCGGGGTTCCTTCGTGTGCGCGAGGGGGATAATCCGCTGGACGCCAGCGCGATTCATCCCGAAAGCTACAAAATCGCGGAAGCGGTGTTGAAGAGGGCGGGATTGTCGCTGAAGACTCCGCCGCACGAACGCGAGGCTGCGCTCAAGCCGCTCAAGCAGACGGTGACGGCGCTGGCGGAAGAACTGGGCACGGGCGTTCCTACACTCAACGATATTCTGGAACAGCTCGTGAGGCCGGGGCGCGACCCGCGTGAAGACCTGCCCGCACCGCTGCTGCGCAGTGATGTGCTGTCGATGGACGACCTGCACACCGGGATGCAGTTGAGCGGCACTGCCCGTAACGTAGTCGATTTCGGCGTGTTCGTGGACATTGGCGTCAAGCAGGATGGGCTGCTGCACCGCACACAAATCCCACGCGGGACGCAGATCAGCGTGGGCGATGTGCTTCAGGTGGAGATTTTGCAGGTCGAGAAGGAACGCGGGCGCGTCAGCCTGGGGTGGGTCGAGGGGCAAGGTTAAGACCGCCGCACTCTAGGATTAAGGCCTCATTTTAGAGCAAGAGTTTACCTTAGCCTAAATTTGCACTTTATTGAGATGAAGCATCGGACATTATGGACCGATGCTTCTTCAATTGCCTCTGCCGTAATGTAATAATTTTATATTGCAACTCTTTTTTGGCAATTATGTAAGAAACGAAAAATTTCCAAAAGGCTCAATGTTTTGTGATAAAACATTCAACAACCGAATATACTATAAGAGTTGCTTAAACATTAGGAGTTTACAAAGATGAATGACGTTCCACTGAGTGAAAAACAAACTTACGGCGAGAAGCTGGTGGAGAATCTTCTACAGCAGATAACACGCCAACAGCATACGCAGTATTTCTTTAAAAGAGAGCCTCAACTCTTTGATGAAAGAGGAAGAAGTTGGGAACCCGATTTTGTTGTTGTGTGCGCCCAATATGGCGTAATTGTTGCTGAGGTTAAAGATTGGATCAACATTGTGAGCGCAGACCAAGACAAAACAATTATCATACGCAAAGATGGCGTTCAGGAAGAAAAAGAAAATCCTGTTCGTACAGCAAAGCATTATGCCCACCTCTTAGCCGACAAATTTGAGACACGTGCAGAACTTAAGCACCGTCGTCAGCAAAAGATTACCCTTAAATTTCCCTGGCAACCTATCGTTATTTTGCCAAATATTCACAATCGAATCATCGAAAAGTTGGAGAGGAGTGGTATCTGGCCTAGAGGAGTGGTTTTGGGAAAAGAGTCACTAATTGACGCTGCTACGTTTGAAAAATGCTTGATCAGCCTTCCTTGGAGGTTTCGCCTTGAACAATCTCTTTCAAACTCAGTATTAAATACAATTCGTGGGGTACTTGATCCAAGCATTATTGTCACCGATCAAGAAGGAATTGACCGAGGTGAGTTGACACTTACACAGGAAAGTCTTACAAAAGAAAGTTTTCGCGTTCCTCAGAAACAAACACTCTCCTTGCTTGGCGACGACTTTATGAGTGAAGACGCAGAAGCAGCTGTCAATAATGTTTCGGTAAGATTGGTGCGTGGGGTTGCAGGCAGTGGAAAATCACTGGTGTTAGTAAGACGCGCCCTATACTTAGCCGAACAATATCCCAATGCTCGAATATGTGTGCTGACCTTTAACAAGGACTTGGCTGCCGATCTGCGTTCAAGAATTTCAAACAACCAAATTGTCGTAACTAATTTTCATAAACTCTGTGCTGATGCAATCGGGAAGCAATGGAGCAGTCCGAATAAGCTTGAGGATTGGCTTCAGACTCATGCAGTTGAAGACATTCATAAGCTTGGCTTATCTGTCGACTTTGTTGCCGAAGAGATGAGATGGCGCAAAGACGTTGGCCTTTTCGAAGCTGAAGCTTATCTTAACTCGCAACGAAGAGGGCGCGGTAAAGGTCTTACAGCAGCAAAGCGGGAAAGTATCAACCAGATTTTTGACAAGTACCGCCTCTATCAAACAAAAACGTCTACGACTAAGCCAATGGCATATGCTGATTGGGATGATGTACCCTACATCGCAACCGAAACATTAACAAAACCACATCATCATATGACAGGACTTTATGATGCTATCCTTATTGATGAGGCCCAGGATTTCGCTCCATCATGGATAAAAGTTGTAAAGTTGCTACTCAAACCAGATGGTCTGCTTTTTATCTGTGATGATCCTACACAAAGCCTGTTTCGGTATTTCTCTTGGAGTGAGAAAGGCGTGAGTGTTGTTGGACGCACTCGTGTTCTACGCACCCCATTCCGCTGTACGAGAGAAATCACCCAGGCAGCCTACAGCTTGGTTGATGCCGACACAATTCTGAAGAGTGCAGAAGACGCAACTCAACCCAATCTGGATTCTCTTGAGCTTACTTCTGGTTCAAAACCTTGCTTGAAGAAGGTTCATGATGCGGAAAACGAAGTTGCTTTTATTGATCGCATAGTAAGCCAATATCTGTCAGCAGGAATACCAGGTGGGCAAATTGCGATTCTTTGTCATAGCAAGCGCATCGTCAAACATTGGGCATATCTAAGGAATAAGGGTTGCTATGTTGAAACTTTTGAAAAGATGAAGGGGTTGGAGTTTAGGGCTGTATTTGTTCCACATCTACATACACTTGTTGAAACACATGCAACCATTTCAGGGGACGAGGAGATTGCTGCAACACGCCGTCGTATTTTTACAGCCATGACTCGCGCACGTGAGTATTTGAACCTGTCTTATCAGAATCAACTGCCGCAAATTTTAGAACCGTTACTGCCATTTGTAGAGCCTGGTTAAACTTGAAATCTACAAAGAGAGCCACAGAAGTGTTTCTCAGCTTGCTTTGTTCCTACTTATAAGGCGTTTTACCTCAGCAAATTCTCACTTGACTTGCCGACCGTCTGGACGGTATCTTATGCTTGACTAACCAACCGTCCAGACGGTTTTTAGGAAAGAGGATGACCCTACGACAACCTGCCCAGACACGCGAACGCCTGCTCGCTGCTGCGCTCCACCAGATGCGCGAACACGGCTCCAATGGACTGACTCTCGATGTGGTGGCGAAGGAAGCGGGTGTAAGCAAAGGCGGTCTGCTGCATCATTTCCCCTCCAAAAATGCGCTGATCGAGGCGCTGCTGCGCCAGTTGTTCAGCGATTTTGAGGGGCGGGTGCAGCACTATTATGAAGCTGAACCACCCGCGCCGGGTCGCCTCATCCGTGCCTACATCCGCGCCACCTTCGAGGAAGAACCGCTGCCGCTGGAACTTACGATGATGCTAATGGGAGATGTGGCACACAACCCGGCGCTGATGACGATGATCCGTGAGGATTTCCAGCGCTGGCATGAACGTCTGCTCGCCGATGGACTGCCGCCCGCCCGTGCCACGATTCTGCGCCAGGCCGCCGACTCCTACTGGACGGAGCGGCTGATTTTCCCGGATGCGCCCGCCGCGCTGGAGCGGCAGCAGATTGTGGATGAACTGCTGCGCCTGTCGGTGGTGGAGTAATGAGAGATTGCCTATGAGCCTTTCATTGATTGTCGCGCTGATCGGTATCGCGGTTGCGGACAGCCTGAATCCGTCGCTGTTCGTGGCGCAGTTTTACCTGCTGACCACGCCCAAACCCACCGCTCGCATCCTGAGCTATATTGCCGGGATTCTGACCGTTAACTATTTCGGCGGTGTGCTGCTTCTGGGTGGGGCGCGGGTGCTGTTTGCAGACTTTATCGCCAGCCTGAACCACACGACGCTGTACGGGGTTCAACTGGTCGTCGGGCTGCTGATTCTGGGCTTCGGCCTGTGGATGCGGGCGCAAGCGGCGGAAACCACCGAAGTAAAGAAGCCGTTTTCACTGCGTCCCATTCACACCTTTGCACTGGGCATGGTGGTGATGGTCAATGAACTGACGACCGCGCTGCCCTATTTCGTCGCCATCGAACGCATCGCGCAGGCGGATGTGGGCGTCGTGGGTGGGTTGGCGCTGCTGCTGCTCTATAACGCCGTGTTCAGCCTGCCGCTGTTCGGCTTTCTGGTGTTCGCCCTGGTTTATCGGCAGCACTTCGCGGAAACGCTGGCGAAGATCAACCGCTGGATGCAGGTATGGATGCCACGCTTCATCAAGTATGGCTCTATTGCCTTTGGCGGGGTATTGAGCGCCAACGCCGCGCTGATGCTCACAACAGGTGTGGGGTTATTCGGGTAGCCTCTGAATATGTCGTCCAATGAATGCGAAAGAATGTTGAACCACAGAGGCACAGAGTTCACCGAGAATTAAGACTGGACAACCATCTCTCCGTGTTCTCCGTGTTCTCTGTGGTTAAAAGCTTTTTGCCATTCATCCCGGCAGCACGACGGTGAAGGTCGTCCCGGTTTCGGGCGTACTTTCCACGCTGATTGTGCCCCCGTGTGCTTCTACCAGCCCGCGCACAATCGCCAACCCCAAACCGGTTCCGCGTTGGCCGCTTTCGCTCCGCGCTCGTGAAGGTTCGCCCCGGTAGAAGCGCTCGAAGATATGCGGCAGATCGTGCGGTGCGATGGATGACCCGGTGTTGTGGATGCTGATCTCGACGCCGCCTGACGGACAGCGCTGCGCGGAAAGCATGATCTTCCCAGCGGGAGGCGTGTGCCTCAGGGCATTATCCAGCAGGTTATACAGCACTCGCTGAATCTTGTCCGGCGCGATCTCCAGCACATCCACCCCATCGGCCACCTGCCCGGTCAGCAGGACACCGTTCGCTTCGGCCTGGGCGGTCAGGCTGCCCAGCGTATCGGAAATCAGGTCGCGCAGGGATGCCTTCTGCTTCGCCAGCGTGAGGTGACCGGTTTCCAACTGCGTCAGCTCAAACAGGTCTTCAATCAGATGGCTGAGATGCTGGACTTCCTTCTGCGTGTTTTCCAGATAGCGTGTGACCGTCTGCGGATCACTGGCAACGCCATCCAGAATCGCCTCGTTCATAGCGCGGATCGTCGCCAGAGGGGTACGGAGATCGTGAGACACCCATGCGATCAGGTCGCGCCGCGCCTGCTCAAGCTGGCGTTTTTCCCTGTCCATCGTTTGCAGCGCGTCGGCCATCTCGTTGAACGAAATCGCAAGCTGCGCCAGTTCGTCACGGCCATCGATGCCGAGGCGGGTATGCAGTTCACCACCGGAAAGCCGCCGGAAGGCCAGCGCCAGGGTATGAATCCGCTCGATCAGGGTGCTGGAGACGAAATACACCGCAATGACCGAGACGATGCCGCCGAAGACCAGCAGCGCCGAGGTCAGAATCAGGTCGTGCTGGCTGATGAACATCAACTGGGCAGTGAGCCACACGTTCACGAAAACGACCAGCGCATTCAGGACACAGGTCGCCAGCAGCGTCCAGCGCAGGCTGGTGAACCAGCGTGTCATCCCGCGTCGATAGAGCAGGTAGGCCAGCAGTACCGTCAGGCCGCCGCTGCTGGACATGAACACGAACAGCAGAATCACATCCTGCATGGGCGGCATCACCAGCGGGACGACGATCAGCATCGCGACCACATAGGCGACCAGCACACTCAGGATGAGGCCGCTCACAGGCAGCAGCGGCTTCAGCGCCTGTCGCATCGGCGGACGCATTTCAGGCAGGTTCAAACTTGTAGCCTACTCCCCAGACGGTCTGGACGTAAGTCGGATTGGCAGGGTCAGGCTCAATTTTCTCACGCAGGCGGCGGATATGCACGGTCACGGTGCTTTCGTCGCCATAGAATTCATAGCCCCACACTTTGTTGAGAAGCTGCTCCCGCGTGAACACCTGCTGCGGGTGGCGCGCCATCAGCCACAGCAGGTCAAATTCCTTCGCGGTCAGTGTTACAGGCTGTTCGCGTACACTGACCAGGCGGCGCAGGGCATCAATCGTCATCGTGGGGAAGTTCAGCGGCTTGTCGGTCGTCTCGGCGGGATTGGCTTCCAGCGGGGCAGCACGGCGCAGCACGGCCTTGACGCGGTGGACGAGTTCGCGGGGGCTGAACGGCTTGACAACATAATCATCAATCCCGACCTCAAAGCCCAGAATTCGATCTGACTCGCTCCCCCGCGAGGTAAGCATGATGATGGGAATGTCACCGTTCAGGCTGAGCGGGGAATAGGCTTCCGCCTCCCGCAGCGAACGGGTAATGTCGAAGCCGTCCAGCCCTGGCAGCATAATATCGAGCAGGACGAGATCGGCCTTTTGCTCCCGCAGCAGCGCCAGGGCTTGTATCCCGGTTTCTGCTTCGAGCACGGCGAACCCTTCCCGCTCCAGGTATTTGCGCACCACCTCGCGAATGGTCGCTTCGTCGTCAATGATGATAATGGTGGATTGTGCTTTAGCCATGCCCTATTATAGCGCAGCATGGCTTACGCGCTGATTACGGCTGAAACCAATCACATGGCGATCCCAGCGGTTCAATCTTTCAGGTCGTAATCAGTTCTTTCGGAAGATGGGACACGCGGTTGATGTAGCGCACCAGCACACGACCATCGTTGAGCAGGTCAAGCCGCGTCATGGCACAGTTATAGTGCCAATGGAAATAGCGGTCGTTGGGCAGGTTGAACAGCAGCGCCTTAATCAGCGCGTCGATAAACGTCCCATGCGAGACGAGGATGATTCGATCAGCGGCGGTCGCCTCGTTCAGTGCCCGCTGGCGCAGTTCGCTGGCGACCCGAATCGCGCGGCCAGAAGCCCCAGCGTAGTCTTCCTTGCCCTGTACCGGATTCCACCAGCCCTCGTCCGTCAGCAGATCGGGGATCACGTAATCGGGGAATTCTTCCAGAATTTGCAGGCGGGTGCGGCCACCATAGCCTGTGACCACGCCCTCTTTTTCCAGATAGATTCCGCCGTGTTCGTGGATGTCCAGCCAGATCGACGGCTTCAGCCCGACAGCAGAGGCGATGGGCTGCGCGGTCTGCATCGCCCGGTGCATGGCCGAACAGTACAGGTGCGTAAACTGATAAGGGTGATGCTCGGCGCGTTCGGGCGAGTCCAGCGGGATCATCACCAGCTTTTCCAGGTGTTCGCCCGTTTTCAGATAGTCCGCCGTACAGGCAGCCTGCTGCTTGCCAATTTCGGTCAGTTCCGGGTCAAAGACGCGCAAGACCTGATCTTCGTTGAGGGCGTTGTTGACCGACTGGCCGTGTCGAATGATGGTCAGTTCCATAGAAAAATTTCCCTTCCAGCACAAATGCGCGGAAGTGTAGCAGTTGTGTGTTAAGCGCGATTAAAGCATTCGTACAGTCGTGTCTTGAATAAGCGTTCGTAGAAAACCGTTCAGTTCTCAACCTGCGCCGCTGCACTTAGGGCAAGCCAGGGAAAAACACATTTGCAGCGAAACCCCTCTCCCAAAGGAG
>JANRLJ010000022.1:0-64019 GCA_033762735.1 bacterium | reverse complement strand
ACGGCATGCCGTGTCCCTACGAAAAGCATCGTGCGTTTTCTTTTTGACGACACCTAAGTACAACCATATTGAAAACGTGGGCGACGAGCGGCTGTCTGAGTTCAAAAACTCATTGCTCGTCGCTCATTGCTTCTTTTGCTGTACTTAGCTGCTCTTGACCCAGTTGCGCATCGCAGTCTGCGCTTCCGGTGTGCCAATGCTGGCAAGGGCGCGGAAGGCGGCGATACGGGCATCGGGGTCTACATCGCTCAGCACTTCGGCGATAACCGAGACGTAGGATTCATCGCCCAGGCGACCGAGCGCTTCCGCAGCGAAGCGGCGCACAGCGCTGTCCACATCCAGCAGTGCGGCAGACAGACCACGCAGCGCGTCGGCATCCGTTTCACCGATCTTACCAAGCGCCTTCGCAGAAGCACGGCGAACGGCCTTGTCCTCATGGCGCAGCCCTTCCACCAGACCGGGCACGGCAGTGGTGCCGATGGTAATCAGCGCACCTGTCGCGGCCACACGCACCCAGGGATCGCTGCCCTGGAGTTCGACCAGCAGCGCCGGAACCGCGCTTTCATCGCCCATCTTGCCCAGAGCGGTGACGATCATAAAGCGGGTGCCGGGATCGCCGCTTTCCAGCAGGTCGAGCAGCTGCGGCACAGCAGCAGTGTATCGTTCTTCACCCAGCACACGGATGCCTACGGCGCGTTCATTTTCATCAGCACTGTTCAGCGCAGCGAGCGCCTGCATGATGCGTTCGTTCTGTTCCATCGTTGACTCCATTCCAATACATACAAGAGCGCCCGCTCGATGTTCTGATGGGCGCACCAGGTTGACTCAATAACCACTCAGGAATTCCGTAGGCCGCTGTATGGAAGATGCTACTTGCGGGCGGCTTTGCGCTTGAGCGCTTCCTCGCGCTTGCGGGCGCGTTCATCCTCGCTCATACTGCCAATCGCGCCACTCCCGGCGGGACTTGCCGCTTTTTCCGCCACCGGTGCAGGAGCGGCAGGCGCTGTCTCCGCTGGAGAAGCCGCCTCAACCACAGCCTCAGCCGGGGCTTCGACGGTTGCGGAAGCAGGAACATCCGCCGTAGCAGCAGCGGTTGCAGCAGGGGCAGAGCCAGTACGCTTGGCTTTGGCCGCTTCCCGCCGGGCAGCACGGGCTGCATCATCCGCCGTCGGCACCGGACGAGCAGGCTTTTCAGCCGTCGCCGCTGGGGCACTGGTTACTACGGGAGCAGAGGCTTTCGCAGCCAGTTCCGCCGCACGACGGGCATAGGCCTCGTTCTGCTCGCGAATGCGACGCACCGATTCCGCCTCGATTGCGCCACCTTCCGGCTTATGCGGCGTCTCACGATGCGCGTCGTGCTTGCCTCCCATGTTGAGGACCAGCACGATAGCGACCAGATCGACCAGGATAATCAACCCCATGACGATGATGCCGAGGCTTTGTTCTCCCATGTTGGTATTCCTTCGCGGTATTCGACAGACGATGTTTCCCCTGCAATGTTTACAGGGCGTACATTGTTTCTATCGCAATTCTATCAAAATCAATGTGCCGCATTATAGTCCACGCCGCCTCGCTTGGCAATTTTCAGCCTGCATCGGGTACGGCTTCCAGCGCCAGGTCATGCAGCACCACCACCGCCCGTTTCATATCGGCTTCGTCGATCACAAATGAAATGCTGCACTCCGACGACCCCTGCGCAATCGCCAGCACATTGATCCCCGCCTGCCCCATCACAGTAAAGATGCGCCCGGCAATGCCCGGCGTCCCGCGCATCCCACCGCCGACGACAGTGATAATCACGATGCTGCCCGACACATCGACGCCGCTGATGTCGCTGCGGGTGATCTCCCGGCTGAATTCGTCCTCGACCGCCAGCTTGACGGCCTGCGCCTTATCGTCCATCACCGTGAAGCAGATGCTTTGCTCAGAGGATGACTGTGAGATCATCAGGATATTGCCGCCCGCCCGCGAGGTCGCCAGGAAGGCGCGCCCGGCCACCCCCGGCACTCCCAGCATCCCGCGCCCGCTGATGGTCAGCATGCTCACACTGCGGATGCACGTCACCGCTTTGACCACCGTGCTGCTCGGCTGGTTTTCCTCTCCGATGAGCGTCCCCGGATGTGAGGGGTTGAACGTGTTGCGGACGTAGACCGGAATACCCCGATTGATAATCGGCTGAATTGTCTTGGGATGCAGCACCTTCGCGCCATAAAACGCCAGTTCGCCCACCTCCTGATAGGAGACATAGGGCAGCACCCGCGCCCGCTTGTCGATGCGGGGGTCGGTCGTCATCACCCCGTCCACATCCGTCCAGATGATGAACTCGTCGCTCTGGCAGTAGGCGGCGAAAATGGCCGCGCTGTAATCGCTGCCGCCGCGTCCCAGCGTTGTATACGCACCATCCGCAGTGGCGCCGATGAAGCCCGTAATGACCGGTGTGACACCCGCTTCCAGCGCCGGGAGCAGTCCTTTTTCGATACGCTGCTGCGTCACATCCCAGTAGGGCTGGGCGTGCTGATAGGTGTCGTCGGTGATAAGGTACTGGGCGGCATCCACCGCCTTCGCATTGATCCCGGCTTCGCGCAGCGCCGCCGCCACAATCTTGCTGCTGGCGCGTTCGCCAAACGACACAATCGCGTCGGCGATGCGAGAGGTGGCTTCGCCAAGCGTGCTGATGGCCTGGCAGTGTTCGATGTGCTGGTCAAAGAGTTTATTGAGGGAAGCGAGCGTTGCGTCGCGGTCGGTGCCGGGCGGGAGCAGATCGTTGACCGCTTCTTCGTGGCGGTCGCGCATTTTGCCCGACAGCGACAGATAGCCCCATTTATCGCCCCGGATCGCCAGCCGAATCGACTCCAGCAGCGAGTCCGTAATGCCCGACATGGCGGAGACGACCACGACGACCCGATCTCCGCCTTCCACTGCGCTTTTGGCGATCTGGCTGACGTTGTTGATGGCCTGCACACTGCCGACAGACGTTCCCCCAAACTTCATTGTAATGGTCTTCATGTTCGCTCCTGTCTGTAAACAAAAAAAGCGCGTGGGAGATTTCCCCACGCGCCGTGTGTGACCTGTTCGTTTTGCCCTGCGTCACTACGACAAACGGAAATCTCCCCACCCATTCAGGTGCGGCATAGTCCGAGTAGTGGTAGTCATCATCTTGATGACCGTCATCATACAGAAGCAAGGCATGATATTGCCCAAATTCCTTATAGCAAACCTGTGCGTAAGATAACGCTTTCGGCAAAGGCTGTCAAGCACTCTGGGCGGGCGTTTCCACAGCAGGTTCGTTTTCGCCGCCCATCCGCCGCCGCGCAGTTTCGCGCCGCCCCAGTGCGGGGACGTGGCTGGTCGCCTTTGCCAGCCCGAACACAGGCATGTTGCCGTACACCGCTTCATAATGCCCCGGCTCGACCAGATACGTCTCATGCCAGATTCCGACGGTGCCATCCGTGCCGACCAGCTTATTGAAGTTGCGCCAAGCTCCCAGATGCGGGTCGTCCTTGCTCCGGGCGAAATGTTCCAGATGCTCGAACGAACGCCAGTAGGTCATCAGCATCGTTTCCAGCGGCCACGCACGGACAAAACTCTCTGAGCCAAGAAAGCCTTTTTCGGGGTATTTATACAGCACCTCCAGCATCCCCGGCATCGAACGGGCGACGGGCATCCATTTGGAAAACGCCCAGAATTTGTTGACGCGCATTCCGATCAGGAAGACGACGAAGGGTTCTTCAATACTGGCGGTAAAGCGTCCGGGGATAACGGTCTTGCTCATGATGGTTCTCCTGTTGAGGCTCTATGCTCCTGTACGTGCCTGCGGCGTATCAGGTTCTACTGGCGCTATAATTTGCTCATGTGTCGTTCACGAGAATACCGCTTATGACTTCGCTCACGCTGGAACACGTCAGCAAGCGCTTTACCCGAATCGATGGACAGGGTACGCCTGTTACGGCCATTGACGACGTTTCGCTGAAACTGGCTTCCGGGCAGGTGATGGCGATCCTGGGACCATCCGGCAGCGGCAAATCCACCCTGCTGCGGCTGGTGGCCGGGTTGATGCAGCCGGACAGCGGCGCGATTCTGTACGATAACGTCCCGCTGGCGCAAGTGCCCTTGCAGGAACGCGGCATTGGCTTCGTGTTTCAGGAAGGTGCGCTCATCCCCCACTGGGAATCACACCGCTCGGTGAGCTTTTTCCTGCGCCTGCGCCGCCGCGAGGCGGAAGTACCGGAACGCATTCAGCGCATCGCGAAAATCACGGGCATCGGCCTGGACAAACTGCTGGCGCGTAAACCCGGTCAGCTTTCCGGCGGGGAGCAGCAGCGCGTCTCGGTGGCGCGGGCGCTCACCCGTGATCTGAAAATCCTGCTGTGCGATGAACCCTTCGCCAACCTGGACGCCAAGCTGCGCGGGGAGGCACGGGTCGAACTGCGGCGGCTGCTGAACGAGTTCCCGGTGACGACGATTTATGTCACGCACGATCAGATCGAAGCGGTCGCGTTGGCCTCGCGGATTGGTGTGATGCGCGAAGGACGGTTCGAGCAGATCGGCACCTATGAGCAGCTTCACGACAGCCCGGTTAATTTATTTGTGGCGGGCTTTATCGGCACACCGTCCATCAACACCTTTCGGGGTGAGGTGCGCGGGGGACACTGGTATGGCGAGAACTTCGGCGGCTATCCCTTCCGTTCGGATTTACCCGATGGTCATCCCGTAACGCTGGCGGTGCGCCCGGCGCATATTCATCTGAAAGCAGGGGGAACACCCGCCGTCGTTGACCTGATTCACCCCTACCTGGCGGAGAAGTTCAATCTGTTGGAGGTGTGGCTGGCGGGGGAACGCTGGTCGCTGACCGTGCCGCTAGACCAGCCGATTGAGCAGGGCAGCACCATCTACTGCGAGATTGATGCTGCCCAGGCACTTTATTTCGATACGAGGACAGAACAGCGGATTGGTTAACGGGTTACTCAAACGTCACCAGCGGGCCCAGGTCTTCCAGCAGCGCGGGGCCGATGCCGCTGACTTCATCCAGTCCAGCAAGATCAGCAAACGGCCCGTTCGCCTCGCGGTAGTCGATAACCGCTTGCGCCAGTGCAGGCCCCACACCCGGCAGCGTATCCAGTTCTTCCAGTGTCGCCGTGTTGACGTTGACCAGTCCGCTGGTGCTGGCAGTCGGCAGCGCTTCGACGGACTCTGGCTCGATTTCCGCTGCCCGCGAAAAGACGTGAATCTGATCGCCATCGCGCACCAACCCGGCCAGATTCACCCGGTCGAGGTCGGCCTCGTCGCTGAAACCACCCGCCGCTTCGATCACATCTTCAACCCGGCTCCCCGGCGGCACCTGCACCGTCGTCTGTGGATTAGCGACCGCCCCTGTGACGTAGACCGACAGGGGCGCGGGGGTGGCGGAAGGGAGGGGCGTGGAAGTCGGCACAGGTGGATTGACGACAATCTGCACCGACTCTGGCCGGGTCGTGAACAGCAGCACACCGCCGCCGACAACGGCCAGGGCGACAAGGATGAAAGCGGCGATAACCCCGCGCGGCGATGGCTCGTTCACAGTCACTCTCTCAGTCTTCGATGCGCACTGCCGTGCCGCTGGCCGTGACCATGAGCATCGTTCCCTGCCCAACGGTTTCGTAATCCAGATCGACACTCAGAATGGCGTTCCCGCCCATCTCCTGCGCCTGTTCCATCATCTCCCGAATGGCCGTGTCCTTGGCCTCACGCAGCGATTGTTCATAAGCGGCGGAACGCCCACCGATGATGTTGGTGATCCCGGCCATAAAGTCGCGCACGATGTTGGCACCGATGATGGCCTCGCCGCTGACGATGCCGAAATACTGGACGACGCGCTTGCCTTCGACATTCGGAGTGGTCGTTACGATCATGTTCGCTCCTTGTTTATTACACGCTTTAGTATAACCCGTCTGTGGTTTTTACGCACAGATCGCCGCAGAGTTTCGCCTTGTAGCGTCTTTTTCACTCCGCTATAGTTGCGCAATGAAAATCGCAAATCCCTTACCCAAACTCACCAGCAGCAACCTGCCCTGGCCGACCGACTGGACTGCGTTATTCAGCGAATCACGATTCGGCGAATCGCGTCCACTGATCCTCGAAATCGGTTTCGGCTTCGGGCATTTTCTGGAGCATCTGTCGCGCACCCGCCCCGACGCGAACATCATCGGCCTGGAGGTCAACAATGAGTGCATCGTCAAGGCCGAACGCGCCATCCCGCGCAAGGGGATGCACAATGTCCGCGTGATCTATACCTCGGCGGAAACCGCGCTGCATCACCTGTTCGAGCCGAACACGCTCTCTGAGGTGCATATCAACTTCCCCGATCCCTGGTTCAAAACGCGCCACGCCGGGCGGCGGCTGATGCAGCGCGATACACTGGACGCCATCGTCAGCCGGATGCAGCCGGGCGCAACGCTGTATCTGGCGACCGATATTCTCGATTATGCGGAAATGACGGCTGAACTGCTGGAAGCAACCCCAGGATTAGACAATCTGCTGCCGGCCCGCTGGGCGCATGAGATGGCTGGCCGGGTAATCACAAAATACGAACGCAAGGCACAGGAAGCCGGGCGACCCTGCCACTATTTCGCCTATCTTCGCAACACGTCCCCCGCGCCTGCTGTACCCGTGATGAAGGAAGTCGAAATGCCCCACATGGTGATTAAAACCCCGCTGTCGTCGGCGGAGATTCTCGCCCATTTTCAGCCAGGCGAACACACGGTTGACGACGTGCATGTCCGTTTTATGCAGGCCTATGACGGCGGCAAAACGCTGTTGTTCGAGGCTTATGTCCACGAGCCGACGATTGAGCAGCACCTTTCGCTGGTGTTCGTGGCGCGGGATGAGCACCCCAGCGAACACACACTGAAACTCGGCACGATTGGCAATCCACGCCCGACGGAGGGTGCACATGTCGCCGTCGCGCTGTTAGGACGCTGGCTGATCGGACTGCATCCCGAAACGACGATTATTCAGGATAAGGTTCGCCCGCTCAAGGAACCGCTTTAGGACTACTTTATCCAATTACAGTTATTGTTTCTCGCCATAGGCTAAAGCCATATGGCTGCCGAAAAGACAAGTCCACTAAAGGGACTAAGTACAACCAGATTGAAAATGTGGGATGTCCGAGCCTCTCTCCGAGTTCAGAAATGCATCGCTCATTGCTCATCACTTCTTTTACTGTACTTAGTACGCCGACAAGATGAGAATGTTGGGTTGCGTGGGTACGGGCGCAGCGCGCGGCGCCCCTACAGGTAGGCAGCTTTAGATGGTCAATGTACTAGAGAAGATCAATAAGGGGTCAATTTTAGCCCCTTCAGTGCCCTTGGCGTTTTGGAGCCGCACGTTTTAACGTGTGGCGGGGGAACATGAACCTTAATCACCTCTTCTGAAGGAAAATGGATAAAGTCGAGTTTATGGCGAATCGGGCGTTGCTTCAGCCGTTGCCTCTGGAATGACTTCGGGAGTCGCGGTGCGCGTTGGAATGGGTGTTGGGCTTGGCGGCGCACCGATGCCGCTGCTGATGAGCGCGTCAAGCAATGGTGCCAGCGGCGGGCGCACTCTGATCTCGAACTCACCCGTCTGTTCACATAAACCGCGCTGCGTCTCGGTGAAGGCCGTCACCGTCCAGCGATAGACGCCTGCCCCCGGCAGTTGATTGGCAGGCAGCGGAGCGATGTTCTGCTGTGCACCCGGCACCTGAAATTCCAGCGATTCATCATTGTTCTGGTTGACCAGTTCGATGTTGAGTCCCACGTCGCTGCGGTTGGTTTCCAGTATAAACAGAATGATCTCGCCCTGATTGTCGATGATGGCAGGCTCCACCGCATCACACACTTCCGCCGCGCTCGGCGTGGTGGTGTTGGTCGGAGTCGGCGTCAGGCTGGGGATAGCCGTTGGGGTAATGCTGGCGGTGGGCGTGTAGGAAGGGGGAAGCGTGGCACGGACGCTGGGCGGGACAATCGTCGGCAGGCGCGTGCCAGTAGGTTCTACAGGACTGATGTTTGGCGCTGTGGTGGGTTGAGGCTGCGGCTGAGCGCCACAGGCCACCAGCACAACAGCACCCACAAGCAGCCAGCAGCACAGCACTGTCTTGCCCACTCCCCTCTTCTTCCCCACGCGCAGTCGCAGTTTCAGGCGCGTTCTCCCAAACGGCGTTCCGTCCCCGCCAGCAGCCGTTGGATGTTTTCGCGGAACCGCAGCAGCAGCAGCGCCACCACGCTCAGCGAATAGAAGATGTATTCCCAGGGTTCCTGCCGCTGCACGATGCGCACTATAATCCACAGCATCGCCAGCGCGAACGTCGTCAGCACACCGAGCGAGACATAGCGGGTACGAGCGACAATCAATCCACCCAGGACGGTCGTGGCGACGACGACGTAAATCGGCGCGATGATAATCATGGTGCCGAGGGCGGTGGCCGCGCCCTTCCCACCTCGCAGCGTCCCGGTCAGCAGCGTGGCAAACAGAGACCAGTTATGGCCGACGATCACGCTGATGGCGGCAATGGTGGTCGCGGCGGCGGTGCTGTCGGGCATGAGCAGCCGCGCCAGCAGAATTGCCAGAATCCCCTTGAGCGAATCGCAGAACCAGACGAACAATCCCCAGCCCGTGCCTAACGTGCGGCTGACGTTGGTCGCGCCCATGTTGCCGCTTCCAACCGCAAAGATGTCAATTTTTTTGAGTCTGCCAATTAAGTAAGCGGTCGGGATTGATCCCAACAGGTAACAGACAACGACGACAAATAAAGCTCGAAAATGGTAATCTGTCATAGACACACCGGCAGTCCCACAATTCATTCGCAGAATTGCCCGTCTGCCATCCCTTCTTTATGTTGACACCGATACTAGACTCTATACAACACACATGAGGCAAGATGTGTTACGGGCTTAAGGCAAAATGATGAAGCCACTTTTAAGACCTTCACCACTTCCCTCTGATAGTCCATCATGGGCGATTCCGATGGCTCATGCTAGAATGCCATTTTATGAGAGACAAAACTCGCCTTTTTACGATCATCTGCCTCCTGTCAGCGCTTGCTGTATGGTCAGTGCTTGGCGCCTACAGTCAGGCACAGGGCGACCTTCTGGGACGCATCAACAACTTACGCGCCGGGTTGGGCTTAGCCCCCTACTCGGTGAATGGTGCGCTGACCGCCGCCGCACAGGCACACGCCAACTGGATGGCCTCGACGGGCAACGTCAGCCATAACCAGCCGGACGGCTCCACGCCGAGTTCACGGGCAGTTGCTGCGGGCTATCCTTCCACCTTCGTCAGTGAAAACATCTACATGGGTACGCTCGCCTCGGTCGATACCGCCTGGACGTTCTGGATCAATTCCGCCATTCACTATCGCGGGCTGACCAACCCTGGCTATTCCGAGGTCGGCATCGCCACCGCTTCGGGCATCGGCGGGAATGCCTATGTGCTGGTTTTCGGCAACCCGACCGGGTGGACGCCGCCACCCGTTTCTGCTGGCGGGAACAATGACGGCGAAGGTAATGCTGCTGCTGCCGCGCCGCCGTCCTTCGTCGTGGGCATTGATGCACTGGGCAATATTATGCACGAAATCCAGCCGGGGCAAACCCTGGGTGATATTGCCATCATCTACGGTTATACATGGTCAGATTTGCCCTACATGATGACGATCAATAACATGACCGATGCCGACATTCGTGATCTGGAAATCGGCGGCATTTTCCTCGTCCCGCCGCGCGATGGCACGTTTACGCCCACACCGACACAGGAAGGCGCACCACCACCGCCTGATCTTTCCGCAGCGACCCCCGAACCGATTCCCGTCACCGATATGGCAGTGCTGCTGGAAACGCTCAATGCGGCAACACCCACGATCACACCGACCGGGACACTACCGCCGCCTGTCGCCTTTACGCCTGACTCAACGAATGCTGCGGAAAGCGTCGCGCTGCTGACCTCGCCGCAGGCGGTCACGTTCGACCCGGCACAGATGACCCCGCAGTGGTCGGCGGCAACGGTAACGCCTCCGGCAGTGGCGGCAGTGTCGAATCCGTCTGCCTCTGGCACGACGACGCAGCCCGCCAGCGTACCATCCCAATCCACCGTTTCGCCTGTGCTGCTGGTGGCGGTGGCCTTGCAGGTCGGCATTATCGTGGCCGCCGGGTTCGAGTTCTTACGCAAGCGTGGACGATAAACTTGATGGGACGCTACGACATCCTCTACCAGAGCCGCCAGCTTGACCCTGAAACACAGCATCACCAGATTTTGCGTCTGGTGGGGGGCTATGAATTCCCCTGGCTGGCGCAAAAATCGCTGGAATTCGCGCTGTTCCGCACCTATGCCGTCCCCAGTATTTCCAGACTGCTGGCACAAACCAGACAGTTCGAGCAGCACGGCCAGCGGCGCTATGATGACACGGCACTGATCGTGGCGGAAATCGGCGAACATGGCTACGACAGCGAACGCGGCAGAGCAGCGCTGCGGCGGATGAATCATCTGCACGGGCGCTTTCAGATTGCCAACGAGGATTATCTCTACGTCCTCTCGACCTTCATCTATGAGCCGATTCGCTGGATCACCCGTTATGGCTACCGTCCGCTGACCGACAATGAGCGCCTCGCGCATTACTACTTCTGGCGCGAAGTCGGCAAGCGTATGAATATCCGTGACATCCCGCCCACCTATGAAGCCTTCGAGCAATATAACCTATCCTACGAGCGCGAGCATTTCCGCTATGCCGAAAGCAACTTTATCGTCGGCGAGGCGACCATTCAGGTCTTTCTCGGCTGGTATCCGCCGCCGCTGCGCCCAATCGTGCGCGAGGGCATCTACGCTATTCTGGACGACCCGCTGCGAAAGGCCTTTGGGTTTCCCCGCGCCAACAGTGCCCTTCGGCGCATGATCGACACGGGACTCAAAGGGCTGGCGCTGAGCATCCGTTATTTTGCGCCGCCGCGCCGTGAACCCTGGACCTTTACGCAGCAGCGCAGCCGCACCTACCCCTTCGGCTACGCCATCGAACGGCTTGGCCCGACGGATGTCCCGCGAGATCGTGTCGTAAAAAGCGAGGCGCCGTCTTCAGAAACACACTAACTTGCCATCGCGTTACAGATGCTCACCACCGTTAACGTGAACCACTGTCCCGGTCACATAGCTCTCGCTCACGAGATAGGCCACCGCCCGCGCCGCGTCTTCCGGTGAGCCTGTGCGTCCCAGCGGGCTGCGCTCCCCGGCGCGTTTCCAGGCCTCGTCGGTCATGTCCGGCGCTTTCAGAATCGGCCCCGGCAGAATGGCGTTGACACGAATATTTTCCGGCCCCAGATCGACCGCGCTCACCTCGGTCAGCATCAGCAGCCCCGCTTTGCTTACGTTATGATCGACGCGATCCGGCCAGGGGCGCACCGAACCGTAGTCGCAGATGTTGACAATCGCGCCGCCCGGTGGATTGTTCTCGCGCATCAGCCGCACCGCCGCCTGTGTACACAGAAACGGCGCAGTCAGATTGACATCCAGCGACCGCTGCCAGTTCTCCAGCGTAACCTCCATCAGCGTACCTTTGTGGAACACCGATGCGCTGTTGACCAGAATATCGAGCCGCTTGAAGTGTTCGCGCACTGCCCCAAACAACGTTTCCACACCGTCTGGTTTTGAAATGTCGGCCTGCACCGAATAGGCATCCACACCAAGCGATTTGATCTCCTGTACCGTACTGCGCGCATTGTGATCGTCAGCGCTGTTGTAGTGGACAAGAATGTGTGCCCCCCGCCGCGCAAGTTCCAGCGCAATGGCCTTCCCCACCCGATGCGCCGAACCCGTCACCACCGCCACCTGATCGGTTAAATCAATCCGCATAAAATCAGCCTCCCTGATTCGTCTCGTATCATAACCCGATTCAGAGTTTCAGCCATCCAGAATCAAAAAAGGGCTGGAGTGCCCCTTTTCTCGAACATCAATTATTACTGCTTTACCTGGCCTTAGAAGCTGTAGCTGACTGGCGGCACGGCCAGCAGGAACAGCGCGGAAAGCGTCGCAATCGCCAGCGGCAGGATCAGCGCCAGCGCGAACAGACGGTTGTCCTCCCGCAAGTGCATATAGAACAGCACGACCAGCACAGCCTTTGCAATCGCAATCCCCAGCAGGAACGGTATTTTCACATTGCTGGTGATGATTTCGGCCAGCACCACTTCCAGCACCGTCAGCGCACCCAGGCCGAGGAAAACCGCTGTATAGACCGGGATATTGTATTCGCGGCCAAACAGCACGGTCGTATCGCCATGCACGTGAACCTGGGCTTCTGCCGGGGTTTCCGGCACCTGCACCAGCGACTCGATGGCGACTTCCACCGCCGTTACGCCCTGATCCCAGGCCTGCGCGACGGGCGATTCCTCGCTGATTTTTTCAGTCACCTCCAGCGCGGCGACGGTCGCCTGTTCAGCGGCGGTGGCGTCGGGCGGGAGCTGTGCGGCGGCTTCTTCAGCCTGCCCGGTCGGATACTGGTCAGGACGCGGGACAGAACGCGCCAGGTCTTCCACCTCGGCGTTGCTGAGTTCCTGTGGATTTTTGGTTTCGTCGGTCATCGTCCCTCTCCTACACCAGGTAAATCAGCGTGAACAGCAGAATCCAGACCACATCGACGAAGTGCCAGTACAGCCCGAACACTTCCACGCCGACATAATTGCGGGCGCTGTATCCACCGCGCGCGGCATGACGCATCACCAGCAGGCACCAGATCACGCCGATGATGACATGCAGACCGTGAAAGGCGGTCGGGGTGTAAAAGCGCATTCCAAAACCGGAAAACAAATCGCTGTTCATCCCCAGCGTCACGCCGATATGAGCCAGTTCTTGATATTCATAATATTGCAGTGCCACGAAGATCGTGCCGAGAAGCGCCGTAATCCCCAGCCAGAAGTTTAATCCCTGGCGATTGCCGCGCTGAATCTGGCGCAGCCCCATGACCATCGCCCAACTGCTCGTCAGCAGCAGGAAGGTGTTGAACGTCACCAGATACACGCCGACCTCTTCATGCACACCCTTGACCGCTTCGGGCTGGCGGATGCGAAACAGGACGTAGGCGGCAATAAAGACAGAAAAAATCACCACTTCGGAGGCCAGGTAAACCCACATCGCCAGCTTGGCGTTCTGGATGCTGATCGCCTCGTGCTGGTCAACCGGATCGGCATGACCCGTCTTGATGCTCATATCGGTCATCGTATTATTCCCTTCGCTTATTCAGAAGAAACGCGCCGCAGCGACCCGGCCAGCCCACGCGCCACACGGCCAATCGGCTGCATCAGAAACGGCGGCTGGACGATGATAAGGGCGAAGATCAGCGCATTAACCAGCGACAGTACCACCCGCAGCCAGGTCGGCCAGGTCGGGAAAATCAACCACAGGCCGCCGACCAGGATGAAGTAGAACAGCACGTAGAGGATAATGAACGCAACGACAAAGCGCAGCGCCGACAGCAGCACGCTGGTGGTGTTGCGGCTGGCGGCCACTTTCTGTTCGATCACATCACCCGAACTCAACAACAGCGCCGAATTCTGCACCCCGCTGACCTCGCGCATTCCCCGCGACAGCGCATAGAAAATCCCGGCGAGAATGCCCCCCGCGACGGCCAGCGACAGCAGCGTGAAAATGGCGAACCCGGCAAACAGTGTCAGTTCGCTGAACAGCACGGTTTCGCCCTGCCAGGTGAAATAGTCACCACTCAGGGGGAGCCGCACCGGGGTAAAACCAATATCCGCCGCCGAACCGATGGGGTCGTTGGTCGTGCGCACGAAGCCACCCCCGAAAACGGCATAGGCGAAGATGGCGACCAGCACTACCAGCGTCAGCGTCGCCACCTGCCAGATTGAGTAACCCAGGATGGTCGTTGGCGTGGTTGCTTCTTCCGCGGGTGCGTGATGGTCGTCGGCATGATCGTCCTCACCCGGTTCATGCGCGTGCTGGCTCATGGCCGGGTTAAAGGCGCCCATGCCCCAGACGAAGAACCAGGTCACGGTGATGGCACACGTAATCAGGCCGATCTGCGGATCCCAGACGGGTTCAATGCTTTGCAGCGCCCGCAGTCCGATGGTAAAAAGCGCGCCCAGAATAAAACCGAGGATCGCCATCGGTACGGCGCGTGTTAAGCCTGGTTGCATAAAAACCCCTCCAAAGGTACGTTTGGCGTCTTCAATGTTTTGTTAAAAACTTCCGGCTTACGTGCTGACATCCCCCTAGCCACCACAGCCGCTGCTTTGTTTAAGAGCGAAGCCGGAGTGCTTGATTTTAAGCCCCTCGCCTTTGGGAGAGGGGTGTGGGGTGAGGGCAGTTCTTCGCGAAAGCCTAAATCCAGTACAGCACCACGTAGAACAGTATCCACGCGAAAACCACAAAATACCACAGTTTCGCGCCTGCTTCCACTGCCCAGGTGTTGAACTGACCATACATATTTTTGCGGCCATTCTGATAAACATTCCACAGATAACCGCCGATCACCAGCGCGTGAATCCCATGAAAGCCGATCATCACGCGAAAGATGGAGCCGTACTGTGACCCCTGCGGTACAATCATCCACTCATAGATCATCATGGCGACGAACAAAACACCCAGGCCAATCGTCACCAGCCATTGTGAGAGAAACGGCTGCACCGCGTCCCGCCGCAGGGATTGTAAGGCGCGCCGCGCCGCGAAGCCGCTGATGAGCAGTGTGATGGTCGCCAGCGTTGGCAGCACCACACCCATGCGTTCCACACCGGGCGGCGGCCAGGACTCCTGTGAGCGGCGAAGCTGTAGATTGACCACCACCAGGCAGATAAAGACCATAATCCAGCTTAGCTGAAAAATGTTCATCCCCAGTCGGCGGTTCTTCAGCGCGAGTTGTTCTTCGCGCGAGAGTTGATTTTCCAGTACATTCTGCTGCATGAGGTTGTTACGCTAAGTCTCACTCAAGTTGATACAGGTTGTTTCGCTTCTTGACCAGGGGCGAGGCATGCTTCGCCCCTACCGTCCAACAAAGCAGGTTGTTTCACAATCAGGGGCAAGGTTTCCCCTTGCCCCTGCGAACGTGTATGCGTGTTTCGTCAAAATCACCGAAGCAACAGGGACAACCTTAGTCGCCCGCGGTCGGCTCCGGCGTCGGCGTGGTAACAGCCGGGACGCTGGGTGCTGGCTGTGGGAGTTCCGCTGGACCAAAACGTGCTTCCATCGCGTCGATGTAGGCGGCAGCGGCGGCGGTTCCATAGCCATACGGGTCTTCAAACGGAATCGGGTCGCCGACGAAGTTGTAGGGCGGCGGCGGCGAGGTAGTCATCCACTCCAGCGTGAGCGCACGCCAGGGATTGGACGAAGCCCGCTTACCCGCAATGGTGCTGTAGACCATGTTATAGAGCAGCACGAAGGTTGAAATCCCCAGCACGAAGGCGGAGAAGCTGACCAGACGGTTCAGATCAATAAACTGCGGGTCATAGTACGCCACGCGGCGCGGCATCCCCCGCATCCCCAGGATGTGCATCGGGAAGAACGTGCCCAGGAAGGAGACATACGTCAGCCAGAAGTGCAGCTTGCCGAGGCGTTCATCCAGGAAGCGCCCGGTCATCTTCGGCCACCAGTGATAGATGCCAGCGTAGATGGCGAACACCGAACCCCCGTAGAGCACGAAGTGAAGATGGCTCACCACAAAGTAGGTGTCGTGCATGTACAGGTCAACCGGCACCGAACCGAGCATCACGCCGCTGATGCCGCCGATCACAAACAGTGACAGGAAGCCCAGCCCGAACAGCATGGCCGAGCGGAAGTGAATTTTGCCCATCCACACCGTCGCCAGCCAGCTAAACACCTTAATCCCGGTCGGCACGGCGATAATCATCGACGTAATCATGAACGGGATACGAAGCTGTGGGTTCAGGCTGGTGAACATATGGTGCGCCCACACGGTAAAGCCAACCAGCGCAATCGCAAGGCTGGAGAGGGCGATCATGCGATAACCGAAGATCGGCTTGCGGCTGTGCACAGAAAGCACTTCGCTCAGGATGCCCATGCCCGGCAGCACCATGATGTACACCGCCGGATGGCTGTAGAACCAGAAGACGTTCTGCCACAGCAGCACATCCCCGCCTTCCGCCGGGTTGAAGAAGGTCGTCCCCGCCACGCGATCAAGGATGAGCAGCGTCAGCGCACCCGCCAGAAACGGCGTGGACATGATGACGATGATCGAGGTCGCCAGAATCGCCCACACGAACAGCGGCATCTGGAAGAAGCCCATCCCCACCGGACGCATGTTCACAATGGTCACGATGAAGTTGACCGCGCCCAGGATGGACGACACACCCAACAAATGCAGTGACAGCGCCCACAGCGTTTGCCCGTCGGGGCTGTAGAGGGTGCTGAGTGGAGGGTAGCTCGTCCAGCCTGCTTCCGCCGGGCCGACGAAATAGCCGAACAGCAGCAGCAGCCCGGCAGGCGGAATCAGCCAGAAGGCAAAGGCATTCAGCCAGGGGAAGGCCATATCCTTCGCGCCCAGCATCAGCGGTACGAAGTAATTGCCGAATGCGCCAAAGACCGGGATGATCCACAGGAAGATCATCACCGTCGCGTGAATGCTGAACAGCGAGTTATAGGAGGAGCCGTTCGCCATCACATCCAGATCAGGCGTAAGCAGCTCCCAGCGAATGAGCATTGCCAGACCGCCGCCGATGATGAAGAAGAACAGCGACGCCGCCATGTACTGAATGCCGATGATTTTGTGATCGACGCTCCAGCGCAGGTATTCGCTAAAGGCCGGACGTTTGGCTTCTGCCTGTGCCCGCCCCAATGGATAAGGAATGGCTGCCATAAATGTGAGTCCTTTTACTCTTGACTACCGATCATTCCAACAGTAGAGGTCATGGGGATAGGGGCAGATGGCCGTCCGTTCTCCCCACATCAGGATGTCAGGGCGTACCCGTCGCTTCTGCCGTTGCTTCCACCGTGCCCTCAGCAGCAGCTGTTGCCTCTGCCGCGTCAGCACCGGGCGTCGCTTCTGCCGTCGGTTCCGCCGCGCCTTCCGCTGTCGATTCAGGTGCAGCGTCCGCAGCCTGTTCCGCAATCGGGACGTAATTCGGGTCTTCCGTATCGCGGATGTACTGAACGAGGTTTTCCAGATCGCAGGTATTTTCCGCCGTATCGCTGATCGTGCACAGGTACGCCGTGATCGCTTCCAGGTCTTCAGTCGGCATGTAGTAGGCGGCTGCCGGGTCATCGTTCTGGAACACGTTCATCAGGTTGCCGTAGCCGGGCACGAGATACTCACCGGGATGATAAATCGAGTTAGCGATGTACTGCTCCGCCGTGAAACCGGGGCGTCGATTACCGGCGCGGTCAGCAATCCCTTGCAGCGAGGGGCCGGTCTGGCCTGACCAGTTGATGTTGTAGCGCTCGTCCACCAGCACATGGCAGCCGGAGCAGGGATAGCTCTGAATAACCGTACCACCGCGAATGGCCGGGTCGGGCGGCGGGAACAGAATGTTCTGGACAGCAGGGTCAACAAAACTGGCAAGATATTCCTCGCGTGAAGGATGTACGATGATGTACGAATACATCAGCCCATGCCCCGAACCACACAGTTCCGCACACACCACCCGGTAGCGGCCTTCCTGCACAGGCGTGAAGCGCACTTCTGTCTGGCGGCCTGCCAGCAAATCCTGCTTCATACGCATTTCCGGCACCCAGAAGGCGTGATTCACGTCCTGCGTGGTCAGTTCCATGCGCACGGGCTGGCCGATGTAGGTGTGCAACTCCGGCGAACTGATCGTCATGGTCTGTGCGGTGCCGGTCTGTGGGTCATCGTATTCCACGTCGTATTCGAACGTCCAGGCGAAGCGCGCCCCGTTGGCGAGCACGGTCTGCTCGCCGCTGCGTGTCTGGGTAATATCCGTCCACACGCTGTAGCTGTAAATTACCAGGAACAGCACGATTACGGCGGGAATGGCCGTCCAGATCAGTTCCAGCAGGGTATTACCGTGAATCGTTGGCCCGTCGGACATATCGCCCGGTTTCGCGCGGAAGCGGATGATTGAATAGAGCAGAAGCCCCTGTACCAGCAGGAAGATGGCCCCACCAATCCCTAACAGTACGGTGAACAGTGCATCAATTTGCTCAGCTTCAGCAGATGCGGGTGCCGCGAAGGCCGAAGGCGCTAGCTGTGAAATCAGCAGACCGCCCACGATGATAAACACACCACCGAGGATAATCGGGACGATCATGCTCGAACCGCTCGGTCGATTGCTGTAATCCATAGTGAGGATTCCTGTAAGTCACTTTCCGAACATAAAACGATCTACACTCGACACCTATTCTAACAGGCTTCTGGCAGAGATGTCCCGGTATGTCGCTTCACTTGTTCAATTTTACACAAGTAATACGATAATTTTATCCAAAACGAGCGGCTTTTACAAGCAACTTTACCACTTCGTCGGATTAGAATTATCCTCGGTTAAAATCACTTCCACATCGGGTTGAACCTTCAAGGCGGCTGACTTAAATGGTTTTGACTTTCAAATCTAAATGCCGAGTGAGAAAGAATCATGTATAATCGGGGTTGTTCGCTCGTTGTAACGCCGTTTACGCGCGGCACTCATGCCAACAAGGATCATGAAGCACATGGAAGCAACGGATACCCCCAAAACAACCGCAGAGAAGGAAGCCGCGCGTTCTACAGGCACGAATGCAACGGTCGTCCCGATGCCTGTCACGCCCGTTCAGAATGGAACTACCCCGGCCACGCCCCCTGCGCCTGTCCTTACCGAGACGCTCAAATACAGCCTGATTAAGCCGTCAGAGACGTGGCCGCCTCCTATATTTATTGATCTGGCTGCGTCCGATAGTGAGCGCTACTATATGGAGCATCGCTGGTACAGCCAGTGGAGTTACTACGACAAGAAAGCCAGCGACGCAAAAAAGCAGTATCATCGCTATCAGTTATTTGCCGTGATCGGCGCAGGCTGTGTCACCGCACTCGTCGGCTTGAGTCCGATTGCCACCAACATCACCGTGCGCAACGGCCTGACCGTGCTGACGGTGCTGGTGAGCCTGCTGGTTACATCCGCCACCGCCATCGAAGCGGTGCAGAAATTCGGCGATTCCTGGCGCAATTACCGCAGCGCCGCCGAGGAACTCAAGCGGGAGAAATCGCTCTACGATGTGCGTTCGGGTTCTTACCGCAAGGCTAAGAAACCGTTCCTGCTGTTCGTGGAACGCTGTGAGGAAATTATGGCGAAGCAGAACGGGAGCTGGGCAGCACTGCGCGAGGAACAGCAGCCGCAGCAGTCCGGTGCGCCCGCGCCTGCCTCAACCGCGCAGCGCGACGTGGATGCCGACGACCTGGGCTAATCTGCTTCACGCGCAACCAGAAGTATATAAGGGCAGGTTTCAAACCTGCCCCTACAAGCGGTCAACTCTTTTGTTCCATGTAAAAATTTTCAGGGACGACCAGGTGGCCGTCCCTTTTTGCTGCGTCGTTTCAAACCGGGACGCGCTCTACCCATCCCTGTGACTCCCGCACCACCATCGCCGCCATAGCATCCAGCCACACCGGATGCGCGTTCAGGCATGGTGAGAAGTGAAAGCCCTCGGCATGGCCGCCCCCATCTTCCCACTGTTCCAAGCCTTCATTGCCAATCTCGTCCAGCGTCTCCAGGCAGTCTGCCGTGAAGCCAGGGCAGGTTATCGCGACGCTGTGGACACCCTGCCCCGGCAGCGCTTCGATCACCTCATCTGTGTATGGCTCCAGCCATTTTTCCGGCCCGAACTGGGATTGAAATGCCACCGTCCAGCGGTCGTTGTCGAGGTTCATGGCTTCTGCCAGCAGTTGGGCGGTGCGTTCACACTGAGCGCGGTAGGGATCGCCCGTGCGGATGTAGCGGTTAGGAATACCGTGAAAGGAAAAGATCAGCTTTTCGGGCATCTGTTCACGCTGCTGTAAATCGTCCTCAAGATTGACCCGAAGTGCATTGATATATGCAGGGTCATCATAGTAGGGCGGCACAAAACGCAGCGTGGGGATGCTGCGCTTGCGCGAGTGGAAGAACGGGCAGCGCCGCCCTGCCGCCGCTGTATACACCGCGTCATAGAGCGAAGCGGTCGTCGTGGAGGAAAACTGCGGGAACATAGAGAAGATCAGAATGCGGTCAATGCCTTCCTCCTCGAACTGGCGCATGGCGCTTGCGATGCTGGGGTTGCCGTAGCGCATCCCCACCAGGACTCGGAACGAATCCCCCAGGCGTTCCTGCAAGCCTTCGGCCTGTCGTCGGCTGTAGACCAGCAGCGGGGAGCCTTCTTTCATCCAGATGCGCTGATACAGACGCGCCGATCTGGCAGGGCGCGTCCGCAGGATAATGCCGCGCAGAATCGGCTGCCAGACAAACGGATGATAATCAATCACGCGCATGTCAGATAAAAACTCACGGAGATAAGGGCGGAGCGCCTGCGGAGTAGGTGCGTCGGGGGTGCCAAGCTGTGCGATGAGAACGCCTATTTTTTCATGCGAAGAAAACATGGGTTGCATCGGGTTTCCTGCTACACAATACGTCGTTTAACTTATTCTGATTGTAGCAAGAAATCTATATAAATCTACGTAAATCTTATATTTTTCTACGATTCCAGCGATCCCACCACCTGCTCAAACAGACGAAAGGATTCTGCCCATGCAGGTTCGGGCGCGACCAGCCACGCATAAACCACCCGACCATCGCGCATCTCAATCATGCGTTCTTCGGTGCGCAGGGCTGGGCCTTCGCGCTGCGGCGGCTGCGGAACAGAGTCGAGCATTTCGGCGGAAACGGCAATCATAGCACTTTCATCAGGGCTGACGAACACCACCCAGGGCGGTGCGCTGGCCGGGCCGGTAATCACGCTCCAATCGGATGGATAATGCAATTGAAACGCCGTTGAGCTAAATTCCGCACCTGTTAAGGTCACGGGAGCACCTGCGGTCTGCTCCAACTGTGCAGGCGTGGCAGGAGGCGCAAGCCGACCACAACCCGCCAGCAGGCAGATCAGGGCTGAAAGCAGGCAGGCATTACGGCGCACGGTTGACCGCATCCGGCTGGCGAAGCTCCTGCAAATCGGCCTCCTCTTCCTCGCAGTGCAGGAAGCCCGACCACGCTGTGACACGCCAGTCGTCCTCGGCAACCTCCTCTACGCGGTGATAGATGCACACCCCACTGAAGCCGACACCTTCCTCATAGGTGGCGAACAGCAGCACATCATACGCCCGCCCGACGGGAATCGAGCGCCGATAGACAGCGGCGATCAGACCGCCCCACTCCGGCGGCGTATAGGCATCAATACAGGCGGACACGCTGCCACCCGGACAATTTTCGGCAACATAGGCTTGCAGGTCATTACCAAGCAAAGCCGAGGCCTGTGCATCATTGCCCGCCCCCGCAGCACTCATAAAGCGTTCGGCGGCGGCATAGGCAGGATTGACACTGCCAGGGGTGAGCACAGCGGAAAGCACCAGAAGGCCAGCGATGACCAGCACCGTCAGCCCACCAATCCACACAAGAGGTCGAGAGAGCATAGCGTTCCAATAGGTTAGAGCGGCACGAGTGCTGTCGAACCCACAGGGAGTTCGTCCTGCTGTGCCAACCCTGAAAGACGTTGACTTCTATGATAACGTGCGAGATCGTCGGCTTCATATCCTCAACAGGGCGGAGCGTGGTGAACTTTAAGGACATCTCTTCCTGATTTTCACCACGCCCCAGAGCAAACACCTCAGCAGAATGGTTGGTACGAAGCCCTGCCCACCGCCGTCCTTACTGGTGTATCAATCACTGCGGCAGAATGCCCCGCATAAAGAAGCGCATCATCCCCTCCACCATTTCCGCCCGCTCGGTATAGTACATGCGTGCCTTCTCGCCCAGTGCTTCGGAAGGCTTCACCACTGTCATCAGCGCGAACATCGACCCGATAATCACCGGTGTGGGCACGTCACGGGCAATTTCCCCTTTTGCCTTGCCTTCTTCGATCAGTGCAAAAATCTCCGCGCCGATTTCATCCCGCTTGCGGACGACCTCGGTGTGGTGATTGAGCGCGTGGATGATCTGGGGTTCCACCAGCGCCACCGGCATCGCGTCCGGCTCGTCATTAGACTCCATCAGATGCCGCACCATCCGTTCCAGCTTCACACGCGGTGAGTCGATCTCCAGACCGTTCATATACTGGTGCATGTGGTTCATCGAATGCACCATCGTGGTGGCGATCATATCGTCCTTGCTTTTGAAGTGCTGGTACAGCGTCGGCTTGGAAACACCCACTTCCTCAGCAATATCGTCCATGCTGACGTTGTTATAGCCGCGTTCCCGAATCAGGATCGCGGCAGCTTTCAGAATTTCCTGTTCGCGCCGTTCGCGTTCGCGTTCCTTGAACGACTGCCTGGGCATGTTTTTCCTCGAAAGTAAATATTCTACTATGCCGTAAATGATAACACTTTTCGGTGCATGGGCGTGATGATCTCAGCGAAGTATAATGTGAGGTGGTGCGTAAACTCAACCGAGAGATAGAACCTAATGGCTGATGAGACCAACGGAGCGCGTTCAGGGCTGAGCGAGGCCGAGCGCAGCCAGATCAAATACCTCGTCCGATTTTTGTTCACCGTACTGTTTTTCGTGATTGCCGCATCGTTAACGATGGCGTTTGTGGTTAATATGCTGCTGCAATAGTCTTGCAGCGGGTCTTCACCGCGTTCTCATACCCAATTGAACCCGGCATAAGCTTTGAGCGCTATCTTCACATCAAAGAAGCAACGGTTGGGGTGGAGATCATGGGAATCGAGCTGTACTGGGACAACGACGAACAAACAGTGATGCTGTGTGAATTCGACAAGCACTGGACATGGGAAGAAATGTTCCAGACGCTCGACACCATCAAGAAGGTGACGGACAAGCGCGACTACGTTATTGGCGCGATTATTGACGTAAGCCGGGGCATCAACATTCCTGGCGGATCGCTGTTCAGCGCGGAAACCCGCGACAAGGCCCGCAGGATGCTGAAGATGGGCGAAGACGGCAAGGGGCCGATGGTCATTGTCGGCGCGGGTGGCTTCTTCAAGACGCTGATGTCGGCCTTCAGCATGATAACGACTGATAAAACCGTGCTGACTGATGTGTACTTCACCGAGTCACTGGAGGAAGCACGGCGTATCATGGCGCGACGACTCCAGGCAGGCACGGCAGTCCCAGCGTAATTTTATCAGAACTCGCACTTAATTTGAACAGAAACGGGTGTGCCTTCAAAAGACACACCCATTTTTATGACACCGATCAGGGTAGTTCCTCACCAGTCAGGATATTCCAGCGCTGGACAGTATTGTAAAAGTCGGTTGTTTCAATAGTTGTACTCGTCAGGAAGCGAATATCCGATACGTTGAAATTGGGTCCAGCAAAGTTAATGATGGGCGTGTTCTGGTCAGCTTGATTTGTCAAATCCCAAACACGAATGTTCCTTCGTGCCACGATCAGATAGCGATTGTCGGGGCTGAGGTAAAAGCGACCCGGACGTGGTTCAACATTAAGTAAAGTTACTGTGCCATTATTGCGATTGTAAATTTCAACTCGCCCAAACTCGTTGGTTGAGATCAGCAAAGAATTATCGTCAGAGAAAATAAAACTACTTCCTCTCACTTCATCAACCAATGTCCCAGTTGCAAGATTAAATATAGCAACAGGACCAGGTTCGTGGCGACAAGAAAAATCTTCCCTCACGCCGATAAATTGACCCCGCGCATAGTCCCAATGAATGTTTCTCGTGAAACTACGACCATAACAGCTAAAAAAGTCTGTAAGCTGAACCAGCGCATTAGACTGGAAGCGCCACAAATATGCGCCGCTGCGCGTTTCAACCAAGACTTCATCATGACGTGGAGACCACCTTACATCATATAGATACAGGTCTGGAAGTGGGTTAAATTGCTGACCTGTGACAGTATCCCAAATGATAAGGTCGGTATTCCGAAACGCCCCAGTAGAAACCGCAAGGTAACGACAGTTCTGTGACCACCCGCGTGGAGCGATTTCGGCGGTTTCGAGATCTTCGGCAAGCACAACCACTTCTTCACGAGTGTTCCAATCAAGCAGCAAAAGACGATTGGCATCAGACTCATACCGTAGTATTAAATTCGGTCGATAGTATTCCGCGTCCACATTCTCACAATTTGAAGGAATACTATCTATCTCCGAGCGTTGTGCGGAAACAGACAGCGTGAACGTACCAAAAAAGACGGTGAGTAATGTTAATAGAAGCGTTTTGCAAGGCATAAAGGGGTCCCTCTGAGGCTAAAAAGTGTAGAAATCCTTTTACATTTTGAGTCTAACCATTAGAGTTTCAACTTTCACGACGCTTGACCCACGCCCTTGCAACGCCCTGCCCTACGCTTACCCTACGGCGAAAATCAAAAAGAGCGCACCTGAGATGCGCCCCTTTGGTTCGGCTTATCGACTTCGCTTTAGCGGTTGGCCTTTGTCCTGCGGCGATATTGAATTTCCGGCCAGATCAGCAGCGCGATCAGCCCATTCAGCACCACAATCACGGTGCTGCCTTCATGCCCAAGTACCCCCAGAGGCAGCGGCAGATCGACCACAAACGCGCCCAGCACCAGCATGAAAATCACGAACAGCGCAAAGGCGATGTTCTGCCACACAACGCGCCGTGCTCGCTTGCTCAGGTCAATGGCCGTGTCGATCAGTTCCAGCCGGTCGCCCATCAGCACGAGATCAGCCGTTTCCAGCGCCACATCTGTCCCCGCCGCGCCCATCGCAATCCCGATATGGGCGGTTGCCAGCGCGGGCGCATCGTTCACGCCGTCGCCTACCATTGCCGCTGGCCCGACTTCGGTTTCTAACTGGCGAATCGCCGTGACCTTGTCCTCTGGCAGCAGTTCGGCAAATATCCGGTCAATCCCGACCTGCGCCGCAATCGACTCCGCGACGCGAGCATTATCCCCGGTCAGCATCGCCACTTTCACGCCCTGCTTTTGCAAACGGCGCACCGTCTCAACGGCTTCCGGGCGAATCTGGTCAGCCAGCGCGATCAGGCCGAGCCACTGCCCGTGCCCGTTATAGCCGCGATAGGCCAGCATCACCGTTTTACCTTCGCCTTCCAGCCGCGCCCGAACGGACTCCAGTTCATCAGGGAGCGTCCCGAACTGATTGAGCATGAAAGATGGACTGCCAACCGTGATGCTTTCTCGGTCAATAAGCGCACGTACACCTTTCCCGGCAACCGCCTCGAAATCCTCGACCGCAGGCAGGGAGCGCCCGCGCCGCGCGGCATCATTCACAATTGCTTTTGCCAGCGGATGCTCGGAGCGCTGTTCAGCGGCGGCTACCAGAGTCAGGAAATCATCGGTGTTCAGTGCACCATGTGGCACCACATCGGTCACAGCAGGCTTGCCCTGCGTCAGCGTCCCGGTTTTGTCGAAGGCAACCGCTTTGATGGACGCCAGCCCTTCCAGATACGCCCCACCCTTGAACAGCACACCACGCCGCGCCCCAGCGGCAATGGCAGAGATAAACGACGCTGGCACACTGATGACCAGCGCACAGGGCGAGGCGACCGTCATCAGCACCATCGCTCGATAGAAGTTGGCCTCAAAATCGGCGCTGAACAGCAGCGGCGGCACGACGATGAACAGGGCTACTGCGCCGAGGATAAAGGCGGCGTAGACCTGCTCAAAGCGATCAAGGAAGCGCTCGGTCGGCGCTTTGGCGTCCTGCGCTTCTTCCACCAGCTTGATGATGCGGGAGAGTGTGGTGTTGGAGGCCGGCTGTGTGGCTTCCACATCAAGTGCCCCCTGAATATTCAGCGTCCCGGCGAAGACCTTTTCACCAATGCCCTTTTCGACGGGCATCGATTCACCCGTGATGGGAGACTGATCGACGGAAGAACGTCCGCCGCGCACCACCCCATCCACCGGGATGCGTTCACCGGGTTCGATCAGCACCACATCGCCGACGCGAATCTCGTTGATCGAGAGCGTCTGCACCTGAGTGCCCACCTCAGTGCCGCGTTTGACCTTCGCTTCCTGGGGATACAGCTTGAACAGGCTCCTGATGGCGTTGCGGCTGCGCCCGATGGCATAGTCCTGCAATACGTTGCTGAGGGAGAACAGGAACAGCAGCAGCGCCCCTTCCCGCCACTGGTTGATACTGGCCGCGCCCAAAGCCGCCAGCACCATCAGCATATCCACGTCCAGCTTGCGCTCTTTGAACAGGCTTTCCAGCGCACCCTTTGCGCCGAAAATTCCGCCTGCCAGATACGAGAGGATATTGAGCAGCAGAATAAGGGTTGGGCTGGTGTCCAGCCTTTCCGCGATCAGGCTCGCGGCGATTGCCAGCGCCGTCACAACAACAAGACGCGGTTCAAGCCAGCTTTGTGTAAGCCAGTTGGGTTTTGAATCAGGTTCAGTTCTGGGTTGAGAGATGGGTTGGATGTGGGTCGCCATGAGTGTTTTTCCTCCGCGAAAATCAGTTTCACATCCGCAATAGTTCTATTTTAACCCATGTTTATCTTTAAGGTCAACCAGGTATACTCTTTTTCTGAAGACCTTAAGACAATGCTCATGGTTTAACAGGCTGCAACTTGCTCTGTTTTGAAAACCTGATCCGGCGGTTTGATGTGAAAAACTTTTTATTTGAAGATAACAGGGTTGGGGTACACTTTCAGGATAGTCAGCCTATCGCCACCGCGTTAAAATTATCCTATGCCGACACCATTCACCCACCTCGAAATTGCCCAGCGCCTCCTGCGGGATGAGGAAGTCCCACAGCTCATGCGTGAGATTCTGGACGCCCAGCGCGGCGCATTCCTGCTTGGCAGTATTGCGGCGGATGCACGAGTCGGGTCAGGCTTACCACGCGAAAAGACGCACTTCTACGCTTACGGTCAGCCGATTGTGGAGCATCCCTGGCGCGTGATGGTGCAGCAGAACCCGGCGCTGCTGCATCCCGATAATGCGGCGCATCAGGCCTTCGTTGCCGGGTATGTGGCGCATCTATCGGTTGATGAAACGTGGTCAAAGGAAATGGTCGGGCCGCATTTCGTCCTGCGCGAGTGGGGCGACCGGATGCTGCGCTTCTACATGCTGCATATCATCCTGATCTACATGGATGAGCGCGATTTCGCCCTGCTGGAAAACTGGCAGTCCGCGAGCCTGCAACAGGCTGAACCGCAGCACTGGCTGGATTTTGCCTCCGATAACGACCTGCGCACATGGCGCGACCTGATCTACGAGCAGATCAAGCCCGACGGCATCAGCCACACGCTCGATATTTTCGGCGGGCGAATCGGCAAACAGCCGGAAGAAATGCGTATCTTTCTCGATTCCCCACAGGAGATGCAGGCAGGCCTGTGGGACAACATCACGCCCGATCTGCTGGCCGAAGTCGAAGAGTCGATGTACGCCCATGCCCGCACTCAGATGACGCGCTACTTCCAGGAAAGCCTGCAAGCCATGCACAACGAGGGCTGAAAAGCAGGCTGATAGAAATTTAGGGAGTGGTGAAAGTCAGGGAGATGTACGGGCGTAGTGCGCTACGCCCCTGCCATGATGTCCTCAAAATTCACCACTCCTCAAATTCACAGGAGTCGCGAAGGACACCAGCCGGAAACTGTAAAATCCCGGTGTCCTTCCATCCCTTTACCCACGCGGCGTCGCCGTCGCCTCCGGCGTGGACTCAGCTTCAACCTCCTCGCGCAGATCGTCAAAGCCCATCTCGATCATCCACTGGCAGATGACGGGTTCGCCGTAAAGATCGAGCGCCGGGCCGCCATATCCTTCCGGCAGGCCGTTATAACCGCGTAGATAGCCATATTCCCCGTTCACCTGTGCCTGCGCTGCTTCGGATTGTTCCGCGTCACCGATAGCAATGGCATGGATGTGAATGGGTGAATTTTCATAAAGTTCGCCCGTGTCGCGCAGCCATGCGGCAAAACCCGCCACCCGCAGCGTATCCAGCATGGGCATGATCTCGCCTGAGAGAATACTGTTGTCCAGCGGACTCCGCACCGAGATATCGACCGCGCCGCCACCGTCATGTGTCCCGAAGCTGGCCGAAACGCCGCCGGGGTTATAACTCCCCTGTGTCACTGCCAGTCGGAAATTCACCGACCCACCACCTGCCCGGTAAATCCGCTGCGCATTATCCAGCATGGCGACCGTTCGGGCGTTCAGCAGCGCCCCGTTGACGTTCACGCGGGTGTAGTCCTCCGGCGGCTTCAGGCAGCCTTCGCGTTCGAGGTTGCCTTCTGCGTCCTCGATAAAGGCAATTTCTTCGCCGTCCTCGTTTTCGATCAGCACCAGCTCCCCGCGATGTTCCAGCCAGTATTCGCCGCTCGTCGGGGTTCCTTCCGCAATCCATCCGGTGAAGGTGTCCGCGTCTGATGCACCCGCGTCCGGGACGACATCGACCGCCGCAAACTGAACCTGCCACCACTGGAATCCATCGGCGCAGACCGGCCCTTCCAGCACTGTGAAATTGGCACCCGGCGTGACATAGCCCAACCGGGCTAATGTGGTCGTCGGCTGGCTGCGAATGTTGACAGGCGTATCCGTGATAACCCGCGCCCGCTGTCCCACAAACAGGCGCGGCTCCAGCCCACAGGCGCTCTGCTGCGCGGTGAGCGTTCGCGGTGCGAGTGTCAGAAGCAGAAAACACACCAGCACAAAAGCAGTTTGTCCGGTTGCATTCCGAAAACAGGGCATCATCCATCCTCTCAGTAACAAAAAGGGCGCTATCCGACCGCGCCCCTGAAAAATCTATTCGAGAAACCCACCACCTGCAAGCGGCGTAGGACAAGCGGTGGACAAACGCCGATCAGAAGGGAATCGTGAATGATGGATCCTGGGGCGCGTCGTTGTAGCGAATTTCAAAGTGCAGATGCGGTCCTGAAGAATTACCGCTGTTGCCCATCGCGGCGATGTTCTGCCCCGGCGCGACATCCTGCCCACAGCGCACATAAATATCGCTCAAATGGCCGTAGAGCGTGGTATAGGGGCCATGCGCCAGCACAATCGTGTAGCCGTAGCCGAAGCTGTTCCACCCGGCGAAGATCACGCGCCCGCCGTTGGCCGCCTTGACCGGAACACCCACCGCACCCGCGAGATCGATTGCAGTATGCCAGCCGGAATATCCATGCGACACACTGTAATTATCCACCGGACGAATCCAGGCTGCACCGCCGCCGGGATTCGCAACACGGCCACAACTGCCGGCTTCCCCCGGCGCGAAGGTGATAAAGCCACCGCTGCTGCCGCCCGGCCCACCCCCACCTTCCTCGCGCTGCACCGCTGGCCGCCACGAGATTTCTTCCGCAATACCGCCAGGGATGAAAATCTGCGTACCGCTGGGTGGGACACTTTCCGGTGTGAGGCCGCGCAGGTTGTTGAATTCGGATTCGAGGATGATAAACGGGTCATCCACCTGATACTGCTGTGCCAGCGCCGCGATTGTATTCTGTGTGCCGACGACCGTCACCAGCACGCCATCGACGGGCGGTATATTGACGAGATCGCCTTCGCGCAGCACCTGCACGATGCGGCGGTCGTTCGACCATGCAACCGTTTCCGGGCGCAGACCGAACCGTTCCGCGATACTGTTGATCGTATCCCCGCGTTCGACGCGATACTGGATAATTTCGTTGCGCGGGCGGTCGGGAATAATGGTAAACGGATTGACCACGCTGCGTTCGATGCGCATCGAGGTCAGCAAAGGCTGCGGCGCGAGAGGTGTCGCCAGCAGCGCTGCCGCCAAGGCCGGATCGACTGTTGGCAAAAGCTGCAGCTGTGCCTGAGCGGTGGACTCCGTCTGCGGAACAGGCGTGGATGGAAGATCAGTCGCCGCTTCGGTCGTCGGCATCGTGGTACTGGTCGCCGCCTGGCTGACAGCCTGAGTGGGCACCGCGACCGGGGCAGCAGACGGGATCATCAGCACGGCAATTGTCGCCAGCGTAAAACCCATCGCACCGAGCAGACTCAGCAGGCCGACCAGCCGCCGCCAGCCTGCCGTTTTTTGTGGGGGTTTGAAGCCTACAGGCCGCATGGAAAGCGAGGGGTGGGTATCGTCGAGCAGGTCAATTTCGGGTTCGTAAGGATTATGGCTCAAGGATGTAACCTGTTGTCTAACCAGCAAGAAGTGTTTTTGCAGCGCACCATACTATATCAGTGCGCTTAATGATGACAAGTCTCGGCCACCTATACCACCGTTGACGCTGCTTGCTGCCAGCCGCTACACTGAAAGAAATTGAACCACAGAGATGCAGAGAACACAGAGAATTTTGTCCAGAGACATTGGCGCTCTTTCCTGGCGTTTTTGGCAACCTGGCGGTTTAAGGGTTTCACTATGTACCTTGAAAGCGAATGGTCGAATGGCTGACTCAAAACCTCATCTGCTTATGCTCGCGCCCTATCTGCCCTATCCGCCCGTAAGCGGTGGACGGATGCGGACGTATAACCTGCTCAGGCATCTGCGGGAGGACTACGACATTTCCCTCGTCTGTTTTGGGCGACCGGAAGAACTGGCCTTCGACATTACCCCGCTTGAGGCATTATGCGACTATACCGTGATCGAACGTGCCAGCAGCCCCGGTACGCTGCAAGCCGCGCTGCTGAGCATCTCCACACCGCGCCCGATCACCATGCGATTGTATTCTTCACAAAAGATGACGGACGCAATCCGCCGTATTGTGAAGGAACGTCCGGCGGTCGTCGCACATGTGGAGTCGTTCTACATGCT
Organism: bacterium; assembly: GCA_033762735.1. Lineage (GTDB taxonomy): Bacteria > Chloroflexota > Anaerolineae > Aggregatilineales > Phototrophicaceae > JANRLJ01. The sequence goes on along the minus strand of JANRLJ010000022.1, from coordinate 33,270 downwards.
GCAAAATCTGCCGCCTGAACTGGACATCCCCGTCCTGCTGTCCGAACCTGCCATCGAATATATCGCGTGGGCACGACATGCCCGCGTCGCGCAGCCCTGGTACACCCGACCCGGAATCGCGCTGGAAGCGTTCAAGATGCGCCTGTGGGAACCCGGCATCTGGGCACAGGCGGAGATGGTCGGCGCGATGTCGGCCATTGATGCCCGACTGATCGCGAAGGCCGCGCCAAAGGCCGAAGTCACCCTGACCCCGAATGGCGTTGATGTGGATTTCTTTCAGCCCAATCCGCTGATCGAGCGCGACTCCTGCACTGCGGTGTACATGGGCGATTACAAATATTTCCCCAACAGTGATGCCGTGCTGTACTTCGCGGAAGAAATTCTGCCGCTCGTGAGAGTGAAACGACCCGATTTTCGGCTGGTGCTGCTGGGCAAAGACCCCTCTCCCGAAATTCAGGCGCTTCAATCCGAGAGTGTGATCGTCACCGGACTGGTGGACGACACTCGCCCCTATCTTCAAAACAGCGCTGTATTTATCTGTCCGCTTCGCAGCGGCAGCGGCACCCGCTTTAAACTGATGGAAGCGCTGGCCTGCGGCTGCCCGGTGGTGAGCACCACGCTTGGCTGTGAGGGCTTAGGCGCGGTCGATGGCGAACACATGCTGATTCGGGATGAGCCACAGGCGTTTGCTGATGCGATTCTGGAACTGCTGGAAAACCCGACACTGGGGCGCAAAATCGGCCAGCAGGGGCGAAACTGGGTGGCACAGAATCATGCCTGGGCACACAGCGCCGCACTGGTCAGAGATGCCTATGCGAAAATGCTGCATCAAGGGGAGAAGGTGTAGGGGCGATTCAACGAACCGCCCCGTGCTGCTTAAGGAATAACAAGTTCCTGACCCAGATCGAGGCGATCAGGATTACTCAGGTTGTTGGCCTCCACAATGGCCTGCACGGTCACACCATATTCACGGGCGATGGCAAACAGCGTATCCCCGGCGCGAACGACGTGCGTTCTCTGTCCACCGGAGGCACCGCGGGGCGTAGGCGTCGCGTTGCTGACCTGCGGTTGGGGCGTGGCAGCGGGCGCACCACAGCCGGGCAGTTGCAGTTCATCCCCCGGCTGAATCAGCGTACTGGTCACGGTTGGATTGGCCGCCAGCAGTTCATCGACGGTCGTGCCGTTATTGATCGCAATCTGATACAGACTGTCGCCGGACTGGACGATGTAGGTGCATTCTTCGCCGCCTGTATCTGCAAATAGACTCGTAGGCGTAATCAGCCCGGCATCCACCTGCCCCGGCGTCTGTACCGCACCGCCAAACGGTGTCGGGGTGCTGATGATGACCGGCCCGGAAGGCGGCTGCGGTGTAAGGATGGAGCGGGTATTGGTCGCGGCCAATATGGGGACGGTCGCGAGCGGTTCCGACGTCTCGTTGCCCGTCGTGCCACCAGCGCTGCTGTCCTGCGAAGGCATCGTCGGAAGCTGTTCGATTACAGGCGTGTTGGTGATCGTAATCAGCGTCGGGAAAGGCTGTGCGCCTGGTGTTTCGTTTGCTTCGGTGTCGCTTTCGTCCGCGCCCTGTGCCTCCACTTCTGTGGATGGCTGTTCGATGATGTTGGCAGTCGGATTCAGCGGGACTTGTTCATAAGGTTCGCTGGCCTGGCGGAAGCACCCGGTCAGCACCAGCGGCAGCACCACCACCATCGCCAGCACCCGGAATTTGTGACTATTCAATCGCTGTAGCATATCACCTCCAGAATCCCAGATGGGACATGAATGCACCCCACAGCATACACCCGTACCAACGGATAAGCAAAAGCGTTCGTGCACAAAGTCTTTTGCAGCCAAAGACTTTATGCGAGGATCGCATGGTTCGGCTTACAATGGGTTAAGCTGTATCGATGTTGATGGAAACCCAACGAAAGGGGCGATGGCGTGTCGTCTGAAGCAAAACCGCGTATTCTTGTCATTGATGATGACCCAGCGCTGCAAAAGCTGGTAAGTACGTTACTGGAACGGTCGGGCATGAGTGTGATGACGGCGACGAACGCGACCGAAGCGGCGCAAATCCTGAAGGCGCGTCCGCTGCCGGATGCTATCGTGCTCGATCTGATGCTGCCGGACATCAGCGGGATCGAATTTCTGCGGCAGATGCGCCAGCGCGAAGCCTATCAGGAACTCCCGGTGCTGATCCTCTCTGCCCTGGCCGACCCTGAGAAAATCCGCGAAGGCCTGAGTGTGGGTGCAGATCGCTACCTGACGAAACCCTACCTGGGCAACAATCTGGTGCCGACCATGCAGGACTTACTGCGCACCGGGCGCAAGAAATAAGCTGCCGCACCTGCTTGACTTTTGCCTGCGTGGTGCTATGTTTAACCGAATAGCGGGGATGACACGGGAAGACGATGATGACCGACGCTGAATTAACAATCCTTTCGCTCGTCGCAGAAGGTCCACGCTTTGGCTATGAGATTCAGCAGGTGATTGAAGAGCGCGGCCTGCGGGAGTGGGTGGTCGTCGGCTTTTCGTCCATCTATTACATTCTCAACAAGCTGGAAAAGCAGAATATGCTGACCAGCGAACTGCGCTCGGATGGTCGCAACCCGGCCAACAAGGTCTATCAGATCACCGAGGCCGGGCGCGGGGTGCTGCAAACGGCCATCTCTGATCTGCTGCGCCAGCCGCGCTCGCTCGGCACTGGTTTTGAACTGGGGCTGGCGAACCTGCACATCCTCAAGCCGCATCAGGTCTTCAAAGTCCTGTCCTATCACCGCACCGAACTGATGCAGCGGCTTGAAGCGGTCGAACGTTCATGGGAACGCCACCAGAAGGAAGACACGCCCGACGTAGCCGATCACATCCGTGCGCTGTACACGCACAGTATCGCCCTGATGCGCTCAGAACTGGACTGGCTGAACACATTCATTGACGAATGGAAGCAGCGCTACCCGGCGGTGGAAGATCGTCCGGACAGCCAGGTGCGGCGTATCGAACTCAACCCGAACGTGACACAGGTAGGTCGGCGCACCCTGCCGGAGCCTGCCAAGATGATTCAGCGTCTCCGCCGCCCTGGAAAGCCCAGGGAGGAATAATCTTGTAAGCCCGGAAACCACGTAGTCCATAGACGCCTTGGACATCGAAGTCGTTGTCGCGGAAAGCCGTTAGCCAGGGCAGCACATTCGCCCCATCGGGCGCGATCAGATAGCGAGGGGCAGGGTCGGGGTTACACAGCGCATCCTGTGCCTGAGTTTCGGGATCGGGATAATACACGCGGCGCTTATCCGTCCATGCGCCCAGATAATAGCCCATCTGCCAGCCAAGCCAGTGATCGTAGAGGATCGTACCCAGGGGCTTCGCATTCAGATAAGCCGCCAGTTCTAAAATACCCTGTGCGTCATCCTCGTTCGCGTGATTTACACGTCCGGCTGCACCGACTCCCAACACAACAACTGTCAGTATCAGCGCGATCACAGGCAGCGCAAAAGCCTGTTTTCGGTACATCAATCGCACCATACCCGACGCAACCAGAAGTGCAATCAGCGGCACCAGCGGCAGCAGGTAACGGTCATAGAGGTTCAGCGCACCAATCCAGTGCAGCGCGAAATAGGCGAGGGCAAAAACACCGAGAATGGCTTGCAGTGTGTTCGACCGCCAAGACGCAAAGAGCGCCAAGATTTTTGATTGAACACCTCTGCGTGTCCTGTGTGTGCTCTGTGGTTCAAAATCTTTTACAAAACAGGCATAAATTGCGATCATGATGAGCGCCACTGTCGCCCCGGCGCCCCCGAACATCGTCCAGGCGTGTTGTGCCCACTGGCGCAGACGCGGCCACCACTCCTCCGGCGAAGTCAGCAGCCGCCCCGGATTATTGTTGACCGAGGCCAGTGCGAAGATGCTCGTCTCTCCGCGCATCCAATCCCACAACAGCAAAAGCGCCAATCCGCCACCAAAAGCGGAAGCAAAGCCAAAAACTTTTTTTGAACGGCCAGATCGCAGAGAGCGCCAGGAAATACCCATCGTCAACGGCAGGAAGAAAATGCCCTGCTGCTTGCTGGCGATGCTCAGTGCCAGCAGCATCCCACTCCACCCTGTATGACCGGAGGCAGCAGCCAAAGCACTGCCCACGCCAAACAGCAGCATGAAAGTATCGGTAAAGGCCGAAGCGCTGATACCGACCGCCATCGGCGACACTGCCATCAGCAGCGCGGCGATCAGCCATACAGTTGGATCGCGTGGCGTTACCCTTTTTGCCAGTGCGTAGGCAACCGCGATGGTCAGGACACCCGCCAGCACATTGGGCAGCCGCGCCGCGAACTCCCCTTGTCTCACGGGCACGTCAATCACGCCATCTTCGGTTATGAACGCACCGACGAAGTGCATCGAGAGCGCGGCGGCATAAATACTCAGGGGCGATTTATCGAGCGGGCCATGCAGCATCCAGTCGCCGTGTACCGCCGCGTTACGGGCGAAGGTGCTGAACAGCGCTTCGTCGGGATGAAAGCGGGCATCGAGCGACAACGCCCGGAAGCGCAGTCCCGCCGCACACAGCAGGACAAGCGTTATCAGAGACAGGTTAAAAAGACGGCGCGGCACAGCGGAAAAAGACGGAGGATGCCCTAGCGGAAACGCTCTCGCAGGTAATCGAGCGCGATCTGATCGATGGTGCGCACATCGCCGTCGATGTTCCAGCGTTCTTCCAGGTTCTCGTTGCCGATCAATGCCCAGAATGCGCGAATAGAGGGTTCATCCCAGACGCCTGTCACGCTGCCCGTCGCATAGCCGCCCTTGAGGATCATCCCTTGCAGTTCTGCGGCGATGTCGGGCGTAATCGGCACACGGTCTTCCGGCCTCGGCTTGCCGAAGAACAGATGGTGCATCCGTACCAGCCCTGCGAGACGCTGGACAGGCTGCGGATCATCATCCACGCGCAGATCGAGATAGCGGTCATTGTCGCCACCGTAGCCGCCATTGGCCTTCACGACCGTTACCCCGGCGGACTGCTTGCCCCGGCGGTCACCGCCAATGCTATCCCCGGCCAGCAGCGCGGCGGTCAGGCGGTCAGCCAGTTCTCCCTGTGTGCGCATGAACGTCTCGGCCATCGCTTCCAGCGTTTCCGGCCCTGTCAGGATGTTCCCCTGGCAGGCGAACCCCGGCCCGACCTTATGCCCCGCCCAGGCGTGACATTCCCCTCCTGTATAGGCTGCCGCTTCGCCATAGACATCGACCAGCCCAACCTGGCGATGCGCCGCGTTCTGATCGTTGTTGACCAGATAGGCCAGCACATCCTGTGCGCGCCCGCCCTTCCCCAGCAGCGCCAGACCATTCGGCCCATAGCTGACGTTGGCTAAGGCCTGCGTCGCAACCGCGCCCGCACCCGCCTGTGCCCAGCTCACAACCGCTGCCGCCGCCAGAAACTTGCTGGCAACCGCCACGCCCCACGCTTTTTCCTGTGCATCGTAGGCCACGATGGAATAGGTATTGACCTGAATCGTCATCGCTCTCCGTTTCTTTGTGGACAAACACAGGGGCGATTGTAGCGCAGGCCGCGCTATAATGCTGCTGATCTGGTTTGAGCAAAGACAGGCATAGAGGATGAAATTCAGCGAGATAGCGGCGGTCGTGCTGGATATGGACGGGGTTTTGTGGCGGGGCAACGAAGCACTGCCGGGAATGGTCGATTTGTTCGACTGGCTGCGTGAGCAGGCTATTCCGTTCGCGCTGGCGACCAACAACAGCAGCACGACCCCGACGGATTATGCCCTCAAGCTGGCGCAGTTGGGCGTGGAAGGGGTTTCGCCTGCCAGCATCGTTACGTCATCCACCGCAACCGCTGCCTATCTGCAAACGCGCTATCCGGCGGGGACAAGCGTGTACGTGCTTGGTATGGATGGAATTCGCTCGGCACTGGAAGCGGCTGGATTTGAGGTGGTGAGCGCGGAAGGCGAAACCGCGCAGGTCGTCGTCGTGGGCATCGACACCGAACTGACCTATACCAATCTGAAACGAGCAGCCCTGCATATTCGCGCCGGAGCAGCGTTTATGGGTACGAACGGGGATCGCACCCTGCCCAAACCCGAAGGCCTTGTCCCCGGCGCAGGCAGCATCCTCGCCGCGCTGGAAGCCGCGACGGATGTAAAACCGACCATCATCGGTAAGCCTGAAAGACCTATGTTCGAAGCCGCGCTGCAAGTGGTCGGCCAGCCTGCCGCGAATACGCTGATGGTGGGCGACCGGCTTGATACCGATATCGCCGGGGCGCAGGCCGTCGGTCTGCAAACCGCGCTGGTGCTGACGGGCGTGACTTCGGCGGAACAGCTTGCCACGAGCAACATCTGGCCGGATGTAGCCTATGAGGATTTGCCCGCGCTGCTGCGCACCTGGGCAGGCGATGACTGGGTGCGTGCGAAGATCAAGGGGCGGCGCACGATATAGCCTGTAACTGTCACGCAAGCGATGGTAGCATGGGCAGCAGAATAAAGGTTAAGCGTCTCTCCTCACAGACATCCTCCGTAGGGACAGGGCATGCCCTGTCCAAAATGCGGTGATCTTATCCATAGAACGCAGCAACGGAACTCAATGCACAAATTCAGCCGCAGACATTTCCTACAGATGACCGCCCTGGGCGTGCTCGGCCACGTCCTTCCCTTTCCACACAATCAGAATACCTCCGCAGCCGATAGCGATCCTCTGCGACAGTCCATCGCTGACCTGATCGGGGATCGCCAGATCGGGCTTGATCTGCGCCGCTTGAACCCCGACGCCAGCGAGGATTTCCGCATTCAGATCAACGCGGACAGCCTGTACCCGGTCGCAAGCTGCTTTAAAGCGTTTCTCGTGCTGTATTACCTGTGGTATACACCGCGCGACCAGTGGCAGACGGGCGAGGATACCCCTTTGCACAGCGTCGCCGTGTACAGCAACAACGTGCAGACGGGTTATGTGATCGATGAGGTCGGGCGGCGGCTGAGCTACTACGGCAACACTATTCAGAAATTCAACGATTTTCTCCTCTATATCCTCAATATTCAGAACGGGATGTATAGCTGGGATTGGGAAAACACACCCACCGCAGGCTACGCCGATGAGCGATTCGCCCCCTCCAGTCGGCGCTTCATCAACCATCGTGGAGAAGCGGTGCAGATGGAAAACCTGTTCACCGCCCGCGATTTTGCCGATTTTTACACACGACTGATACAGCCAGCCCCCTTCCCGGACTATCCCTTCGCGCAGGAAGCCGTGCAGACCACGCTCGATCTGCTGTCGATTGCAGCGGAGTCCTACCAGTCGCCGATTGAGCGCGCCTTTCCGCAGGGCTATACCGGGAAGGATGGCGTACTGCCCGCCAGTGACTCGGCGATTGGCCGGGTGATTAACGACGCGGGCATTCTCAATGTCGCCGGGACAAATTACGTGCTGGCGTTTTTCTGTGCGGGTGAAGGGGAATATCTGGGGATCAATCTGCTGCGGCAGATCGCGCCACTGCTGGAAGCGCTGGAAAATCAGAGGGGCTAAAGCAGCGGCAACTGCTCGGCATTGTCGTCCTGCTGCATGTCGATCTGCCCGGCGGTATTGTGTGCGAGGCGGATTGGCTCCGGAAGGCGATACTTCGGCGTACAGCGCATCACCAGCTCAACCGCTGTCGGCAGGTCGGCCAGATGCCCTACCGAGATATACACCGGTTTGGTGTTGTCGCGCGTCCGCAGCGCCACACCGATCACCTCGCCTTTGTCTACCAGATCAGCCGTACTCCCTTTTTTTGCGCCAGGTTCATCGTGCTTGCCCGTCAGCAGCGTCTTGCCACAACCAATCGTTGGCTTGTTTAACCACAGCCCCATGTGGCTGGCGATACCGATACGCCGGGGATGCGCTCGCCCCATGCCATCGAAGATAAAGGCAGCCGGTTCGGTTTTGAGCTTGCCGAAAGCCTCTTCTAATGCCGGGCCTTCCCGAAAGCTGAGCAGACCTGGGATATAGGGAAACGGCGTTTTTTGCAGCGCTGTGACCGCCTCCACCAGTTGTAAATCAGGAAAACTCACGACGACCACCGCCGCCTGTGACACATCATGCCCACGCACTGGGTCGAACTTGACGCTCACATCCACACCCGCGACATAGCCAATTTTGCTCAGGTCGAGCGGGCGGTCATAGATCAGTTCAGCCGCCATCTGCTTTTGCAGCGCGATGGCCTGCTGCGGGGCTACATCCCAGTCATGCCGATGGATGATGTCCATAATTTTCATCCATTTGTTCCGAATTTTAAGTAAAAAATTGTAGCCGGAACGAGGCAAATGTGCTATCCTAGAAATCAGAGGAGTCACTTACCATAACATTCGACTCAGGAGACTCTATGGCTAAAAAACACTTTACTTCAGAAGATTACACCGAATGGAAACGACTCTATGAAAGTGGAAAAACAAGTTACGAAATAGCGACATTGTATGACACGACTCCCAGCACAATTCGCCGTCGTTTGTATGTTCTTGGCGTGAAACTTCGACGGCCAGCGCGACGTTTACAAGACGGAAGCAACGTTACTGAAACGCTTGTGAATGAGTGGCGCGAGGTATATGAACTGGGTCAGACATCCTATGAGATTGCTTCAAGATACGGCGTAGCAGCCAGCACTGTCGCTCGAAATTTAGCGAAGGAAGGGGTAGCGCTGGACAGCTCTCGCCAGAGACAATCATTTAGTGATCCGTTTGCAACGATGTCACCAGACACAGCATGGCTGCTGGGATTGTTCTATACAGATGGAAATGTGTATAGGAACCGCGCCCGGTTAGCATCCAACGATGAAGATATGCTGGAAAAAGCGCAGGCTATCCTTACTCCTTTTGGAAATCACATGAAAATTATTGACAACCATCAGGGCAAAAGCCAGTGTCGGATTTTACAAGTCAGTTCGATTGAGTTTGTTGAGCATTTAAAGCGATACGGGGTTATTGAACGCAAATCTCTTACAATAGCGTGGCCGACCTTTCTTGAAAGGACATACTGGTCACACTTCATGCGCGGCTGTTTTGACGGCGATGGCTATATTGGAATAAGTGGCAAACAGTTTTTGATGAGCTATGCTACAGGATCGGTTGCTTTTGCCGAAGCAATTGCCAGAGTAATTGGGGAGGCCATCGGCTACCAGCCCAATCCCTGGAAGCACAAGAAGTGGAATTCCTATCAGGTCGGTTTGTATTCGGCCAAAGCAGCGCGTTTCGGGGAGTGGTTGTACGAGGGCAGCGAAGACAAAAATCGCATGAAGCGAAAATACGAAAGATTTGTTGAAATTACGTCCATAAAAAAGAGCGACGTTTAGCACGTCGCCCTTTTTCGCTTTTACTGACTGATTTCTAGTCCTGACCGTCTGCCAGACTGAGCAATCCGGTGTTCATCTTGGGGGTCTTCGCGCCCTCGTCGTCCTTGCCAAACTTAAGGACTTCCCCTGACTCGGTGATGGCCTCAACGGCCAGACCGAGCGATTGCAATTCCTTCACGAGAACTCGGAAGGAAGTCGGGATTCCAGGCTCCTCAATCGGTTCGCCCTTAACAATCGACTCATAGGTCTTCACGCGACCCTGTACGTCGTCCGACTTCACCGTGAGCATTTCCTGCAAGCAGTAGCTAGCGCCGTATGCCTCCAGGGCCCAAACTTCCATCTCCCCGAAGCGCTGACCGCCGAACTGCGCCTTGCCGCCCAACGGCTGCTGAGTGACCAGACTGTAAGGTCCAGTGGAACGTGCGTGTACCTTGTCCTCGACCAGATGCGCCAGCTTAAGCATGTGCACCAGCCCCACCGCCACCGGACGATCAAACGGTTCACCTGTGCGGCCATCGTAGAGCGTCTGCTTGCCATAAATCGGTACACACTGCCCGGTCTCGAACATCACCCGATCAGCCAAATGGGTAATTTCCTTGAGATCGTCGGTATCCGGCAGCGACGTTCCGGGTGACACCGAGACAATCCACTCGCGCAGACCCGCAACAGTTGCCATACGGTCGCGTTCGCGGCGTTCGGGCAGCGCAACCTCACTGTTATTGAACAGCAGAATGCGCTCAGCGTCGTAGCCCTTTTCCAGCAGCCATTCGTTCAGCACGGCGCGGCGGGCATAGACTGCATCAAGGTTCAGCAGGTCAGCGTCATAGCGGGCGTTTTCCCGCAGCCACGCATCAATGTACAGGCGGCGGACTTCATCCTCATCCTGAAAGTCATCCGGGTTATACTCGTACTGCTTAATCCACTCCCAGGCGCGTTCGGCAACATCGCTCCAGGCGTGGTCGATCAACCACGCGCGCGCCAGCTCTGCCTGAATTTCCACTTCCTTCGCGCCGTCGAACACGGGCGTAATGGCGCGGAAACCGAGGCGGTCGGCTGCCCAGCCAAGATGCAGTTCGAGCACCTGACCGATATTCATGCGACCGGGAACGCCAAGCGGATTCAGGATGATTTCCACCGGACGACCATCTTCCAGGTAGGGCATGTCCTCAATCGGGACGATCTTGGAGATCACGCCCTTGTTCCCATGTCGGCCTGCCATCTTATCGCCGACGGTCAGCTTACGGCGCTGCGCTACGCCGACGCGCACCATCTTCTCCACGCCAGCGGGCAGATCACGGTGTTCTTCGCGGGTGAACGTCTTCACGTCCACCACCTTGCCCCGTTCCCCGTGCGGCAGACGCAGTGAGGAGTCTTTCACTTCACGGGCCTGTTCACCGAAGATCGCCCGCAGCAGCTTTTCTTCTGGGCTGAGTTCCTTTTCACCCTTCGGTGTGATCTTGCCCACCAGAATATCGTTCGGCCCCACTTCCGCACCAATGCGGACGATACCGAATTCATCCAGGTCTTTCAGCGCGTCTTCGCCGACGTTGGGGATGTCGTAGGTAATCTCCTCCGGCCCCAGCTTGGTGTCGCGCGCTTCCACTTCATGCTTCTCGATGTGGATGCTGGTGAACTTGTCCTGACGCAGCATTTCCTCGCTGATAAGCAGCGCATCTTCATAGTTACCGCCGTCCCACGACAGGAACGCCGCCAGCACATCATGACCGAGCGCCAGATGCCCATACTGGGTCGAGGAACTGTCGGCGATTACAGCACCCTTCTCGACTCGTTCGCCCTTACGGACGATGGGACGCTGGTCAATACAGGTCGATTGATTCGAGCGGTCATACTTACGCAGGCGGTAAATCTGTTCCTCGCCGTTGTCCATGCGAATCACGATGCGCTCGCTCTGGACGCTGATGACCTCGCCTGACACGTCAGACACGAGCACCTGACCGCTGTAATAGGCGGCCTCGCTTTCCATACCCGTGCTTACAACCGGGACATCCGGGCGCAGCAGCGGCACAGCCTGGCGCTGCATGTTCGATCCCATCAATGCACGGTTGGCGTCGTCATGTTCCAAAAACGGGATCAGCGCGGCGCTGATGCCCACAATCTGGCGGGGGGCGACATCCATATAATCGAGGCGCTGGGCTGGCACCTGAATGAACTTCTGGTTATAACGTGCTGAAATACGGGTGCTGGTGAACTGTCCCCGGTTGTCCAGCGGCGCATTCGCCTGACCAATCACGTAGTTGTCTTCGGAGTCCGCCGAGAGGTAAACGGTTTCCCCTATCACGAACGGCATCACCGGGACTTTTTCAATCCCCGCAGCGGCGATCTTCTGTGCCACTGCTGCATCGACCACGCCACCCTCTTCAAGGAGGACGTTGCCGTCGTTGTCTTCCACATCCTCACGCACGGCGCGACCGATCAGATCGGGGTCGTTGGGGGTGAGGAACTTCGTTACCCTGCGGTAAGGGGTCTCAATGAAGCCGTACTCGTTTACGCGAGCATAGCTGGCAAGACGACCGATCAGACCGATGTTCGGCCCTTCCGGCGTTTCAATGGGACAGATACGGCCATAATGGCTGTGATGCACGTCACGCACATCGAAGCCCGCACGTTCACGCCGCAGACCGCCCGGCCCCAGCGCGGACAGGGTGCGCTTGTGCGTCAGTTCCGTCAGCGGGTTCACCTGTTCCATGAACTGCGACAACTGTGACGAGCCGAAGAATTCACGGATGGCCGCGACCACCGGGCGAATGTTCACCAGATTCACCGGAGTCAGATGCTCGGTTTCCCGGATGGACATACGCTCCTTGACCACGCGCTCGGTACGGCGCAGGCCAATGCGCAGCTTGTTCATAATCAGTTCGCCGACCGTCTTCACGCGGCGGTTGCCGAGGTGGTCGATGTCGTCGGGGCCGACCACACCGTTGTTGATGTTAATCATGCGCTCGACCAGCTTCACGATGTCGTTCTTCGTCACCGTGCGCACCTTGCGTGAGATGGTCGTGTCCAGCCCCAGGCGCTGATTCAGCTTGTAACGCCCCACGCGCTCCAGATCGTAGCGGCGCTGGTCGAACAACTGGCTTTCCAGATATTCGCGGGCGTTATCCAGCGTGGGCGGGTCGCCAGGACGCATCCTGCGGTAAAACTCCAGCAGCGCCGCCTGGGCGATGGTCTGTTCCTTCTTCAGTTCCCACACCGGCTCCTGCTTGATCGTCCCCGCAAGGAACTGGTGCGCCGGGTCGTTGTCCACCCCGGCGTACAGCGCCATCAGTTCTTCGTCGGTGCCGGTTTTAATGGGTGACAACTCTGCCGGGAGCTGATCGCTGACCGCGGCCAGCGCACGCAGCAGAATCGTCACCGGGATGGTGCGTTTGCGGTTGAACTTGATCGCCAGATAATCGTTCTTGCGCGTCTCAAATTCCATCCACGCGCCGCGATCCGGGATCAGCTTGGCGTTCGCCAGCAGCCGCCCGGTGGTGCGGTCTTCCTCTGCATCAAAGTAGACACCCGGCGAGCGGATCAGCTGGCTGACGACCACACGCTCGGTGCCGTTGATGATAAACGTGCCCTTCTCGGTCATCAGCGGGAAGTCGCCGAAGAAGATATCGGACGTGACCACTTCGTCGCCCGCCTCGCGGTTGACCAGCGCCACGCGCACATACAGCGGCGCAGCATAGGACATATCGCGCTCAATGCACAGTTCTTCGCTGTACTTCGGTTCTTCAAACCAGTACGTCAGGCCGAACTGCTCAGCTTCCGGGCTGTTGCCGGGGAAGTAGAGGCGAAGGTTGCCGTTAAAACTCTCAATCGGGTTGATTTCATCAAACAGTTCAGCCAGCCCTTCCTGGACAAACCAGTTGAAGGACTGCAACTGTACCTCGATCAGCGAGGGTAGTGCCTGCACATCGCCAATGCGGGCATAATTCTTGGTATTGAATACGTTTCCCAATGCGCTGCTCCTCAATACATTACACGACGGGCTGTGAATCAACTATGAACGGAAACACCGTTCGGACCGTATTTAGGGGAAAAGGATGCGCTTGTTTAAGAATATGTCCCATGAGAGACAGAATCATAGAGGCAACGAGAACCAATAGTCTAACGAATGGTTCTTGTCTTGTCAAGAGGGTGACTCAATTCAGCGCCACACATGAGCATAGCGCTGTCTTTACACCTTGAGTATATCAAATTGTGGATGAAATAGCAAACGTCCGGTTCGCACAGCGTCGAAGACTGGCACCTTCACTGCTGAAGCACGGGAATGTCGCTGTGTTCCTCAACCCCGGCACCCAGCAGACGGCGGCGCAGCACCAGCATCACCCCGGAACTGGCGATCAGCGCGAAGGCGGCGGCAATCTGTACCCGCGCTGGCAGATAGCGCAGTCGGTCAAAGACGGTTTCCTTGCGCCCGATCAAATCCTGCTTGAGGCGGCGGACGAATTTTTCTGACGGCTGCTGCCGCACCAGCGCCAGATGCAGGCGGCGAATCAGCCGGACAAGCGGGTCAACCTGAGCGGCTGGAAGATCGTAACGATAAATCTCGGGATTCGCGTTTTCTCCAGCAAGCAGTGCATCCGTTACAGCCGTAAACAGATTTTCAAGTTGTACTTCTAACGATTCCGAATGGTTCATGTGCGATGCTTAGCCTTTTTTCTTGTCCCTGGGTTCGGGACGGTTTTGAAGGACAGGTTGTTTTTCCAGATCATCCCGCAAAGCCAGAAGGGTGCGGTGATACAGCGATTTGATGGCGCCTTCGGTGCGCTCCATGATGTCACCAATTTCGGCGTTGGAAAGATGCTCGACAAATTTCAGAAGAAGAAGCTGCTGACGTTCCGGCGGCAGACGCCGAATGGCCGACATTAGATGCTCACGTTCTTCCTCGTCTTCAGTGTGGCGGTCAGGCGATTCCGACCGCAGACTGCTGGCAACGAATTCATCCAACGGAATAATCTTGCGGCGTCCCCGGTCACGGTGCCAGTTGGCGACCAGGTTATGCGCGATGCGGTACAGCCAGGCCTGGAACGGCACTCCCTGATCGGTATAGCCGTCGATATGCGACATCGCACGGTAGAATACACGCGCCGTTAAATCTTCCGCGTCGTGCTGGTTGCTGGTGCGGTAGTAGATGTAGTTATAGATTTTCTTGACGTAGCGCTCATACAGTTCACCGAAGGCGTCCTTGTCCTCTTTGGCAAGGGCGGCCAGCTCGGTATCCGAGAGGGCTTTATAGTCTGGTTTTTTGGGTCGGCGGTTAAAGATGTTCATGACCAATAAAACCCACAAGGGCAAAAGCCGTTACGATGACTTTTGCCCTCGTCGCGTTAAAAGATTCTCACCTTTTAGCGAGCGACCTTCATCATCTGGCCGTCGCGGTGCGGCAGATAGCTTTGCACCCATTCCTGATCGTAGTTGTGGATAAATTCCTCCGCCTGCTGCACCAGATCGCGGTTGCCGACGAAGAACGGTGCACGCTGATGCAGGTTGTGCGGCTGTAAATCGAGGATGCTGCCAACTCCGTCGGACGCATAGCCGCCCGCCTGCTCTGCCAGGAACGCCAGCGCTTGCAGCTCATACATCAGGCGCAGCTTGCCATAAGGCTTCTTCTTGTCGCGGGCGTCCGCCGGATAGACGAATACCCCGCCGCGCAGCAGATTGCGGTGGAAATCTGCCACCAGTGACCCGATGTAACGGTTCTGGAGTGGTTCGCGCCCTTCGCCATAAATGCCTTGCAGCCACTTTACGTAACGACGTACTCCCGGTGTCCAGTATTTTTCATGCCCATGATTGACGCTGTAGTACATCGGCTGCTGGGGAATGCGAATGTTGGGGTGGCTGAGCAGAAACTCCCCAACGCCCATATCCAGCGTGAAGCCATGTACGCCCTGCCCGGTGCTGTAGACCATCATCGTGCTGGAGCCGTAGACCACATAGCCCGCCGCCGCCAGCCGCCGCCCCGGTTGCAGCATGTCTTCCATCGTGCCGCGTTCACCTGTGGTGATCTTGCGATGAATGGCGAAAATTGTCCCGATGGCGACGTTCACATCAATAATGGAAGAACCATCCAGCGGGTCGAACAGCAGCACATATTTGCCCGTGTCATAATGCGGCGGGATTTCCAGAATGTCGTCGTGTTCTTCGGATACCATTGCCGCCAGCCGCCCGGTGTGGTCGTTAATTTTGTAGATGATCGAATCCGCGAAGACATCGAGCTTCTGCTGGCGTTCGCCGTGCACATTCTGCCCTTCAGCAGCACCGAGAATATCGGTCAGCCCGGCGCGGTTGGTTTCACGAGAAATAATCTTGGCGGCCAGCGCCATATCGTAGAGCAGTTGGGTGAACACACCCGTCGCGTTGGGATGCTGCTTCTGCTGTTCGAGGATGTGGCGCTCAATGGTGACAATTTTTGAGTTGGACATCGTAAAAAAACCTTAATCTAAAGCGGATTTGATTTAAGTAAACGGGAAGGCCGCCGAAATGTAAAGTGATGCGCGTCCTGTCGAAAGATTATTTACGTCTTTTAGGGGATTGGGGAAAGAAAAATGAACTTCAAAGGAGCAGTAGCAAATGTTACCTGATCGTTTAGAAATAGAATTTACTCTATTATGGAGGCTCTCCACTTAGAGAAATAACATTGCTCACCTTAGATTACAAACTATTACTTTTAGTATATCAAAACATAAGACATGTTGCCTTTTCAGCACAACACAGAGTTCCCTTACTGGGTGACTTTTAGTTGCTTGATTTACTAGATTGTAATGCATTAGAAACAATTTATTAAGGTGTCGGTGTCGGTATTGGAATAGCCGTTGTTTCAGAGCATGGAATACGTCTTGCATTATAAGACACACGTTGTCTTGTAGGTGTAACAACGTTTAAAAAGTTAGGTCGCCCATTCTCTAACACTTCTATCATAAACAGACTTTGAACTTGGGTCGTAGTAAACTCATGGATAATATTTTCTCTGGGTAATGCACTAATAGTTCTACGAGTCTGTATTGTTCCACCCTCTGTTTCTCTACTGTTATACTGTAAGTTTAATTGGTTTTCCACGTTAGCTTTAACTAACCCAAAGAGATTCAACTGACCCTGAGTATCGAGTTGATTGTTGATGGATAATTCCGTTTGGATTTGGAATGACTCGGTAACCGTATATTCAGTGGAAACAGTTTCACTTCCCTCACAATTGTCCATCGGCACATCATCAAAGTCTACTAACACTTCTCTATATGTAGGATTAATTAGGAATATTTGCCCAACTTCAACAGTTGTCGGTGTTGGTGGTACTGATGTGGCTGTTGGTGTAGCTGTATTTAGAGGGCAAGTAACCTCTGATGACTCACGCAACTCGCCCCTGATTTCTTCGGAGATTGTAAAGGGAATAAAATAGGCATCATCATCTACCACCAATTCTAACAAATATTCCGATTGTATTTCTATCCAAATAATTTCATATGATTTAATTGTCCCCGGTTCTACACTAAATGTTACCTCAACAGTATCTGAAAGTGGTGGGACATTACTATCAATTCTAAAATATGTTAGGATATAATTCGTAACTTCACTTACCGAAGATACCCTTAAATTAGTTTCACTAAATTGATTTAAATTTAGGCTAACTTGTCTTTCTCTATTACGTGTTACAGGAGGCAAATCATTAATAGATAATATTGTCTCACTTTCACAATTAGGAATAGAAAACAAACTTACGTCAAAAACAACTTCATTACGTTCGATTTCCCCACTCCCCTGACTTGGATTAATTATATTACTTGGTGTAATTTCTACACCTTCTATTATTAGTTGAGGCCTTTCCTGACCCATTATTGAAAAGTAATCAATATCTGCTAACGCTTCTAATTCTAGAATTTCAGGGAGGACGTTAAGTTGGAAGTATTGTTGTGTTGCAGAAATACTATTTGCCTCTGATCCCTCACCCATCGCGTATGTTAGATGATCTATTCTTCTATTCCACCAACCTAAAACTGACGCATAGAAATCACGCATACATTGTGGAAATCCAATAGCCTCTAGTTCAGCTCGAATTTCTTGTGTGGCAACTATCAGGCGTAATCTAGGTCTACCAGATACAGCAGCATACCTATCCTGTGAAGCTGCTCTGTCTGCGTTTTCGAATCTTTGATTAATCTCGCGAAAAGCAAGTAGATTTTGTTCAATTACTTCAGGTGTGCAAATATCTTCATTTTGTGACTGACCAATAGTAGCTAGATTTGCCACGAACAAACCAAATACTAAAATAATTCCTACCATTAACCTTTGTTTCATAAGGATTAGCCTCAGCGTACGGAGATCGTTGTTGTAAATACACGAGATTATGATTAATACAATAAGTGTTGAAATGACTATTCACATCGATTAAGCGAAGAATACCACAAAAAGTCTGGCTATACTACATAAAGATGCAATTTCACGGAAATTTAATTTTTGATTTGGGAGAACCAACAGATTGTTGTTGGTTCTCCTCACTTTGTTAAAACGCGGAAAGCAGCGTCGGCTGGCCGTTCACAATCGCGTACCAGTACGGCACCCAGCCGATGCCGAACAGTTCAAGCTGGATGTCCTTCTTCAACGGCGAGATGATGTATTCCTGGTTCATCCCGGCGATCTGTGCCCACTTCTGATTCACCGCTTGCAGGGCGACTTCGAACTCATTTTCCAGTTCGCCCATTTCACGCTCGACCTCGGCAATGGCCTGGCGACCTTCGCTCAGATCGTCCTTCGTCTGGCGGCGGTAGCGCGTGGCACGGCTCATGCGCGAGAGGGTGTAGTTGGTGCGCCCCTGGAACAGGCTTAGCAGCGCTTCACCCGTCGTATACAGTTCTTCGCGGCGGCGGTCGGCCAGTTCCCGTTCATCGGAGCGCAGGCTGGCTTCGGTCTTGCGGATTTTGTCCTCAAGTTTATCCATCAGCCCGCCGTACTTCACAGAGAGCGCATCGACTTCGGCATCACGCTGTTCGCGGGCGACCTGCGCCACCTGCGTCTGGAACTGGGAAGGATCGCCGTCCGGGTTGCCATAGACCTTAAGTTCAGGGTTAAAGGGCACGACCAACCGGGCAGTGTTGTAGAGCATATCCACCACTTCACGCTTGAGGGCGGTCATGCGCGTGTTGTCCGACAACCCTGGCGCAAGATCACCGTAAAACGCGGCCTGGAACGGCTCCCCCGACAGACTGCGGGCATCGACGGGCTGCGTCAGATATTCTTCCCAGTGGAGAATCCCGGCCTTCTGCAAATCCGGCACATGGTAGGCATAGTAGCGGGCGGTATAGACCGAGGCCTTCTTATCCGCATAGCGCACAATCGCCTGTGCCAGCAGGACGGGACGATAGACCAGCGACCCACCACTGAACTGCGCCGCCATGCGCGTCTGCTGCTGCCAGGCCGAAATCGACTGCTGAACGGTGACGCGATTGGGCAGGAAATACTGTGCAATGGTCGAGGCCACAGGCGGCAGATTGCTTGAAAAGCCTGATGGAGCACTGCTCCCCGCCGGGGTCATGGTGCGCTGAGAGTCCTGCGAAGGTGGGAAGTTCACCTGGCTGGGCGAGACAGTCGGCTGCTGCGTCCACCCCTGCTGTCCATATTCCGGTACAGCGGGCGGCCCAGCAGGGGGCGCACTCTGCGCACCGAACGTCCCCGGCAGCGTCGTGGGCGGCGCGGAGACAGGCGCACCGGGCAGTGTAGCGGGGCGTGCTGGCAATCCTGGTGGAGGGGCAGGCGTATTGGACGAGACAGGCGCGTTGGTGGACGCAGGAGGGGCTGTGGGGCGCGGCGGCTGATAGGCCAGCATCCCGGACGTGATCTGCTGGAGCAGCTGCTGGCGTTGCCCCTGCATCAAAATCTGCACCTGCTGGCGCGTCAGCGGGCCACGCAGATAACTCATCGCCCAGCGCGTGTGCACCAGCAGCGACCCGCTCTCGTCGTGGACGTTGCGCATCAGGAACACACGCGGCGTGATGTCGGCAATCAGATTCTCCACGTCGTTCAGCGATAGTTCATCCTGCGCCGTCGCCAGCGACCGGAGCCCGTCCATCACTTTCGCCTTGTCGTTTTCCGATTGCAGGCGGCCAATGAACCACGTCCCGGCGTTGGTCAGACCCTTATAGTCCAGATCACCGGGATTCTGCGTCGCCAGGATCAGCCCGACACCGAAGGCGCGCGCCTGCTTGAGCAAGCGCAGAATCGGCTCTTTGGTCGGTGGGTTGCGCGGGTAGGGCGGGAAGTAGCCAAACATCTCATCGATATACAGCAGCGCCCGCAGGCTGGTCGTCCCGCTTTGCAGCCGCATCCAGCCGAGCAGATTTTCCAGAATCAGTGTGATGATGAACATCCGCTCCGCATCGTTCAGGTGCGCGATGTAGAAAATGGACACACGCGGGCGGCCGTTAGACTGATACAGCAGCGATTGAATATCGAGCGGCTGACCCTGAATCCAGGACTGGAACGAAGGCGCGGCGATGATGCTGTTGAGGTCCATCGCCAGCTTGATACGCTTTTTCTCTGAGAGGTAATCGTCAATGGGAAAAACGCCGAGTTTTGTAAACGGCGGCTTCTGTACCTGGAGGATAATGTCTTCCAGGGTCAGGTCGATGCCCTGCCGCCAGTTGTGCTCGAAGATATTGGCAATCAGCACATGTTCCTTGTCCTGCACCGGTGTCGCGTTCACGCCGATCAGCGCCAGCAGCGCGGTCGTCATACCGTTGATCTTCTCGCGCAGGCCTTCCTCGTTGCCGTCCCAGCCTTCTCGCGGGGCACGCAGCGACGCCAGAATGCTGATGGGTAGACCAGCGTCAGAACCCGGCGTGAAGATGCTGATCTGCGCCGCCTTTTTGAACCAGCGCAGCCGATCCTGCACGATGCCCCAGCTTTGCAGGCCGTCCTGCCAGCGCTGTGCAATGTCTGCCGAGAACGCAGACAAATCCATTTTGGCGCGCTGTGCATCGTCGATATTCACCCAGGGCTGGAAGTCCTCCGGGCGAAGTTCGGGGAAGACCAGCATCAGGTTGGTGATGTCGCCCTTCGGGTCGATGATGATCGCCGGGACGTTATCGAGAATGGCTTCTTCCAGCAGTGAGATGCACAGGCCGGTCTTGCCGCTGCCCGTCATCCCCACCACAATCGCATGAGTCGTCAGATCGCGCGAGTCATAATACACCACATCGTCGGTCAGACGGTCTGCTTCCGGGTCATAGCGGCGGCCCAGGTAAAAATTCGTCGGCGCTTCGATAAAGGGCATACTCAAATTCTCCAGTCTGTTTCCCTGAAATTATAGCACAGGTTTTCTAAGAACACAGGCTGCGTGCGGGGACGGTCGCCCGCTGCCACACCCGGTCAAACTCTGCCGAAAACTGCGCGGCCAGCGCCGGGTCTTCGATGATGACCAGATTCTCATCATTGGCGGTCGTGGCGTTCTGTGACCAGTTAAACGACCCTGTAATCACGATGCGGTTATCGACAATGATGACCTTGTGATGGAAGGTATTCGGGTTGCCGTCCTGACGCACGTCCAGCCCGGCACAGAACAAGGGGCGCAGTTCGCTGAACTCGGTTTCGCTGCCCCGTGTTTCAAAAATCCCCTGTACTGAAACCCCGGCTTCTGAACGTGCCAGGATCGCCTCGGCAATCGTCGCTTCTGTAAAGGAGAAGGTCATAAAGCGGATGCTGGTCTGTGCACGCTGCACTACCGGCACGATGCGCTGGAGCACCTGATTTTCTGGCGCGAAGTAAATCTGAATCGGCACCCCGTCCTGTGCAAAGTTGACGCTGTTGCTGTCGGAACTGCGCGGCCCAAACTGACCGCCGAACATCTCATCGAATTCGGCCTGATACGCCTCCACTGCCCGCCGCGACCGCAGCATAATCAGATTGTTGTTGTTGCGGTACACGTCGTTGATGGTGAAATTGGTCGAACCCGTCCACACCACCTGACTGTCCAAAATCATGAACTTGTTGTGCATCAGCGCAGAACGGCTGTCATCCACCACCTGCGCCCCGGCATCGATCAACTGCCCAATCGTGGTGTCGTCGTCTTCAATCGTGCCTTCGTCGTCCACGACCATTCGAACGCGAACATTGCGCCGCAGCGCACCGAGCACGGCTTCGGTGAGGCGTGGACTGTTCCATTCATAGGCGGCGATATCAAGGGTGCGCTGTACGCCATCAATCGCGGCGGCCAGCGGATAATCGACGCCGTTGCGGTAGGTGCTCAGGTCACGGCTGCCCGTCGGCGTGGTGAAATAGACCTCCCAGAAGCTCCGCCGGGCGCCTAACCCATACTGCCCAAGCTGAATCGCGCTGACGCTGGCTGCACCGCCGCCAGAGGCGACCTGTGTGACACCGGGTGCCGTTGTCGCGCTGGGTGCGGTTGTCGCAGCGGGCGCACCCGGTTCAGGATCAACTGCCCCGCCACCGATCAGCCCGAAGAGCGCGGCCAGCCCGACGACAATGGCGCTGAGAATGGTGGCAATCAGAGAGCGGGAGTCTTGTTGTTTTGAACGTCGTTTTGCCATGAGAAAAGAGAAACTCCTGTGGTAAATGCAAAGAGCGTGTGTTAAAGGCTGCTATCGTCGGGATTGCCCTGCCAGTACCCGCCAGAGGTTTCGGTTTCGCTGGAAGCTGGCGTTGAGGAAGGTTTGAGGGCAGACTCCGACGGATAAACTGGAGGCGGTGCCGGGATATAGGTCGTAGGAGCAGGCTGAACAGGCGATAAGGCGTCTGCCTGCGGGGCAGGAGCAGCCGTGTTCCCTGTCTCGACCCACCGCAGCAGCGCAGCGACCTGTTCGCTCTGGCTCAAGACGCTCTGGGCTTGCAGGGTATCGGCCTGATGCCCTACGGCAAATCCCAGTGCTTGCGCCCGTTCGACGAGCCGCTGAGTCGTCTCCTGCTTTTCGTCCGGCGTAAGCATCCCTCCCTGTCCCACCAGGCGATTGATCCCCTTCACAACGCCGCGCAGAGTCTTGAAGGCGTCGTCAAAGGCGGCTTCATCGCTGTGGCGCTGTGCCAGCCGTTCAAGCTGCCCTTCCGCCCATTTCAGCAGTTGGGACGCGGGTTCATCGGTCAGTTCGTCGGTCAGGCTGGCATCCTCATACAGCCGGATTTTGGCGTTTGCAAGATCAATGGGCATGTCCATCCTCCCCCTTGTGATGATGATAACACAATCGAAATGGTGATTGTCCACTTTTGCTGCCTGATGATAAACTGATGTTCATTATATCCGTTCGAGTTGAAACGACAGCCAGGGATGAAAGAAACCGAAGCCATTATCGAGCGTGTGCGCCGCATCAACGATGCCTATCAGCACCTCGAAATCTCTGTGGACAGTACGCTGACGCGCATCAAGCCCGGCCAATCGCTGATGGCGCGGCTGCACCAGACCTGGGATCCCTATCTTTATGCACACTGGTGGCCGGTCGGTGTGAGCGAGAACCGGATTATCGTGGAACGTCCAGCGGGCGAACGTTTTGATCCGGGGCAGATCGTCACATTGATCGGGCTGGTCGGGCAGCCGCTTTTATTCCGGCGGACGCTGCGCAACGTCATGCTGCTGGCGTATGACACCGCGCCCACGCCGCTGCTGATGACGGTTCCCTGGCTGCTGGGCAACAACATCAGCGTCACGCTGGTGCTGCTGGGCACAGCGGTGCAGTACGCGACCGGTCATCTGCCGCCCCAGGTCGAAATTGTGCACGGCGAGGGGGAGATGGACTGGCCGAATCAGGTGATGACCGTCGGCTGGGCAGACCAGGTTTTCGCAGTGGTCGGACGAGACGACGAAAGCGGGCGTTTTTCGCGCCTGATGGAACGCTTCCGCGAACTGCGCAACGATGTGCCGTCCAATTACCTGTTTGGCGTGTTCCAGCCTGTGCTGCCATGCGCGGCAGGTGCGTGCCACGCCTGTGTGCTGCCGCTGCGCACCGGATCGGCACTGGTCTGCACCGAAGGCCCGGCCTACGATCTGACGCAGGTCATGCTGCGATGATGCTTCACACTGCGATCATGCCTTCTGCTGCCATGACGTACCCGCCCCATCCCTTCCGCTGTAAAGGTCGAAGAACGCCCTATGTCGATTGAAATCACCCGTGCAGGCAAGATGAGCCTGGAGATTCACACCCCTGTCATGCCCGCCGCCGGGACATTTGGCTTTGGGGATGTCTATCGCGATGTCGTCAACATCGAAAAGATCGGTGCGATTGTCACCGCGCCCGTCACCTACGATCAGCGCAGCCCGGCCTCCGGTCCGCGCGTGGTGCCGCTGGATGCAGGAATCCTCGTGCATACAGGCCTGCCTAACCCCGGCCTCAACAAAGTGCTCAAGCGCTACCGCAACCTGTGGCTGATGCTGCCCGTGCCGATCATCGTGCATCTGGTCGGCACTACACCCGATCAGGTGCGCAAAAGCCTGGCGCGGCTCGAAGGCGAAGACAGCGTGAACGCGGTTGAACTCGGCCTCAACGACGATATCTCCGTGCGCGACGCCGAAGACCTGGTGAATGCCGCGCTGGAAAAGACCGAAAAGCCACTGCTGGTGCGGCTGCCCTTGTACGGTGCGGATCATCTGGCTGAGGCGGTCGCGGACTGTGGCGCGAGTGCGCTGGTGGTCGCTGCGCCGCCGCGTGGCACAGCACGTGACCCGATTTCAGGCCGGCTGGTCAGCGGGCGAATTTACGGCCCACTTATCAAGCCGATTTCCCTGCGTATGGTGGGGCAGTTGGTGCGGCGGCTGGAGTCGAAGCGGATTGATATTCCCGTCATTGGCGCGGGCGGCATCCATTCGGCGCAGGATGCCCGCGATTATCTGGAAGCAGGGGCGCGGGCGGTGCAGGTGGACAGCGTCACGTGGGTGCAGCCGAAGATGCTGGAGATCATCGCCCGCGACCTGGGCGGCTGGACGGTGACTCGTGAAGCAGGTGCGCTGCCGGACGAGTGGTATCCGGGCATGGGCGACACCGAACGCGAGCGCCTCCGTGCCCAGCAGCGGCAGGATGCGACACCGCCTTCGGGTGATTAGGCTAAGAATATTGTTTGTCCCGAAGACACAGGATGATAAATTTTCGGGAAAAATTCAAAATTACAACGATGTTTCATTATTCAAACGTGCTATAGTTGCGCTCAGGTACGTATTGAATTTGAGTGAGCCATCGTTATCATGTTAAAGGTCAACTTTGCGAGGTCTTCCATCGTGATGGATGCGGATCAGACGCCTTTAAAATTAGCAAAAGTAAGCTGGGTTGACCCTGACACCGGGATTAATCATGAGCATGTCCTGACAGAAGGCGCAACAGCAACGATTGGGCGTTCTTCCAGCAACGATATTTGCATCCCTGAGCAGCATGTTTCCCGCCAGCACGCGGTTATTAACTATCGCGATGGTGTTTTCGTCATCAACGACCTGAACAGCGCCAACGGCACTTTCGTCAACGACCAGCAGGTTCAGGATGCCTATCCTCTCTTTAGCGGTGATAAAATTCGCCTGTACGTCCCCGTGCTGACGTTTTCCGCCGCTGTGAGTGAGGACGACCAGCGCCGCGCCGAAGCCGATGGCCGCCTGATTACGGCCACGATCAGCACCGGGCAGGGCTATCTCATCATCACCAGCGGCCCGCAGGAAGGTCATACGATCCCCCTGCTGCTGCAGGAGATTACCGTCGGTCGCGCCACCGCCAATGCAACCTGGGAGATTGGCCTGCAAGACCCTTCCGTCTCGCGTCCTCATGCCCGCCTGCGTCGCATCGACAACAACTGGGTGCTGTATGACCTCGGCAGCGCCAACGGTACGACCATCAACAGCAATCCGGTCAACGAAAAAGGCCGCGCCCTGCACGACGGGGATGTCGTCACGATGGGCGCGACCATGATGCTCTATCGGGCGGGGTAAGCAGTACCGGGTAAAGAACAGCAAAACGCTTGAACCACGACGGCGCGAAGACATAAGCTCAGAATGCTGGCGTTCTTCGCGTTTTGGCGGTTCAACCGTTATGTGGATAACGCCAGCACATCAAGCATCTGCTGATGAATGCGGCTGTTGCTGGCGACAATGCGCCCACGCGGGTTGATGGGGCTGAGGGGATGCCCACCTACCGCTGGACCGCCTTCATAATCCGTTACCGTGCCACCAGCCTCCGTAACACACAGCAGGCCACCCAGATAATCCCAGGGGTTGATGCGCTGCTCCCAGTAGCCTTCCAGCCGCCCCGCCGCCACATAGCATAAATCCAGCGCCGCCGAGCCAAAGCGCCGCAGGCCGCGTGTGCGAACGGCGAAACGGTGCCACTCACTCATGTTGTTATCAGGGTTGGTCGCCTGGTCATAGGGGAATCCCGAACACAACACGCTCTGTTCCAGCCTCTCGCGGGCGGAAACCCGAATCGGCCTGTTGTTGAGCGTCGTGCCATAGCCTTTCGCGGCGCTGAACAGCTCATCCGCCACAGGCTGATAGACCACGCCCACGAGCGGCTGCATCGTCGCGTCCGTCAGGGCGATACTGGTGGAAAAATAGGGCAAGCGGTTGGCGAAGTTGGTCGTGCCATCCACCGGGTCGATGTACCAGAAGTATTCGGCCTCGGCGGCAGGCGCACCCATTCCCCCACCTTCCTCGCCGACCAGATGATGATCGGGGAAGTGCTGCGTCAGGAGTTCCACAATTACCCGTTCGGCCTCTCGGTCAGCCTCCGTCACAATGTCGATTGGGTTCTGCTTGACGTGTTCCTGAATCGTTTCCGCATGGTAGTGGCGCATCACAACCTCAGCAGCCTGCCGGGCGGCAGTTTCCGCCACCTCTCTGGCGGCCAGCAAATCAAGCGGCATCGGGACTTCCTTTCGTCAGGTTTCTTAAGTTAATGGGCGACATTGTAGGGGAGGATGGTGGGGCACTCCCACTGTGGAAGTTCACGAAAAGCTTGTCGCGGGCGCGAGGTAAAAATAAAGCCTGGTGGGTACAGGCCAGGCTGACGGCGGCAACATATGCGGCAAAAGATGCCGTTGTCGTGATCGGGGTTTTAGCGCGTTGCGCTCACTAAAACAACATTGCTTGCCTGTTGACCCTTCGGCCCCTGCGTGATTTCAAATTCGACTGCTGCCCCCTGCTCCAGCGTGCGGTAGCCCGCACCCTGAATGGCGCTGTAGTGAACGAAAACATCGGTGCCGTCGGATTGACTGATGAAGCCGTAGCCCTTCTCGGCGCTAAACCACTTCACGACTCCCTGGACGCGCTCAGCCATTTCTGCCTAACTCCTGAATAGTGAAAACGTTGTTGCGATGGTTGAACTCCACGACAACACAAATCAGGTGACCTTTTCCAATGCGGCTGGAGCAGCGGATAACAGCGGACTTCGGGAAGTCTGTACCCGGTGATTACAACGAAGTCGTGATGCGTGCTAATCGCCCTTGTATGCCATGACGCCGGAGAGGTGCCCCCACCTGCCGGATCAACAGATTTCCCAACCCGTCTTTTGTATTGTCTTAAGAGCTACGCACAGTTTAGACAAAAATGAGAAGCGGAGTCAAGCGGTCGCTGTTAGAAAATCTTACGATCTTCATGGGCAAAAACGGCTAAAGCGTCGATATAGTACGTTTGCGGGGCAAGATCGAAGGGCTGCACCTGTTCCAGCCGATAGCCGTGTTTCGCCAGCCGCGCCCCATCCCGCGCCAGCGTGGCCGGATCGCTGCTGACATAAACCAGGCGAGGAATCGGCTTCGCGCCCAGCAGGTCGATCATGTCCGTGCTTAACCCCTGTGAAGGCGGATCAAGCACAGCGGCGGCATAGTCGTCTTCCAGCGTCGGCAGCACATCCTCGACCGCGCCTTCGATCAGATCAACATTGTCGAAGTCCGCCAGATTTTCGTCGGCGTCGG
This sequence comes from bacterium, assembly GCA_033762735.1. GTDB lineage: Bacteria > Chloroflexota > Anaerolineae > Aggregatilineales > Phototrophicaceae > JANRLJ01. The sequence goes on along the minus strand of JANRLJ010000022.1, from coordinate 6,074 downwards.
TGGCCGCAGGGGGGTAGCTTTCGATCACGGTCAGCAGGCGAACGTCCGGTGCGATGAAGGCGCTCAGCAGGCCGATCCCCGCATACAGGTCAAGCACAGCATCACCGGGTTTTGCTTGCAGGGCAGCGCGAACTTCGGCAGCAAGGCGATCCAACGCGGCAACATTGGCGCGGAAGTCGCTCCCGGCTGTGGCGCGAAAGGTGCGCCCGCCAACCACGTACTGTGAATGTGATTGACCGATCAGGTTGACAGGCTCATTATCCGGCAGCAGCAGATTAATGCTGGTCGGTAGGTCGATCAGCAGTTCGGGGGCGTCTTCCTCGCTTTTGACGAAAAAGATCAGCATCGTCTCCCCGTCGCTGCCGATTTGCAGGCGGACGCGCTGCAAACCGCTGAAATCCATATCCAGCGTGGTATAAAGCGCCAGCAGATCAGGATGCAGGATATGACATTCTTCGATCAGCGTAATCCCGCGCCCATCGGCAGAGGGGAACCCAAGTTCGCCTTCGGGGGTGGCTTCCAGCGTCATGTGGAAGTTGTAGCCCCACTCAACCGGGCTGGGGATGATCTCTCGCAGGGCGGCGTCAATCACAGCGTCATCAAAGCCGCCCACCCGTGCCAGTTGGTCGGCCAGGATGTCCTGCTTGAGCAGCGGCTGCACCGATGTGGCGATATGCTGCCAGTGACAGCGGCCACATCTGCCGGGGCCAAAATGCGGGCAGCGCGGATACACCCGATCTGCCGAGGCTTCGAGCAGTTGTACACCTTCGGCAAAAGCGATTCGGCCTTTGTCCTGTGTAATCCGCGCTTTGACTCGTTCGCCGGGGATCGTATAGGGGATGAAGATGGTCTGCTTGCCATGCCGCCCCAGCACACTGCCCCCGTGCGCCATCGCGGTCAGTTCAATTTCAAAGAGGTCGTCGCTCATCCGTCTAATTGATCGCAGCGGTGGACGGAGCAGTTGCATCGACCAGCCGTGCCAGATCGCGCCGCATGAGCGGTTTGAGGTGGAATTCCAGGCCGATCATCTCACACAGGCGACGGTGATGGTCGGCTACCGACATCACGACCGTCCGAGTACGAGAGGTGTGCAGCACGGGCGCGGCGGCCAGCAGTTCAATGCCGCAGCGGGCACCAACCTCAAAATCGAGCAGGCAGGCATCGAAGCGGTACAGCTCGAGATGATCGCGGGCGGCGGCCAGGCTGTCCGCTTCATGGACAATATAGCCTTCTGCTGTGAGCATTTTCCCGTAAAGGCGCAGAAGTTCGCGGTTATCTTCTAAAATCAGGACTCTTTTATCAGCCACAGCACTCGCCACTTATGTAACAAATAAGAAACCCGTTACTAACTTACAATGTATTGCGGGCCTCGTCAATGTCGTTTGGTTTGAATCCGGGCAAAAAGCAAAAGGCCGCACGATGGTCAGTGCGGCTCGTTGTGTGGCAGAGATTGAGGTCTGGGTTCGCGGCGACCGCTCTTTTCAACCAGCGTGAGCAGATCGCTGTTGGAGATCGGCTTGAGGTAAAAATCCACACCAATCGACTGGCACAACTCGGCATAGCGGCGCTTGCCCGAAATTACCGCGAAGCGTGTCCCGCTGGTTTGCAGCGCAGGCGAATAGCTGAGCAGTTCCATACCGCTGTGAAGGCCGAGCGTCATGTCGCACAGGCACAGGTCAAAACGGTATTTCGCCAGCAGTTCGTGCGCGGCCTTGATGCTGGTGGCTTCATAGACGCTGTGGCCGTACTTTTCCAACAACTGACCGTACATCTTCACCAGGGACACATCGTCATCGACAATCAGAATACGTTTGTTTTCCACAAGTGTTAACCTTGTTCTGAGTTCGCTTACTGTCGAGACATGGTCAGATTAACAGTAGGCTTGTTCTTATGGCATTAGCATATGCGACTCAGGCAGGAGCGTCAATTCAAATTCATAAATCCTCTAAAATTTTTTATAATTTAACCGTGTGCCTGCCTAATTTAAACCTTGCGGCATCTTTTTCGGCTTGTGTTATGCTTGTGAGCAATACAGGAGGCTGTGTGGATGCCTGATGCCTAAAAAAATTCATCTCGCACTTATTTTAGTCTTTGCAACCATGATGGCTGTGCTGGTCGCCATACCGCGCACCCTGACCGCGCAGTTTCCGCCGATCACGCCTCCCGGCGCGGGGACACCTGGTTTCCCCGGTGGCACAGGGTTTCCGGGCTTCCCCGGCGGAACCGGATTTCCCGGTTTCCCTGGCGTAACGCCAACCATCACGCTCACGCCCACACCGCCGCTTACGCCGCCGCCGACCTCTGCCGCACCCGGTTGTGTGGAGCCGTTCCCAATCGCCATCGGCGGCACGGTTACGGTACGGTCGGGTGTGAGTATCCGCTCGGAGCCATCAGTCTCCGCGCCATTGTTGAACGTCTTTCAGGAACCGCGCAACTTCACCGTACTTGATGGCCCTATCTGCAACGAGAATTATTTCTGGTGGCAGATTCAGGGACATGGGCTGATCGGATGGGTGGCGCAGGCCAATAACACCTTACCCTTTATCACCTCCATTCGTGCGCCAGGTCGTCCCTGCCCTTCGCCGCTGCCGATTGTGGCCGGACAGGTGGTGGAACTGGCATTTGCCGTGCGGGTGCGTGCGGAGCCGAGCCTGCAAGGGCTGGTGCTGACGGTCGCACCCTATCAGGGGCGAGTCCTGTTCCTGCAAAATGAGCCGATCTGCGCGGATGGCTTTAACTGGCGGCTGGTGGAAGTGACGGTTGTCGGCGTGGTCTATCGAGGCTGGTTGGCGGAAGGCACTCGCAGCATCCCCAGCGCGGCCTTTATCGTCCAGCCCACGCAGGATCCCAGCCAGGTTTGTCTGCCACCGCTGCGGCTGCAACCAGGCGACCTGCGCCGGGTGCGTTATCGGGATGGAACGCCGAAGAATCTGCATTCCGCGCCGGGGCGTGATGCGCCTGTGCTGTATACGCTGGTCGAATATGTCCCGCTGGAGATTATCGGCGGGCCGATTTGTGTGGATGGGCTGAACTTCTGGCAGGTGCGCGTACTGGGCACGACTCCAGTCGAAGGCTGGCTGGCAGAAGGGGCACGCGGCAATTACTATCTTGGGCCATACACCATCCCGCCCAACGAACGCTGCACCACCTTGACCAATCTGAACTGTTCAGGGAATTGAGCAAGCAGCGAAGTAACGAGTACCGAGTCGGAAACTGTTTTGCTCGGTGGCACACTGTTAAACAGCGCAGGACTTACGCACCTGCGAAACCTTTTCCTGTAGGGGCGGGTTTGAAGCCCGCCCTCACAAATGGCAAACGGGGTAACTCGTCACAGCGATAGATTTTATGACTGTGTGAGTGATCGTATGTACATCAGCAGGCTCTTTGACTTCTGGAATGTTGATACGGAATGCTTCAATAAATGCGTCCTTCCACCCATATCCATCCAAAACCTGCACTTAATCGCATGATCCAGATTGGCGCAATGATCGCGGTCGTGCTGCTGGTCATCGCCGCACCATTACAGGTTGCGCTGCTGCTGATCGGTGCGCCGGGGTGCGGCTTTATTCTGTCCGCCTTTCTGACGCTGCTGCTGGCGCTGCCGGTGCTGATGCTCACCGCAGTCGCCCCAGGGGTCACAGTCAGCGACGAAGGCATCACCCTCAAGCCGACCGTATGGAAAGAGCGCTTTGTGCGCTGGGAGGATGTACAGGCCGTCAAACCGTTTCCCCTGCTGCCTTCGCCCGAAAGCGAAACCAACCGTAAAGCCGTCGTAGGGCGCAGGAACTATCGCCCCGCGGAAGGGATTATGCTGGTCATTCCTGGCCTGCCGCCGCAGTATCGCATCGCGGGGTTTTTCGCCGGGGAACGTGCCCAGCCGATCATCGCGCTCACCAGTCGTGCCCACAGCGATTACGATAAACTGGTGAAGGTGGTGGAGTCGCATGTGAAATCGCGCAGCGAACAAGAATGATGCACTTTTTTGTCATGTGAACAGAGAGGGGTTTTGGGCAGAGCATGCCCTGTCCCTACAATCCTGCGTTTCTGATCAAAGAGAACTTAATGGTGCATCCGGTAAGTTCTGACTACATTCTGGGTGAGCTTTGGTACGGGCGAGGCGCACCTCGCCCCTACAGGAACGCCCGAAATGAACAGGCGGTTTTTTGTCGGATGAACCACTTAAGCTAATCGCTAAAAGCTAACAGCTAATCACTTCTTCCCTGGAGCCTTTAAAAAATGCTGCCCTCAACCTATAAAAAACTGACTACCACCCGCCACAGCAAGAACTTCCGTGAAGCCGTCGAAATCCTGGAAGCCGAACTGCCTCACGAACCTGCACCCGACGAGATCATCATCCGCAATCTCTATGCGGGTACAAATGCTTCAGACGTGATGATGGCGGCGGGACAATATCTGCTGCCGACGCCTGTTCCTTGCGATATGGGCGCGGAGGCCGTTGGTGAAGTGGTCGCGGTTGGGTCAGAGGTCACCACTTTTAAACCGGGTGATTTCGCCCTGACCAACTTCATAGGCGCGGGCTATCGGGAATATTATGTGACGCAGGCCAAACGCGCTGTCCCGATTCCCGCCGCCAGCCCCGAAATTATGAGTTTGTCCATCGGCGGCCTGACGGCTTCGATTGCGCTGGAAACCGCTGGCGAGATGACTTCCGGTGAGGTCGTACTGGTCACGGCGGCAGCGGGCGGCACCGGGCAGTTCGCGGTGCAGTTGGCGAAGCTGGCAGGCAACCACGTGATCGGCACATGCAGCAGCGACGACAAAGCCGCCATGCTGACTGCGCTCGGCTGTGACCGCGTGGTGAATTACAAGCGCGAGAACCTGCGCGACGTGCTGAAAAGCGAATATCCGCGCGGGGTGCACATCGTGTTTGAGAGCGTCGGCAAGGAGATGTACGACGCAGCGGTCGATTCGCTGGCACGCTTCGGGCGGTTGATCACGCTCGGCTTCATCACCGAGTACAAGGATCAGCCCGACCTTATCACCGCGCCGCGCATCTACTACAAGGTGCTGGCGAAAAACGCCTCGATTCGGGGCTTTAACCTCAACCTGTGGTTCAGCCGACCGGAAGTGCCGCAGCACATGGCAAAGCTGATCGGGCTGCTGGACGAAGGCAGGCTGAACGCGGTGATTGATCCGACCGAGTTTCGCGGCGTGGAAGGCTGCATCGACGCGGTGGAATATCTGCACAGCGGGCAGAGCAGCGGCAAGGTGGTGGTGCGCTTCTAATGGTGCTGATTCGACCCGCGACCGAGGCCGACTTTCCCACGATCAAGCGCCTGCTTCGAATTGGTGAACTGCCGCTGTTCGACGTGAAATGGCAGCATTTTCTCGTGGCGGACATCGAAGGAGAGATCGTCGGTGTCGGTCAGATTCGCCAGCACAGCCAGACGCGCGAACTGGGGAGCCTGGTCGTGCTGCCGGAGTATCGCAATCAGGGCGTTGCATCGCGGTTAATTGATGCTTTAGAAGCGAAAGCGGGTTTTCCGCTGTATCTGTTCTGTCAGGAGAACATGCAGCCCTATTACGCCCGTTTCGGGTATCAGACGGTGCAGGATGCGCGGACGATCCCTGGTTCGATGCGGCTGAAAGCCCGTCTGTTAATCCTGGCACGACGGTTCGGAATCAGCGCTCTGGTGATGCGGAAGGGGTAAAAAGCATCTCCTTAAAGGCTTGTCTGGAGTGACGCGCTGCTATTTTCCTCACCCCCCGTCCCCCTCTGCCAATCGTTGACACGGAGAGGAGGAGAAGGGCAACTGTGAGCGTGGAAGTCCCTCTCCCTGAGGGAGAGGGATTTAAGGCTTGTCCGGTATTGAGTTGGCGCTTTTCCGCCCTCACCCCCCACGCGAACTTGTTCGCGCCCCCTCTCCCAACCGCTGACGCTAGGAGAGGGGGAGAAGACCAGGGAAGCGTGTTAAGTCCCTCTCCTTTGGGAGAGGGATTTAAGGGTTGTCCGGTATTAAATGATGAGCGTTTCAAGGGCGCCATCTTCACGTCCGAGGATGCGATTGATTAGGATACCGATATTGTAAGCGGCTGAAATCGCAGCCAGGCGA
>JANRLJ010000021.1:0-31228 GCA_033762735.1 bacterium | reverse complement strand
TGCGTGTTATTACTTCAATCGCATCTACCGCGCTGATATTCTGCATCCCAGGCTCAGCAAAGAGGCGATGCTTAACCTGATCTTAGAGGATGTGAACGCCTTTGTTCCACGTGAACTGGCAACCTTTGAAAAGACCAAAGGGGAGGAGGGGCGTTTGGTGCTGGGCGATGAATACTACGTCCACATCAGCGGCCCGTGGGATGGGCCGGTGCGGGTGATTGACGTCCAGCCGACTTCTTTTTCGTTCATTACGTTGAAAGGCCACCTCGAAGCGGGAGAGATTCAGTTCTACCTTGTCGATCATCCCGAACAGGAAGACGCCATCCGCTTTGAGATTCGCTCCTGGACGCGCAGCCGAGACCGCGTGACGGATTTCTTCTACCAGTTTTTGGGCATTTCCAAGATGCTCCAAAAGAATATGTGGACGTTCTTCTGCAACAAGGTGGTCGAAAAGAGTGGTGGAGAACTGATCGGCCATATCGAGGTGATGACCCACCGCACGCACTTCTCACCCGAACAGCAAATCCCGCTGTGGAAGCAGTATACCAATCAGTTCGAGCGCTGGAGCCAGGCGCAGTTAAACTTTGACCCGAACAAGCGGGAAGAATTCACTGAGATCAACGGCTGGCGTATTGATGAGTACAAAATCGGTCTTCCGTCAGAACCGTCCGGCCAGCCTGTTCCGGGCGGTCCCTGGGAGACGGCCAAGAACATCATCAATAACTATGAATTCCCCGATCCCCGTATTGTATCGGGCATTTTTGTTCCCGATGGGCCGCTGCAGGAACGCATCATGATCGTGCGTGGACACTTCCTGATGTTCACGTTTCTGTTTGGCGTGAAGGTGAGCCAGGTCTTTGATGAAGTCCGAACCCTCGACAAGCGTGGGGAAGGGCGGGTGTGGGGGTACAGCTACCGTACCCTTACCGGGCATTTCGAGATGGGCGAGATTACCTTTGAAATCTGGAAATTTCTCGAAACGGGGGAAGTCGAGTTCCGCATCCACGCCTACTCCAAGCCTGCCTTTATCCATAACCCGTTCTACCGCATCGGATTCCATTTGTTCGGGCGTGGACTACAAAAGCGCTTCGGTGCGACCGCGCTCTCCCGAATGCAGCAGATGGTCATCGAACGGGTGGCAGACGTGCCGACCCAGGAGAAGCCCATTGCAACACCGGACGTGCAGCCCTTGGAACAGGACGAGTCTGCTGCCAAAAAGGCCGAAGTCCTTGAGGAGCAGCAGACCGAAAGCGAAGTCTAGCGCTTGTGCGATTTCGCCAGCGCCTGTGCCGCCGCAAGCACCGCAGCATCCTCGATTGCGCCTAACAGCGGATCGGGGATGCTGAAGCGTTCACGCAGCATTTTGCGGATACGATAAGCCAGATGCGCGGATATGACCGCCGACAGTGCGCCGACACCACCCCCGCGCAACCGATCCTCACTGTCCATCGAAGCGCCTGCCAGTGCGCCGATTAAGGCACGTCCAGCCAGCGGAAGCGGGGACGTCCGCGCGGGCATCATCGGCATTTTGTCGGCCAGCGCTTCCCCCGCTGCCATCATTTTCAACACCTGAGCCGTCTGCGGCAGCTTGAGCAGGTCAAGCGAAATATTCTTTGCGTTGAGCGCTTTCTTCAGCGATGTTTTGCGCTTCGACCGCCGTGCCATCTGATCGCTCAGAATGGCGAGGGTAGAAACGCTGCGCATCCCCGATAAAGCGCCGATCCCTGCTGCTTTTGTGAGTGTCATTGCGTTGACCTTTCCTTAGGAACGTACCTGTCCCTCTATGCTTTACCACGAACCAGTGGAACCTGTCATCCATCACCTCGCCCGACTGAATTAGGACAGATAGCCAGTCTGCTAAAAATGTTCACTTGAATGGTGATGTTGCGGCAAAAGGCCAACTGGGGGATGAGGAAATGGGCAGGGATGCGGTTGTCGCTGTGATCACTCTTTCCTACACTGCGAAGGACAAAGGTTCGTACGCTGGAAAAGAGCACAACTATGAAACGCATCATCGACCTTTTAAAGGAAACTTTCAAAGAATGGAGCGAGGACAAAGCGACACGTCTTGCAGCTGCTCTCGCCTATTACACGGTGTTCTCCATCGCACCGTTTCTGATCGTCGTGATCGCGGTTGTCGGCCTGGTTTTTGGTCAGGAAGCAGTGCGAGGCGAGATCGTTGGTCAGCTACAGGGATTGATCGGCCAGGAAGGCGCACAGATGATCGAGTCGTTGATCCAGTCAGCCTATAAACCGGGCGCGGGCATCATCGCAACGGTCGTCGGTCTGGTGACGCTGCTGCTGGGCGCGGCAGGCGTGTTTGGGCAGTTGCAGGATGCGCTGAATACCGTGTGGGATGTGGAGAAGAAGCCCAGTGGTGGGATTCTGGGTGTAATCAAAACGCGCTTCCTCTCATTCTCAATGGTGCTGGGTGTGGCGTTTCTGCTGCTGGTGTCGCTGGTGGTGAGTGCGGGATTGGCAGCAGTCGATCAGGTCTTCCGGGGTATCCTGCCCATTGCTGAATTTCTTATGCAGCTTGTCAACTTTGTCGTGTCCTTCGGCATTACAACGCTGCTGTTTGCCATGATTTATAAGGTTCTGCCCGATGTTGAAATCGCCTGGCGTGATGTGCTGATTGGTGCGGCGGCGACGGCGCTGTTGTTCAATCTAGGGAAGTTCGCGCTTGGTCTGTATCTGGGTAACAGCGCGGTTGGCTCGACCTATGGTGCTGCTGGTTCACTGGTCATTATTCTGCTGTGGATTTACTACTCGGCGCAGATTTTGCTGCTGGGCGCAGAGTTCACGCAGGTCTATGCCCGGCGTTATGGCTCTCATCTCCGTCCCGAAGCCGATGCGGTTGCGGAGCGTACCGATGTCCAGACCGCCCGCCCGGCACTGACACCTGCGCTGGCGTTGAATCAATCGCTGGATGACCGGGGTACGCCGCCGATTTCGCCCGTCGCGCCTGTTTATACGACCAGTGCGACCTATGAACCTCCACAAAAGCCTGTTAATCCCATTATCAGCCTGTTCACCATGGTGGTGATTATGGTCGTCAGTTGGGTCTTGGGTGGCAGAGGAGGGCGCGAACAATCTGCTAATCGCTACACCTCTGATTACCGGTAAAGCCTTCATCAGCAGACGCATGTCATGTATTGTAAGATACAGGCCGGGGATATGAACTCCGGCCTTTGTGTTTCCAGCCTGTTCGTTTTATCCTGATAGACACTGATGATGGATGATGTATTGGTAGCGATTAGACTGTGATGACTTCACGCCAAGCGCCTGTATGGGCGGATGTGCCCACTCGACTTCTCACGATTGCCATTGGCGCACCGGTAATTCTGGGCGCTGTCTTCTGGGGGACGCCACTTTTTCAAATCGTGACGATCATCATTGGACTGCTGGCCGCCGTTGAACTGTGGCAGATGATCGCTCATGACCACCCAACCGCGTGGTTTCTGGCACAGCTTGTTGCTTTCTGTTGTATGTTCGCCGGAGTAGTAAGCAGCAGCCTGTTGGTGCTGGCAGCGATTGTGGGGGGGGCGGCGGTCTGCCTATGGGCATATAGTACGCATGATCCGCAAACGCTGTGGCGCTACCTGTCGCTGCTGATTGGAACGCTTTATATCAGTATTCCCCTCGGTTTTCTGATTGCGATTCGTGCGCTTGATAACGGTTTTGTGTGGATTTTTGTGCTGTTCGCCGCCAACTGGGGAACAGACAGCTTTGCACTCGTAGGTGGGCGTTTGTTCGGCAGACGCAAGCTGGCGCCACACATCTCTGCAAACAAAACCGTTGAGGGAGCGCTGTTCGGTTTTGTCTGTGGTGTGCTGGCCGGGGTGCTAATCGGGCTGGTTGCCAGTGCTCCTGTCGCTTTTGTCGTCAGTGCACCGCCGATTATCGCAGTGCTGACGATAGCGGGTGATCTGATCGAGTCGCAGGCCAAGCGCATTTTAGGGGTAAAGGACACGAGTCGCCTGCTGCCGGGGCATGGAGGCATCATCGACCGGATTGATGGGTTGGTGCTGGCGACCCCCGTCTATTACTTTATGCTGCTGTTTGTGCTGCCGCTTCTTGTGCATTGATGATCGCTTTCTGAAAAACGGCGAAAGAAAACGCGCTGTTTGGCGCATCTGTACTGATAGACGTTTGCGGTACACTGGAAACACTTTGAATGGTTCAATGGGAGTAAGATCATGGAATCGAAGACTTTTGAAGTCCCCAATATTGGCTGTGATGGATGTGTACGCACCATCAAGAACGAGGTTGCGCAGCTTCCTGGGGTTGTCACGGTGGATGCTGATGTGAATTCACGTCTTGTGACGGTGCAGTGGCAGTCGCCGTCTTCGTGGGAACAGATTGCGGGCAAACTGAAGGAAATCGACTACCCGCCCGCCAACAATTAGGGCATGAATGACGTTGAGAACCCTGCTTCACACAGGGTTCTCTCTTTTTAAAAACGCTCGGTGGATGCGTTCCGACCATTCAGGGCTTTGCGCACCGCGTCCATCAATGGCCCGATCCCGGTTGGCTTCGTGAGGTGTTCCACCACATTCGGATACTTTGAAGATTGATCGAGTTCCGCAGAAACGGATGCAGTCAGGACGATCACCGGGATTTCCTTCAAATTTGTATCCTGGTTCATCCGCTCTAGCACATCCCAACCGGTCATATCAGGCAGAAAAATATCGAGAATCAGCGCAGCAGGGCCAACCTCCCGCAGCAGCGTTAACCCATGTTCGCCAGTTTCCGCTTCGCTGACGATAAAGCCGCGTGCTGAGAGATTTGAGGTAATCAGCAGGCGAATGTTCGTTTCATCTTCAATGACCAGCAGATTTGTCATGGCGTAACCAACCTCGGCGTCTTTGTCATCGAAACATCTACTCAATTTTAACGGGTTTGCTGGTAACGGGTAGCGTAAAGGAAATAATACTCCCGACGCCTTCATGCTGCTCAATCCAGATGCGTCCGCCGTGTCCTTCTACCAGCACTTTGCAGATGGCTAAACCCAGACCTGCACCGCTGGAACGATGCGGATTGCTTTCGACCTGGCGGAAGGCTTCAAACACATACTGTTGTGCCTCTTCTGGAATGCCGGGACCTTCATCGCGCACACTGATCTTGATCGTGCTTTCCAGGAGTTCGGCTGTGACAGCGATTGTGGTGTGTGTTGGGGCATACTTGGCGGCATTGTTCACGAGATTGGATAACACCTGCGCGATGCGCTGCAAATCGATCAGCACGGGGGGAAGATCGGGCGGAAAATTGATGAGGAGCTGATGGTCAGCAGCCAGGGTTTGCAACTGTGCGGATGCGATCTCTAACAGATGTTCGAGGGTTTCAGGCACGGGATTGATACGCAGTGTGCCCGCCTGTGAGCGCGACAGATCCAGCAGATGATCCACCAATCCGGTCAGTTTATCGGCCTCGTCATCAATGACGGCAATAAAGCTGTGCTGGGTGTCACTATCCCACACCACATCATCCGCTAGAAGCGAGGACGAAAAGCCTTTAATCGAGGCCAGTGGTGTACGCAGTTCATGAGAAATCATCCCCAGAAAGCGTACTTTAAGGCGGTTGGCTTCTTCGGCGGCTTCGCGGGCGGCTTTTTCACCCGCGTAAAGCTGCGCCCGCACGATTGCCTGCGCACACTGCTGTGCCAGAGCGGCAAAAAAGTTCGTCTCCACTTCGGTTTGCTGCTTTTCTTCCCGGAAGCTTAGTGTCATCGCACCGATCACTTCGTGATTATTACGCAGCGGAAGCACCACAATCGTGCGGCTGCCGTTCTCACGAATGGTCTGTTCAAGCTCAGGGTAGCGCTGGATATAGTCCCCCTGGGTACTGATCCAGAGTATTTCGTTGCTGCGCACTACATCGGAAATGGGTGCAGACAGCGATAAAGGCGTTCGCCGATAGTGCTGAAAGGCTTCCTGAGAAAGTGTGCCGCGCGTGAGCATTTCCAGGGCATCGCGTTCTTTTGTAAGCAGGGCAACACTGGCGATATTGGCACTTAACCGCTCGACACCCTGGTGAACTATAATGTCCCCCACCTCTTCGGGCGTAAGCGCGTTGGAAAATGCAGTCGTCAGATCAAGCAGCAGTTGAACGCGCATTTCTGCCTGTTTCCGCGTCGTCACGTCAATGACGAGGACGAAAAAGCCGCGAACCTGCTGCTGATCGTCAAAATCGGGGATGTAGCGGGCACTGATGTGGCGCAGCCCGGCGGTGTGGTAGGGCACCAGCGTTTCATAGTGCACTGCTTCACCCGCAAGCGCTCTTTCAGCATAGGGGCGAAGAACCTCAAAAGCACGTTCTCCCACCACCTCCCACATAAGTCGACCAGCAATGGTTTCACGCTGTATGCCAAACCAGTCCTCATAACTCTGGTTGTTAAAGCGGTAGCGGAACTCGGCGTCGACGTAGGAAATCAGGACGGGGAGATTATCCGTAATCAGCCGCATCTGGTTTTCGCTGGCTCGCAGGGCGACTTCTGCCAGCTGGCGCTGGCGGAGTTCTGCCTGCGCCGCCGCAAAGAGGCGAGCATTATCAATGGCGATGGCCGCACGCCGGGCAAGTTCCTGCGCGAACTTCACATCGTTCTCATCAAAGTGACGGTTGGACTCGGTTGTAGCAACCAGCGTGAGCGCCCCTAAAATGCGTTCACGCGCAATCAGTGGCACGATCAGGACTGACGAGTAGCCGATCTGTAGAACCACCTCGAGCTGTTCCGGCGTTTGTGCTGCCGCTCTCAGCATGTCTTCGGTAATCACTGGGTACAGTTCCGTCTGCCCGGTGCGAAGGACAACAGCCAGTCCCCCTGGTGCATCGAGATCAACCGGGTTCGCCCTGCGAAGTTCATAGCCCCAGGCCACTTTTGCCGGGTCAACATGCGCCACACTCATCAGACGCACATTGCCGGAGTCATCCAGCAGATCAATCGCGCACCAGTCCGAGATGTGTGGCACGAGGAGTTGGGTCACGGTGTCCAGTGTCGTCTCATAATCAAGGGAAGCAGCCAGTAAGCTGCTGGCTTCCGCGAGAAAACGCTGCCGCCTCTCAGAAGCCTGCAGCGCCGCTTTGGACTCCTGTTCAGCCGTGTACAGCCGTGCCCGCTCAAGTGCCTGGGCACACTGCTGAGCGATGGTTTCCAGCAGTGCCTTATCTTCGTTGCTAAACAGGCGCGCTTCATGGATACTGAAGCTCACGCTGCCAATGAGCCGTTCATCCACAAGCAAGGGAAGGGTGGCAGAGCCAAACGTATCCGTGCCACGAATGGCGTCCTCCAGGCCGGGATAGCGGGCGAGATACTCCTGCTGGTTCTCGATCCAGATCGCCTGTCGTGTGCGGATGACCTCAGCCAGTGGGACATCGGCGCTGAGAGGGATGTGACGGTAGGAGTCCACGATGCTTTCGGCGATGCCTTCGTACCCAACCATTTCCAGCATGTCACCTGCCTGGTTGAGCAGATACACGGCACCTGTGTTGCTTTGCAGCGACTCCAGCACTTTGCTAACGATGACGCGGGCAGTCTGCTGAAGGGTCAGCCCTTGTAGAAGGGATGCTGTCACATCCTGCAGCAGACGCAGACGCCGCTCGGCCTGGGAACGTTCAGTGACATCAATGCCGACTGACCAGCTTGCCCACCCGGATATTGGGAATTGTTTTGCAATACTGTTCCAGGAAATGATACGGCGCTGGCCGTCCTTGCGGGTTAAAGTCACTTCCCAGTTGCGGTAATCCCCGCGCCGCTCACGCCCAACGCGAAGCACTTCCTGCAAATCCTGATTCCTGTAAACCAGGGCAACGGCGTTCGGATTGCCCAGCATTTCATCCGCCGAATACCCTGTGACCCGTTCACATTCCTTATTCCAGACAAGCGGCGCAGGTGTTGCATCGTTCGCCAGCAGCATAACAGGCATATTTTCCAGCACGGCGCGGAGGCGTGCTTCGCTGTCTTCCAACTGGCGCTCTGCTTCCTTGCGCTCGGTTACATCCCGGAAGACCAGCACCGCGCCGTGAATATTTCCGTTCTGGTCGTAAATCGGCGCACCGCTGTCATCAATGGGGCGTTCCGTACCGTCCTTCGCAATCAGCAGTGTATGATTGGCAAGCCCCAGGACAACGCCTTCTGCCAGGACCCGCTTGACGGGGTTCTCCGCAGGCTGTCGGGTATATTCGTTGATGATCTTAAACAGTTCCCCAATGGGACGACCGCGAATTTCCTCATTCCGCCAGCCGGTCAGCGTTTCCGTCACTGGATTGACGAACGTAACCAGGCCATCAGCGTCGGTAACAATGACTCCGTCTCCGATACTGCTCAGCGTAACCGCCACTTCCTCCCGCTGCTGCCGCAGCATCCTGCGGGTTCGGCGTTCACGCGCGTTCACCAGGCCGACAATGGTCGCAGCGGCAATAAACAGCAGGATGCGCGTCACGGCGGCGGAGTTAAGGACGAAAATATGCAATGGTTCTGTGAAGAAGTAGGCAATCGCGAAAACAGAAAGCGTACCCGTGACAAAGCCGCTGATGAGGCCGCCGGCCGAGGTGCTGGCAACGACCGCGACGAGGAATACTGCGACAAAATTGGGTGCGATAAACGTGCGCAGCAGCAGGCAGAGCGCCAAGGACACCAGAAAAATGCCGACCGCCAAACCAACTCTGACAGGGACGGAATTGAATGACTTGAACATAACGTCACAGCTCTATCGTACAGACGGCAAACAACGATGAAACAGCGTAAGAATTGTTTTGTGCTCCCCTTTGTTTTCTTGGGGCTGGTGTGTCGCGCGGCGTTGTTGTGGTTGCCGATGAAGCTGTATGTTGGGTGGTGTATGGATGCAGCGACGCTGTTCATTTTATTCTCTACAGCGCATCTGCACAACATAAAACTGAATCTTCGGTTGAAACAAAAAATACATGGTCGTCGCGCTGTGACCATGTCTTATAAACTGCCGTGACGGGCGTGGTGCCAGGGTTTATTGCCCTGGAACAGACGGACTCGTCAGAGGTTGCGGTGGAGATATAAGCGGTATCGCTCCCGTTACCCCAGGTTCGCCATCCTCTGGAAACACGGGGGTTTGCTGTACTGCCGCTGCAAGGGTTTCCCACATTACAAAGTACGCGGGTTTGGGCTGAAAATCGTTGTCAAACATCAGCGGCGCGTCAGGATGACCCGTGTATTCGTAAATCCACGAATAGCGATCACCGACGCCCCAGGTGATCATGGCCGTACACGCCAGGGTTTGCAGGCAAAGGCGTGTCATGATGCGATAGACCTCAGCCTGCTCAATCAGCAGTTGTTCGGTTGGAAGGTCGATTCCCTGTATCCGCACATCGAGTTCGGTCAGGTGGATTTGAAGCCCCACTGCTGCAAAGCGCTGCATATTCACGGTCATGCTGTCGTAATTGGGGGGATAAATCAGTTGCAGGTGTGACTGAAAGCCTACCCCATGCACAGGGATGCCCCGTGCCCGGAGCGATGACAGCAGTGCAAAAACCGCATCAGACTTTGGATTGCCATCTTCAATACTGTAGTCGTTGTAGAACAGCAGGGCATTGGGGTCGGCTGCGGCTGCCCATTGAAAGGCGTACTCAATATACTCCGGGCCGATGGTGCGCAGAAAGAAGCTGTCGCGCAGTGTGCCATCCTCGTTAAAGGCTTCATTCACCACATCCCAGGCAAAAATCACCCCCCGATAGCGCGAAACGACGGTTGTGATGTGGTCGTGCAGGATTGTCATAATCTCTTCACGGGTGAAATTACCTGCGCTCAGCCATGCAGGTACAGAGTCATGCCACAGGAGCACATGACCACGAACAGCTAATCCATTCGCCTGCGCGAAGCTGATCACGGCATCTGAACCGTAAAACGAGTATTCGCCCTGGGTAGGGCGCAGCGCTGCCATTTTGAGGGCGTCTTCCGTGACGACGAGATTGAATTCATTCAGGAGCGTCTGGCGGTAGGCCTCATCCGTCTGTAAGAGTTCCGGTTTCACTGCCGCACCCAGGTAGCGTCCGGTGGCGGATGCCAGATGACGAAGGGATGTGTCTGATTGGGCACTGCTGGGCTGAGAAGTCATCCCACTTGCGACCAGCATGATAAGAACGAGATACAGGGTAAGCTGACGAGCCAAGTTGCATCCTCTCTACCAGAGGGTGTCGGCGGTTGTAAATCCGAACCGAACGTGTGACGAACAAAATTGAGTGTGTGGGCGGTAATTTCCTGTAGTCAATATTACTATCGAGAGCATTTACGAGTTATTCATAAGTCGCGAATGCCAGCCTGATTTTGGCATGATTTCTAAAGAAAGTAAATTAAGGTTCTAAAGATGAGAACAATTCCAGAACAAACCAAACAAAAACTCCAGCGATTGCCGGAGTTTTTTGAGGTAATCGAGTTCGTCGATGCAGGCTCAGGAGTGTTCAGTTGCCCGAACAGGGGCAGGAGATGGCGGATCGAAGCTGAACAATAATTTAAACTTTGCGGCGAGCTTCTGATGCGGGAGTTTTACGCCATAGAGCGCGGCCTGGCAGATGCCGCTCACCATGAACATGAAGAACAGCAGAATTCCGATATTCGTCAGCCTGGCGGCGAGGGCGGCTTCTGGCAGGAAGAACAATCCACGCACAATCGCAATCAACCCCAGAAACAGATAGCTAAACTGCATCCACAACATGCCGCCATAGAACCCGGCCTGCCGTGTTTTGCGGGTGACCTTGTAGCTGGGCTTCTTCTTACGCGCCTTGATGGCAATGCGGAAGGCCTTGAAATAGGTCGCGAAGTGGCCGATCCAGTACTGCCACATCAGCTTCAGGAATTCAGGATCACCCCCGGAAAGTACGACGTAGAACAGGAAGCTCGCGCCCAACCAGGGGAACAGTGCTGCACCCTGAATGGGGATAAAGTGCCCCGTAATCAGCGATAGCAGCGGGGTAAGCATCAACATCGGCATAAAGAAGGTGCTGGTTACATAGAACAGGCCGAGTTCGGTGTACTGCATCCGCTGGCGAAATGTCAGCCCTGGTCGGGTGATCGGGTTGTTGAAGAGGAACAAACGCCATGTATCGGCTGCCCATGTGCCCCGCTGTTTGAGCAACCCTGGCACATCATCCGGCGCCAGGCCGATGGAAAGAATTTCATTGTGATATTCCGACTTCCAGCCAGCGCTGTGGATAAAGTACGAGGTGGTCAGGTCTTCAACAATGTTCCACACGGCAAAGCCGCCGATGGATTTTACTGCCTCGATGCGCCACACAACCCCACTGCCACAGGCAAAAGCTGCGCCGCTGCCATTACGACCGGGCTGGATGCGATCATAGAAGACGCGATCACGCACACCAAAGGGATCACCGGGCGGGCAGGTAGCATCTTTGGGTGTTTGCACAAACGCGATTTTAGGATCGGTAAAGTAACCGATCACTTTTTGCAGGAAGGAACGGTCGATGACCTCATCCGCATCCTGTGTCAGAATCAGGGTCGCTTTGGGAAAGACTTCTTCAATATGCCTGAGGGCGGCGTTGAGATTGCCCGCTTTGGCGTCCTTCTTGGCGCCCTTGTTGTAGCCGACGCCGATTTCCGCCGCCATGCGCTCCACTTCTTCACGGTGGCCGTCATCGGAGATAAAGATGTAGCGGCGATCTTCGGGGTATTCCATGTTCTTTAATGAGAGCGCCGTTTCGCGCAGAATCTCCACAGGTTCACCGTAGGTTGGGATGACTGCCGCGACATAGGGCAGGTCTTCGGGCAGGGGAGGGGCTGTGCGGTTGTCGCGCGGGTTTAACTGATTGATATAGCACAGTGTCATCACACAGAAGGTGCAGGACACCCCAATAGCGTGCATCAGCCCGATGACCGAGAAGGAGTCCAACAGCACATCAATGCTGTGGATAACATAGCATTCGCCAATGAAGAACATGATGAGGCCGACAATGCGGAACGCCCATTTGCCCGAAAAGCATTCGGGGAACCACATGCACAGGACGAAGACCGCCATCACCACGAAGATACCAGGCTGCGGCCAAAGATACGGCCACGTCAGCGTATTGAAGTTGTGAAGACACCAGATGTTCAGCGCCACCCCAGCGGCGAAGATGGGGAACAGACGCGCGATTTCGATCAGGTGCTTAGTTGTAAATCGGGTGTTCGGGCGTGCCGAGCCAGTCAGTGCCTGGTTCATCGTTTCCCTCCTGCGATTGTTGTAACTCATACACACGAATGACGATTTCCTGCCCCGTACTCAGGGTTTGCGGCTGATCGACGAAAGTAAGTTCGTAGCCACTTTTAATCAGGACTTCTTCGAGCGCTGCATTGACTGCGGGCGTGTAGTAGTCGTCGAAAACCAGCACGTCAAAGTAGTTGTCCTTGACCGCGCTCAGCATGGCTTCGATGCCGGTTTTGCTGCTGTATTCAAAATAAAAGGTGTTCGACCATGTGCTGCGATCAAACGCGCCAAGGTCGAAGTAATACTCGTATACAGCGGATTGTTCCGCCAGCAGGCGCGTATCGCGTGTCCACTGGACAGTTTGAAGGTGACTGATCACATGGGTCACATTCGGCCAGCTTCGCATTAAGCCCCAGTTGCGGCTGAGCGATACATGCAGATAGGCGAGCATCACCACAAGCGTAACGAATGCCCAGCCACCGCGTAGAAGGCGAGTGAATTTCGTGCCTGGTTTGCGGCATTGCTCAATCAGCAGGTGAAAACCAAACCCGGCCAGCGGCGCGAAGAACAACAGCATGTAGACGGTGTGCTTCCAGAGCGACTGTACGCTCTGTGTGAGGATGTGGTAGGCTGGAACCGCGAAGAGTGAAACGATTAAACTCGGTAACACGACCGCCAGCACCAGCCGAATTCCAAAAGGGACACGTTCTCGGTAGAATGACGCGAACGGGATTAGCCACAGGCTGAGCGCCCCAACCAGCACAATCAAACCGACTTCGACGAGCACCGTATCCAGAATAAACGAGGGACTCGTTCCTGAATTGGTGATGGTTTTCGTCTCCTGCAGCAGTTCCATCAGACCCGAAAAATTCAGGACGGCGTAATTCAGCAGAATGAGCGCCAGAGGAAAGACCATCAGCCCCAACGCCAGGAACGAGCGGCCACGCGCCAGATAGACCACCAGCCCAAGCAGCACCAGCGAGGGCAGCATCAGCACTGCCGTGTACTTCGCCAATACGGACAGCGCTGCAAGACAGCCGCCAAGCAGCAGCAAATGGGTCTGCCAGCGGTAGGTATAGGCCGAATACACCATGCAGCACATCGCGCTGGCAAGCAGCGGGACGCTGAGTGTGTCATACACTGCCATTTGCCCCAGGCTGATGCTCGGCCCTGCAACGGCAAAAAGGGCGAGTGCCCACAGTGCAGCCGAGGAGCCAAACAGACGCCAGGCAAGCAGGAAGACACAGGCCGCGCTCCACACGCTGAACACTGTGGAGAGCAAGCGCAGCCCGGTATATCCGGCTGCATCATTGACCAGGGAGGACAGCACCGGGTAGAGCGGGGAACCAAACGTCCATGTAATCGGATGCTGAGAAAAATCTCCTGCCAGGACTTCCCGGCCCAGCGTGGCATAAATGGCCTCGTCATAAAAGACGGTGTTCACCTGTTTGCCATCAAAGCGCAGCAGCGCCGTGAAAATCAGCAGTAACCCAAAAAGGATCACATGCCGATTAATGCGTACACGTGCCATTGGTGCAGCAGTGTCGAAGTAGTTGTGGGGAATTGCCGTCACACTTATCTCCTTTACCTGAACAGGGTTAATGTTCCAAGCATTCGCTTCGAATGTGTAGAACGGTGACTCTGTAAATTGGCAATATTTAAACAGCACATCTCTTGCGTAACACGCAAGAATGCAAAGGAGCCTGAATTTCCAGACCCTTTATGAAAATGCCATTATGTAAGGGAGGAAAAAGTACAAGCGTTGATGCCCATTACTACGAGCAGAATAACACAGGGCGGTAAAAACGGCTTTATAACGCAAAGAAAACTCACGTTCTTCATAAATAATTTACGAAGTTTGACAGTTTTACGGCTTTTACACCAAATGGCGAGCAGAAAAATTTACGTTATGAAGAAAGGCATTGCTATAATCTGTGAATCTAAGAGAACTTCCTGAAATATCACAGGCATGGTATTCCGCTGCCCACTGACCAAATTACACGGCTGTCTCTGGTCAGAAAACATCTGTTCTGACATAATAAAGGCGTATCCACCGATAAACATAAGGTGCGCTCATGTCCCGCCCCATGTTCTACCTGATCGACGGTCATGCCGTTGCTTATCGCCAGTTCTTCGGCCTGCCTCTCGAAAGTTTCAGCACCTCTGCTGGCGAACCCACCAACGCGGTGTATGGCTTCACGCGGATTCTTCTGGACATTCTGCAGAAGGAGCGTCCCAAATACCTGGCCGTCAGCTTTGATATGGGCATGAGCGGGCGCGAGAACCTCTATGCCGAATACAAGGGCACGCGCGAGAAAATGCGCCCGGAACTGGAAAGCCAGCTCCCGCGCATTATGGAAGTGGTGCGGGCGTTCAACATCCCAATTCTGGCGCAGGAAAACTATGAAGCCGATGATGTGATCGGCACGGCAGTGAAGATCGTCCAGGATCA
This sequence comes from bacterium, assembly GCA_033762735.1. GTDB lineage: Bacteria > Chloroflexota > Anaerolineae > Aggregatilineales > Phototrophicaceae > JANRLJ01. Next base: position 16,612 of record JANRLJ010000021.1, on the reverse strand, counting down.
GGATGTGGACACGCGCGTGATTACGGGCGACCGGGACATCCTGCAACTGCTGACGGAGTATGTCACGGTGCAGCTTCCACCCTCCCGACAGGGCGGGGTCGATGAAGTGTGGGACATCGCGCGTTTCCGTGAGCGCTACGGCTTTGAGCCGCCCCAGTTGGTGGACTATAAAGCGCTGGTTGGCGATAACTCTGATAATATTCCCGGTGTGGCCGGAATCGGTGAAAAAACAGCCACATCGCTTTTACAGGCCTATAGCTCGCTCGATGGCATTTACGAGCATATCAACGAGATCAAAGGCGCGACCCAGAAGAAACTGATCGAAGGCCGGGAGTCTGCCTATCTCAGCCGTCGACTCGCCGCCATCCTCCGCGATGTGCCAATTGATCTTGATCTGCCTAAATGTGTGGCGCATGACTTCGAGCCAAACGGCCTTCTTGATTTGTTCGATGCGCTGGAATTCCGCAGCTTCAAAGAACGCGTGCTCAAGCTGACCACTCCTCAGCAGACCAGTTTGTTTGGTGAGGCTACCTTTAGCGCTTCAGACTCAGATGATGAAGACTTTGACGATGGTATGGACGATTTTGCACCACGTCCAAAAGCCGAATGGCTGGTGGAAACCACCATTGTGCGCGATGAAGCAGGGCTGCAAGCACTGGTGGAAAGCCTGAATACGGCTTCGGGGATTGTCTTCGACACGGAAACCACCAGCACCGATCAGATGAGCGGCGATCTGGTGGGGATTGCGCTGGCAACCAACGGGGAAGCAGCCTGGTATATTCCGGTCGGCCATCGAGAGGGCAAACAGCTTCCGTTGCAGCAGGTGCTGGATGCGATACGCCCAGCGCTTACGAACCCCGCAGTTCCGAAATATGCTCATAATGCTGCTTACGATGTGGTCGTGATGCAGCGCTATGGTATTGAGGTTGCACCGATTGGCTTCGACACGATGATCGCAGAATGGCTGATCGACCCGGAAAGCAAGTTCCTCGGCCTGAAGAACTTCGCGATGCAGTACCTCAAGATTCAGATGACCAACATCACCGATCTGATCGGCACGGGCAAGGCACAAAAGACAATGGACGATGTTGCCATTGATCTGGCCGCGCCATACGCCGCTGCTGATTCGGCTGTGACCTATCGCGCCGTCGAATATCTTCAGCCGAGAGTAGAACGCGAAGGTCTGATGGAGTTGTATCAGACACTCGAAATGCCGCTTGTGCCGGTGATTGCTGCAATGGAACAGGTCGGGATTGTGCTGGATATCGCCTATCTCGGTCAGGTAAGCGGGATGCTGACCGAACGACTGAGCGCCCTCGAACAGGAAATTTTTGCGCTGAGCGAAGGGTTCGGTCAGTTCAATATCAACAGCCCCAAGCAGTTGAATGATGTGCTGTTCGTCAAGCTCAAGCTGCCTGTAAAGGGGATCAAGAAGACGTCACACGGCTACTCGACGGATGCGGCGACCCTGGAAGCGCTGCGCGACGAACATGAAATCGTGCGCAAAATTCTGGAATACCGTGAACTGACCAAGCTGAAAGGGACGTATGTGGATGCGCTGCCGACTCTGGTCAATCCGCATACGGGCCGCGTCCATACCAGCTATAACCAGACGGGCACCTCCACCGGGCGCATCAGCAGCAGCAACCCGAATCTACAGAACATTCCCATTCGCACCGAAATCGGGCGAGAGGTGCGCCGGGCATTTATCGCGCCGCCGGGGAAAAAGCTGCTGTCGGTCGATTACAGCCAGATCGAACTGCGGGTCATGGCACATATCAGCCAGGATCAAACGCTGCTGAACGCCTTCGCGCAGGGGCAGGACATTCATGCCGCGACCGCCGCCGCCGTGTATGGCGTACCGCTGGAACAGGTAACGTATGAGCAGCGCAGCTTCGCCAAGCGTGTCAACTTTGGGCTGATGTATGGAATGGGAGCGCATCGTCTCGCCCGTGATAGCAATCTGACCTACGCCGAGGCCGAGGCCTTCATCAAAACCTATTTTGAGCGACTGCCGAAGGTGCAGGTGTATATCGAAGAAACCCGGCGTAAGGCCGCGCAGCCGGAAGGTCTGACCACCCTGTTCGGGCGGCGGCGGCACTTCCGTTCGCTGACCAACCCACATGCGGGGCGGCAGGAACGCGAAGCTGAACTCCGCGCAGCGATCAACATGCCGATTCAGGGCACCGCCGCCGACATTATGAAACGGGCGATGATTGATCTGTACAACGAACTGCAACAGAGCCGCTTAAACGCGATGATGACGCTGCAGGTGCATGATGAACTGGTGCTGGAAGTGCCGGAGGATGAAGTGGTGCCGACCAGCGAACTCGTGGTGCGGGTAATGGAAAATGCCTGTGAACTGGATGCACCGCTGCGGGCCAATGCCCAGGTGGGGCAGAACTGGCGCGAGATGCAGCCTGTGCAAAAGTAAAAGCGCCTTTGTACAGTCTTGAGGATTTGGTCGGGGAGGGTGGCAAACGCCCCCCGACGGGTTTCCCCCTTTTTGTCCAGGTTCTTTCGGAACTTTATATCAGCGAATGGATATCGCGCTGCACTAAACCGGGAGTGTTCAGGGGGTGCTGGGCTGGGCTGTTGGCGTCGCCAGGGTCGGGTCAACGATACTGGTGCTGATCGAAGCGGGCAGCACACTGACGGACTGTGCATTGATCGGTAGCTGATTAATGGTAACGACGGGGGTCAGTTCATAATTGCCTGCCTCCAGCCCATTCAGATCAATCACGACCTGAATATCTTCGGCGGTCACATCTTCCAACTGCGCCTGGGGCCCGGTGACAAGGACGGACACCTGCTCTGTCACCAGCTGAGCGTCAAGGCCATTTGCCAGGCCAATGACGGTAATGGGTACTTCCTCGAACTGGCGGGTTATGGTGAGGGCAGAAATGCCAATCGAGACGGTCACGCTTTGCTCGCCCAACAGCAGCAATCCCTGCGGCACGATCACAGGCACCGTGACCTCAAGATCATCGGTCTGTCCTTCCAGAGAGATACGCTCGGTCAGCAATGTGTTGGGGATCACGGCCAGGTTGCCGCTGACGAAGACGGTGGCCGGATCGTATCCCAGTGACGAGACAAAGTAGCCTTCCGGCAGAGAATTGGTATCGATGTTGGGTGTAATGGAAACCTCGGCGACATCTTCGCGGCGGGAGATAGGCACGGTGATCTGTACGACAGATGGTTCCAGTGTGACGTTCTGCACAGTCGTGCCGCTGGCATCAATCGGTGTAAGCTGGGCATCCTGCTGGAGAGTCGTGCGCTGTTGACTCAGATCGAGCGAAACACGCACGGCGACAACGTCCTCAACCAGACTTGCCGGGCCGCTGACCATGATCTCATTTTCGCTAAAACGGGGTTCCTCACGCTGGAAACCAAGCGGCGGGTTCTGCGTAATATTGGCGTGTACGCTGACCAGTTTGGACTGCGTTTCTTCCATTGTCACCTGTATCTGACGTGGCTGAGTATCGGCCACAGCACGCCTGGATACGGTAACACTTAATTCCTCCGAATACACACCCGTACCGCGCCCGGTCAAATCAGCCCTGACAGTAATGTCCTGTGGAGTCAGTAGTGAGACGATGGACTGCTGCGAACGGACGCGCACCGTCACAGTGCGAGGCTGTGTGGTGACGATCAACATTCCAGGATCAACGTCAATCTGTACAGGGATGTTGGGGAAAATATCCTCAACAATGGGATCAGCTTCGGTGGTTGCCAGCACCCAGACGAGGAAGGCGACAACCACCGATGCTACCAACCACAGAAGGTTGGGCAGAATTTCACGCTGAAACCGGGAAGCGGACTGCATCAGCTCTGCTTGCGTGGAAATAGGCCCTGCGCAAGGGCACGCATTCTCAGCCAGGGCGTCGTATTCGTTTCCGGCGGTGGGCCATAATAGGCTTTCAGAATGGTTCGCAGGCGTTCGGGGTCAAGCCGCGCGACCATGCGCCCCCCCTGTGTGATCGCCACCCGCCCGGTTTCCTCCGAAACGACCAGGCAGATGGCATCAGACACTTCGCTGATGCCCAGCGCTGCACGGTGGCGCGTCCCCATTTTGGGGCTTGGCAGGTTGCGATTGGCGGTCAGGGGCAGCACCGCTGCTGCTACCGCAATGCGTCCGTTGTCGTCAATAATGGCTGCACCGTCGTGTAGCTCGGTCTTCGGCCAGAAAATCGTGAGCAGAATGGGCGCGTTGACCTCACTGTTGAGGGGCACCCCGGTACGGATGAATTCCTGGAGGCTGGTATTGCGCTGCAGGACGATCAGTGCCCCATGCCTGCGTTCGGCCAGGCGTTCTGCCGCCTGCACCACCTCGTCGATGATCTTCATGCGCGCGTGCTCAGGGGCCTGACGGCTGAAGATACCTGCCCCGCGCCCCAATCGTTCCAGTGCTCGCCGCAGTTCTGGCTGGAAAATCACCGGGATAGCGACGGCCAGCGCGGTCAGGACGCTGCGCAGAAGCCAACTGAGCGCTTCCAGTTGGAGCAGGCTTGAAATCAGAAACAGCCCGGCCAGCAGCAGAATCGTGCCACGCAGCAGCGCGATTGCCTGCGTTCCCCGGAACAGAAAGCTAACGCCAAAAAAGAATAATGCGACGAGGAAAATATCAATCAGTGCGCGGGGAGTGATGCTTTCCAGCGCCCATAGAAATTCCAAAACACCTGCTCCTTGACCTGAGCTAGACGCGAGGCGGTTATCTCAGCATCGCGTCCAGCACCCGGATCGTTTCGTCATCAGCCACCGAGCTGCTGGAGCAGCCTGCGGTATTCATCAATGCCATCGGGTTTCAGGGAAATAATCTGCTTGATGGTATTACGGGCATCCTGAATCATCCCCGCTTCCAGTTGCAGTTCGCCAAGCGCATCGTACTGTGCAATGGCGTCACCCTTACGGTTCAACTGGCGGTAGAGATCGCCCATCCGCTTGCGCAGCCCGGTATCTCCCGGATAGTGCTTGACCATTTCTTCAAGGATCTGGGTCATCCGGTTAATCTGCTTCTTCTTGGCGTAGATACTTAACAGCCTATCCAGCCGGCGGATTGCCTCCACCTGGTTGCCCTGGTTGTAGTTGAGGTCAATCAGCTTGCGGTAGGCCAGTTCATCTTCGGGGATCAGCTCGATGATTTCTTCGTAAGTCTTCATCGCACGGCGCGTATCAAGGCGCGTCAGATCCATATCCGCCAGATTATGCTTGATTTTCGCCATCTTTTCGGCAGGTGCACCGATTCGTCGAGCAAGCCGTTCCGCTGAGCTGTACGTTTCACGGGCGAGATCAAAATTGCCCAGTTGGTTATAGGTACGCGCCAGTTCGATGTACTGATCGAGCGCTTCCGCCATGCGATTTTCCTGTTCGAGCAGTTCGATCAGGCTGTTACGGACGGAAATATCCAGCGGTGCCATTTCCAGCACTTCGCCCAGGATAGACGCTGCCCGGTCATTCTCTCCACGCACCATATAGGAGCGTGCGACCGTATTGTATTTATTAATGGCCTGCCGCACCCGCCCTTCGCGCATCATAATCTCTGCCATGCGCACATGCACAGGGAGATAGAACGGCGAGGTTTCTACGGCGCGATGCGCTTCATCCATCGCCAGCGTCAGGAAACCCTGCCTGATGTAGGTGTCGATGCGAGAGACAATCGCAGGCAGTTGATCGCCGCCTGTCGTCAGCACATCGAACGCGCCCTCGTCGCCTTCGTCGCGCATGACTTCTTCCAGATGTCGGCGGGTTTCCGCAATGCGCTGCTTCCAGTCCTTGCCGCTGAGAAGGTTCATAAAGCGCTCGTTGGTAGCCGCGAGTGCGTCCTCGCTGAGGCGATCCAGCCCATTCATCAGGCGGCTGTAGACATCCGCTAGTTCGGCGCTTTCTTCCATGTTCACCGCGAGGCTGGTATCCACCGCCTGCAAACTCTGGATAAGATAACGCGCTGCCTGCTTGAACTTGCGCTGACGATGAAACGCCTGGCCCATACCGTGCAGTGCGCCCGCCGCCAACTTGGGATCCATCACTGCTTCGCCCAGATGTTTCACCGCTTCAGCCGGACGGTCGTTAAGCAGCAGCAGCGCACCCAGGTTCAGCTTCAGCGCCGGATGCCGCAGGCGAGACTCCGCCCGTTGATAGGCCGTAATGGCAGGTTCATACACTTCCTGCCGCTGATACTCCATCGCTGCCATCGCTTCACCACCAGCCGCGTCCAGTTCGCCGCTCTCGACCACATAAGCGGCCAGCGCAACCAGCGCCTCGCTCATGGCTTCGCCCACTGGCCCCATCGGGTCGGCCTCGCCCACTTTGGCACGCTGGGCTTCGTTGCTGGCACCAGAGCCGAAAATGTCGAATTCTTCCTTGATGTTGCGTTTGTTCTTGTCGCGGTCATCATCCGGAAGAATCACGTCACCACCACGTTTGAGGGCGTTATAGGTATTCAATACCTGTGGATTGCGCTTGTCCAGCCGCAGCGCCCGCTCCACCGCCTTGATGGCCTTCTCGGTGTCCTTCATGCGCTGGAAGTTAAAGGCCAGCATCAGATATTCACGGACGGCCTTCTTCTTGTCCCCGATGCGTTCGTAAGCCTGCGCCAGTTTGGCATGAATCGAGATCAGGCCAGGGGTAAGCTGTGTAGCGCGTTCCCAGTTGCCGATGGCTTTATCAAGGTCACGCATACTCAGGTATACATCCGACACATTGATATATTGCTGAGCGGCTTCTTTCAGCCGTCCCATGCGCTCCAGCACATCGGCGCTTTTTTCCAGCGGCACAGGGTCATCGGGCGCAAGCTGATGGGCGCGGGAATACACCTTGAGCGCGTCTTCCAGCCGTCCTTCCTTAAGCAGTGCCAGACCCAGATGAATATGGGCTTCCGGGTCTTCAGGGAGTTCCTGAATCGCCTGTGTATAGGCCTTAATCGCCACCCGCCAGTTTTGATCCCAGGCGGCGTTGTGCCCTGAATTCATGTAATGCTGATAGGCATCGCGGTTTCCGGCCATAGTTTGTCTCACGCTCGTTTGTTTCGTCTCTTTTAAACGGCAGTTTCCGTTGATTGGGTTAACAGCGCCACGAGCAGCGCTTTCTGGGCATGAAGGCGATTGTGCGCCTGCGGGAAAATCACGGACTGTGACCCATCCGCCACCGCATCGGTAATTTCCTGTCCACGATGCGCGGGCAGACAGTGCATCACCAGTGCTCCCGGTTTCGCACTACGCAGTAGGTCATCGTTCACCTGATAGGGCGCAAACACTGTTTCCCGTTCGCCGCTTTGCGCTTCCTGCCCCATGCTGACCCATGTGTCAGTATACACAATATCGGCGTCCGCGACAGCCAGACGAGGGTTATCGGTGGCGATAATGCCGGGCAGGGTAGCGGCGTTGGGCAGTTCGTATCCTTCGGGTGTGGCGATGGCGAAGTGCATCCCCAGCTTTTGTGCAGCCTGGAGCAGCGAGGCTGCCACATTGTTGCCGTCGCCGACGAACGCCAGCTTCAGGCCTTCCAACTGGCCGCAGCGTTCGTAAATGGTCAGCAGATCGGCTAATGCCTGACACGGGTGGTGATCGTCGCTCAGCCCATTGATGACCGGGACACTCGCCCACCGCGCCAGTTCCGTCACATGCTCATGCGCGAACACCCGCGCCATGATGCCATCCACATAGCCCGACATCACCCGCGCCACGTCGGCGATGCTCTCGCGCTTGCCCAGGCCGATCTCGTCAGGCCCTAGCATAATGGCATGACCACCGAGATGGTGCATGCCCACTTCAAAGGATACACGGGTTCGCAACGAGGGTTTCTGGAAGATCATCCCCAGGATTTTTCCAGCGAGGATTGGCTTGTTCCCGCCAGCCTGCCATTCCGTTTTCAACCGCACAGCCAGATGCAGTAAATCCCAAAGGTCACTGGCCGACCAATCCGATAGCTCTAAAAAATGTCTCATGGATGTTCCATCAAGGCCGCGAGGAGATCAACAATGTTTGTCGGGTCTTGCTTATGTTCTGAGTATAACACATGCACCATCACCACGAAACAAAAGGCTTATGCAAGGTGATCTGCTACTGCCGAAAGCGTGTGTTTTCTGCTATGATGACGCTACTCCATTCAACAAGATTTGAAGTGAATTCTATGGCACGTAAACCGTTGGTCGCCCTCGTAGGACGGCCTAATGTGGGTAAAAGCACTCTCTTTAACCGCCTCGTGGGAGAGCGCATGGCGGTCGTGGACGATATCCCCGGCACGACCCGTGACCGTTTGCAGTCGGAGTCCGACTGGCGCGGTGTGACTTTTAATGTGGTAGATACGGGCGGTATCGAGGTCTATCAACCGAGGGGCACTCGTGATGAATCGCCTCTGGCGGAAGGCAGCATTGACTTTGTGCCGCAAATCCGCGCCCAGGCTTTGATCGCCATTCAGGAAGCCGATGTGGTGATCATGCTGGTCGATCTGCTGCATGGCATCACCGCCGCTGATGAGGAAATTGCAGAGATTCTGCGCCGCACCAGTAAGCCGGTGATTGTGGCAGCGAACAAGGCGGACACGATCAAGCAGGCGGAAGACGCGGTTGAGTTTTACGGGTTGGGGCTGGGGCCGGTGGTGGCTGTCAGCGCGATTCATGGGATCGGTGTGGGCGATCTGCTGGATGAAGTAATTGACGCGCTGGAAGCGTTCGCACCCGAACTGGAAGGCGAGGACGACGACACGCATCTGAAGATCGCCATTGTCGGTCGTCCCAACGCAGGTAAATCGACCCTGCTGAATCATATTCTGGGCGAAGAACGGGCTATCGTCAGCCCGATTGCCGGGACGACACGCGATGCCATCGACACCGAGATCACCTGGCACGGGCAGAAGATCACCCTGATCGACACCGCCGGGATTCGTCGCCGCGGACGAATCGAACCGGGGGTGGAGAAATACAGTGTGGTACGGGCGATGAAGGCGATTGAACGTGCTGATGTCGTGCTGCTGGTGGTCGACTCGCTTGAAGGCGTGACCGACCAGGACGAGCATATCGCCGGGTACGTGCTGGACGCCTATAAAGGTCTGGTGGTGGTGATGAATAAGTGGGACGCGGTAGAAAAAGACTCTCACACGCTCACCGAATACACCCGCAAAGCCCAGGAACGGCTGCACTTTATCCCCTACGCGCCCCTGATCTTCATCAGCGCGATGACGGGACAGCGCATTCATCAGGTGTTGGAAGCGGCGAACCGCGTGTATGAAGCGCGTTCCTATCGCATTCCCACATCAGCGCTGAATCAACTGGTGCGCGATGCCGTGCAGAAGCACCCGCCGCCTATGAAGGGGACGAAGCGCCTTAAGCTGTACTATGCGTCGCAGGTCGCCACCGATCCGCCGCTTTTCCTGTTCCATGTCAACGATAAGGAACTGGTGCATTTCAGCTATAAGCGCTATCTGGAAAATCAGATCCGCGAGACGTACCCCTTCGAGGGAACGCCCATTCGTCTCAGTATCCGCGAGAGCAAGGGCAACAAGCCCAAGCAGGAGGAGTAGGGCGGTCGCCGCTGCGCCTTTGGGGTTGCTTATGGGGTCGAGGGATATGCCAGGCCAACGAGTTCATAAGCAAAGGCGGTCTGTTTGCGCCCCTTTACCTTGAGTTCGCCCAAAGGCCGCGCCTGTGCCATATTCCCCAGTCGACGAATCGTGGCTTCTTCCACCAGGATTTGACCCGGCGCAGCATACTCCTGCAAGCGCTTCGCCAGATTGACCACGTCACCAATTGCCGTATAGTTGACGGCGCGGTCCGTGCCGATGTAGCCGACAACCGCTTCACCGACATGAACGCCGATGCTGTAGCTCAGGCGGTGGCCGTAGAGGGAATTGACTTCGTTGGCCGCCTTCATCAGCGCCAGCGCCGCGTCCGCCGCACGATGGACGTGGTCGGCCTGTGAGTCGGGGGCGTTGAAAATCGCCATTAATCCATCACCGAAAAACTTATCCAGCGTCCCTTCCCATGACAGGATCACTTCGGCGGCCATGCTCAGGTAATGGTTGAGCACTTCGACGACCTGCTCCGGGGGGGCGTTTTCGCTCCAGGCCGTGTAGCCGCGAATATCGGCGAACAGAACGCTGATTTCCTGCCGTTTGCCACCAAGCTTAAGCGAGTCTGGTTGGTTGATAACGCGCTCCACCACCGACGGCGGCACGAAGCGCTCGAACGTGCCGCGCAGATGGCTGGTCTCGCGCTCCTTCGCCACACGGAGTGCTTCATAATTGCGCGAATTAGCAATGGCAATCGCGGCGTAATCGCCCAGCACACTCAGCAGCGAACTTTCATGATGCGAAAATGCGGTGGCACGGGGAGAGACATTTTCCACCCCCAGTACGCCGACCAACTCCCCGGCGATCATCAGCGGGGTATAGCTGGCCGCCAGTGGTGTGCCGGGCAGGGTACGGTTGTTCGTGGCGTGTTCGGGATCAATCGAAATCGCCTGGCCGGTATTCACGACATGCAGGGCAACCGGGTCTTTGGCTTCAAGGTTTTCAAATTGAGCGCGGGCGGCCTTTACCTTCTTCTGCGCACGGCAGATCAGCCGACCATTTTCTAGCAGATAGAGATGTCCCTGTTCAGCATGGGTGATCTGCACCGCTGCATCGACCACACGCGGGAGAAGCTGCTGCATGTCGAGCAGGGCAGTCACGTTTTTGCCCAGGCTGTAGAGAACGTTGAGTTCCTGCAGGCGCAGTTGCAGTTCGCGGTTGGCGTGCAGTACCCGTTCGGTGAGGGCTTCTTTCTCTTTTCGCAGGCGCGTTTCGGAAAGGGCACGGGTGATGGCTTCTTCCATCTCATCGACCGAATACGGTTTCTTGACGTAATCCTTCACGCCGAGTCGGTACACCTCGACCGCAATTTCCTCGGAGCCGTGAAACGTCATCAGAATCACCGGGATGTCGAGGTTGTATTCCACCAGCTTCTTGAGGACAGCCACACCGTCCATTCGCGGCATATTGAGGTCAAGCAGGATGAGGTCGGGGCGATGTTTAACGGCTAACTCCAAGCCTTCCCGTCCATCTTTGGCGGTTAAAGGCTCATAGCCGTTGGGTTCCAGCACATACTCCACGACGAATTCGCGGTTTTCGCGTCCGTCGTCCACCACCAGAATGGTTTCACCTGCCACGATGTAAGTGCCCTGTTTTGATAACGACTTTGTAATTCAGTATAACACAGCTTCGTTTTCTCACAGGATAAGGATTCTGTTCGTGCGGGATGTAAAGGGCAGCGCGTTTCCATCGCCTTCACGCCGATGAGACAGGCAGCGAGCCACTGGTTTCGGTCTGTTGTAAAGGAAGGGGTCTCCTGACCGCCGCGTTCGCATCCGAATAGGTCGGGTCTACAGGCAGGGTAAAGGCGATGGTCGTCCCTGTTGTTTCCCGGTCTTCAACCCAGATCGAACCGCCGTGTGCAAGGATGAGACCTTTGCAGATCGCCAGACCAAGCCCGGCACCTTTCGCCCTTTCCTTGCGTTCAACCTGCCGGAAAGCCTCAAAGACCATCTCCCGCTCCTCCTGCGGGATGCCAATGCCTTCATCTTTTACTTGGAAACAAACGAAACCGTTCTGCTGCTGCATGGTGATCGTAATGGAGGTGCCGCGTGGGGAGTATTTGACGGAATTTTCAACCAGGTTCACCAGCACATGGGTAATGCGCAGGCGATCTGCGAGGATGGGCGGGAGCGCAGGTGCGATTTCAATGAGCAGTTGATGCGATTGTGTCAGCAGTTCGATTTTCGATCTTGCTTCCTGAATAATGGTTTCGACGTGCTGGCGTTCCGGGTGGATTCGCAGCGTCCCTGCCTGAATACGAGACAAATCCAGCAGTTGATCGATCAGTTCGGTCAGGCGATTGGCCTCCTCATCAATCAGCTCGATAAACCGGTGCTGGTTCTCCGGCTCCCATTCGACATCGGTTGCCAGCAACGTGCTGGAAAAGCCCTTAATTGTGGTCAGCGGAGTGCGCAGTACATGTGAGACCATCGCCAGGAACTTGAGGCGGGCGGCGCTGGCCCGTTCAGCCTCGACGCGCGCTTTTGACTCAGCATCATAAAGTTTGGCGCGCTCAACAGCCTGGGCACATTGCCGCACTAAAGCGGTGATAAAGGTTCGGGTCGCTTCGTCAAACACGCATTCCTGAATAAAGCCGATGCTGATGCTGCCGATGATGCGCCCCCGGCTGATGAGCGGGAGATAGACTGCCGCGTTGGACTGATGCCGCCGCAGGGTCGGGTACGTTTCGGGAAAAAGGGCTTTGTATTGCTCACTGTTTTCAAACCACAGCCCCTCACCCGTGCGAATAACGTGCGCACTTGCAAGTGAAACGCTGAGAGGGAGGTAGGTAAACGCCTTTTGAACGTCTGGTTGCACATTTGACTGGCTGACCAGTTCAATATGTCCTTCATCAGGAGTCAGCAGAAACATCGCAGCGGTATGCGCACCAATGACGGTGAGGCCTTCCCTGAGGAAAACGTCGGCAACGTCGCTGAGGCTGAGCGCCTGTGAAAAGGCTGCCATAATACTTACCAGGCTGTTGTTCTTCTCCTCAATCTGTTTGCGTACGCTGATGTCCATCACCAGTACATAAATCCCGATGACAGCACCATTTTCATCAAAGTCAGGTGTATAGACCGAGTCAATATGGCGTATACCACCAAGCATATTTGGGATGCGTGTCTCGAACCGCACACTTTCCCCGCGTAAAGCTCGCTCTATGTAGGGTTCGAGCACCTGATAGGCATCCTCACCAAAGACTTCCCACATCTGTTTGCCTTGCAGGCTGTCGGATGGCTGGTGAAACCATTCCTCATGCGTTCTGTTGTTAAACTGGTAGCGCTTGGCTGTGTCTACATAGGAAATCAGAACCGGAAGTGAATCCGTAATCAGACGTAGTTCGTGTTCACTCCGCGTCAGAGCGGCGGTACGTGCTTTCACCTGCTGTTCAAGGTCATCACGTGCGTTCTGGAGCGCGGTCTCGTTCTGCTGGAGCGAATTCGCCATTTCGTTAAAGACGCTGCCAAGTGCATTTAACTCTCCGGCGTTGCCCAGAGCTTTCGCGTTGACCCTGGCAGAGAGATCGCCCGAAGAAAGCTGCTGAGCCGTGATGAACAGCGCTTGCAGCGGTTCAAGCAGCCACGAGCGTGCCCCAAACCATGCTATCGAAAGCGTGAGAATCCCAATTCCTGCCAGTAGAAATATATTTTGAAGCAGCAGTCGATCCCGCACAGCGCTGACCGTTTCGCCAGGAATACCCACCAGCACTGAGGTTGTTCCCACACTGCTGAGCGGGCTGAAACCAAACAGATAGGAATCGCCATCCAGCCCAGGGCCAGCAATCGTACCTGTGCCCTGTTGCCGCACGACATTGGTCAGGGACGGATCAAGAATCGCTTGCCCAACCGCTTCGGGGGCTTCAGGATAGACATACAACACGGTGGCATTACGGTCGATTGCAGTAATGGTGACACCCGGCGGGAGGGCAGTCGCAGCGATAAAATCGCCTACCCATGCAAGATCGACACTGGCCGCAACAATATAGTCCAGCCTCTGACCTTCAAAGATCGGATAGGAGAAGGTAATGACAGGTCGGCGGCTGACCAGACCAATGGCATAATCGCCCTGGCTAAAATCGCGCACTTCCAGCGCACGTTGAAACCACGAACGCTCCCTGACTGCTTCCGGTGTAGGATCGGACTCAAGGGCGCTGCAGTACGTGTTGCCCTCCATATCAACGACAAACAGATTGGTATAGCTGCTGTACTGCTGTACCAGCGATACAAACAGGGGACGGCATGCCGCCGGATCAGGTTCGCGCACGATGGGAAGCTGTGCCAGCGCAGTAAGCAGTTCGCGTGTGCTGCGCACAACCTGTTCCTGATAACTGGCGGCAAGTTGCGACAGACGCAGAGCTTCCTGCTGCGCACTACGGCGGACTAATCGTTCTTCTGCTGACGCGGAATACACCGCCAGCAGCAGGGCAGACAACCATATCAACAGGACGAGCAGGAACAAGCGTGATCGCAGACTGGAAAATCGCGATTTAGGAAACAGTTGGGTTAGGGCTTGTGGCCTTGATGACATCCGATAATCTCTCGTGAGGGTGCTAACTGGATTGTAATTTGTGTTTGTATGCAGGTATCTTCCAGAAGTAAGGTGCGTGATGGAAGCGTGGAAGCCTGGGACAGTATGATTGAAACGCTTGCATTATGGTACTTGCAGAAAGATAAACCTGAGGAAGCAAAAGAGCCACGCTTCCCCAGGCTGTCTCGTACTTTTCTTACGTGTGGTTAATGATACTGGGGGAGCCAATCGCCATGTGCTTCGATCAGATCATCAACCATTGCCCAGATTTGGTCTAAGCTGAGTTCCGCCGCCGTATGTGGATCGAGCATGGCAGCGTGGTAGATGTGCTCGCGTTTGCGCGTAATGGCCGCTTCGACCGTCAGCGATTGCACATTGATGTTGGTCTGCATCAGCGCGGCCAAGTGCGGCGGAATTGTGCCAATCTGGGTAGGCTGAATCCCGTTGCCATCAACAAGGCACGGCACTTCGACGCAGCAGCCTTCCGGCAGGTTGGAGATGAGCGCGTGGTTGGGAACATTGCCGTAGATCAGGCGCGGGGTGCCGGTTTCCATGCTGTGGATAATCAGCGAACCATACTCGATACTCTTGTTGAAAGTATCATAATTCGCGATGCTGCGCACCGTGCCTTCCACCATACGCGGCATCAGTTTGATGCCCTTCAGGGCTTCACGAATGGCGCTTTCTGAAAACGGCTGGCCTTTTTCACGCGCTTCCTGCGCCATGTTCCAGCCTGTAATCTGTGCCTCGCAGCGACCCAGATATTCATCCAGCGGAATATTGAACTGTTCGATTAAGTCAGGACGGTCACGCTTGATAAACCAGGGCACGTACTCGCTGAAGTGTTCGCTGCTTTCAGTGACGAAATAGCCCAGCCGTTTAAACATCTCGTACCGCACCTGATTCCACTCTGGTACGCGCCCTTCCGCCATGACCTGATGCAGGCGCGGGTACAGGTTCTCCCCGGTGCAGCGATCCTCAAATGTGAGGTAGAACGCCATGTGGTTAATGCCCGCCACGCGATAATTGATGTTCTCGATGGGAACGCCGATATCCTTTGCCAGTTCGCGGGCTGTGTGGGGAACGCTGTGGCATAGGCCAACTGTCCTGATACTCGAACCCCGGCTGAGTGCCCACTGGTTCATCGCCATCGGGTTCACATAGTTAATGAGCAGTGCATCAGGGCAGAGTTCTTCCATATCCTGCGCGATACTCAGGAGTACCGGGATGGTACGCAGGCCGCGCATAATGCCGCCGATGCCGAGGGTGTCCCCAATCGTCTGCTGCAACCCATATTTCCTGGGAATCTCGAAATCAATCACCGTCGCGGGTTTATATCCGCCCACCTGAATCATCAGGATAACGTAATCGGCTCCCTTGAGCGCTGTCCGGCGATCCGTTGTGGTTTCAATCGTCACTGGGAGATTGAGTGTGGATTTGATGCGGTGCGCTACCTGTTCGGAAACAGCTAACCGTTCGGGATCGATGTCCATCAGCACAATCGTGCTGTCGGCCAGGTCAGGAAAGCTGAGGATGTCCCCCATCAGATTTTTTGCAAAAACGGTGCTGCCAGCCCCAATAAAGACAATTCTGGGCATGAAAACCTTCTTTCATCAGGGATTGCTTGCTCGCGCTCCAGAGTATTTTCCCTTATGGGAAAATGTCGGCGGAGGGCGGGCACAAGAAGTAAGAGGTGGTCAATGATGGCCGGGATGTTCAAAGCAAAATTATAGCACGGTCTGTTGTTGTGGGGTTAATTCACAATCCACCAGTGGCAAGGAAGGTTAGAGGTCTGCACCTGACGGTGAGGTCAGGGCAGGAGATATATCATCGGGTAGGGCGCTGGAGCGATGGAGCACAGATCAGCGCCCACTGAGGAAAATTGGTTCGTTACTCTACCAATGCACGGCGTGCAATCTGCTTTACCCATTCTTCTACAGTATTTGAGTAGTTGCCGGGGATGTTCATCCTCGCAATCATTTCAACGATTGCTGGGTCAGCATCGGCCAGTACATCGGTAATCCTTGCTTCAAACTTTCTGGCACGAAAATCAGGTAGTTCAATTCGCGCTTCAAACCACTCAGGAAAGTGCACACGCCAGAACAGATCGACTTTTGTCTACATCTGCTCCGCCTTTTGCCGACGTTCCCGGTTTTGTGCGCGGATGTCATCGGCAAAACGCTTCCAGACCTCTGCTGTTGAGCCTTGCAGAATGTGTTCGATCAGCCCCATACTGAGGATAAGGACGATGTACTCGAAGGCATCCCAGCGCCGGTCTTCCAACAGTGCCCACTCATCTGCAACATCCAGGTGCTTCAGGGCATTGTCCTTCAACAGCCGATGTGTTTCCTCCTGCACAAAGTCAGAAAGCGCGTCTTCATAGTTCCCTTTCCTATACCCATTTATGGACATAGGTGGGTCTGTTTTATGCAGGATAAACCCGCATGGGATGAACTACTGCACCCCCTATCCCGTTGCTGAATGCGTTCGGGATTACTTCATGGACACGTTGAATATT
>JANRLJ010000020.1:0-5605 GCA_033762735.1 bacterium | reverse complement strand
TAACGCATTTCACTAAAGCCTGCCGTTAACGTTTTGATATAAGAAGCCGCGCTGCTGTAAGGGGCAACACGGCTTTCCAATGCGAAACTGAGTTACCGCCGCTTTACGGATTTAGCATCGGTATCCTTAACGGCGATCATTTTCAGTAGGGAAATACGTCTCTTTGAAATTGAACATCACAGGTGTGTCGCTGTGCCGCACCCCTTCATATAACGCACCCGTGATCCGTCGCAGCCCGGATTGAAGTTTCTCACGGATGTAAGCTAAATCGCCGTGAATGAGCAGTTGAAGTGTCGCCTGGATGAAGTAATCGGCAGCTGCCAGCAGTTCATAAGCCATCCGTCCGCGCCCGCCATGTACTCCGTTGGCATAGGATACAGCCGCTCGCAGGGTATCGGTTGTTATGTAGGCTTTCAGCAGTGCTTTCGCCGTACCCTCAAAATCATCCGCACGAGTGTCCTTCATCTGCTGAAAAAGCAGTAGGTAGGTGTAGATTGCGTCAACCGTCGGGATCGTGACTGCATTCTGCCCACAGAAGGTCGCCAATTTGAGCCATGCCATCGCATAGTGCGGATGCCCGTTCAGGCTCAATGCTACATCGGTGATCAGGTTCATGGCATCGGATAGGCGGATTGACTCGCGGTCTAGGCGCAAATCGGCGGCGATAAGGGCAGCAATCGCCTGATACTGATGGTTGTCGAACAGGCGGTTGTAACGATTGAGTGCGTGCTGAGTGATTGTGTCGGTAGTATTCATCATGTAGTTCTCCTCATTCGTCTAACAGAAATAAAAAGCGCCTCTGAGGTGAGGCGCTGTCTTATGTAGTCCAGCGGGTCAGCATTCGCAGCGTTTGGGGATCAGTAGGTGCTTTCTCGACCTGCTCCAGAATTGAGTGGATGGTCATCCGCATACGTTCATAGAGTTGATAATGCCCATCATGGTAATCCAGCACCCAAGCTCCAGAAGGAATGAGGGATATGCCAGCGGGAGTTAAACCCCGACGATATTGAGTTGGCAGAACAAACGGCACGTCACGCTCTGGTTTCCAGCCCACGAAATGAACCAATGGCAAGAATCGCTCGTCGGCGGGCAGTGTCCAGTCAGCACCGAGAATCCCGTCAGGATGGGCCGCTAGATAAAGACGCCTCACCGATAGCCCGATATTTGCCTCGCTAAACGGGTAACGAATGACTTTCAACAGCAGTACAGGCTTCCAATCCAGATGGGTACAATCCTCGTTCATACGGCACTCCTTTTGTGGTCGCGCACAGCAATTAGCGTACCTTCTGGCAGCAAGTCGGGCTTAAGATCGCTCAACCAGAGGTCTTTGCGAAAGCTGTAGCCCGTCACCGCCTCGATGCGGCACAGTTCGCGGTAGGTTTCCGGGTTATAGATTGCCCCGTTGAGCAAATCGTTCACGCTGCCCAGCACACAGCAGGCACATGACAGGCGCGTATTGCCCAACGCATAAGCGGGATGAGCAATATCGCCATGCTGCCGAATGCAGTCCCACACCTCGGCTTCTGACCATTCATGAATCGGCAGCCAGTTCAATGTTAAACGGTTCAACGTCGGCGCGGTGCAGTCCTCACGAACGGTCACGTTGCGCTTCTTCGCACGGGCGCTGCTTTCCGTAGCCCGTAGTCCCATTGCACAGACGACCTTCCCTGTTGGATAGGTAGTACGTATCCAACGGGAGATCGGCGCACGTTTGAGGTCGGACGTGCAGTAGCGCACCTTGCTGGACGGCCAACAGGGACGAGAAGGATCAGCGTAGTGCCGCTGCCAGATGCGATCAATCAGGTCGCCGTGTGTCCAACGAACGATGTGCAAGGGGACATTTTTATGTCGTGCCAAATCGTGAACATAATCCGTCGTATTATGCCACTCAGCACGACCCAAATCAGCATGAACCATCGCCACATCACCTGACCAGCCTTCCGTCTGACAGCGTTCCAGCAGGTGGTGGCACATTGCATCCGAGTCTTTACCGCCAGATACACTCAAGACAAGCGCCGCACCTTCGCGCAGCAGTTGGATAGGATCGTAAAGCGGTGGCTCATCCAGATCAAATAGCGTAAGTTGGTAGGTCATGGGTCATGCCCTCTCGAACCAGATGCCGCTAAACCGCTGGATGTCGCGGTTGTCCAAAAACTGAACCCAGCACGTATGAATGCCGATACTGTAGGGATGCACGTTATCACACAGCGGATAAGCAATGACGATGCACCTACGGCGTGGATTGACGGTGTTGAGACCCACAATCCGTCCGATCTCACCAGGCTCAGGCAGCTTTGAATGATGAAAGTTTTGGCGTTGGTATTGAAGCATGGGGTTACGCTTCCTTCTCATCCGGTCCGCAGGATGCAACTGTGTTGCCATAGCCGTTGATAAGCTGAACGGCTTTGCCTAACGTATTCGCAGCAGCCTGTATCACGGTCTCGGCTTCAACTAGCGTGTCAAATTGACCATAGGTATCGAGGGTTTCGTCTTCGAGATCGCGCAAATGATAAGGCGGAACGGCTGTGCAGTCTTCACGATCAGCACGGATTTCAGCCGGGATTTCGAGGACCACTGCGGCGAAAGCGGATGCAAAAGCAATGGGATTTCCACCCGCTGTTGACGTGATGCCGAGCAGCCATGCCCGATGTTCAACCCAGGTGATGATGTACTCAGCCCCAATCGGCAGCACCGAGCGATCAAAAGCGGCGACTTCCTGTACCAACCGGATCCGTCCACCGGGATAAAAGTGCTGGGTCTCACTATTGACCTCAGCAATTAACGGATCACCTTCGGCAATGGAGCGCAGTTCCGTCATGAATGCTTCAAAGTCTTCGGCGAGGCTGACACTCACTTCCACAAAGCCGTCCAATTCCAATTCGTCAGCCTGGCGAATGGCTTCCTCCATCGCCTCGTCTGTCCCGACGGTATCCGCGTTGATGTCCACATGTGCAGTGAAGTTTTCAATGCCCTGCGCCTGAAGATCGGATAGTCGGTGCATTAGAATGAGACACCAATTGTGAAGGCCGAAGCGGTCATAGGCAACCAGGCGTACACTGCTACCCAACTGCTCGGCGAGTTTGTTTACGGCTCGAATGTAAATTTCGCGGTAAACTTCGATGCCATCCGGCACAGCATTGCCGTCAGAAAAGCCCCATTTACTCTGCATGTCTTCCCAGAAACGCATGATGAATATCCTTCCTTTATGATGCACTTGTGAAACGAAACTTTGAACGGATTTAACCCTGAAGGTAGGGGAGGAGTTCGTCACGGCAGATTGGCAGGCTGCGGACGGACAGCCCATCCACGCTGACATAGCTGATGAAAGTGGTTACAGGCTGCCGGTGCAGCAGCTTGTAAACATAACCCGCGACCACACAGGCCACGAGGTCATTAATGAGCAGGTGCTGCTCGCCGCGTGCCATGAGATCAGCACAGGAGAGGGTCGGCTGTAGCACGGGCTGAGGTTCAGGTTCGAGCAGTTGGGGAAAGAGCAGCGCCGGGCTGGGCAGGTAACGATACTTCCCTTGCTCACCATCGATATGACGCAGCAGGGTTTCACGATCCTCTGAGTTGCCAATGCAGATCTGTCCGCTGTCGAAGTGATTCCCCGCATCCAGCCAGATACCCTGGACTTTCGCCAGTTCGCAGCGTGCCTCGTGATTATCCACACAACCGATGACCAGATTGCCACTCCGCTCGAAGTGCCGCCGGGCATCCAGCGACTGCTCGACAGCGGCGATCTCAAGTCCGAGGGCTTGATTGAAACGTCGCGCCAGCACCCGGCTTTTGTTCTGCCCAATGTCTCCTGCTGCAAAAAGCTGTCGCCCGACGTTCTTTTCTTCAACCACATCCGGGTCGATAAAGACGATGGTCGGGATATGCAACCGGGCGCGGCGCATGTCATAAACCATCCGAGCCAGGCTTCGTGCCACTTGCGAGCCTGTACCCCCTAGTCCAACCACCGTCACTGTTTGCAGGTGCATAAAGGGATCGAAAACATTCATGCTTCTTTCCCTCTACTCTCCTTAAGCAGTGTTTGAAGGTTGTGGATAAGCCCCTCAAACGCTGCGTGTTGCTGCGGGTCTTCCAGAAGACTCCCAAGTATGGCGGGCGATTGTGACAGCAGATCACGTACCACTTCTGTAGTACGCTCCAACAGATTGACCGCGTTTAACCCCTCCCCATCCACGCCGACGAAAAACCGCAGTCCGGCATCATAATCGCTGCTGTATTCCACTTCAAAGGTGATGGAGAAGCGCAGCGCAATTGGCTCCAACATCACACTTACCTCATCTTCGTCCCGATTGCGCCCTTCCCACTGGCAGTACAGATAATCGTCGCCCACTTCGGATACAGGGAACACACCCCAATCTTCATCCGCTTCGAGCAGATCGAGAATAGAATGTCCAACTGCGGCATCCGGGATGTGTGCCTGCAAGGTCGCATAACAGTCGTAACCCATCTTTATCAACTCCTTTGACTATTGGCGATCATCGGCCAACGCCTGTGCGAGCGTGCGCTTGGCTGGGATTAAATCGGACTTCGGATAAACACGCGCCTTGCGCTGTTCAAGTTGAATCAACTGCTGGCGGATGTCCTGCGGGTGCGATTTGGACTTGCCGTTACAGCCGTGATCCCCGAAACGACTGCCGAGGAACACGCCCCAATCATCCATTAGCGACGTGTTGTTGGGCGCGGTTTCCGCGACCATTGGTACGCTGCCCCAGCAAATGCTGCCGCTGGTAAAGATATTGGGCAGTGGCAGGTGAAACAAGGGGATGTCCAGTTTGTCAGGGCGCTGCTTCACCGCGTACACCTGGTACTGCGGCGATTTATCCTCCGCTGTCACTCGGATCATCAACATCCCCGGTAGAGGGACGCGCAGCGGCGCTTCTGAGCCTTCAAAGTACAGACCTGTTTTCGCCGGTGGACAGTATTCGACAACGGTTTTCTTGACCCCTTCGCAGCGCACCAGCACCGTGTTTCCGGTCATTAGTCCCGTGTCGAAACCGACCTTTGCCGAAAGTGCCAGTGCGATCTGCGCCGGATCAACCGGGTATTCGGCCACCCGATCACCCTCCCACTTTTCGAGCATCACGCCGTAGCTGTAAAATCTAAGCACCAGCGAGGGCTGTTCAGTCAGCGCCTTGCCCAACGCTTGTCCAGACACATCGAACGCGAGGTTTGTCATTCCGTTTCTCCTTTGGTAATTTGCTGACTGCCTTGTAAATACGCTGTACGTTGTCGCGCAGCGCAGCCAGGACTATGGGATTGGCTTGCAAAAATTTGAGACCCTTCAGCGCATAGCCAATGATCTCATCGGCTTCCTGAATGATG
The DNA here is from genome assembly GCA_033762735.1 of bacterium. Lineage (GTDB taxonomy): Bacteria > Chloroflexota > Anaerolineae > Aggregatilineales > Phototrophicaceae > JANRLJ01. The sequence continues at coordinate 265 of JANRLJ010000020.1, read as the reverse complement.
GCGATAGCGAATTCGAGATTGTCTTTTTCCCACGATAAGGGCTGCATCTCCGCCATGCACTCGTCATCAAAATCAATCGTCGAATTGCCCGAACATGAGAACAACCACTGCATCAGCCAGGAAAGATTGCGATAGTCCTCATCGGTGTGGTCGGCGAGGTCTTCCGCGATCATATGCCCGGCGATGTGCGCGCACTCCGGCACCTCAATACGATACGGTTGAGCTGATGGATCAATCCCGAATACCTCCAGGACAGGAATCATAT
>JANRLJ010000019.1:0-16544 GCA_033762735.1 bacterium | reverse complement strand
CTAGGAGAGGGGGAGAAGACCAGGGAAGCGTGTTAAGTCCCTCTCCTTTGGGAGAGGGATTTAGGGTGAGGGCAAATGAGCCGTTGTGAACTTTCATAACTCCTTTTAGAGTACCGGACAACGCTATTTAGGGTGAGGGCGGAGGAGCGCACCTTGCGTAACATCAGCTAACCGCTAATTGCTAACCGCTAATCGCTAAGCACTAAAAACTATCGACAGGAATCTGACGTATGGCCGCCGTGAAAAATCAAGCCGCTCCAGTGGGGCAGGTCGTCACCCTTACCCCCGAAAACCGAGGACGCAGCCTGTGGGCGGATGCGATGCGCCGCCTGCTGCGCAATCGTCTGGCGATGCTGGGACTGGTCATCATCCTCATCAATATTGCGCTGGCGGTGCTGGCACCCGTGATCGCACCCTACGCCTATGACGACCAGGATCGCGCCTCGTCCAATTCCGCCCCCTACTGGGTGACGCAGGTCTTTCCGATCATGAAGCCGCAGGGCGAGGAAGGCGGCTACGTCCGCGTGAACAATGCCTATCCTTTTGGGACGGATGCCGTCGGGCGAGACATTTTCAGCCGCCTGCTGTATGGGTCGCGGGTGTCGTTGATGGTAGCATTTATCGGACCGCTGGTGGCGATTGTGCTGGGGATGCTGGTCGGGCTGACGGCGGGCTATGCGGGCGGCTGGGTGGATAACACCCTGATGCGCTTTGTGGACATCTTCTACGCCTTCCCCACCCTGCTGTTCATCATCCTCCTGATGACGTTCTTCCGATTAGGGCTGGAGAATCCGCCACCGGGGTCGATTGGCGCGTTTATGACCGATATCGACCGTTCGACAGGTGGCATGGTGTTCATCTTCATTGGCATCGGCCTGACGTCATGGATGCAGATGGCACGGCTGGTGCGCGGGCAGGTGCTGGCCGTGCGCGAGAAGGAATTCATCGAAGCGGCACGTTCCATCGGCACACCGACCAACAGCATCGTTCTGCGGCATGTGCTGCCGAATGTGCTTGGCCCGGTCATCGTGGCGGAGACGCTGGCAATCCCGACCTACATCTCCTACGAAGCGTTCCTGTCGTTCATCGGCCTGGGCGTTCGGCCTCCGGTACCAAGCTGGGGTTCAATGATCGCGGAAGGCGCGGAACGCATCATCAGCTATCCGAATCAGGCCTTGTTCCCGGCGCTGGCGCTGTTCTTCGTGATGTTCGCCTTTAACTTCCTGGGCGATGGGCTGCGCGACGCGCTCGACCCCCGGATGCGCGGGAGCGATTAAAGGCTTGTCCGGCAGTGGGTAATGTACGATGCTTTTGCCCTCACCCCCCGGCCCCCTCTCCCATTGCTTCGCAGGGAGAAGGAGAGTGAAGTCCCCTCCCCCGCACTTTTCTGGGGGAGGGGATTTAGGGGTGGGGGCAGTTCATAAAGGCTCACGTTTCTTAACTTGGTTTGCAGGGGCGATGCGGTGCATTGCCCCTGCAAACACCTGATTCGTGATCTGATTGATTTCTCCATAGGCAAGAAAGCGACGGCACCGACGACCCTATGCACATCGCCTTCAATGGGTGGTTCTGGGATCAGCCCAACACAGGCAGCGGCCAGTATCTGCGGCGGCTGCTGGCTTCACTGCGCAAAATCGCCCCTGCGTTGAAGCTGACGCTGGTGCTGCCGCCGGGAAAGTCAAATCCGAGTGATGTGCCGCCCGATGTGGAGGTGGTGCAGACCAAAGGCCCCGGCGGCAAAGTCGGCAAAGTCTGGTTCGAGCAGCGCATCTTCCCGGCAACGGTGCGGCGCGTCCAGGCCGATATCGCCCATGTGCCCTACTGGGGGCCGCCGCTGACTTCCCCGGCCAGGCTCATCACGACCGTGCTGGATATGATCCCGGTGGTGCTGCCGCAGTATTCCCCCGGCCTGACCGGGCGGCTGTACACCGCGCTGGTAAGCGCTGCCGCGCCCGGCTCGGCGCATGTGCTGACCATCAGCAACGCCGCCAGAGACGATATCGTCAAGCATCTCAACATCCCGGCGGAGTCGATCACGACCACCTATCTGGGCGTGGACGAAGCCTTTCATCCCCGGCTTGGCGTGGAGCGCGATGCAGACGTGCGCCGCCGCTATAACCTGCCCGACCGCTACATTTTTTATCTGGGCGGGTTCGATGTACGCAAGCAGGTCGATCAACTGCTGCTGGCCTATACCTATGTCGTTCAGGGTCAGGGGGACGAGGTGCCGCTGGTGCTGGCAGGCAAAGAACCGCAGTGGGGAGCGCCGCTGTTCCCCGATTTACGCAAGTACGCGGCGGAACTGGGCATCGGTGATCGGGTTCAGTGGGTGGGATATGTGGACGAGGCCGATAAGCCCTCGCTCTATCGCATGGCTGGCGTTTCGGTCTTCCCCAGCGTGTACGAAGGCTTCGGGCTGCCGCTGGTGGAGGCGATGGCCTGCGGCACACCGACAGTCGGCTGGGACACGCCAGTCAGTGCCGAAATCTGCGGTGATGGCGCGTATCTGGTCGAGAGCGCTCGCAGCATGGCCGGGGCGATTCTGGCGCTGCTGCTCCAGCCGTCCTTCCGGGATGCGATGGTGAATCAGGGGTTGGCGCAGGCCACGCGCTATTCGTGGCGCAAGACCGCGCAGGAAACGCTGCGGGTGTATGAACAGGTGATGACGCAGGGGTGACTTCACTCGCTGCCCGACTACCGCGACATCAACGCGATCACCTCCTCGCGGGTGGGCATCGACGGCTGTGCGCCGGGGCGTGTGGTCGAGAGTGCGCCGGTCGCCATTCCCCGCTGCACCGCTTCCGGCAGTGACAGCCCTTCCGCCAGCGCGGAGGCCAGACCACCATTAAAGGCATCGCCCGCCGCAACCGTATCAACCGCCTGCACACGATAGGCCGGGACGAACGTGCGCTGCCCATCTGCTGCCTGCCAGTATGCTCCCCGGCTGCCCATCTTGATGATAACCTGCCCAACGCCACGTTCCTGCAGAACGGTGGATGCACGGGCGGCTTCCGCTTCGTTGGCAATGGGGAATCCGACCAATGCCTGCGCTTCCGTCTCATTAGGCGTGATAAGATCAACACAGGCATACAGGTCGGGTGGGAGGATCTGCGCAGGTGCGGGATCGAGAATCACGATTACCCCACGAGCCTTCGCCTGCTGTGCCGCCGCCACGACCATCGTCAGCGGAATTTCCAGTTGCAGCAGCAGCACCTTCGCATCCACCAGCACCGCATCAAGCCGGGACAAATCACGTTCGTCAATCGCGCCATTCGCACCCGGCACGACGATAATTGTGTTTTCGGCCTGCGCATCGACCGTAATCAGCGCTACACCCGACGGCTGGTTGCTATCAACGGCCACTGCGTCGATGTTCACGCCATGGTCGTGTAAGCCCTGCCGCAGTTCAGCGCCAAAGGCATCGCCGCCGACCCGCCCGACCATCCGCACAGCCGTACCCAGCCGGGCACACGCCACCGCCTGATTCGCGCCCTTGCCACCGGGAATGGTGACGAAGGACTGCCCTGTCAGCGTTTGACCGGGCAGCGGCAGATGCGGCGCACGCACAACCAGATCCATATTGATGCTGCCAAAAACAACAATGCTCATGTTGAAATGTCTTTAATCGCTGGATAAGAAGCAAAAGCGCCTGTCGCACTCATGACGAGATTATGCGCGACAGGCGTCCGTTGGTCAACGATTTTGAGGATGGAGATACTTCGTTGAAAGGATGATCTTTTGGAAGGGCGAGGCATGCCTCGCCCCTACGGAAATACCACAACTGAGGTGGCTATCCACAGACTAAGCGTGGCTCAGTGCTTTGTCCTGTGCCTCGACCGGTTTGCGATGACTGTTCGGCACCACGAACACCGGGCATGGCGCGGCGCTCAGCACACGCTGGGTCACGCTCCCCAGCAGCCAGCGGCTAATGCCGTTGCGCCCGTGCGTGGACATGACGATGGCATCAGCTTTCAGATCATGGGCGGATTTGACGATCAGATCACTCGGTTCGCCGACTTCCACCACCAGCCGAACGTCAAATCCGTTGAGCTGTCTGGCAATTTCCTGCGCATAACTGCGTGCCTGCGAGGCGAGTTTTTCCGTGCCGTAGATGGGCTGTCCGTCGGGGTTTTCCACGCGAACGCCCATCATGGGGTAGACATCATAGGCCAGCAGGCCAGAGAGATCGACCGCCGTCACCAGCGTAACGCGGCCACCGGGATTCAGAATCATCCGGGCGTAGGGAAGGGCTTCCTCGGCCAGCGGGGAACCATCGAGGGGAATCAAAATGTGGTTCAACATCGCGGGACTCCTTTGCGCAACGTTGGCGAACTTATGCCTCTATTGTCCCGCAGATCGCCCCGTCATTGGTCATCTTCTAACCATGACGTTGCGCCAAACGTCTGTGCAAACAAAAAGGCCACCCTGTAGAGGATGACCCTTTGATTGAACGGTTACAGCAGGAAGGAGATTAACAGCCGCCGGGGTTCAGGCAGCGGAAAGCGGCAACCGAGTCTGCATCGACCAGCGTCAGGTCGGCATTGATCGCGGCTTCGACTTCATCACCACCGAGCAGCGCGACCGCAGTTTCCACGCTGAGCTTCCCAAGCGACTCCGGCGTGGCCGAAATGATCCCGGCGAGGCGGTTGGTTTCCAGCGCACCCAGCGTTTCGGGGGTCACGCCCAGCGTGACGATGTTCAGTCCACGCAGGCGCAGTTCACGCACCAGCCCGACCATCTCCAGCGCGAGTTCGGCGTTGGGGACGAACACCCCGTCCACGTTGCGGTTCAGGTTTTCCCCGGCGAACGTCAGGCTGTCGGCATTGGTGTAGGTTTCGGTTGTTTCCGCCACCACGTTTACGCCCGCGCAGTTGTCTTCCATGGCGGCGGCGAGGCCTTCAAGCTGCCCCTGCACAGTGGTCAGGCGCGCATCTTCGGCGTCCAGTTCGGTGTCTTCTTCCAGCCCGGCGATGCCCGACAGCGCGACAACGGTCGAGCCTTCGGCGGCATTTTCACAGAAGAAGGAGGCGGCCAGTTCACCCACAGCCGCCGCATCCGCGCCGACAGTGGCGGCAACTTCCGCTTCAGCATCGGTGGGCAGGGTCGCGCCGATCAGCAGGACGGGAATATTGGCCTCATTGGCCTGGGCGATCAGTTCCGCCGCGCTGGTCACATCGACCGGGTACAGCAGAATGGCGCTGACGGCATCCGCAATCAACTGTTCGATATTGGAGGCTTCGGTCGCAACATCGTTATCGGCATTCAGCACGACCAGTTCGGCATCCGCATCTTCGGCGGCGGCCTGCGCTTCGGCCACCAGTGTGGCAAAAAAGCCCTCCTCTTCAAGCGAGGGGACGGATAAACCGAGTACAAGCGGGGCATCCTGAGCGCTGCTGACAGCGACGACGGTAAACAGGAGCAGGAGGGCAACGAGCAACGGAAGAAGGTGCTTACGCATGTGGAACTCCTTGTCAGACTTCTTTACTGCCTCGAACGGGCATGATTTCCAACATTCTATCATACAACAGATGATGTTCCGTGAAGGTTTGAATGAGGTTGGTAAGGGTTGGGGCGACCCGGCGAGTCGCCCCTACACCAACAGCGGAAATCAGGAGGCACACGCGCTGCTGGCCGCGAGGCGGTAGCGTTCGCGATCCACACACGAGAAGGTCGGCGTATAGCGATTTTCGCCAATCCAGCTTATCAGGCCTTCGGGCGTGAAGGCTTCTGGCTCCCACAGGCGCACGACGGTATCGGTCGAGCCAAACAGAACCCGGTTTCCGTCCTGCGTGACGGCGATACTCTGCACCGGGGAACCGGTCGTGTACAGGCGGTAAAGCTCGGTTCCGCTGGCGACATCCCACACGATGATGGTCTCGTCGGGACTGCCGGAGAACAACTGTGTGCCATCGCCGTTAAAGGCCAGCGCCTCGACGAAGCCATTATGACCGATCAGCGTATGCAGCCGTTCGCCACTGGCGGCGTCCCACAGCATCACCAGGTTATCCTGCCCGCCCGTCGCCAGCACACTGCCGTCGGGGTTGTAGCGCACGAAGATGGCTCGGAACGGCGTGTGCCCCTCCAGGGAGCGCTGGTCGCCCGTTTCCAGATTGATGATGAACACCCGTCCAGAGGAGGTGACGACCGCCGCTTCTGTCCCGTTGGGATGCAGCGCCATTTCGTTGATATATTCGCCTTCCACCACGTATTCGTTGAGGATTTCGCCCGATTGCAGATCAACCACGAAGACCGTGCTGCCGCTGGTCACGCCTGAGGCAGCAACCCCACGTGTGCCATCCTGGTTGATTGCCACCGCTTCCATAAACAGACTGCGTTCGTCGATTGTGGGGAAAGAGAAGACGGTTTCGCCGCTGAGTGGGTCAAAGACCGACAGGCTGGGCGATGAGGCTGCCGCCACAAACACGGTATCGTTGCTGGCATTGTAGGCGATGTCCACGACGACCGAGGCCACCGCCGCACTGCCGTCTTCCAGTCCGCTGGCTTCTGCGCTGTCCAGATTCCACCAGCGCAGCGACCCATCCGCCGCCGCCGCCAGTGCCAGATTCTCTTCGGGGTTAAAGGCAACCGCAGTCACCAGACTGTTGAAGCCGTAGAAGCGGTTGCGCTCGAACGGGCTGATGAGGTCCCAGTAGCGCAGCGTATCATCGCGTGACCCGGTGATGGCGCGAAGCTGGCCGGGGATGACATGCACAGAACGCACGGGATTGTCATGGCCTTCAAAGATGCGCACCAGGCTGCCCCGCCCCACCAGCCACAGGCGCAGGGTGTTGTCCTCGCCTCCGGTGATCGCAAAGCGCCCATCATCGCTGTAATCCACGCTCCACACCGCGCCGATATGGGCAGAGGCGCTGCCCGCTGCTGCCAGCGAGCGCACGACCTCTCCATTGGCGACATTCCAGACCCGCGCCGTGCCATCGCCCAGCCCGGCCAGCAGCGATTGACCATCGGGGCTGAAAACGACCGATCTGAAGCGGGTATTGCCTTCCGGCTCAAACCGCCAGGCTTCCTCCTGGGTGGCCGCGTTCCACACGATCAGCTTCCCGGCGAAAGAACCACTGGTGGCCGCCTCACCAGCCGCGATCAGCACCTCGTCCTCGCCATCTTCATTCTGCCGGGTGCCTACGTCCAGCGCGGTTACAGGCTGTTCATGATCTTCAAAACGGTGTTCTTCCTCGCCCGTTTCCAGATTCCACAGGATGACTGTACCATCGGCATACCCTGCGACGGCACGTGTGCCATCCGGCAGGTAAGCCACACTGTTGGCGACAACCGCCTGCGCCGTGCCTTCAGCGTTGGGCGCTTCATAGACCAACGGCTGATTCTCGCTGCCCGGCAGCGTCCAGCGCAGCAGCCCATCGTTCCCGGCGCTGAGGGCATCTGCCGCATTGGTCGGGTTGAAGGCCAGCATATTGATCGTGCGCAGCCCTTCCGCCACGCGCACGGGTTCTACGCTCGTGTTGATGTCCCACAGAAGCAGTTCACCGTTGGATGAACCGGAAAGCACCTGCGTTCCGTCTGCATTGACGGCAGTGGCGAAAATATCGCCCGTGTGCCCGGTGAAGACTCGGCGTGTCCCCGGTGTAAAGGCCGATTGTTCGAGAATCTGGCGCACCTGTGGTTCGCCGCTGTTCACGCGGTTGGCTTCCTGGCTGAGCGCGACGGCCTGCTCGAAGTCATTGTTGACAATTGCCACCTGCGCATTGGCGGCCAGTTCCAGGCTGCGGGCTTCAGTGGCATTGATACGCGCCTGAATGGCCTGCCACGCGGCCACCACTGCCAGCACGGCCATCACCACCAGCGCAATCGAGGCGGCAGTCAGCAGGGTGCGGGTCTGCCGGGTCGCGCGTTCGCGGCTGGCGAGGATGTACTGGGTGTGCAGGTCGGTGATGACGGGCTTTTTGCCGTGTGCGCTTGCCAGCCAGCCTTCCGCCACTGCAATATCCGACCCCGACAGCAGGTAGCTGGGGTCCTGTTTCTTGTCCTCCCATTCGCGGGCGCGCACCAGCAGGCGAGTGTGGTTGCGCACATGCTCCAGATCGGTGTCCATCGCGTTGATGAGCGTCTGGAACACCACATCATAGTCTTCCTGCCCATCCCGGCAGAAAATCCAGTTATGGGCGCTGATGGCCGGGTGCAGCGCCTTATATTCGTCCCCGGCCACATCGCGATAGACAACCGGGACGATGCGCTTGCCCTGTTCGACCGCCAGTTCAATCTCGATGCGGCATTCTTCCGATTTGGCAGAATCGGGGCTTACGACGAAGACAAAAGTATTGGCTTTTTCAATTCCATCCTGAATTTCGCGCCGCCAATCGCTGGTGAGGGGAATGTCTTCCCAGTCCACCCAGACATCGCGGTTCAGGGTTTGAAAGCTGTCACGAAGCCGCTGTACAAACTGCTTATCGCGGCGAGAGTAGGAGATAAACGCATCCGACATGAGGTAACCTCGAGGCTAATCAGCAGTCATGAAGACGGAAGCGCAGGCTGGTAGAGCGTTATCCGCCTTGTGGATTATAGGCATTTCAAACCATACTTTCAAACATTAAGCGCACGAAATTGCACAATCGCCCCTATAATGAGGAACAGCTAAGTTTTTCAAAGCAAAATAAAACCATCGTTAATCCCGTCAGGCTTCTGGCCTGATAACCAATCGTGGAAGAGGCGCATGAAACACCGCACCCATAACCTTCGCTGGATCTTCGCTGCCCTGCTGGGGATTTTCCTGCTCAGTTCAGGCACAGCACCCGCCCTGCTGCAAACGGCCTGCGGCATCGCGCCACCGCCTGCCCTGAACATCGGCGATTTTGCCCGTGTCACCAGCATCGTTTCCCGCACCGCCTCCGGTACGCTGAACGTTCGCAGCGCCGCCAGCATCAGCGGGGCACCGCTCACCAGCCTTCCCCCGCAAACGCTGCTGCAAGTGATCGACGGCCCGGTATGCAGCGACGGCTTCTACTGGTGGCGGGTTCGCATTGTTGACCAGAGCGCCGAAGGCTGGGTGGCGGAAGGCACACCGGAAGGCTACTACATCCAGCGCACCGCCGCTCCGGCTGCGACCGCTGTCCCAACCGCCATCCCGGCTTCCGCGACGCCGCTCGCGGCGACACCGCTTGCAGCGCCACCGCTTGCAGCGACACCGACACCCGAAGCCGCTGCACCAACCGCTGCCGCGACTGATGCCACAGCCGACTCTCGCGCCGCAGGGAATGCACCGGCGCAGGCGACTCCCGTCAACACGCTTGAAGGCGTCCCGACCGGGGAAGGCGATGACAAGGCCGAGGAAGCCACGGCCCCGCCCGCCAGCGCGGCCAACAAGCAGGCTGAATGGACGGTGCTGGTCTACATGGCGGCGGATAACGACCTGGAATACTTCGCGCTGCGCGATCTGAACGAGATGGAAAACGTCGGCAGCACGGAAGAAGTCAACATCATCGTGCAGATCGACCGAGCCGAGGGCTACGACACCACCGACCGCGACTGGACTTCTACCCGCCGCTATCGTGTGAGCGAGGACGGCCTGCAAAGCATCGGCTCCAGCCTGCTGGAAGACCTGGGCGAAACCAATACGGGCGACCCCCAAACGCTGATTGACTTCGGCGTCTGGGGAATCCAGCAGTTCCCGGCCAAGCATTACGCGATGATCGTGTGGGATCATGGCGGCTCGTGGACGGGCATCGCCTTTGACCGTTCGGCAGAGTCCGATTCGCTCTCGATGCTGGATATTTCCGGTGCGCTGCGCACCATCACCCGGCAGACGGGCATCAACAAGTTCGATGTCCTCGGCTTCGACGCCTGTCTGATGGGCGGTTACGAAGTGCTCAGCGCCATTGCCCCCTATGGCCGCTATGCCATTACCAGCGAAGAACTGATTCCCGGCGACGGCTGGGACTACAACTACGGCCTGTATGCCCTGCGCGACGAGCCGACCATGTCGCCGGAAGCCTTCGGGCGCAACATCATCGACTCCTTCTACAGCTACTACACCGAAGAAACCGACGAGTATCAGAATTACAGTCTGTCGCTGATTAACCTTTCCACCATCCTGCCGCTGAGCCAGGCGTTGACGCGCTTTCAGGAAGCGGTCGAGGACGATCAGGCGTTGATTAACAGCCTGTTCCAGATTCGCGGGCAAACGCTGGTCTTCGGTGGGTTCGATCTGCCGCGTATCGCCGATACCTGGTCGGCGGCGGATCTGTTCCAGTTTATGGATCAGGTCGCCAAGTCGGAGATCGAAAGCGAACTGGTAGACCGGGCGCGTGTGGTGGCCGATCTGATGCCATCCACCGTCGTTTATCGGCAGGCCTCGGCCAGTCTGGAAGCGGCCAGCGGCGTTTCGATCTTCTTCCCGCGCAACCGCAGTGTCTATGAGAACAACGCCTATCTGCCGCGCTATACGGAAGGACTGCCCGACACGGCGCAGTTATGGCAGACCTTCCTGAACGAAGTCTTTACCCTCGCCGACCAGTCCATTACCACCTGGCCGCAGGGCGAAATCCTGGGGCTGGAAGCCAGCGGCGGCAGCCGTGTTCAGGTCAACCTGGGCATTAACCAGTTGAACGTCAGCCAGCAGGTGCTCGCGGTCACACTGGAAGGCGACGACGGGCAGGACATCGTGGTCGATTTTACCCCGCTGGACACAACCGCTGAGGAAGGGACGTGGGGCGGTCAGGTGCCGGTCATCTCTGACGGCAAGGCGTCCGTCCCGGTGCTGCTCATCAGCAACCCCACCAACCCCAGTTCCGGCTCCATCGACGGGATGCTCACACCCATCAACGGCGAACCCGTCTCAGTTCAACTGGTGTTCAACCTGGAAACGGGCAAGCCGAGCAGTATGTGGGCGCTGAACGACACCGGGGACAGCCTGATGCCGTCGCGGGTGCGGATACAGCCGGGGGATGTGTTTGAACCCTACTGGCTGTCCTTCGATGAAGCCAACCAGCTTGTCACGCGCAACTCCGGCACACGCTTCACGCTGGGCAACGCCGGGCTGCGCGGCCTGGAAATTGAACTCACCGACGTGCCCACCGACCAACTGCGGCTGATCCTGCTGGTGGAGGACTACAACGGCAATACGCACTCGACCAATGTCTCCGTCGGGGTCGAAAACGGGCAGGTGGATGTGGAAACCGTTGTGACGCCCCTGCCCGATGATCCCGACCAGGACGGCGTGCCTGCCGAGCGCGATAACTGCCCGACCGTCGCGAATCCCGACCAGCGTGATGTGGATGGTGACGGGATCGGCGACGCCTGTGACCCGCGCAACGATCTGGACTTCGACCGCGATGGCATTCTGGATAACCTGGACAACTGTCCTTTTATCCGCAATGCTGACCAGGCGGACGCGAACGGGAACGGGCGCGGTGATGCCTGTGATCCGCTCTCAAACCTGGATCAGGTCAACCCCCTTACCCTCGGCCAGACCGCTTCCGGCACACTCACACCGGGACTGACCGCTTTGTGGCGCTTTGAAGGACAGGCCGGGCAGCGGCTGGATATCCGCGCCGAGGGCAGTTTTGATATGACCATGACGCTGCTCAACAGCGAAAATGTGCAACTGGCCTTTAACGATGACCTGGACACCATCTTCAGCAGCGGCCTGCTCGGTATCGTCCTGCCGGGGAGCGGCACCTACTTTATCCGCATCGGCGAATTCGGCTTCCCGGTCGGCGGTAACTACTCGATCACGCTGGAGGGGGAGACTACGTCGTCTCCCAACCAGCTTGAAGTCAATCAGTGTGTTCAGGGGACGCTGGTGGCGGGTTCTTCCAGCACATGGCGCTTTAGCGGCAAGGCCAATCAGGCGGTGAACGTGACCCTGAGCGGGGACGCGGCAGCGGAAATCAGCCTGCTGAACGGCGCAACCGCCCTCGCCAGCGACAACGCCGGGGGCATCGGCATCAACAGCCAGATCGCCAACCTTACGCTGCCCGCAGAGACGACCTATGACGTGCGCATCAGCGGCGTCCACAGCCAGGCCTCCGGCGCTTATACCCTGTGCGTTCAGGAAGCCCAGACCGCGCAGAACCCGCAACTCCCCGTGATCGCGCTGGGGGATGTGGTCGCGGATACGCTCTCCGTCGGGGAGACGCGCGATTTCAGCATTGTCGCCAGCACCGGGGAAACGTTCACCATCGTCGTGACCGGCAGCTTCGATACCGTGCTGGCCGTGTATGACCCCACCGGTGAACTCGCCGCCTTCAACGACGACTTTGGCGGGAGCGAGAACAGCAAAATCGAGAATTTCAGCGTGCCGGGAGATGGCGAGTACGTCGTCAAGGTCGGCAGTTATGCTGACAGCGGCAGCGGGGATTTCACGCTGGCGGTCAACCCTGCCGATGGTGGCGGCTTCAACAACATGGGCAGCCTGTCCTATGGACAGACCGCGCAGGGCGAACTCACCGTCGGATTGAGCGATGTATGGACGTTTGAGGGCGGCGCGGGCGACATCGTCACCATCCGCCTCGAAGGTGCGTTTGACAGCACCCTTTCCCTGCAAGCAGAGAGCGGTGCGGAAATCAGCTTTAACGATGACGCTGCCGGGCTGCTGACCAGCCTGATCGACAGTGTGGCGCTCCCGGCGGATGGCGTCTATCGGCTGGTGGTGAGCGGCTTTTTTGGCGAAGTGGGCGGTGCTTATACCATCTCACTGGAAAATACCCCGGTCGAGACTGGCCTGACCACCAACCTGAACCTGTCGCTGGGCGACGAGATTGAAGGCGACTTCGGCGAAAGCTCGTCTGCACTGTGGGCGTTCCAGGGCGAAACCGGGCAGATCATCACGATTGAACTCAACGGCCAGTATGACGCGGTGCTGACGCTGCTGGACTCCGCCGGGAATCCGCTGGCGCAGGACAACGACTTCGGCGACCGCGACTCCAGCGTGATCGAAGACTATCTGCTGCTCAACAACGACACCTATTACATTCAGGTGGGCAACTATGGAGATCGCGTGGGCGGCACCTATCTGCTCACCACGCGGCTGGAAGATGGCACAGCGGGCGAACAGCCTGAAAACGAAGCCAATGCCAGTGCCCTGCCGATTGCCATCAACGACAACGTGGTCGGCAACCTGATTCCGGGCGAGGCCGATCTGTGGGTGTTCAACGGGCGCGCCGGGCAGGTGATCACGCTCAACGTCGAGGGCGATTTTGATACCACGCTCGCCCTGCTCGACCCAGGGGGCGGCCAACTGGTGTTTAACGACGATGTGGAAGACAGCACCAATCAGAGCAGCATCGTCAACGTGACGCTGCGCACGGGCGGGCGCTACCTGATTCGTGTGGGCAGCTACGGCGACTCCGGCGAGGGCGTCTACAACCTCTCGATTGAGTCCATCACGCTGGCCGAACTCCCGGCGGCGACGCCCGTCGCGCCTTCCGGGCAGGAAACCGAAACACTCGACATCGGCGGCAGCCGCGAAGGAACGCTGGCGGTGGGCGATGTCGCCTACTACAGCTTCGAGGGCGAGGCAGGACAGTTGATTTCGGCGCTGCTCGTCCCGCTGGAGGGCAATTGGGACACTACCCTCGCGCTGCTGGACTCGACGGGTGCGCAGATCGAGTTCAACGACGACTTTGCTGAAGGCAACGGCAGCCGCCTGCAAAACATCCGCCTGCCAGAAACAGGCAGCTATACCCTGAGCATCGCAGGTTACGCCAATCAGCAGGGCGGGCGCTATCGGCTGGTGCTGACCAGCGCGGGCAGTGCCCCCCCCATCGCCACGCCCACGCCGACTCCTGCGCCCACCGCCGCTCCTGTGAGCCAGGCTATCATCCCCGGTCAATCGCGGCAGGGAACGCTGGTGCGCGGCGCAACGGATACGTACTTCTTCTCTGCGCAGGCCGGGCAGGTCATCACAATCTCGCTCAATGCCGACAACGACGCCTGGGATACCACGCTGGCACTGCTGGATTCGAGCGGCAGCCAGATCGAGTTCAACGACGATTTCGGCAGCAGCGTGAACAGCCGCATCAGCAATCGTGTACTGCCGACCAGCGGCACGTATACCGTCCAGGTCGGCAGTTGGGGCAGTCGTTCAGGGGGCGGCTATACCCTCTCGCTGAGCATCGCCGCCAGCATCCCGCCCACGCCCACAGCCACCACGCCGCCCGTGCGCCAGAACCAGTCCATCACATTCGGGCAGCCCGTGACGGACACCCTCCCGCGCGGCGGCCAGCAGTTCTGGACGTTCACAGCGCAGGCAGATCAGGCAGTGACGATCACGGTGGAAGGGGCTTTCGACAGTACGCTCACTCTGTTCAACAGTGATGGCGTGCAGCTCAGCTATAACGATGACTTCCCCGGCCTGGGACTGAACAGCCGCATCAGCGCCTTTACCCTGCCTGCCAGCGGCGCCTACAGTGTGCGCGTCGGCGGTTTTGGCAATCGCGGTGGTGGCAGTTATACCCTTTCGCTGACCGCGACGGTCGCCCGACCGACGGCCACGCCCACACCCACCGCGACCACGCCCGCTTCTGTGTCGGTGCCCGTCAGCGGCCCGGTTGGGAGCATCACGGTGCCGGGTACGGTCAACAATACCCTGCCAGTCGGCGGCTCTCATGACTGGATATTTGAAGGCCAGGCCGGGCAGACGCTCACCATCAACCTGAATGCAACCAGCTTCCGCTGGGATCCAACCCTGGCGCTTATCAGCCCGGCAGGTGGGCAGATCGCCTTCAACGATGACTTCATCGGGCGCAACAGCCAGATCACCACCACGCTGCAAACCGCTGGCACGTTCACGCTGCGGGTTGCCAGCTTCGCCAACCGCTCCGGCGGCAGTTATACCCTGACGATCACAGGCGGCGGCACAGTGGGCGGTGGTGCACCAACCGCGACCCCGCTCCCCCTGCCCAGCGCGACACCCGCGCCCGCGCAGACCGGAGCACAGGCCATCGCGCTCAACAGCCCGACCAATGGCACGATTGCGGTGGGCGGGCAACAGTTGTGGACGTTCAGCGCCCCGGTCGGGACGACGATCACGATTTCAGTTGTTCGCACCAGCGGCCTTGACCCGATTACGTCCCTGTTCGACTCCAACGGACGACTGGTCGCAGAGGACGATGATGGCGGTGGCAATCTCAACAGCCGCATTGTTCATGTAGTGAGCGTGGACGGGGTGTATACCATTCGCGTCCGCCCCTTCAGCAGCACCAATGGCACCTACACCATCACCGTGCAGGCCGCTGGCGCACCTGTCGTGACCGCGACACCAACAGCCACCGCAACCCCGACCGCAAGCGCGACTGCCACAACCGCGCCTTCCGGTGGTTCGATGGCGATTGGTCAGACGGTGAACGGGACGCTCCCCATCGGTACACAGCAGTTATGGACGTTCGAGGGTCAGGCCGGGCAGATCGTCACGATCACCCTGAACGCAACGGGAACGGCCTGGGATCCGTATCTGGAACTCATCAGCGGCGGGGTGGTGCTGGCCTATAACGATGACAGCGGCGGCACCCGCAACAGCCGCATCGACTATACGCTGAGCGCCGCCGGGACGTACACCCTGCGTGTCTCTGGCTATCGCAATGGGAGCGGCGGCCCGTATGCGCTGTCGCTCAGCGCGGTCGCAGCGCCTTCCACCCCAACCCCGACTCCGTCCGTGACTCCTGTGCCGCCGACGGCAACCACTGCGCCGACCACGCCTGCCCCTGAGACGGTCATCATGGGCGTGATCACACCGGGGCAAACGCTGGGCAGCAACCTCAGCCCTGGCAGCACCCACGCTTATTACTTTGAGGGAACGGCGGGGCAGGTGGTCACGGTGACGGTCAATGCCTCGGCCAGTGTCGCCCTGGGCATTACCGATTACACCGGGCAGAATGTGCTGGCGGGGTCGTCCGGTGCAGCGGCGGGCGTATACGGCTACACACTGCCCTACAACGGCGGTTACTACATCGGCATCGTCAACGAGTCCGGCGGTGATCTGTCCTACACGGTAACGCTCAATTCACCGTAAGCGCATGAAACAAAAACAGGGACACAGTTGGTCGTGTCCCTGTTCGGTCATGTTGAGATGCCTGTATCCGCAATTGTGGGATACAGGCATTTTTTGTTATCGCTTCACCACATCGGGGATTTGCGCATAGAGGTCAAGCGCACACTGAGCAAGTGCGCGAGTGGCGTCGTCGGGGTCGCTGCGAACGGTATCTCTCAGAAAGGCGTAGGCGATGCCGCTGCGGTACGTCCGCGTGAAGGCATCCAGCGCTTCCTGCTGTTCCCAGGGATGCGGCGCGTTCAGGTCACGCACCATCCATTCCAGCTCACCCAGGATTTTGCGCACCCGCTGCTCGGTGGAGAGTTCTCCGATCATACTGGTCTTTCCTCGTCCTGCCATCATTTTCCCGCATGGTTGTATTGCTGACCACGCGGACTGACCATCATAGTTCCCTTTCCTATACCCATTTATGGACATAGGTGGGTCTGTTTTATGCAGGATAAACCCGCATGGGATGAACTACTGCACCCCCTATCCCGTTGCTGAATGCGTTCGGGATTACTTCATGGACACGTTGAATATT
>JANRLJ010000018.1:0-12874 GCA_033762735.1 bacterium | reverse complement strand
AATATTCAACGTGTCCATGAAGTAATCCCGAACGCATTCAGCAACGGGATAGGGGGTGCAGTAGTTCATCCCATGCGGGTTTATCCTGCATAAAACAGACCCACCTATGTCCATAAATGGGTATAGGAAAGGGAACTATGTACAGACAACTGTGCACTGAAAACTTCTATTCGATATACCCCAGCGCCCGCAGGTTATCCAGCACATCCTCGCTGACCGGCGCATCCGCTATGCTTTCGGGGCGCTGCTGCTGCGCCGCCGCCACAAACTGCCCGATGATGGCTTGCAGCGCCGCGACTTCCGCGCTGTGCTGCCCCGACAGATCGTGCATCTCTGAGGGGTCGTCCTGAAGGTCGAAATAGCCCTCGGCCTGCCCGCCCACCACCGCCAGCTTCCGCGCATCGAGATAAACGCCGCGCCGAACCTGGGTCAGCCGCAGCCGCTCGATCAATGCCGGAGCGCGATGCTGAATGGTTTTAACCATCGTCATCGGCGGGAAGGCTTCTGCGAACACTAGCCCCCCTTCGATGTCGGGTACGCCGTTGGTCGCCCGCGCCAGCGTCAGCCCACTGATGTTGGCGTTCGGGTCGGCTTCATCCAGCGGCGGCCTGATGCCAACCGACTCCAGCACGGTATGGAAAATGCGCCGGGTGGAGATGTTGGTTGTGGCGCGGATACCGGCGGGAAAGCGGTCGGGATAATGGATCGCCAGCGGCACATGCACCAACTCCTGATAGACCACAAAGCTGTGGCCGAAGAACTGATGATCGCCGTGCCCTTCCCCGTGATCGGCGGTGATGAGGACGAGCGTATCGTCCAGCGCCCCGCTTGTCCTGAGCATATTCAGCAGCCGCCCCAGGTGATAATCCTGATAGGCGACCTCCGCCGTGTAGAAGCCGTCGATTACGGCCTGCTGCCATTCAGTCAGCGGGGGATCGGTCGGGCTGGCCCAGCGGGCAGCGTCGGCATTAAACGACCGCATGAAGCGCAGCGCGGCAGGGTCACGGCTGATTTCCGGCGCGAAGCGGTCGAGGTAGTCCTGCGGCGGATGATAGGGCATGTGCGCGCCCATCAGATTGAGAAACGCGAAAAGCGGCTGCTGCCTGCCCCCGGCGCGATGCTGGCTGAAAACGCCAATCAGGTCATCAATCGAACGAGCGGTATCGCCTTTGTAGTTGATATAGCGCGTCCACAGCGGTGCAAAACGCGGATGCAGCGCGGTGCGGAACATCCAGTCCGAATGCGCAAAGGTATTGCTCACGCGAGAAGCGAACCGCCGCCAGCGCCGTGCCACGGCCTTGCGCACCTGGCTTTTGTGGAGATCATCCGGGCGGTTGGGCGCGGCACCCGCGTAGTTATAGAACTCACCAAAGCCGCGCTGCAGGCCGTTATCCAGCACCCCTACCAGCGGATTGTTGCAGAAAGCGGCGGTGCGATAGCCCTCCACCTGCAAAATTTCGGCCAGCGTCGGGTAACTGCCGGAAAGACGCTCCCCGGCCTGCGTCAGTTGATGTGTACTGGGGTAGACGCCCGTAAACATGGACGCATGAGATGGCACCGTCCACTGCGCCGGGGCAATCGCCCGCTCGAACAGGGTAGCTTTTTGGGCAAACGTATCGAAGTGGGGCGAAGTCTGGCGTGGATAGCCGTAACTCGAAAGGCGGTCGCGGCGGGTCGTATCCAGAATAATCAGCAGAACATCGGGTCGTTTATCGGCCATTCAATCACAAACATTTCTGTAGGAAATCGTCCGGTAGCATAGCATCGTCAAACGGTGTACACAAGTTCCACCCGAATGGGGGGTGCGGCGGGTCTGCCCAATGATCTAAAAATTTTGTTTACGTTTTCTAACCGCAGTCTCATGTACAATACAAATGCTTGATTCACCCGATGAGGAGAAGTTATGGCCGTTCATTACGCTACCTGTCTGGGCTTTGCCTATGACTCACCCACTGTCGAATTCCCGGTACGCACGGGACCCGGTACAACCTTCGACCTTGCTCCCTTTAAAATCTCGAAAGGCACCACCAACTTAGAGGTTCTGGACGTTCAGCCCGACGTTCAGAATACCATGAGCGATCTGGGGCGCGTTTACAACTGGTTCAAGCTCAAGTTCCCCAACGGGCAGATCGGCTGGATGCGCGGGCACGTGATCGGCATCGTCGGCGATTTCACCACTTACGGCTATGGCGTCCTGAACGAACTGAAGCACGAATACACGCTGACGCGCGGCCCCATCCCGGTTGCGACTCCTGCCGCAGCAACCCCTGCCGCCCAGCCAGCCGCACCCAGCGCTACCCCACAGGCGGTTGAAACGGCTAAGACCCAACAGGAAACGCAGAAGGAACTGGCAAAAGCCGCTGCCGCCCAACAAACCGCTGCTCCGGCACAGCCTGCCGCGCAACCTGCCGGCCAGCCAGCGCCGCAACCCGCGCCGCAACCCGCGCCGACACTGCAAGGCGCATGGCAGCCCATCCGCCCGACCACGCCCGCCATTGCCCGCATCAAACTGCAAAGTGCGGCCAAAATCCGCAATATGCCCACCACCAGTGGTTCGTCCGTGCTGGTCACAATTCCCCGCGACTCGACCGTCAAAATTGTACAGGTTGGCCCGGACAGCGGTGGCATGTATCATCGCTGGTTCAAGGTAGAGGCCAACGGACAGGTCGGCTGGGTGCGCGAAGACCTGGTCAGCGTGGAAGGCGACGGCGAGTCGCTCGGCCTGCCCTGGGACTTGTACCCTGCACCGATGGCGAATCGCTGGTGGGTGCGCGGCTGGAATATGCCCCCGCAGCTTGACCCGAACGCGATTGGCGGCCAGCACGACGGGTGGGACTTTGGCGCGGCCACAGGTGAGCCGATTCTGGCTGGCCCGGCGGGCGGCCTCGTTGTGAAGACGGTGGACTGCCTGAAATGCACCCCCGACCGCCCCAACACGCCAGCGCACGGCCTCGGCCTGGGCAACCCGGCGGTGTTCCAGGACCCGGGTTGGGGGTTCGGCTATGGCACCTACGTTATCGTCGGCTATTCGCACGACAAACTGCCCAACTCTACCAAAGCAGCCCTGGCACAGCGCGGCTACCCCGGCGGCTCGATTTTCGTTATGTATGCCCACTTGCAGCGGCGTATGGTAAACGAGGGGCAGCAGCTTGCCCCGAATCAGCAGATCGGCACCTGTGGCAATACAGGCAACTCCGAAGCCACCCACCTGCATCTCGAAATCCGCGCCAGTGCCAGTGATCGCTTCACTGGCTGGGCCGAAATCCGCCGGGGTGTGATGGACCCGGTAGTGCTGTTCAGCCGTTAAGCAGATCAGAGAACGCGAAGAAGAACAAGGGGCATCAAAGTCCCTTGTTTTGATTCAACCTGAAGCACACGTTTCCCAGCAAAAGTGTGTAAAATCAGCGTTGCTCCATTGCAAAAGCAGTGTTTCCAATGATGAATCAAAAACAATACTGAGGCGTTATGTCACAAACGCAGGGATACATCCGCAAGCCCGAAGTCAATATCGTGCTGCATCTGGCAGCGCGGCTGGTGCTGTGGGTACTGGGCTGGAAGATCATCGGCAAAGCGCCCAACGTGCCGAAGGTGGTGATTATCGCCGCACCGCATACCGCCAATATGGACGGCTTTCTGATGGTCATGGCGGCGTGGTATGTGCGGGCAAAGCTGGACTGGATGGTGAAGGCGGAACTTACACGCGGGCCGCTGGGGTGGATTGTGCGGGCGGCGGGGGGAGTACCCATTGACCGCAGCGCCAGTTTTGATGCGGTTGACCAGATGGTGAAGCAGTTCAGCGAGCGCGACGAGCTGGCGCTGGCGATCTCCCCGGAAGGCACCCGCAAAAAGCGCGATCACTGGAAAACGGGCTTTTACTGGATTGCCCATCGTGCGAACGTTCCGATTCTGTGCGCGACCGTTGATTACGGTAAAAAGGTGATCGACATCAGCGCACCATTTATCTACACCACTGGCGACATCGTGGCTGATATGCCTCGCATCTGGGATCATTACCGGGATGTGACGGCTCGTTTCCCCGAAAAGGTGAACGAGTTTCGTCTGCGTGGGACGGGCATGGCGGGGGGACGCGGGAGCAAAACGGAGCGGACGGGTGCTGAAGAACACATAAGCTCCTAATGCGGCCTTTCATCTGCCTTTAAGACCGCTGTGGCTAAATGGGCCTGAACTTGTGGCGTAAGCACATAGGAGGCAAGGCATGAAGCGCGTGATCGCGTTGGCCGCCCTCCTCTTTGGCCTGCTGCCCACACTCGTCTTTGCCCAGAGTGCTGATCTTGACCCCGAAGAAGTGGAGCAGATCGCGCGCGCCGTAGTTACTGTGGCAGCACTGAAGAATGGAGAGGTTGCTGGCATCGGCTCTGGCACCATCATTACCCCCGATGGTGTCATTTTTACCAACCGTCATGTGGTCGTCGGCTCGGATGATTATCTCATCCTGCTGCTGGACGAAATTTCCGAACGACCTGTCGAACGCTATTTCGCCAGTGTCGTCGGCGTCTCTGACCAGATCGACTTCGCGATTTTGCAGATCGACCGTGACATTGACGGCAACCCCGTTGACCCCGAAGCACTTGATTTACCGACCGTCCCACTGGCAGATGAACGGCTGCGGCTGGGTGAAGACATTTCGATTCTGGGCTATCCCGGCCTCGGACAGGGCTACCTGATCTTCACCAATGGCACCGTTTCCGGTGTGGAAAATGGCGATGTGAACGGTGAACGCCTGCCCCTGTGGTATCAGACCGACGCGGAAATTTCCCCAGGCAACAGCGGCGGGCTGGTCGTGAACGCGGAAGGCGAATTCGTCGGTATCCCAACGGCAGTCGCGGCGGAAGGTCAGACCGGGGGACGCCTGGGTGGGATTCTGGCACTCCCCGCGATTCTTTCTGAACTGCAACTGGACGAGGAAAGCGCACCCCAGCAGATCGTCAGCGAACCGATTATTCCGTCCGAACGTGGGGAGTCGTCGCAGCAACCGCAGCAGCAGACCACCAGCGATGAGCCGCAGGCGGTCAATGGGTTGGATTACCGCCTCGACCCCAATTACGGCGTGATCGAGCTTCAGGCCGGGTTCGAGGAAGACCCGGTCGTGATCGAGATGGAAGCGGGCGGCGACGTGAACACGGGCGACATCAATCTCGGCCAGGACTGCGTCGGCTTTGCGACCACTCAGCCCGATTTACGAATCATGTGGTCGGGCAGTTCTGAACTGCTGCGTATCTTCTTCCTGAGCGAAGGCGATGCCACGCTGCTGGTGAACACTCCAAGCGGCGAATGGTATTGCAGTGATGATTCGTTCGAGACGTACAGCCCGACGGTCGATATTCAGAACCCGGTCGAGGGCCAGTATGACATCTGGGTGGCGACCTATAACCCGCAGGAAGTGATCCCCGGCCTGCTGTTCATCACCGAAATCCCCGATCTGACCCCTGTCACCGCACAGCAGTAAATCCGAACGCGGGCAGTACGGGCATCCTACCGCCCGCGTTTTTCTTTAATTTCCACGCACACGTAAAAACTGCCTTTGTGAGACGCTCTAACTGGATATTGAGCGGTTCAATTCCTGAAAGGCAGACTTTCCTTATGGACGTACAGCAAGCCATCCAGTCACGCCGTGCGGTGCGCCTCTTTAGCGATCAGCCTGTGCCGCAGGACGTGATCGAGCAGATTTTGCTGGCAGGTGGACGTGCCCAGAGCAGCAAGAACACCCAACCCTGGCAGTTCGTGGTCGTGCGCGAACGGGAAACGCTGCAAGCGCTCTCCAAGCTGGGGGATTATGCCGGACATCTGGCGGGCGCGGCCTTCGCGGTGTGCCTGGTCGGCAGCACACCGAGCCACTGGAACAGCTTTGATCTCGGCCAGGCCGCCTCCTATTTACAGCTTGCCGCCTGGGAAGTGGGCGTCGGCTCGTGCATCGCCGCCATTTATGACCAGGACGCGGGCAAGGCGCTGTTAGGCCTTCCGCCGGAAAGCAACTTCTACTGCGCCATCTCGTTCGGCTACCCCTCCCCCGAACATCGTCCGGCCCAGATGGGCGGGCGCAAAGGGCTGGACGAACTGGTGCGCTGGGAACGCTGGTAAAACGTCGGGCTGTTTCAACATCCTCTAACGTGTGTGCATCACTTGAATGTGTTACCATGAGCGCGTTTGCTGGCTGCTCTGTAAGGATGACCCATGAAGCTGGCCGTTTTTTCCGACGTGCATGGCAACCTGACCGCCTTTGAAGCGGTCAAGCCCGAAATCGAATCTGCACGGCCGGACGTGATCTGGTGCCTGGGCGATCTGGCTGCATCCGGGCCGCGTCCGGCAGAGTGCATCCGGCGCATCCGCGAATGGCGCGAGGCGTTCGGCAAGGACAAGTTTCACGTCATTGGCGGCAACACCGACCGCTATCTGGTTACGGGCGAACGGTTCAAAATGCCCCCGGCGAAGGACGAGGAAGCATTTCAGAAGCTCGCCGCACGGCGTGAGACAGCCGATGGCCTGTTCAACTGGAATCTGCGGCAGTTCACCTGGGAAGATTACGAGTGGCTGGCGAAGCTGCTCGGACGCGAAACCAGCCTGCCCGTGAAGGATTACGGCTGGGTAATCGGCTACCATGCTATCCCCGGCGACGATGAGGCCATACTGCGACCCGATACGCCGCAGGAAGAAGCGCTGGATGCCCTGCTCGACCGGGAAGGCCGCTTAGGCATCGGCGGGCATATCCACATTCAGATGGACAGGGATTTAGGCCGCTGGCGGGTGGTGAATGTGGGCAGCGTCGGCTTTTCGGTAGATGCGCGCGGCAAGGCGCAGTGGGGGCTGTTTACGTTCGAGAATGGCGACGTAACCGTTGATCTGCGGGCTGTGCCGTATGATGTGCAGGCGGCGCTGGCCGATGCCCGTGAGGCAGGTCATCCCGCTTATGAATGGTTTGAATCCCAGTTGCAGCCGCAACCGCGATAGGACTCCCGAATGCCGAAACGAGACAAGCTGTTGGCCGAATTGCAGGGCGAAGACCGCTACGGCGTGCTGTTGATGGCGCAGATGGACGCCGTGCCCGAAACGCTGCAATTCGTGGTCGTCACCACACAGATGGACGAGGCAGCGGGCGGCCTGCGCGACCAGGGGCGCTACATCATCCGGGCGCTGGGGGTGCGCGAACACCGCGTGAGCGTCGGCATTTTCGGCAATCTGCGCCTGCTGGACGATCATCCCCTGCTGTATGAATACAATACCCCGCCCACCGGGTTGTTCTTTCGCGGAACGCCGGACGACGCCAACGAACTCGTCCTCGATATTTTCCAGGGCTACGCCAGCACCTTCGGCCCCTGGCGGCAGATTCCGACCTATTTCAACCTGAACAGGCCGCTGCTCGATCTCGTCTCCGGTGGGGGTGACTTACTGGGTGAGATGCCTAAACCGCTGGCCGAACGGCTCGATAAAGTGCTCCAGCAGCACAGGCTGGAGACGAAAGTGATGGAAGGCAAGCGCACCGAGCCGAAGTTGAAGGTGCTGCTGCTGGACGACTCCTATGTGGTTGCGCTGGATTTCAGCATTGACGAACTAGGGAAGGTATAAAATGTTTTTTGTCCGTGACACAAGTGTTCTCTTTTTAAGTTATGATGTATAATCATTTTTTCAAGTCCGCCATAATTTAAAGGTATTTAAAATGGCGAAAAAATCCGTCTCCACTGAAGTTGATAGTTATATTTATATCAAAGAAAGTTTGAGAACACTTGGCTGGGATACTCGCAATCCAGAAGTAGTTGCTTCAGGACAAGTCTATACTCAAAATCAGTGTTTATCCAATCCAGAGATCAAGAAACAATTGAATCTTGATAAGCCTGAAAATATTGTAAAGATCCGCGAATCTGTTTTATGGGTTATAGAAGCGAAACGCTCTCACGCTCAATTAGATCAAGCATTATTCGAAGCGCAATTATATGCTGAGAAGTTAAATCGCAGTGATTTATTTCAAGTAAATTTCATCTCCGGTGTAGCAGGGAACGATCACGACTCGTTTCTTATAAAAAATCGTTTTTTCAATGGTAGAGAATTTGTACCTGTTACTCTAAACGGTGTGGAAACCTCGGGTTTATTGTCCCCGGTTCAAGTTGAAACGATCTTGTCTACTCGCAACCCTGATATATCTAATGCCAAAATTGATGAAAGATTGTTTTTAACGACAGCAGAACGTATTAACGAAATTCTTCATCTTGGTGCCGTAAATCCTCATCAAAGAGCGAGTGTTATGGCGGCTTTACTCCTTTCAACATTAAGCTCTACGACTCCTAATATCGAAGGAACACCAATGGTATTGATTAATGATATTAATGCACGGGTAGAAGATGTTCTCAGGCGGCAAGGTAAAGGTGAATTTATCAATGATATTAAAATTACTCCACCTACCACAACTGATAATCATTTTAAGTTAAGACAAGCATTGGTTGATACGCTCCAAGCATTGAATACCTTAAATATTCGCTCTGCAATGCGTTCTGGTGACGACTGGTTAGGGGCATTCTATGAAGTGTTCTTAAAATATGCAAACTGGGCGCAAGATTTAGGTATTGTCCTTACGCCAAGACACATTACAAAATTTATCGCCGATGTAATGGATATACAGGCGAATGATCTCATCTATGACCCGACATGTGGAACGGGTGGCTTTCTTGTTGCTGCCTTAGATTACGTAAAACAACATGCAAATGAAACACAACTAGCGCGCTTTAAGCAATATTCGGTTTTTGGTATTGAGCAAGACTCAGGCGTTGCAGCTTTAGCAGTTGTCAATATGATTTTTCGTGGAGATGGAAAGAATAACATTCAGGAAGGAAATTGCTTTGCGAAATTTCTTGAGGCAGACGTTAAAAAAGGTATACCAACTGCAGAGTATATAAATTCATTTCCCGAGAAGCCTCCGATTACCAAAGTGATGATGAATCCTCCCTTTGCACTCAAGCGAGATGTGGAAAAAGAATTTCGGTTCATTGATCAAGCATTAAAACAAATGGAACATGGGGGGATATTATTTTCAATTTTGCCATATTCCTTAATGGTTAAACCTCACACTTATTTAAGGTGGCGACGCGACATCCTCCTCAAAAATAATACTTTGCTCGCAGTTGTAACATTTCCTGTTGATTTGTTTTATCCTGTAGCCGTACCGACAGTAGGAATTTTTGTTAAAAAGGGTGTTCCTCATCCAAATAACCAAAATGTTCTCTGGGTACGTGCGTTGAATGACGGCTTGCTGAAAAGTAAGGGAAAGAGGTTGCCGAACAATAAAGTGCCTGACGATCTTGAAAGCAGCAAGGATTTACTACGAGCGTTTATACGCAATCCTGCTTATCCTACTCCAAATATGTTGCAATTTCAGAAAGCTGCTCCCATTGACTTTAATGATTCAGCACTAGAACTAGTGCCTGAAGTATATTTAGATCAATCTTTACCTAATGAACAGGAAATTATGTTGGGTCTCGAAAAAAGTTTGAGACAAACATTTGCATATCTTATCAAAATTGATGTAGCGCAACTATCACCGGAACAGCCTGAAAAAGTTACAACACAATCTGTGAGTTCAGTACGATGGCAAAAATTTGGTGTGGAAGAATTGTTTAAATTGGAAAAAGGTCATTTCCATTCGATTGCAGCTTTAAATGAAGGAGAGTATCCAACTATTTCTCGTGTCAGTGACGATAACGGATTTGTTGGTTTTTATGAACTTCCCGAAAAGGCAAAAGTTATTCCAGCAGGAACAATTACTGTTTCGACTGTCTCTGGCGATGCGTTTGTACAACCCATTCCATTTATAGCTACCGATAATGTTGTTCTTTGTATTCCGACAGAAAAGTATGAGCATTTATCTATGGCTTCCCGTTATTTTATTGCTTTTATGATTGATAGAGGTAAATGGCGTTATTCTTATGGGAGACAGTGTTATAAGAAAAAGTTTGCAAAAACTGAAATTTTACTTCCAGTTACAGCAGCAGGTGAGATCGACGAGGTATATATGGAAAACTTAGTTAAAAATACAACCTACTGGCCTTTTGTACAAACGGCTAAAAAAGGGCAAGTTAGAAAATGATTATTAAAGGAATAACCGCCCTCGTCACGGGCGGGGCATCCGGCCTCGGTGGGGCCACGGTCACACGGCTGGCGCAGCAGGGCGCGAACGTCGTCATCCTCGACCGGGACGCGGAAAAAGGCGCAGCGCTGGCAGCCGAAATCGGCGCGAAGGCGCGTTTTGCCCAGGCGGACGTAACCAATGAGGCGCAAATTCAGACCGCGATTGATACCGCCAGAAACGAATTCGGTGGGCTGCATGTGCTGGTCAACTGTGCGGGCGTGGGGATGGCGATGCGGACGATCAGCAGCAGCGGCCCGCACCCACTCGACATTTTCGAGACAGTCATCCGTATCAACCTGATCGGCACGTTCAACTGCATCCGGCTGGCGGCGGCGGTCATGGCGCAGAATGAGCCGAACGAACAGGGCGAACGCGGCGTGATTATCAACACCGCGTCGGTGGCCGCCTATGACGGACAGATCGGGCAGGCGGCTTATTCCGCATCCAAAGGCGGTATTGTGGGGATGACGCTGCCGATTGCCCGCGACCTCTCGCGCAATGGCATTCGCGTGGTGACGATTGCGCCGGGGCTGTTCGATACGCCGCTGATGGCCGCGCTGCCGGAACAGGCACGCCTCTCGCTCGGTCAGCAGGTGCCGTTCCCCTCGCGCCTCGGCGACCCGGCGGAGTATGCTCAGCTTGCCCAATCTATCATCGAAAATGTGATGCTCAACGGCGAGACGATCCGCCTTGATGGCGCTATAAGAATGTCGCCGAAGTAGATAAGGGAAAGGGCAGCTCGCTGAGCTGCCCTTTTAGCACTTATTGGAACGAACCCGCCTAAACCATGCTATGATGGAAGGGTGGTAATCCGGGGCAAAAAACGATGAGCAAGGAACAGAACAAGCATTTTCAGCAGTCGTCGCAGACACTTCACAAGGATGCCGAAGCGACACAGGAAGTGACGGTGAAACTGCCATTTGCCAGAGAAGATATTGAATCGCTGGCGCAGCGCCGGGGCTTTGCATCGATTGAGGAGTACATTGCAGCGCTGTTGTGGCAGGATGATGATGCGCTCTGGGACGAAAACATGGCTGCCAATGAAGCGTTTTTCGATGAGCTTGCACAAAAAGCGCTTTCGGAATACCACGCGGGCGAAACCGAAGCCTTTGATCCTGACGACAACATTGACATGCCGTGAAATCAAGAATAAGCAAAGATTTCCGAAAAGCGCTCCGCAACCTTCCTCCTGATGTACAGAGAGCGGCTTATGAGGCCTATCGCGTCTTCAAAATAAACCCTTACCATCCGAGTTTGCAATTCAAAAAAGTAAAAGAGAACCCACTCACTTTTTCAGTGCGTATCTCCATCAAATACAGGGCTTTGGGCATCATGATGAGCGATGATGAAATTCTCTGGTATTTCATCGGTTCACACGGCCCTTATGATAAAGAACTCAAGAGATGATTTGAGCCGTAGCAACCCCCCCATCCCCAACACTCTCAAAACTGCAAATGGCTTTTACCACCGATGATGCACACGCTCGCGGATGTAGGTGCTATAGATCGTCTCCACGCGCTGCATCTGTTTATCGGTCAGGGCTGGTAAGGATGCACTCGCCATATTGTCCTCCACCTGCTGGGGATTCTTTCCGCCGGGAATCGCGCAGGACACCGCATCGAAGGCCAGAATCCACTTCAGCGCGAACTGCGCCATCGTCATCCCCGGCGGCACAAGTGCTCGAATTTCTTCGACGGCCTGCAGCGCCTGGTCGAAATCCACGCCGGAGAACGTCTCGCCCACATCGAAGGCCTGCCCGCGAAAATTGAAGTTGCGGTGATCGTCCGCCGCAAAAGTCGTCTGCTGGGTGATCTTGCCCGTTAAAAGTCCGCTCGCCAGCGGCACCCGTGCCAGAATCCCGATATGACGCGCTTTGGCCTCGCGGAAGAACAGTTCAGACGGGCGCAGGCGGAAGGCATTGAAGATGATCTGCACCGTCTGCACATTGGGATACTCAATCGCCTTGAGCGCTTCTTCGACCTTCTCCACACTCACGCCGTAGCCCCGGATTTTGCCTGCCTGAATCAGATCATCCAGCGCACCGAATACTTCCGGGCGGTAATAGACCTCGGTGGGTGGACAGTGAAGCTGCACCAGATCGAGCGTTTCGGTTTCCAGGTTTTGCAGGCTGCGCTCGATGAAGGCGGTCAGGTTGGTCTTGTTGTAGCCCTCCGCCGTGTGCGGATTCAGCCTGCGTCCGGCTTTGGTAGCCACGATGATGGTGTCGCCGGGGCGCTCCCGCTTGAGCCGCGCGATCAGCCGTTCGCTGCGTCCGTCGCCGTAGACATCAGCGGTATCGATAAAGTTGCCACCCAGATCGACAAAGCGATGCAGCGCCGCCAGCGAGTCTTCATCGCTGACGCTGCCCCAGCTTCCGCCAATCGCCCATGCGCCAAAGCTGATTTCAGAGACATTGAATCCGGTGCGTCCTAACGGGCGGGTGTTCATCAGCGCTGTTTTCCTTTCGCATTGTTGAGTTTAAGAAGCAAGACAAGAATCGAACCGCCAAGACGCAAAGATCGCCAGGATTCTAAACTTTATCTTTGTGCTCTTCGTGCCTTCGTGGTTCGGATTTTTACATTTTTTGTTGGACTTCCTGAGAGGGTAGTTCAATGAGATTATCTCCGCAAGGGGATGGGGTACAAGGGAGTGAGCAGCAGGTCACGGATGGAATAAACACACGGAGTCAGTCCGAGTGCCATCGCGGGGGTGCGCTGGGTGTACTTTTTTTACCCTCAGCAA
>JANRLJ010000017.1:0-19157 GCA_033762735.1 bacterium | reverse complement strand
AATATTCAACGTGTCCATGAAGTAATCCCGAACGCATTCAGCAACGGGATAGGGGGTGCAGTAGTTCATCCCATGCGGGTTTATCCTGCATAAAACAGACCCACCTATGTCCATAAATGGGTATAGGAAAGGGAACTATGTGCCTCGTCAATCGGGGCATAGTGCGGCTGCACGCGGTCGAACGGCAGGCCGAGCGTGGTCTCGCTGGATGCCCACACCACCCGCTGCAATCCGAGCGCGACCGCCGCCGAAAAGACGTTGTAGGTGCTGATCGTGTTAACGCGAAAGGTCACTTCATCCGTCTGCAATCCCGGCGCGGGGATGGCAGCCAGATGCACGACTGCATCCGCGCCTTTGAGCGCTTCGTAGGCCTGCCCCAGGTCGGTCAGATCAGCCCGCAGAAAGCGGCTGATACGCTCCCTCGGCGGCACGATGTCCACATTCAGCACGTCATCGCCGTGTTCCAGCAAATCCGCGACAACCGCCCGCCCGGCCTTGCCGCTCCCGCCTGTCACTACAATGGTGTTCATCCTGCAAACCCTTCCATTCTCACCCGGCAAAGATCAACTACAATACGCCGAAGTATAACCTGTAGCCTGTGACCATTTGACACAAAATCCCTTCATGCGTCGGTTCATTCTCCTGTTTACCTGCCTTTTTCTGCTGATTCTGGCGTTCGATCTCTACCCTGGTCTGCGCGGCGGGTCGGGCTGGCGCTGGCCGTATGCCCTGCCAGAAAGCGCGGGCGGCCTCCTTGTCCTTGCCGCCGCTTTGCTCGTCTATCTCAGCGGCGTATGGCTGCTGAAACGGATGCAAAGGCACATCGCGGCATCGCTGCTGTGGGCGTTTGTGGGCGCGGCGGCACTCGGTTTTGCCGTTGTGGGTGTGCGCGGGGATGTGGGCTTTCTGCTGTTCACGCGCACCGTCTCCCCGGTGCAGACAGGCGCGAGCGCCATCGCCGTGCGCGAGATGTCGGCCAACGGAGTTCAGTCCACGCTCGAACGCTGGCCGGAGGTGATGCGCGAGGCGCTGGACGCGAACCTCATCCACTTCACCACCAGCCCGCCGGGGCAGCCGCTGCTGCATGATCGCCTCGCCCGGCTGTTCGACCCGCTCCCGCTCAGCCAATCGCTGAGCATGGCGCTGCGTCCCTATCAGTGCGCGGAGTATCCGGTGATGCGCTACACACGCGGCGAAATCGTCAGCGCTGGAGTCGGGATGCTGATGCCAGTGTGGGCGGCACTGACCGTCTTCCCGCTGTACTGGGCAGGCTGGATGCTGTTTGAGCGTAAAACTGCCGCGCAGCTTACCCTGTGGTGGCCGCTCATCCCGACCGTGCTGCTGTTCGCGCCGACCTGGAATACGCTCTATCCATTGCTGGGGATATTGTCCTTCGCGCTGCTGCTGGCGGGGTTACGGCGGCAGGGGATAGGATTTGCCTTATATACGATTGCGGCGGGGGTGGTCATGTCGGCGGCGACCTTCCTGAATTTTGCCGTGCTGCCACTGCTGCTGCTGTTCGGGTTGTTCACGCTGGGATACTGCTTATGGGCAGCAGAAGCACAACCTGATGCATTTGAAAGTACGGGCGAGGCGCGTATAGTATCCATTTTCCAATGGAAGCGGTGGTCCAGGACGATCATCGCAGGGGTGTGTTTTGGCCTCGGTCTGCTCTCGATCTGGCTGGTGTTCTTCGCCGTGAGTGGTATCACGCCGTTGGAACTTCTGCGGGTGACGTTCGAGAAGCACAGCAATCTTGTGCAGCGCGACTATCTACCCTGGCTGATCCTGCACCCCTACGACACGCTGCTGTTTGTAGGGTGGCCGCTGGCGCTGTTGTTTGTGGGCGCGGTTACTCGGTTTGTGCAAATTGTGTTTTGGGGCGCAGGGGCGAGGCATGCCTCGCCCCTACAAAATGCAGCCTCAGATACCCTTTCCGCATTCAGTAATCCACCTTCGGTACTCCTCACGTCCACCCTGCTGACATTTCTGCTGGTGAACCTGGCGGGCATCGTGCAGGGGGAGAATGCCCGCATCCTGAGCTTTTACGCGCCGTTCTTTCTGCTGTGCGCCGGGGGCATTTTTGCGCCGCGAGAGACAAAATGGGATTTTCCCCTGCTGATTGGGCAGGCGCTCACGGTGCTGGTGATGGCGGCGGTGCTGCCTGTCGTTCCACTCGATCTGAATCCACAGCCGACCACGCCGCGCACTGACGTGCCAACCTTCGACTTTCTCGAACTGCGCCCGGTGGATACAGCCTTTGAGAGCGCGGCCTATGCAGGCGAATTCGCGCTGGATGATTACCGCTTCATCGCCGACGTTGCGCAGCAGGCGATCACGCTGGAACTGCACTGGCGCGGGATTTCACGCACTGAGCGTCCCTATCGCTTTGAGATCGTCGCCAGCGCAGAGAACGCTATTGATGGTGAGATCGTAACCGAGCCGCACATCTGGGTTCCGCAGAGCGGCAACTATTTAACGACCTGCTGGCAGGCGGGGGATCTGGTGCGCGATGTGACGATTGTGCCACTGCCGACGGTTTCTGCCCCGGTGGTGTGGACGCTGGAACTGCGGGCGGTGGATGAGCGCACCGGGGATGTGCTGGCGATCACGCGGGCGGATGGCAGCGCGGGCAGCAGCCTGACTCTCGACCCGGTAAATTACCCATAATTTATCTGCTGCGTGACCTGCATGATTTGTTCGTGTGACAACACACCATTCACCACGATCAGCCTGTAATTCAGCGCCAGGGTTTCCCCCGGCGGCAGCGGATAGCGCTGGTCAAAGGCAAACGCGAAACTGACCGCCGCCGCATCGGTCGTGCGCGTGAACCACTGCGTCGGAAAGCGGGGGTTGGCCGGGTCATCCACGAAAATCAGGGTCGAGGCGCGGTCGAGTCCGTCGTGCTGCCCGCTGTACGCCAGCCAGGGCGCGGCCTGCCCCATCAGGTCATGGTCGGTTTTCCCGGTGCGCCCATCCGCCAGGGTGATCGTCCCGCCCTGTAAATCGCGTGCGCCGCGCCAGTGCAGCCCGCCGTAGCCCGCGTTTGGTCGGCCTTCGGTGGTCGGGCTGCCGAATTCCAACAGGTGGCCGCGCACGTTCGTCAGGCGCAGACCAACTTTCAGCGTCCAGTGTCCGGCGGTTTCGTCCAGGCGGGTTACGCTGATTGTGCGCGTTTCGTCCAGCCACTTTTCGCCGCTCTGCGTCATCCACGCCAGCCGCTCGACCAGATGCGCGCCATCATGGTCATCGCACGTCATCGACTCCCAGTCTTCATGGCGCTGCTGACCGTTGTTGGCCTTCTGGATGTACTGGCCGCCGTTCTCGTCCAGCACAAAGGACGGGCCACCCCAGAAGTTCTCGCCGGAAAGAAACGGCACCGCCATCGACAGGCCGTGCTGCCAGCGGTGATCGTGCGGGCGGTAGAGCGTGAGCGTATCCCCCGCCAGTGTTCTGATCGGGTGAAAATAGGGGCGCGGCGATTCGTGCTGTGCCGTGCGTGGATAATAGACATAGCGGAACAGCAGCCGTTCGCCGTAGTAGAGTTCGATGTTGTCGTTGAATTTATGCAGCAGTCGAAAGAACATAGGCGTGATTTTGTGGATCAGTCCAATCAATCAAAGGAATGCAAAAAATTAACCGCAGAGACGCGGAGGACGCAGAGAGATCGTCTGAACCTTCAATCGGGAGGCTCCTGCCGCGCCGCCAGGATTTGGGCGATGCGCTGGCGTATTTTTTCCTGATCGGCAGGGGCGTAGCGTTCCATCGCTGCGGGTTCGGTTTCATAATCGACCAGCAGCGAGAACACGGACATACTCATAAACGTCTCGTTGTAAACCTGTCCCAGATCAAGCATCAACTTCTCATCCCTTGCCAGTGGCAGCGGAATCACAGGCTGTGGGGCATCAACGCCAAACCCGTAAAACGCCAGATGACCATCCCGGAAAGACGGCTGTGGTGTGCTGACCAGTGCCATGTACGGGAAGGAGTCCCTGTCTCCGCTGCGGTAACTGGCTAAGATCGTCAAAACAGGATGCGCCTCGTGCAGATAGTCGATTTCGATCAGGCTCAAGCCGCTGCGCAGTGTCTCCAGCCGTTTTTCCAGGTACACATAATGATAAGCGGAAGGGAGTTTATTGCCCGGTGACAGCAGTTCCAGACGTGTCACGGGAACGCCGGGATATTTCCCCTGTACCAGTTCATAGATAACAGGCGTGAGCAGCGTATCGTCGGGGTCAGAAACCGTTGCCGAAAGCGAGAACGTCAGGGTAGGCTGTGGTGGGGCAACAGGCGCGGTGGGAGCGGAGATCGAAGGCCTCATCTGATAAATGCCGACATCGGGAATGGTACGCTGAAGACGCGCCAGATTGCTCACGCTGATCTGAAACGATTTTTCCAGGGTGACGTAGTAATTGGAGGGAAGATGCTGGCTGACGATGGTCGTCAGCGTGTTCAGATAACGGGCATGAAACATCTCCCACCCGCCATCTTCCTGCTGCAAGAAGCTGTTGAGGTGGGCGTTCACGCCGGGATACAGGTTGTGGGGGGAGTGGTAGGCCATCGGACAGAAATTCACGTCAATTCGATTTGCTCAAGCCTACCATAAAATCATCCCTTGAGCGTAAGATCAAATGTGCGAGAAGCGTCTGTATTCAGAAATCAGACATTTTTTCATACGGGCGGATTTGAAAGCCGCCCCTACAAGCTGACCGCCGTGCAGGATGGGGCACGACCGGACGGCGCTAACAATGCTCTTATATTTTTTCCGCTACACTATGCTGCATCTATGTAGTTGACGGATGGCACCGGATGACCAACACTGCCTCTCCTGCTTCGTTGATTGGCCGACGTTACCAGGTCTATGAGTCCCTGGGGGCGGGCGGCATGGGCGTGGTCTACCGCGCCATTGATCGCCAGACCGGGCATCCGGTGGCGGTGAAGCTGCTCAAGCCGCAGGCCGTGAGCACTGCGCCGGAAGTACTGGAACGCTTCGCCCGCGAAGCCGACGCCCTGCGCCAGCTTAACCACCCCAACATCGTCAAGGTGCTGGAGACGATTCAGGAAAACGACCTGCACTACATCATCATGGAATTCGTCAGCGGCGGTTCGCTGCATGAGACGATCCAGCGTGAGGGCAAGCTGTCGATCAAGCGCGTGCTGGAAATCGGCCTTGATCTGGCGGATGCGCTCTCCCGCGCCCATCGTCTGAAAATCACCCACCGCGATCTGAAACCCGCCAATATCCTCATCGCCGCCGATGGCAGCGTCCGCCTGACCGATTTCGGCGTGGCGCGCATCGGCACGAAGGAGCGCGTGACCGAGATTGGCACCATCGTCGGCACACCCGATTATATGTCACCCGAGGCACTGCAAGGCGATGAAGTCGATCCCCGCACGGATCTGTGGTCGCTGGGCGTGATCCTGTACGAGATGCTGGCCGGGCACCGCCCCTTCCGCTCGGAAAATCTGTCCAGCGTGATTATCAGTGTGCTGACCCATCCCACGCCCGACCTCGAAGCCCTGCGACCAGATGCCCCGGTGGCGCTGGTCGATCTGATCTATCGGATGCTGGTAAAAGACCGCGAGGCGCGTATCCCCAGCGCCCGGCTGATCGGCGCGGAACTGGAAGCCATTCAGGAAGGCGGGCTGATGCTGGGCGGGCAGACCACCGCCGACCGCACACCGCTGTCGTACCGCTCCACCACGTCTGAAATTGCAGTGGTGGCCGAAGCCGCCGGGCTGACCCCCGTCCGGCCAACTCCCACGCCGCATCACAACCTGCCCGCGCAGACGGCGCCGTTCGTCGGGCGTGAAGCCGAACTGACCGAACTCAGCCGCTTAATGCGCGATCCGGGCATTCGCCATGTCACGATTCTGGGGCCGGGCGGCATGGGCAAGACGCGCCTGTCGCTGGCTTTCGCGGAAACCATCGTCGGGGATAGCCTGCGTTCGACACCGATCACAGACACGATCCCCTTTGCCGATGGCGTCTATTTCGTCGCGCTGGACGCGATCACCAACCCCGACGACATCGTGACGACCGTAGCCGAAGCGCTGTCCTTCACCTTCCAGGCGGATGGGCGCAGCGCCAGGCAGCAGTTGATCGACTTCCTCTCTGAAAAACATCTGCTGCTGATAATGGACAACTTCGAGCATATGCTGGCCGGGGCGACGCTGGTCAGCGATCTGCTGCGTGGTGCGCCTTACGTCCGGGTGCTGGCGACCTCACGCGAACGGTTGAACCTGACGGGCGAAACCCTGTTCAATCTGGACGGTATGGACTTCCCTGAATGGGAAACCCCGGCAGACGCGATGGAATACAGCGCGGTCAAGCTGTTTTTGCAGGGCGCACGGCGGGCAAAGCCGGGCTTTGAACTGACGGCTGACGATCTCAAATATGTCGCGCGCATCTGCCGGATGGTGCAGGGGATGCCGCTGGGGATTCTGCTGGCGGCAGCCTGGGTGGAGACGCTGGCGCTGCACGAAATCGCCGATGAGATCGGGCGGAGCTTAGACTTTTTAGAAAGCGAAATGCGCGATCTGCCGGAACGCCACCGCAGCATCCGCGCCGTTTTTGAATACTCCTGGAATTTAATGACCGAGGCCGAGCGCGAGACGTTTATGAAGCTGGCGCTGTTTCGCGGCGGCTTCGAGCGGGACGCGGCGCAGGCTGTGGCGGGCGCATCGCTCCGCGTACTGACCACGCTGGTGAATAAATCGCTGCTGCGGCGCACACCCGAAGGCCGCTATCACATCCACGAACTGCTGCGCCAGTATGCCGAAGAACGCTTCTACCAGTGCTGCGACCAGCCCGAAGTGCGCGGCGCCCACAGCCGCTATTATGCCGACTGGCTGGCAAAACTGGAATCTGCCTTCCGCAGCAGCGAGGAACGACAGGCTACCGAGCGCGTCGAAGACGAGATGGAAAACATCCGGGCGGCCCTGCGCTGGATGCAGCAGGATGGGCGCTGGGATGAACTGGAGAAGACCGTCAATTCGCTGACCGCTTTCTTCGTCGCCCGCAGCCGACTGCACGAGGGTGGCGATATGTTCGCCGAAATCGCGCAAGAGCTTGAAGCGAAAGGTCAGGCCAGCCTGCCGCTGTACTATCGCCTGATACTGCGCCGCGCCAACATCATCGCGACCGTTGGTGAATACGATACCGCACTGCGCGATGCTCGGCGCACCCGTGAGTATTTCGCCAGCCAGGGCGATCTGCGCGAGTGTGCCTATGCCCTGCACACCATCAGTTACGTGCTGATGAACCAGGGTGAATATGCCCAGGCGGTCGAGAGCGCTCGTGAGTCAGCCGCGATTGCGCATCAGATCGACAATATGCCCATCTATCTCACCGCCCTCGGCAATCAGGGTTACGGGGAATATCTGCGCGGCAACTACGATGAAGCCGAGCGCCTGTTCCGCGAAATCAAGGACAAAGGCAGGGACATCTACGCCACCTCTGGCATGGCGACCATCATCAATAACCTGGGCGAAGTCCTGCAATCCAAAGGCGAATTCGAGCAGGCGCGGCAGCTTTTCGAGGAGGCCTATACCACCTTCAAAGCGTATCATCAGCGGCGGGGGATGGCCTTTACGCTCAACAACCTGGGCGGCATCTGCACCGTGCGCGGCGATTATGACAGTGCCCAGCGCAAATATGAAGAAGCCTATCGCCTGAACAAAGAGATCGGCGACCGCGCCGGAATCGGGCACTCGCTGAGCGCGTTGGGCAATATCGCCTTCTACACAGGCGATTATGCCCGCGCCAGGCAGTATTATGAGGAAAGCCTCCGGCTGCGCCGGGCGCTGGGCGACCCACGCACGATCAGCGATTCATTGTCTGACCTGGCTGATGTGGCCTTTGCCACCAACAACCTTCCCGAAGCCAACCGCCTTTACAAAGAAAGTCTGGAGGCCAGCCGCCAGATCGGCGATCAGGCAGGCATCGCCAGCGCGATGGTCTGGGTAGGTATCACCGAGGGCATCAACGCCGACGACCCGCATGATCCCAAAATCCGCGCCTATTTCGATGAAGGGCTGCGGCTGGCGGAAAGCGTCGGTGAGCAGAGTATCGTGGCGCAGGCGGTGCTGGGTCTGGCCGAAATGAACTATTTCACCGGGAACATGGAGCAGGCCGAGCATTACTACCTGCGGGCGCTGCGCATGGCGACGTATGCGGGGGCGCTGGGGCTGATGCTCTATCCCATTATCGGCCTGGCAGGGATAATGGCCTCCAGGGGCGAAACTATTCCGGCACTCGAATATGCCGGGCTGGTGCAGTCCTACCCGCGCACCTTCATCAACTTCATGACCGACATGAAGGTGAATTATCTGATCGACCAGATTGCGTCCTCGGTATCCCCGGAGCAGATGGAGGAAGCGCTCGCTCGCGGGCGCAGGCTCGACCTGACGGCGACCGTCGAACACATTCTGGCTTCTGCGCCAAGCGCCTGAGACGCTCAAACACAACATACACTGCAAGTTTAAAGCTGTGACAGAACTTAACAAAAAAGCGGGAGGGTTTGAAACCCTCCCCATGCACACCAAGTTAAGGATTTTCCTCCTCAATGAATGTTGCAGTTGCGCCACCCCGCTTCAAAACTGAGGCCAATCTGGAAATAAATCTCCGTAAATGCACACAGATTGCCTTTATTCAATGACCGTTTTTGTTTCCCGCCCGATGCTAAAGCATCCGGCTATCTAAGAACCAAGCCCACTAAAGAGGCTGAAGAGGTTCACGATAGATCATAGTTCAGCGCCTTTAGTGCGCTTGGCGGTTTGGAGCCGCACGTTGTAACGTGTGGCGGAGGGAAGCGAACCTCTATTTTCTTAACTTTGTACTTATGGGGAGGGTTTGAAACCCTCCCCTACAAAAACATTTGCTATCGTCTTCGTGCCTTTGCGGTTCAAAAAACTCCTGATGAGGCTGTGAAATTTCGCTGCCCTGCCGTGCAAGGCAGCCTAGTACGCCGACAAGATGAGAATGATGGGTTGCGTTGGTACGGGCGCAGCGCGCTGCGCCCCTACAGGTAGGCAGCTTTAGATGGTCAATGTACTAGGGCATACACGACCACTCATCCCTACCCTACCACGACTTGAGCGCCCGAAGCTGCGGGCTTTTCTTACTCTGGTGCGCCTGCATCCGCTGCAAAACGCCGTCCAGAATATCCAGCGCGTCCAGGATGTACGGCCCTTTGTTGAGCATCACGCACTCGGCGCGTTCAGCCATCGCCGCGTCGGTGATCTCCGCCCGCGATGGCAGCCCTTCCTTCGCCAGCCCCTCAAGCACCTGCGTCGCCCAGATGACCGGGACATGCGCCGCCTCGCACAGCCACATGATTTCTTCCTGCATCTCCGCCAGCCGCTCCCAGCCGATCTCCACCGCCAGATCGCCGCGTGCGATCATCACGCCGAGCGGCTGCGCCCCAGCCGCATGGACGATCAGGTCAGGCAGATTGCGCACCGCGCTGGCCGTCTCAATCTTGAGGAAGATCGTCAGCGGACGCAGCCCTGGCTGCCGCAGTTCTGCCCGCGCCTCTAGTTCGTCCTGCAGGCGGTGGACATCCTCGACATTCTGCACAAACGAATAGCTGACCATGTCGGCCTGCGCCGCGATGAAATCGAGGTCGTGCAGGTCTTTTTCCGTCAGCGGATTCAGCCGCAGATCGGTGTCGGGGAAGTTCACGCCCTTGTCGTCCTTGAGCTTTTCGCCGCTGTCACGAGCGCGGGTAACGCGCAGCACCAGTCCTTCGGGGCGGATATGCTCCACGACCGTGCCGATCTTGCCGTCGTCGAAATAGACCGCCGCGCCAATCCCCACCTGATCGAGCGCTTCGGTCAGGGTGCAGCGAGCCTGCGCGGTGTAGGCCTCGTTCGCGCTGGGCGCTTCCCGCGTGAGCAGAATCGCATCGCCCTTGAAGACCAGCTTGCCTTTGGGCTTGATGACATCCGCCGTGCGCGACTTCGGCCCGGCCAGATCCATCGCCACTTTACAGATGCGCCCGGTTTCCTGCGAAGCGCGGCGCACATACGCCACCATTGACTCCCACTGTTCGGCGCTGTCATGCGCACAGTTGATGCGGGCGCAGTCCATCCCGTGCGCCACCAGTTCATGCACCAGATTGTAGTTCTCGGCGGCTTCCGATGGCAGCGTGACCATAATGCGCACCCGGCGCTGGCCGTCGCCACGTCCGAAGACCTGCGCCGTCTGGTAAGCCAGCATCCGCTTCCCGCGAGAGAACTGCCGCAGTTGAGGGCGCGGTGGGAAATCGCTTTCCGGCGCGTTGGTGATCGCGGCCAGCGTCGCCAGCACCGCGTCGAGATTCGCCAGAACGTGCGGCTCGATCCGCCCCAGCGACGACAACCCCCAGGGCGAGAGGGCGGCCTGTAACGGGCGCAGATCGCGCCGACGCAGCGCCAGATAATAGGCCAGGTTGAGCGCACTGATAAGGAAGCTGCGCCGCCGGATGAAGGGGCGCCATTCCTCGAACATGGCCTGTCCTTCACTGTAGACGGCGCTGCGCAGTTCCAGCACCGCCGCCAGCAGTTCGTTCGGGTCTTTCAGCGCTTGATGCCCCGGCACCAGCACCCGCACATTGGGCGAGATTTTGGATGTCGCACTCTGTGAAACGTTTTCCATGAGGGAATTTCCTTTTCCTGCCAACAGCGGACACAGAAATAATCACAGGTAAATCTTTTACGATAGACCTCACCCCCAACCCCCTCTCCATAGCTGTGGAGAGGGGGAGTCGCGTCAGCGACGGGGGTGAGGTTTAGAAAGAAAATTACCCGAAGTTATTGAGGAGACATGCCCCGACGTTGACTATTCGTTGAACAAAAAAACCATATGCGGTCAGCTTATGGCCGAATGATCCTCACCGCCTACTGCCATTTATCCGCAATTCGCGCACAGGTGTAATCTTTTCGGGTACACTAGAATTTAGTCCAACGTATTGCACAGCCTAGTACGCCGACAAGATGAGAATGATGGGTTGCGTTGGTACAGGCGCAGTGCGCTGCGCCCCTACAGGTACGTAGCTTTAGTTGGTCGTTATACTAGCATTGAACCCTGAGGGACGGTGGGGAGTAAATCGAATGGCTGATGAGCAACCGTATCTGTATCTGACCACGACGGGCTGGAAAACGGGTAAGCAGCATGAGATCGAAATCTGGTTCGTGCCCTACGAGGGGTGCTTTTATCTGGTGGCCGAACATCGGGACAAGTCACATTGGGTGCAGAACATCCAGCACCAGCCGAATGTGACGTGGCGCGTGGGGGAGACGCACTACAGCGGCAGCGGGCGGGCGGTTGATCCCACCACAGAGCCGGAAGTGGCACGGGCGGTCAGCGCTCTGATGGACGCGAAGTATCAGTGGAGCGACGGGCTGATCGTCGAACTCGCCCCGGTGTCTTGAGACTCGAATATTTTTGCAGGGGAGGGTTTCAAACCCTCCTACGGGCACAACATTTTCGTGTGGGTCCCTTTTTAGGAGTGGTGAAAATCAGGGAGATGTAGGGGCGTAGCGCGCTACGCCCCTACCAATCATATCCTTAAAGTTCATCACTCCCCCTTTGTGGACTCACTATGAGCATACCGTCAAGATTTGTTATATGAATATATAAGCTTTAGGAAAAACAATGCAGCGCACCCGCCCTGGCCGATATCAGACATGGCCGGGTTCTTATTTCAAGACATCTTTTCCAGGACAATCAGATGACTATTCAGGCGCGACATGAAGATCACTTCTTCCACCTTGTTTCAGCACATTCCTACCTCGTCTTTACCAGAGCAGGTGCGTCCGATTGGGTTCTGCGTCAGGGGGAGAAAACGCTGTTAAAATCCGGCGCGGGATGGGCACATCCCGCCAGCCGCATTCTGGAATGGAAAATCGAGGGCGAGAAAGCCACCATCACCACCGACGCGGGGGCGCTCACCCTCACCGATCTGGGCAACGGCTGGCGTTTGGCGTTCGATCATGCCGCCCACGCCGCCTTCGATCTGGCATCCGGCGGGCACTGGTACGGGCAGGGCGAACTGATTCATCAGGTGTGGCCGCTGGAAAAAATCAGCCTGCCCGCCGCGCCCTTCCTCACCTGGGACAACGGCCCGACCGGAATCGGCAATATCCTGACTCCCCTGTGGCTCACCTCCTCCGGCGTGGCGATTCTCGTCCCCAGCGTGACCGAAGCGCTGCATGTCAGCCTGAATGCGACCGATAACCGGGTGGTGGTTCAGGACGAATTCGGCGGCGATAACTCGCTGGAAGCCGCCGCGCAGCGTCCCGTGCTGGCACAACCCGGCGTGGATGGCCGCCTGCTGCTTTATATGCCGGAAAAGCCTCTCAGCATCGA
Source organism: bacterium (assembly GCA_033762735.1). Classification (GTDB taxonomy): domain Bacteria; phylum Chloroflexota; class Anaerolineae; order Aggregatilineales; family Phototrophicaceae; genus JANRLJ01. The sequence continues at coordinate 6,805 of JANRLJ010000017.1, read as the reverse complement.
TCTGCTGGTGGCGGATGACCTGCCCGGCGCGTTTCATCAGGCCGTTGAAGTGCTGGGCAAGCCAACCCAGACGCCGCCCCCCGGCCTGCTCCGCGCACCGATCTGGACGACCTGGGCGCGGTATAAGGCCGACATCAACCAGAACCTCGTGCTGGCCTTCGCCCGCGAAATCCGGCATCAGGACTTCCCCGGCGCAACGCTCGAAATTGACGACAAATGGCAGGAACACTACGGCGATACCGCCTTCGACCCGCTGCGCTTCCCTGATGCGGCGGCGATGGTCGGGCGGCTGAACGATCTGGACTTCGCCGTCACCGCCTGGACGACGCCCTTTTTCCATCCCGATTCGCCCAACGCGCAGGAAGCCGCCGCCAATGGCTTCGTGGTCAAGCGACCCGATAGAACGCCCTACCTGGTCAAATGGTGGCAGGGACACGGCTATCTGCTGGACGTGAGCAACCCGACCGCGCTGGAGTGGTGGGCGGGCAAGCTGATGGCACTGCGGCGGGCGACCGGGCTGGCAGGCTACAAGTTCGACGCGGGCGAGGGCGCTTTTCTCCCTGCGGACGCGGTGACACATGCCCCGCTCAGCCGCAACGACTATGGCACACGCTGGGCACATTTCGCCGCGCAGCACACGCCCTATGGCGAAGTCCGCTGCGGATGGTACAACCAGCAGGACGCGATTCTGTTTCGCCACTGGGACAAATTCAGCGGGTGGGGGCTGAACAACGGCCTGGCATCGGTGGTCACGACCGCGCTGGCGCTCTCGCTGACGGGCTATCCCTTCTCGCTGCCCGATATGGTCGGCGGCAACGCCTACAACGGAATCGAAGCGGACGGCGAGATGCTCATCCGCTGGACGCAGGCCAGTGCCCCGATGCTGGCGATGCAGTTCTCGCTCGCGCCCTGGGATTATGGTGAAGAAACCGCCGCCCTCTGCCGCCGCTATGCCCAGCTTCATGTCGATCTGTTCGACCAGCGCATGAACGCCGCCCGCGAGGCTGTCGCCAGTGGTGCGCCGGTGATTCGCCCGGTTTTCTGGCACAGCCCGCACGATGAAACCGCGCAGACCGTCGCGGATGCCTATCTGCTCGGCGCGGATCTGCTGGTCGCTCCGGTGGTCACGCCGGGCGCAGCCACCCGCGACATCTATCTGCCCGCCGGGAACTGGCAGGCCTACGACGGCGGCGGCGCGAACGGCGGCGCGAATGGCGGTGAAGTGATAGCGGGCGAACGCTGGCTGCGCGACTATCCCGCCCCGCTGGAGACGCTGCCCCTGTTCCGGCGGATGGTGTAAGGAGACGCGACGTTACACGCCCTCAACCCCCCGGCCCCCTTCTCCCTCAGGGCGAAGGGGGAGAACAGTCTTTACCTTCTCAGCCTCGCCAAAGGAGTGGGGGAGAAATCTGTTGATTGGAATATAAGGGGGCACCCCACGAGTCAAAAGCCCCTCTACCTGAGGGAGAGGGGTTTGGGGTGAGGGCTAAGTGCACAACCGTTTCCCCGTTGTAACGTGCGTTGATCACACACAACGGCTATAATTTTATATAGATGTTGACAAACTATATAAAGTATGAGCCGCCCCATGACCAATCCTTCCACCCCCAGCAACAAGCTCTATTACGGCGATAATCTGGACATCCTGCGCAAATACATCGCCGACGCGAGTGTCGATCTGATCTACCTCGACCCGCCCTTCAACAGCAGCCGCAACTATAACGTGCTGTTCAAGGACGAAAGCGGGCTGGATTCCGACGCGCAGATCAAAGCCTTTGAGGATACGTGGCACTGGGATCGGCAGGCGCAGACCACCTATGAAGGCCTTATCACCGACGCACCCGACCGGGTCGCCACCGCCATCGGCGCACTGCACACGCTGATCGGCACCAATCAGATGATGGCCTATCTGGTCATGATGACGGCGCGGCTGGTGGAACTGCACCGCGTCCTCAAGCCGACCGGCAGCCTCTACCTGCACTGCGACCCCACCGCGAGTCACTATCTCAAAATGATCTTGGATACAATTTTTGGCCCCAATGGATTTCGCAATGAAATTATTTGGAGACGTACACGCGCCCATAATGATGCAAAAATCACGAAATACGGCTCGATTCATGACGTTATTTTCTTCTATTCAAAAAGTGATGTGTGGACGTGGAATAAGATTTATACCGAAAAAGACGAAACCGACCCTAAAACGCATGATCTTTACAAACACACAGATGGCAAGCTCTACCGAAAGGGAGATTGCACCGCACCCGGTGGGAGAGGGCCTCGTTATGAATGGAACGGGCATATCCGAAATTGGCGTTTTACTCAGGAAGAAGCGCAAAGGCTGGAAAAAGAAGGGTTAATTGTATACAGCAAAACCGGAATGCCTCGCGTCTTGCGTCCTGTTGAGATTACAAAGGGATCGCAGCTACAAGATATATGGACGGATATAGACTCTCCTAATTCCGGTTCATCTGAAATCTTAGGCTACCCCACTCAAAAACCTGTTGCCCTGCTTGAGCGCATTATTCAGGCCAGCAGCAATCCCGGCGATGTGGTGCTTGACCCGTTCGCGGGCTGCGGCACGACGGTCAGCGCGGCGCAAAAGCTGGGGCGGCGCTGGATCGGCATCGACATCACGCACCTGAGCATTGCGCTGCTCAAGTTCCGCCTGCGCGATATGTTCGGGATTGTGCCTGCCGGGAAGGGGGGACGCCCTCACCCCCCGGCCCCCTCTCCCAAAGGAGAGGGGGAGAACAGCCGGGGCGCTGCGCTCAACCGCGAGGGGGAGAACAGCCGGGGCGCTGCGCTCAACCGCGAGGGGGAGAACAACCGGGGCGCTGCGCTCAACCGCGAGGGGGAGAACAGCCGGGGCGCTGCGCTCAACCGCGAGGGGGAGAACAGCCGGGGCGCTGCGCTCAGCGACTCCCAAAGCGAGGGGGAGAATTCCGGCTCTCGGAATAAAGCGGGGGACGGTGTCACAGGGCGCGAGTCCAACACCTCTTTGCGTCCCAACAACGCGGGACTCTCCCCTCTCCCGGAGGGAGAGGGGTCGGGGGTGAGGGCTAAACCAGAGGTGAGGGCTGATGCTGAAACCTTCCGCGAATGGGCTTCAAAGGTGATGGTGACAATCGCACGGGATTTACGGCAGCGGGAGACCTCTGCCGAAGAAACCTTATGGGCAGCCCTGCGTGACCGCCGTCTTGGAAATTTAAAGTTTCGGCGGCAGCACCCTGTCACTAATACAACCTATGTCGTAGATTTCTTCTGCTATGAAGCATCGCTTGTGGTTGAACTGGACGGCCCGATTCATCAGCTTCAGCTTGAACAGGATCGTGTGCGGCAGTCCGAACTCGAACAGCAAGGCCTGACCGTGCTGCGTTTTAAGAATGAACAGGTGCAGCACCACCTTGAAGATGTTTTGGTGACGATTCTGGCAGAAGCGTTCCCCCGTGTTCAGCGCTCAGCAAACGTGGGACTCTCCCCTCTCCCTGAGGGAGAGGAGGGGCGAACAAGTTCGCCGGGGGTGAGGGCTGAAACCTACGAAGTCCTCGGCGAACCGGAAGACCTGGCCGGGGCGCGGCAGCTTGCGCAGGAAGACCGCTATCAGTTCCAGTGGTGGGCGCTGTCGCTGGTGGAGGCGCGTCCGCTGGGCGGGGACGTGGGCGGCAAGGGCAAAAAAGGCAGCGATAAGGGCATCGACGGCGCGATCAACTTTATGGAAGCGGGTGGCAAAGCGCAAAGGGTGCTGATTCAGGTCAAGAGCGGCAGGGTAAAAAGCGGTGATATTCGCGATCTGGTCGGGACAGTGGAGCGGGAAAAGGCGGCGATGGGCGTGTTTATCACGCTGGAAGACCCCACGCGCGACATGCGGACGGAAGCCGCCAGCGCCGGGACGTTCCGCTCCAAGCTGTGGGGCGACTTTCCCCGGATTCAGGTGGTGACTATTGGCGAACTGCTGGCAGGCAGTAAAATCAACATTCCCCGGCAGTATGGGACGTTTAAACAGGCGGAGCGCGTGAAAGTGGAGAAAGAAACACCAACGATGCGGGATATGTTTGAATGAAGCTTTTCCTGCCCTGGGGAGAGGGCATTCGGGACATCCATCAGGAGCGGGTGAGTCTAACGCACGAACGCATCGAACTGTCTCACCGTGTTATAGATCGGGCAGAGGATTGCATTGAGATCAGCCAGCAGCATATAGCTGCCAGCCGGGAACGAATGCGCATCAGCCGGGAAGCTTTGCATGCCTCGCGGGCGCAGATGCGCCTGACGCGAACCGGGGGCTGAGTGGTTCGGTACGCGCACGACGGTCAAAAAGAAAATGCGGGAGGGTGTATCATCTGAATAAACGCATTGCCGATTGAGAGGCGCCCCCGCCCCTAAATAGCGTTGTCCGGTACTCTAAAAGGAGTTATGAAAGTTTACAACGGCTCATTTGCCCTCACCCTAAATCCCTCTGCAAGAGGCGCTCTCCCTCAGGGAGAGGGACTTAACACGCTTCCCTGGTCTTCTCCCCCTCTCCTAGCGTCAGCGGTTGGGAGAGGGGGCGCGAACAAGTTCGCGTGGGGGGTGAGGGCAAGTGCGTAAGTCCTAAACTAATGGAGAAACGCAAACAAATCCTCCGGGTGTAAGGGCGAGGCATGCCGCGCCCCTACGGAATCATCAGGCGTTTTTGAAATGTTTTATCCATAAGAACTTTAAACAAACAGGGCGGCGCTCCCAATGGAACGACCGCTCCCTGATTTTAAATCCTTCTAAGTTATTCGCGCCTGAGTCCTGTGGCGGATTTATTGCCCGCGAATTTCCTAGATGATGGCTTCGAGTTCGGCAATCCGCGCTTCCAGATCGGCAATGCGCGACTCATCCATGCCGTCGACTGCCGGGAACATGATGTCGGTGGCAGGTTCGACCGAGCTGAATTCGCCATCCGCCGAGTCGAACGTCTCGTTCACCTCCACCTCGCCAATCGTGCCGAAGATGCGGAAGACATAATCACCGGGCAGCGAGGGAATCAGTTCGGCGATGAAGTGCGTCGGGCTGCTGAAGCTCTGGCGCAGGGGAATGGTCACGGTCTGGTCGCCGAAGGTCACTTCTGCCTGGAGGGCGACATCAACCCCTTCGAGCGGATTCTCGGCTTCCTCGTGGTCGTGTTCTTAGGTGGCTTCGGCTTCGCTGTGGTCGTGCGCGGGTTCGATAAACACTTCCGGCCCGTTCATCATCCCGGCATAAGCGGGTTCGCTGCGCCAGCCGAAGGTGAGCGAATAATCCCCGACTTCGCGCCCCTCATGTGCTGCCAGCGGCATCACCAGCGCAAGCAAGGCCAGCGCGACCACCATGAGTCCGAGCATCCATTTTTTCTGCATGTGTGTTTTTCCTTTTGGTTTGATAGAAGCACTGCATAGGATACGAACAAAATCATAGACTGGATGAATACTGAACCGCTCACATGGCACGATGAAGCTGATTCAGAAAGGCGTATACCTCGGCAAGCGTCATCACCCGTCCGCCGAACCCCTGCTGAAAGCGCTCCGCATCACCCGCGCAGGCAAAGGACAGCACCCCCGGCGAACAGCACAGCGTCACACTGCTTTCCACCAGGTAAGCCGCCTGCCGCCCGTTCACGATTCGCCCGTACAGAAAATCGCGCACCAGCACCACCGCCGTTTCGGGCACACCGTCCAGCATCAGCAGGCCGCAGTGGGCACAGCAGGCCGAACGCACCGCCTCGCTGCCCGGCTGCACAAGAAACTGGGTGCGGTCGTGGATGTTGCCGCCGCACAGCCCGCATGTCCCGTGTCCGGCGGCGGCCTGCTGAACGGACAGCCGTACCCCGCCATGCACTTTTTCCACCTGCCCGCTCCTGACGAGATGGTCAAGATCGCGGTGGATGGTCATGATGGACACTCCAAAATGCTCGGCAAGCTGTTCAATCGTCAGTGTATGGCTTTCTGCCAGCCATGCCATAATGCGTTCCTGCCGCATGGATGGAAGCTCGGCCATCACATTACCCTGCTACTTTCTGTGATTTTCACAAAATATATCATCACTTCACAACTCGCGCAAATTGACTTAAGTGGATTTCTGTCCGCTGCGTCGGGGCAGCATCCGCCCCATCAACCAGCCCAGCACCCCGGCGACGACCCCCGCGCCCACGATCAGAAAGATCAAACCGCTGTTCGGCGCCTCGCTGATCGGCGCGGCATAACTCCCTCCGGCAGACAGCGGACGTGTGGAAGGCGTACCGGGGCCGGGCTGCACCACCGTGATCGTCATGCCGTCCGGCTGACCGAGATCGAAGTGTTCCGGGTCGCCCAGAATGGCGCAGATTTCGTGCGTCCCCGGCTCGATCTGCACAGCCACGCTGTCGTCATAGACCATCGTGTTTAACTGCCCGTCAATCCACAGATGCCAGTGGTCACCACTGTCGGCATCAATGTCGAAGTTGGCGGTATCGACTGTGACGTAGAGCGTGCTGCCATAGATCACGTCCGTCGCGGGTTCGACCATAAACACCGATGACGCCTCGGCCTCGCTTTCCGGTGCGGGGTTGGTCATCAGGGCACGGCAGCGGTCGATGATGGCGGTGTGCGTGTCGGCGGCGGTGTCGGCGGTGGTGGAAGTTAGCCATCCAATATAGGACTTACGCACTTGAATGTTCGCCCTCACCCTAAATAGCGTTGTCCGGTACTCTAAAAGGAGTTATGAAAGTTCACAACGGCTCATTTGCCCTCACCCTAAATCCCTCTGCAAGAGGCGCTCTCCCTCAGGGAGAGGGACTTAACACGCTTCCCTGGCCTTCTCCCCCTCT
>JANRLJ010000016.1:0-22611 GCA_033762735.1 bacterium | reverse complement strand
AAATCCCTCTCCCAAAGGAGAGGGACTTAACACGCTTCCCTGGTCTTCTCCCCCTCTCCTAGCGTCAGCGGTTGGGAGAGGGGGTCGGGGGGTGAGGGCGGAAAAGCGCCAACTCAATACCGGACAAGCCTTAAATCCCTCTCCCTCAGGGAGAGGGACTTAAACAACGGTGTTTCCTCATGGTATTTGTAATATCGATGAGGAAACTGTGGGTGGCGTACAGCGTTATGCCCGACAAAGATGATCGGATGTCGGTGCCTAACGCGGGGAAACCAGGTCTGGTCGAAGCAGACCCGGCCTGATATAATTTTGTAACAATGACCGGACGGGCGGGGAACACACACTCCTTTCTGCCTGGGGGTCAATTCCCGGCAGGAAGGGGGTGAGAGAAGCATGGCGTCCGTAAAACTGAAACCGAACGAATCGCAGGAACAACTGCTGCGCCGGTTCCGTAAGCGTGTGACCAACGCGGGCATCCTGAGCACAGTGCGTCGTAAGCGCTGGCATATTTCCAAAAGTGAGCTGCGCCGTATTGAGAAGAAAAAGGCAATCCGCCGTTCTCGCCGCCGTCAGCGCAAGGCTTCCACACGCTAACCATTCGGGTTGGGCGTGTGATGGGAGCGACAACATCTCGGTGTAAGTAAACACAAAACCGCTGCTGGGTCCTCCGGCAGCGGATTGTTGTTTTTTGTAAAGATTTCCAGTGAAGGAGCGATATGTCGAAAAACGAAGACAAGGTAGAAGTCGAGGGGACGGTGATTGAAGCCCTCCCGAACACGCAGTTTATGGTGGAGCTGGAAAACGGCCATCGCATTCTGGCCTATCTTTCCGGCAAGATGCGCAAGTTCTACATCCGTATCGCGCTGGGTGACCGGGTGCGCGTGGAGATGAGCATGTATGACCCCACGCGCGGACGCATCATTTTCCGGGCGCGTGACGGTGTCTCGCGCAGCAACCAGGACGAATAAAGCGCTCAGCGGGGTTTCGTCCCCCAGTGGACGGCCATCGTTCCGAACATGAAGCGCTGGAACCGGACATTTTCATAGCCCGCCTGCCGCATCAGCGCGGCCAGTTCTTCCGGTGTTTTAAAGGCCTGGGTTGATTCGGGCAGATAGCGATAGGCATCTGCCCCCTGTTTGCCGCTGATGAGACGTCCCATGAACGGGATGATGTAGCGCAGATGAATCAGGATGAAGGGGCGCAGGATGTTCTGCGGCGGTGGTGAACTGTCCAGAATCACAATGCGCCCTCCCGGTTTCAGGATGCGCATCTGTTCACGAAGCGTCTGGCAGATGTCGATGACGTTGCGCACGAGATAGCCTGATGTGACGGCATCAAAGACCTCATCGGGAAAGGGCAGTTGCAGCGCATCCGCGCCGAGCCAATCCACCTGTTCGCCCTGTTTGAGTTCTTTTCCTACAAACATCATGGGCAGCGAAAAGTCTGCCCCTACCACCTTTGCCCCCGGAACGCGCTTCAGTGCCTCGAACGCAATATCCCCGGTGCCCGTCGCCAGATCGAGCATCTTACCCCCGGCGGGAAGCTGCGCCTGCTTTACGACGAAACGCCGCCAGCGCTGATCCTGCCCGAACGTCATTAAGCGGTTCATCAGGTTATAGCGCTGGGCGATACGCCCGAACATATCCTGAACGTACAGCGATTTCTCTTTGCCCTGTAATATTGTCATAGTGTCTTCTCGTGTCTGTGGCGATGAAACGCTCTTTGTAGTCGCTATTTTCGGCGTGAACTACGCCGGATGCTGCGCGGTTTAATGTCCCACTCGCGCTGTACCTGTTCGATCACAGCCGGGGGGAATTCCAGTGCTGGCGGCCAGTCCGTTGCTTTGGTCGTGGCATCAATGGCAGCGCCGCCATGCTGGTTGATGATGAGATCGCGGGAGGTATTCAGATTTGCCAGTATGCGCCACGCTGCCTGTGAAAAATTCTTCAGATCAAGTGCAGTATCTACGAAAACTATGATTGCCTGGGGATGTGCATCCCATATCGGCTGAACGCATTCCATTCGTGGTTGATTTCCACTGCCGAGGATGACACGCTGCATCCTGTGCCATCCACCTGGAAAGAGGGTGTCCAGCAGCGAGGACTCAACCTCGATCAGCGCAAGTGGAGAACGCTCTGCTTTGTGCGTCGCATCAATGCCCATTTTACCGCCGAAGCCACGACTTTCTGCGGCGAAATCGTGGGGATGCAGTTCACCTTTGACGTGCAGTATATCCTGTCGCCAGTCCACCGTTTCCAGCACCCGCGTCATGACCGCTGCCGGGTCATGGACATTGACGTCGGCATCGACCACCATCACCACTTTCAGCGCAGCCAGTTCGCCAATGCCCCACAGACCGAACATGGCTTTTTGTGCAGCGCCCGGTTTACGTGCGTTGATGCTGACAATCGCAAGATTACGCCCCGCGCCCTCGGCGGGCAGGCTCATGTTTACCACGTCTTCCGCCATCAGCCGCAGCAGAGGCATGTACAGCCGTTCCACCGCTTGAAGCATCCACGAGTGCGCAGAAGGTGGCCGTGCAGGCACATGCAGCGGGAAAATTGCATCACGGGCATGGGTCAGTGCGGTCACATGCAGCGGGATAAAGTCGATATGGCAGGCATAGAAGCCGCTGTCGCTGCTGATGCTGCCGATACGCCGAACATCTGTCGGGTCAAGCCAGCCCTCGATGGCAAATTCAGCATCCGCCGGGAGATCGAGCGGCTGCGAGACTGCTCTTGTAAAGCTGATCGGCTTGCCGCGCAGCCACCCCGCTGCCAGATAGGGATCGAACCCGCCGGGCAGGGGCATCATGCCACACCACATGGCCGCCGGATCACCCCCTAAAACGACCGCCGCCGGAATGTGTTCCGTTTTGGAGACGAGGTCGGCCAGCGCAGACGCCGGAAGCGCGAGCGTCCTGCTATCGAGAATATGCGCTTGCGTCAGTGTCATACAGCGCTGCCCGGTGCTATGGGTGTAAATCAACTGTACATGGGTGAGGGCGCCGGGAGGGTCTTCCGGCCACAGCCGAACCCTGGGCAGGCTGGAGACATCGCCTTCGCACACTACTTCCTGCACCCGCGCACGGTTGTTCCCGCCCGTGCGAACGCCAATACCCGCGCTTCGCAGTGCGCCAAGCAGTTCTGCCGCACGGCTCATCATCCCGGTAAGGCCTTCCGGCAGATGAAAATCCAGCAAGTGCGCCATGCGGGTTTCAAGCGCATCCAGCGTTTCCACCCGCAGCCCCCAGGCCATACGCCGGGCACTGCCAAACAGGTTGACCACGACCGGAAAGGGGCTGTCTTCGACCTGCTCGAACCACAGCGCTTTGCCGCCGTCTCTGGTGCGCTGAAGTTCGGTCAAGGCAGATAATTCCAGGTCGGGATGGACAGGCGATTTTACCCGCACGAGTTCCCCGGATTGTTCGAGTCGGACGAGAAACTCGTCGAGATTGCGATACGCCATTTGATGTTCACAAGATTTAAAAAGTTGCGAACATCATACGATAAAGACATTAATCCCACATGAGGTTTCGTGTGAGGTTTGTACATTTCATCACGAAAGAGGACAGCCTCTGAATTGCCAGGACGCAAAGAACGCCATGAGGTTCTTTACTCGGCACTCACTACGCCTTACTCACTACTTCCCTTATGAACGACAGATGATGGGCGCGGTGTTGGGACTGCGCTCGAAGCCGGGTGGCATCGGTACGTCGATTTCCGTTGGCGGGTCGAAGTGGTTGTAGTAGTGGTCGGCCTCCAGGATTTGCTGGCCGCGCACACTGCGGACGTAGGTCAGGAATTCCCGTCCAAGCTGCACCGTCTCCGGTTGAATGTTTTGTCCGCTCAGCACATACATATACATCGGACGCACGAGGCGGCTGGGGTAATTGTCGAGGTCAACATCGTCGGCAAGCGGGTTAATCGGCGCTTCGTCCGCTTGCAGAATGGGGACAATTTTAAGGTACTGCGGCGGCTGCGTGCGCATCCATGCCGTGCTGACCCAATAGAGCGACCCAGGCGTACTCAGCACGTTATCGAGGCATTCCTCGTTGGAGTCACACTGGATGTAGCTGGCGTCGGGTGGGAAGGGGGTCTCCGGCGTGGGGCGGTGGCGGGCGATGTTAATCAGCACCCATTCGGTGGTGCCGCTGCCGGGGCGCGCCAGCAGGTGAATTGGGCGTCCGGCGTCGCCAGTGTTCCGTGTGATTTCCCCCCAGGTGCGGATTTGCCCATTCAGTACATCGTCAAGCTGCCCCAACTCGATGGTGAGAAGGCTCTCGTTGTTGATGTCGGTCACGAAGGCCACCACGTCATAGCCAATTTCGGCAGCGCATTCGAGCGAATAGCCAGCGTTCACCAGACTTTGATACTGTTCATCGAGCATGGGTTCGGACATCGCCAGTACATGCACGCAGCCGCCCTCGACTGCCCGCTGCACACCGTTCACAGAACCGATGCCGTCAACCGCGAGGCGCACCCGATTGGTCTGCTCAAACTGCGTCTTCCAGTTTTCGGACATGGGGATGCCGTCGCCCAGGATGGTATTGCTGCCCACCAGACACAGGCGCGGCGGGGGATTGACCAGCCGGTTGATCGCTTCTACCGAGCCGAGCAGTTCGCCGAAATCCGCGCCTAAGCCAATCAGGGTGCCGAGCAGCGTCGCCAGAAAGATCATCACCGCCAGCAGCCCAGCGGACGCCTCCCGCTTTTCCTCAACAATTTTTACGCGAACGGGCTGCGCATCCTCATCCTGCGTCACGCGGACTCGTGGGGTTTTCGGTTCGATGGGCTGAGGGGTTAGCTGGTCGGTGGGTTTGCGTTCGGTGGTCATTAGACGCATTCCTTGTGAAATCCACTTTTTTTCACTATAGCATGAACGCAGCCACAACGGTTTTAAGGAAACTTTATGAGGAAACAAGAGCGAAATTTTTATGATTTCGCTTCCCCGCCGTGATGAACGCTTTCTCACCCGTATAATGAGGGCATGTTCTGTTTAAGAAATGTGAGGGGCTTTATGTCGCTGCGTTTCCATGAAATCGCCGAGTCCAATCACCGCATTCAGAATCCGCTGTCGCTGGAAAAGCTGCGACTCCTGGGGGAACTGTGCCACGCACATGAGGGGATGCGCGTGCTCGATCTGGCCTGTGGCAAGGGGGAACTGCTGTGCCAATGGGCGGCGGCGCACAACATCATCGGCATCGGTGTGGACATCAGTGCCGTGTTTATCGAGGCGGCGCAGAAACGGGCATTTGAACTGGACGTGTTTAATCAACTGACCTTCGTGGAGGCGGATGCGGGTGATTATCCCCAGGAGCATCATCAGTTTGACCTGATAAGCTGCATGGGCGCGACCTGGATTGGTGGCGGGTTGGTGGGAACGCTGAACCTGATGGCGACGGCTTTAAAGCCGAATGGAGGTTGGCTGCTGGTGGGCGAGCCATACTGGGCTGAAACGCCATCTGACGAAGTCGCGAAGGTATTGGGGGTACAGGTCGATGAGTTCGCCACGCTGGAAGGGACGCTGGATCGATTCGAGTCTGCGGGGCTGGAACTGGTGGATATGACGCTTTCCAGTCTGGACGAGTGGGATCGCTACATCGCCTCCCAGTGGAACACGATTTATCAATGGCTGGACGAAAACGAGGACGACCCGGACGCAGCCGATCTGCGCCGCTGGATTCAGGCCAACCGCCGCATCTATCTGACGACGCAGCGGCAGACGATGGGCTGGGGCGCATTCGTGCTCAAGGCACAGCGCAAAGCCACCCGTCAGGCTTCGAGCACGTCCAGTTACGAAAACCCGTCGCGTCCGGTCGCCGTTGAATTTTCGGACGGCTTTGTCTGGGTCAGCCTGCTGGACGGACGGGTGATCGGCAATCCGCTGGCATGGTATCCCTGGCTGGAGAACGCACCACAGGATGAGCAGGAAGCGTTCGATCTGGATACCTTCGGAATCAACTGGCGGACTCTGGGGCAGCGCCTTGAGGTGGACGCGCTGCTGCGTGGGAAGGGGTAGTCGTGATTTTGGGGTAGGGGCGAAGCATGCTTCGCCCCTACGAGATCAATCGTCATGGCCGGGGCGGTAGGCGACGATCAGCACCCAGTCATTGAGATTGCGGCGGTAGCGCGGCTCCAGCCCGGTGCGGCGCAGGGCGTCTTCCACATCGTCGGCCTGTTCGTCGATAATGCCGCTGAACATCGCCCAACCGCCGGGGCGCACCGTCTGGCCGAGTCCCTGCCCGCACATCTCGATAATAATACGGGCGAGGATGTTCACCACAACCAGATCGAAGCGGCGGGCGGAATGCAGCACGCTTTCCAGGCTGCCCGTCTGCACCGTGATTTTATTGGTCACGCGATTCTGGTCGATGTTCTGCTGTGCAACAGGAATCGCCACCGGGTCGTTGTCCAGCCCCAGCACTTCCGCCGCGCCCAGTTTGGCTGCTGCGATTGCCAGAATGCCCGACCCGGTGCCCAGATCAAGCACGCGCAGCCCCGGTTTCATGTTCTCTTCCAGCCCTAACAGGCAAAGCTGCGTGGTGGGATGCGTGCCTGTGCCGAACGCCATGCCGGGATCAAGCGCGAGTTCCACATCATCCGGCGCGAGTTCCATCTGCACCCAGATCGGGCGGATGACGATACGCTGACCGATGCTTACCGGGTGATAATGCGCTTTCCAGGCATTGGCCCAGTCTTCCTCGTCTACCGTTCGGTAGGCAGGACGCGGCATGGGGTACATCAGGCTCATGTGACCGAGAGCGGTTTCAAGCTGAAGCTGCGCGTCTTCCAGCCGTTCGTCGGCGGGCAGATAGGCGCGGACGGTCAGGCTTTCAATAGGCGGCGCGTCGCCGTCGTCCCAGGATTCGGGCATGATACCGTTCTGTTCAATCGACACGCCCTGGTGCCCATACCGCGCCAGCAAATCCGCTATCGCTTCGGCGGCCTCACCATCCACCACCAGCGATACTTCTATCCACTTCATCAGCCGTAAATCGCTTTCTGTTTGGAAGTATTTTCACAATGTGGCTTATTGTGCGATGGAGAGGATAAAAAACAAGAGCGCAGTTGCCCGCGCCCTTGCAGCCATCGCTCCAATTTGAGGGACATTACGCTTTGGGTAGGGGCGAGGCACGCATCGCCCTACAACGCCGATTTTCGTTTGAACGGCAAAACGTGTCGTGATGTCAACTTTCAACTGGAGAATTGATTACTCGCCAGCGAAGAAGTCCATCACGCGGCTGACGAACCCTCTGCCGTTGTTGGTCGCGCCGCTGTGTGGGGTGATGTCTCGCCCGAAGCTCTGCGCCAGCTTCTCGAACAACTGCCGCTGCTCGTCGTTGAGTTTGGTCGGAATTTCGACACCCACCTGCACAAGCTGATCGCCGCGCCCGGAATTCGTCCCATCACTGCGCAAACGCGGGAACCCACGCCCCCGCAGCCGGAAGATTTTGCCGTTCTGTGTCCCTGCCGGGATGCTCAGTTCCACATCGCCATCGACGGTCGGGATAATGAGCTTATCGCCCAGGGCGGCCTGTGCCACGTTCAGCGTCAGATCCATCAGGATATCGTTGTCGCGCCGGACGAACAGTTCATGATCGGTCACGGCTACCACGACGTACAGGTTGCCCGCTGGTGCACTGGGGTCGCCCGCGTCACCTTCACCGCGTACCTGAATCTGCAAACCTTCGCGCACCCCCGCCGGAATTTTCACATTCAGCGAGACGTGCTTGCGGTTGCGTCCATTGCCCGCGCAGGTCTTGCAGGGCGTTTCCACAATCGTGCCCTTGCCGTTGCAGCGGGTGCAGGTGGTTACGCGCACCATCGAACCCAGGAAGGTCTGCTGCACCTGGCGCATTTCGCCCGTGCCGGAACACTGGGGGCACGTCACCGGGGAGGTGCCGGGCTGTGCGCCGCTGCCCGCGCAGGTTTCGCAGGTTTCCATCCGGTCGAACTCGACCATTTGATCGCTGCCGAAGACGGCTTCCTCAAACGAGACGGTCACGTTCACGCGGCGGTCTGAACCGGGGCGCGGCCCACGTTTGCGGGTCTGCCCGCCTGCCGCGCCGCGCATCCCGAAGCCGTTCAAAAAGTCTTCAAAGATTTCCTCAAACCCGGCGAAGCCACCTGCGCCTGCACCGCCAAAGCCCCCCTGACCCGACACGCCCGCATGACCGAAGCGGTCATAACGCGCCCGCATCTCGTCGTCCGAAAGCACCTCGTAGGCTTCGTTGATCTCTTTAAACCTGGCCTCTGCGTCCGGCTCTTTGTTCACGTCCGGGTGAAACTTCCGCGCCAGTCCACGAAAGGCTTTCTTGATCTCATCCTTGGTGGCGCTGCGCTGGACGCCCAATACATCGTAGTAATCTCTTGCCATGTTGTGCTCGGCCTATCGTCTCTGTGCTGTCCACTTATTCTAGCGCACGTTGCGCGGTGAGTGACATGAAGTTTTGGAGTCATGAGTCGTGAGTACCGAGTTGAGAGTGACGAGTGAAATGATTGACGTATTCAGGAGTAAAGTGTTCAGGCAGAAGTTGCCCCACCGCTACAACACTGATTGAACGGCAATCACTCTCGTAATCTCGGTTTTCCCAGGATTGAAAAGAGTGATGAGCAGAAATCTACTCATCACTCGGTACTCGTTACTCAACTACTGCCGATCACGCATCGGTGAATTCAGCGTCGATGACGTTTTCGTCCTGCGGTTTGCCGCCGTTGCCGGGATTCGTGCCGTTGGTGGCAGCTTCATCCATACCACTTGCGTTCTGGTACATGGCCGCGCCCAGGCCTTGCAGGTGCTGCGTCAGTGCGTCGGTCGCATTGCGGATGGCGTCCAGGTCTTCGCCGTTCTGGGCCAGGCGCACCGCTTCAACCAGTTCGTTGGTGCGGCGCTTGGCATCTTCCGGCAGCTTGTCGCCGTGTTCGCGGATGAGCTTCTCGGCAGAGAAAATCGCGCTTTCGGCCTGATTCTTGATCTCGGCAATTTCCTTGCGGTGCGCGTCTTCCGCCGCGTGCTGTTCTGCTTCCTTAATCATGCGGTCGATTTCTTCATCACGCAGACCGCTGCTGGCCGTGATGGTGATCTTCTGCTGGCGACCCGTGGCCTTGTCCATCGCGCTCACATTCAGAATACCGTTGGCGTCGATGTCGAAGGCGACTTCGATCTGCGGCACACCGCGCGGGGCGGGGGGGATGCCATCCAGAATGAAGCGACCGAGCGACTTGTTATCTGCCGCCATCGGGCGTTCGCCCTGGACGACGTGGATTTCCACCTGCGTCTGACCATCGGCAGCGGTCGAATAGACCTGCGATTTCTTGGTCGGAATAGTGGTGTTGCGCTGGATCATCGGGGTCGCCACGCCGCCGAGCGTTTCCACACTCAGCGACAGCGGGGTCACGTCCAGCAGCAGAATGTCCTTCACATCGCCCGCCAGAACGCCGCCCTGGATGGCCGCGCCGAGCGCCACGACTTCATCCGGGTTCACGCTCCTGTTAGGCGCTTTACCGAAGAACTTTTCCACCGCTTCCTGCACGGCGGGCATACGGGTCATACCACCGACCAGAATCACCGTGTTGATGTCCTTCGGGTCAAGCCCGGCATCCTTCAACGCCTGACGGCAGGGGTCAATGCTGCGCTGGATGAGATCACCGACGAGGCTTTCCAGCTTGGCGCGGCTCAGTGTGACGTTGAGGTGCTTGGGGCCGCTGGCGTCCGCCGTAATGAACGGAAGCTGGATTTCGGTGCTGACCGTGCTGGACAGCTCGATCTTGGCCTTTTCTGCCGCTTCCTTCAAGCGCTGGAGCGCCTGACGATCATTGCGCAGGTCGATGCCGTTTTCGCGCTTGAACTCGTCCGCCAGCCAGTTGATGATGCGCTCGTCGAAGTTGTCACCGCCGAGGAAGGTGTCGCCGTTGGTGCTGCGGACTTCAAACACGCCGTCGCCCACTTCCAGGATGGAGATGTCGAACGTACCACCACCGAGGTCATAGACCGCGATGACTTCGTTCTTCTTTTCGCCCAGCCCATAGGCCAGGCTGGAAGCGGTCGGTTCGTTGATAATGCGCAGCACTTCCAGACCAGCAATACGGCCTGCGTCCTTGGTCGCATTGCGCTGGGCATCGTTGAAATAAGCTGGAACCGTAATCACGGCGCGATCCACCGTTTCGCCCAGATAGGCTTCGGCATCGGCCTTGATCTTCTGCAGCACCATCGCGGAAACTTCCGGCGGGCTGTATTCGCGTTCACCCATAATCACGCGGGCATCGCCGTTGGGGGCGGCAGCCACACGGTAGGGCATGACCTTGACGGCCTGCTGCACCATCGCGTCGTTGAACTTACGACCCATAAAGCGCTTGACCGAGAAAATCGTGTTTTCGGGGTTCACAACGGCCTGGTTACGCGCGACCTTGCCGACCAGTCGGTTGCCGTTCTTGTCCATCGCCACCACTGACGGAATCAGCCGACCGCCTTCGGACGAGGGGATGACGACCGGTTCGCCGCCTTCCATGACCGCCACGACCGAGTTCGTCGTCCCCAGGTCAATACCGATAATTCTACCCATGTTATTTTAGCTCCTATAATGGCTTGTTATGACGCATCACTGTGTCTGGTTTATTGAAACAGGTGGTGTGTTTAGCCCGCCACGCGAACGAGTGCCGGACGCAGTACACGGTCGCCCGCGCTGTAGCCCTTTTGCAGCACAGCCGTCACGGTGCCGCTTTCGGCCTCTGCGCTTTCATCGCGTCCCACCGCTTCATGCTGGCTGGGATCAAAAGGCTGGCCGACCGGATCAATCACCGACACGCCCAGTTCTTCCAGCAGTTTGTTGAACTTGTTCTGGATCAGGCTCACGCCGTTCAACCAGGGATTGCCCTGGAGTTCTTCCGGTACGTTTGCCAGTGCCCGCTCGAAATCGTCGAACATCGGGACGAACTTCATCAGCGTATCAAAGGCCGCTTTTTTGTGCGCGTCCTGCTGTTCACGCTCGGCGCGGCGCTTGTAGTTCTGGAAATCCGCCAGCGCTCGCTGCCAGCCTTGCAGGTTCTTTTCTGCTTCCTGCCGCAGTGCGATCAACTCCTGCGGAATGTTGGCGCTTGTCGCGGTATTGGCCTGGGCGCTGCCATTCGCTGCCACATCTGGTGCTGGTGGCGCGTTATTTGGTGTGTCGGACACTGGCACCTCATCCTGTACCGTATTCTGCGCTGTGTCCGGCATCACATCCTCGTCTGTGGTAGGTGCGGTGTCGTTATTCCCCACTGGTTCGCCCTCCATAAATGTTCGCAATCATAACGCGACCAGTGTACCCAAGACACAATAGAAATACGTTAACGCTGTGTCAGAAATGCGAATTTATGACAGGGTAGTTTCCTCGTCTTCGCTGTCAGTCTCTGCACCTTCTCCCGTGCCAGACTCACTATACAGCCCGACGAGCATGTTGGTCATCACGCTGGACACATAGCGCACCGTGCTGATGGCGCGGCCATAGTTGATATGCGTCGGCCCCAGCACGCCAAGCGCCCCCATCATCTGCCCCGGAATCCCGTAGCGACTCAGCACCATACTCAACTGATTGATTTCGCCCACCTTGCCGTCTCCCGCAACGATCACCTTGACGCCATCCATCAGCGGTCCGACAAGATCGGACAAAATCATTTCCAGAAAGGCCTGTTCCTCGAACACCCGCACAGCCTGCTGCGCAAATTCGCCGTCCTGGAATTCGCCGATCAGGTCGCTTAATCCATCGCGGTAGATCAGCCGAATCTGGTTGCGGTCGGCCTGTTCCATCACTTCGGCGGCCAGTTCAGCCACTTCACGTTCCAGCAAAGGGAGTTGAATGCTTTTCAACCGAATCTGATTGGCATAAAGATCAAGGCACAGGGCGTTGATGCGCGTGGCGGTTTCGGTCAGGATAGTCTGCGGGAGCGAATCCGCCAGATTGAGCATCCGCTGCTGCACCATGCCGCCATGCAGCACCAGCACCAGCAGCACCAGCCGCCCCTGAATGGCAATCAGCTCGATATGCTTAAAGCGTGAGGTTTCGGCGACAGGTGCCGTAACGAGCGAGGCGGTCTGTGCAGTACGCGCCAGCACAGTTGCCGCAAAGCGCATCCACTGCTCGGTTGCCATCGGGAGCGCCTGAAAACGCTGGGCGATATGCTTTTGCTCGGATGCGCTCAGATCGTTGGTCTTAATCAATCGTTTGACGAAATAGCGATAGCCGTTTTCGGTGGGAACGCGCCCGGCGGATTTATGCGGCGCGACAATATAGCCAAGTTCTTCCAGCACAGCCATTTCGTTGCGGATGGTGGCGGAACTGAAATTGAGTTCCGGCGCATCCGCCAGCTTTTGGGAACTGACCGGTTCGCGCTTTTCCGTGTAGCTGTGGATGACGAGCGAGAGGATTTCCTCTTGTCGGCGCGTGAGTTCGGGGAGTGTTTCTTCAGTCATGGGATAGGGGTAATTCTGAATGTGAACAATTTTACAATTGCCGTTATCTTACCATGCAGGCGCGGGAAGCGGAAAGTACCGAGTAGAGAGTGGTGAGTACCGAGTCAAAGTGTTTTTGATGAATTGGCTGTAGGGGTGCACCCGTGTGTGCGCCCAAGCATCTGCCAAAAGACAAATCTCTGATCTTTATCGACCACCAATGTACGGGGTATCTCAGGTAAGTTATGATACGGTGACATCATCAAAGAAAAAGAGACGTGTCCGTCAAGGAGTGCAGGTTATCATGAGTGAGAAGACCTTCGAGGTCACTGAAGCAAATTTCCAGACCGACGTGTTGGATTCCGAAACCCCGGTGCTGGTCGATTTCTGGGCGACGTGGTGCGGCCCCTGTAAGATGATCGCGCCCATTGTGGATGAAATTGCCACGGAGTATGCGGGCAAGGTCAATGTTGCCAAGCTGGACGCGGACACCAATCAGGATGTGCTGATGCGCTACGGCGTGATGGGCATCCCGACCCTGATCCTGTTTAAGGGTGGTGAGCCTGTGGTGCGGATTACGGGCTATCAGCCGAAGGCCAAGATCGTCAGCAAGCTCCAGCCGCATATCGAGCAGGCGTAAATCGCTCTCGCCTACATCAGAAAACAAAAAGCCTGGGAAACGCCAGGCTTTTTTGTTGGTAACTTTGTGAGCTGCTTAATCTGACGCGGGTTCAGTTTCGACTTCCTGCTTTGACTGAGGCAGTGCTACAGGTGCAAGCGGCAGTGTGAAATAGAAGGTCGTCCCTTTGCCGATTTCGCTTTCCACCCATACCTGGCCGTCATGCTGCTTAATCAGGTTCTGCGTAATCATCATACCCAGACCAGTCCCCGGCTGATCCTGCGCTTCGCGACGATCACTGCGGAAATAGGCCACCTTGAACAGCTTGCGCAGGTCGTCTTCGTCCATGCCGATGCCGGTATCCTTAATCGCAATCAGCATCAGCGGGCCAATATTATTGCCGCGTTCATCGCGGAATATTTCTTTTACCTTCGCGGTGATTGTGATGGACGCTTCCGGCGGGCTGTACTTATAGGCGTTGCTCAGGAAGTTGGTCATCACCTGAATCAGACGGCTTTCATCACCAGAGACCAGCGGCAAATCCTCCGCGACGTTGATCTCGACCGTCTGCTTCTTCTCAGAAATCATATGCTGTAAGCTGCGCAGCGTTTCCATAACGACGTTATGGAAGCGGATGGGCGAACGCGACACGACCATTGGCTGACCGGCCTGAATTTTGGCGTAATCGCGCAGATCGTCGATGATGGTCTGCATACGGTCGGCATTCGTGCGGATGGTGTTGAGCATGGTGGCCTGCTGTTCGCTGACCGAGCCAAAACCGCCCGCTCTCAGCAAATCTGCATACCCTTTCACCGAGGTCAGCGGAGTCTTCATTTCGTGCGCGGCAAAGGCCATAAACTCAGACTTGGACGCATTGGCGCGGGTCAGTTCGGCGTAAAGCTGCGCATTGGCGATGGCGATGCTGGCGTGTTCGGCAAGGCGCTGCACAAAGTCCAGGTCGAGCAGGTTGAAGCGCGGTTCCCGGTTGGTTTCCAGCACCAGAACGGCGTTGATCTCATCACCCGACAGCATCGGTACGGTAATCTGGCTGATGCTGCGCGGCAGCAGTTCGACATAATCCGGGTCAATGCTCACATCCGGTGCAAGGTCGGGGCGGCGGGTACGCATCACACGCTTGATAATGCCGCGCTCAAGCGGCCATTCGCCGTTCTCGCCCAGGTTGCGCTGGATGAGATCGTCCTTATACCCGTAATTGGCGATTACGCGCAGGTACGATTTGTCTTCGGTCAGGATTCCGAGCATCCCGGCGACCGCGCCGCTGTTAGCAATCGCCCAGCGAATGGTGATCTGCGCCACTTTCTGAATATCGAGCGTGCGGTTGAGTTCCTTGTCGATCAGTTCGAGGTTTTCCAATTCCTGGACGCGGCGGGTCAACTGCACATCGCGCGTTTCGAGCAGCTGCGCGTTTTCCAGCGCAATCGCCGCCTGCCCGGCGAAGGTGGTCAGCAGGCTCAGGTCTTCGTTGATGAAAGGTGAACCGTCCTTCTTGTTGAGCACTTCCAGCACCCCGACCACCCGATCCTTACCGATCAGCGGCACGGCGATAATGGAATTGGTGCGGAATTCGCTCACATCGCCGTCGAAGCGCTGATCGCTTGAGGTGTCGTTGGAGATGGCTGGTTCACCGCTGGCGGCAACCTTCCCAACAAAGCCGTACCCCGCCCGCAGCTTTTGCCCCAGCAGTTGATCGCCCGTGCCGCCGACCGAGGCTTTAAATTCGAGATCCCCGCTGCCGTCATTCACAGTAAGCAGCAGTGAACCTGCTTGCGCATTCAGAATATCCACTGCGGCGGACGTAATCAGGTTCAGCAGCATTTCGATGTCGGCTTCTGCTGCGACCAACTGGCGACTGATATCGTTGAGCACCGAAAGCTGGCGGGCACGGGTGTTGGTTTCAGTAAACAGGCGGGCGCGGTCGATGGCGCTCGCGGCCAGCGCTGCGATGTCGGTAAAGGTACGCAGTTGTTCCTGCGTGAAGGTCTTGCCCGGTGCTGATTCGCCGACCGCCAGAACGCCCAGCGTGCGCGACCCGGCGATGAGCGGCACACCGAGCCATGCCCTGATACTGCGGCTTTCAAAGTGATATTCGTAATTGTTCTTTTCCATCACACGCGCGTAGTCATCGACCAGACGCGGCTGTGAGGATTTCAGCACTTCGCTGAACAGGTCACGCCCCATCTTCCAGCGCTTGTTTTCCTTCTGGCGTTCGCGCTCGTCATCTTCCAGGAAGAAGGCGAAATACATCTCGTTCAGCAGCGGTTCGCACAGCGCGATGTAAAAATAGGGCGATGGGATAAGCTGGTTGGTCTGGGCGCTGATGAGTTCCAGCAGGTCGTCCATCTCAATGGTGAAGTTTACGGCCTGACCGACACGGCTGAGCACGTCAAGCTGGCGCACACGCCGCTCCATGCTGCTTAAGGCCTGGGCACGTTCGATGGTCACAGCAACCTGGCTGACCAGATTGTTGATAAAGCGCAGTTCCTCATAGGAGTAAACGCTGCCATCAGCCGGGGGTGCGAGGCAGATGAAGCCGTTCAGCCGTTCGCTGCCGTGCATTCCGGCGATCACCATGACCTTGAGGATGTTCAGGCGGGCGCGGTCGCTTTTGAGTTCCAGCGGCCAGGCACGCCCCGGTTCAAGGAAGATGGTGGTATTGCTGTTTTTGAGCAGTTCCACCACACCGCTGCCGGGGGTGAAGATGATGTCGGTTTCGGGTTTGGGGTCGCCATAGGCGGCATAATGTTCCTGCTGCGGATCGTAGAGGAAGATGAGCGAACTGGACGGCTGAATCGTCTTTTGCAGCAGGTCGCGCGTCTCCGTCATGATCGTCTTGTAATCGAGCAGCGAGGACAGCTTGCGCCCGAACGTTTCCAACTGATCCTGATAGTTGCGGCGTTTGCGGAAGTAAATGTTGTCGATGCGCTGCTGCAGATAGGTGCGCACGGGCAGGAACATCACAGCCAGGATGAAAATCGTGACCGCGATCAGCAGCGGATTGTTGGATGGCAGGCGCGGCTGGACAAACATGCCGCTCCCCAGCACCAGCAGGAAGTAGCCGCCAATCAGCGCCAGCAGCATGATTGTGTAGGTAATTGAACGGCTGACAGTCCGGTCACTGTCACCCGGTCGATATTGCAGCAGCGCATAGGCCGCGCTTACCGCAGGCGGGATGAAAAACGGCGTTGTCGCTTCGATGCTGAATTGAATTGGAGAGATGTCGGTGAACGTCCGCGCCATCAGATTCACCAGCCACACCAGCGCAGGTGCCATCGCCAGCGCAGAACCGATAAACAGTGTATTGGCCTGATCGCGCTGGATCGATGTGGTAGCGCGGGGACGCTGATAGAAGAACATCAGGGCGGCCATAATCGCGTTGCCCATAATCACGGCCACGCTGGCCGTGACAGCGCTGGATGAGACGGAATTGTGATCCAAACTGTAAAACTGGCCGAGAACAAGCACGAGCAGCACCGCGCTGAGAGCAAGCGGCAGGAAGCGCAGGAAGGGCATCCGGTACACGAACGGCACGGTGTTGGGGAACGTCATCCCGACCGTGACCAGAATGCCGCCCAGGATAACACATGCACTCAGCCACATCACACCCGTCTCGTGCGTCGTGCTGCCGTCGAAAATGCCGGTCATGAACAACGTGAGCAGGAAGCAGCCGATGATGGGCAGAAAAGCCTCCGGCTGCCGCCCGCGCAGTGCCAGCAGCAGCAGCCCGATCACCAGCACTGCAACCCCAGATACAAACGGCGTGATGAAGAAGGCGATCAGATCACGGGTTGGGAAGGGCGCCTGGGTATACGTGACGCGGCACAGAGCGACCTCCCGCTGCATATCAATGTCGCTTGCAGGGCAGTTGACGAGGGTGGCGTTTTCCGTTTCCTCGACGGCCATCATGGGTATGACGCCGCCGGGTGCAGGACGCTCAAAAATTACCGTGATGTACTGCCGTTCAGAGCCAGCGAAAGCACGCATGGCTTCATCCAGCGCGTCCTGATTGGTAATCTCGGTGGAGTTAATCTGTAGAATGCGGTCACCACGCAGCAGGCCTGCACTCAGCCCCGGCCAGCCTTCGTCGCCGCTGGGCTGTCCGCCGTTGACGCTGATCTGATGTGTCAGCATCACACCGAGGAATGGCCTGTTCACCCAGCCAACTGCCAACACGAGCGAATAAATGACGAGGCCAATCGTCACGACCGCCGCCAGCAGCAGCACACCAACGCGCAGACGTTCAGCGGGCGTAAATGATGCGGCAGGCGCAGCAGCGGCTCTCGGTTTGATTAGGGCTGTGGGTGCGGCTCGCATAAGGTGACCTTTGACCAGGGTAGAAACGTTACGATAATTTTAGCACAGGGTTTCTTGCAAAGTTGCTTCACTAGAATTAGGTTTTTGTTTGTTTTGTGTTTTGACTGCTTCCTTTTGTTATAATACATAAGAACCGAACAAAAAGTCGTCGGGTAATTTGTACAGGGGTAGGGGCTGTTCTCCCTTCAACCACATTATCCACTGACAACTTCTGACAGAGTCCTTGTGCCGTTTGTATGGAATAGGTCTCATGACAAAACGAGCAACACGAGTGCTGATTGCCAAGCCAGGGCTGGATGGACATGACCGGGGCGCAAAGGTGATTGCCCGCGCGCTGCGAGATGCTGGTTTCGAAGTGATTTACACCGGGCTGCGCCAGACTCCGGAGATGATTGCAGAAGCAGCACTTCAGGAAGATGTGGATGTGGTCGGGCTGAGCATCCTCAGCGGCGCCCATATGGCGCTCGTCCCACGCATCCGTGAAGTGATGAATGCCAGCGAACTTCAGGACATCCCTATTATCATCGGTGGCATCATCCCTGACGATGATAAGCCCGTGCTTCAGCAGATGGGTGTGAGCGGCATTTTTGGCCCTGGCACCAGTACTGAGGAAATCGTTGCCCACATCAATGCGCTGGTCGACGCCCACAACAAGACCTCTGGCGGAGTTTCTACCCCCTCATGACGCTGGCGGATGACGTGCTCAACGGCAGCCGTCGTGCCCTTGCGCGGGCGCTGACGCTGGTGGAAAACGGTGGGGCGGGGGCAGACGAAATCCTGACGGCGCTGTTCCCCCGAACCGGACAGGCATGGATCATCGGCGTGACGGGAGCGCCGGGCACGGGCAAGAGTTCGCTGGTGAATGCGCTGGCGAAGGCCTATCGCGCCGAAGCTAAAACGGTCGCGATTGTGGCGGTTGACCCCACCAGTCCCTTCTCCGGCGGGGCGATTCTGGGAGATCGCATCCGAATGCGCGATCTCTCTGGCGACAGCGGTGTCTTTATCCGCAGTATGGCGACGCGCGGCAGTCTGGGGGGGCTGGCGCGTACCACTCGTGATGTGATGCGGGTGCTGGATGCGGCTGGATATGACATCATCCTGGTAGAAACAGTCGGGGCAGGACAGAGCGAAGTCGATATTGCCCGTGCTGCGCAAACAACGCTGGTGGTGGAAGCGCCCGGCCTGGGCGATGATGTGCAGGCGATTAAGGCCGGAATCCTGGAAATTGCCGATATTCTGGTGGTGAATAAAGCAGACCGACCCGGGGCGGATAACACCGTGCGCGGACTTCGTGCTATGCTTGAACTTGGTCATCCTGCCGCAAAAAGCCAGATGATTTCGCATCATGGGCAGATGATGAAGGTGCAATCCGCCGCTCACAGCAACGATCAACCCCTGTGGCTGCCGCCTGTCATCCGCACCGTGGCAACCGCAGACAAGGCCGCCGGGGTAGAAACAGGCATCGGGGAACTGATCGAAGCCATTACCGCGCACCGCCGCTTTCTGGAAACCGCAGGGATGGCCGACCAACTGGAGCGCTCCCGGATGGAAATCGAGCTTTATGACCGGCTGCAAAATGCGCTGATGGCGCGGCTGCTGGCGACGGTGGGCGAAGACCGCCTGAGCGAAATCCTTGCCCGAATCCAGGCGCGTGAGCTTGATCCACACCGTGCGGTTCTCCTCATTCTGGAGGGGCAGGAAATCGCCTGAGGGCAGGAGGAAACGATGATTAAAAACCTGCCATTGAAGAACAAAATTCCAGGAACAAAATATGTTCCTGATTCTGATTTTGCAACCACTGAGGGTACAGCGCGTATGCGTTTAGGTGAAATTAAATTGTTTCATGGCTCAGCGGCGGAAGGGCTGGGCACGGAAATTGCCTCGCACCTGGGGGTGAAGCCGGGCAAGTATGAGCGGACGGTATTCTCCAACGAGAACATTTTCATCCGCCTGAAGGAAAGTGTTCGCGGGAAGGACGTGTATCTGGTGCAAACCATGTGTTCGCCCATCCACGACAATATCTTCGAGATGCTGATTATGATCGACGCACTCAAGCGGGATTCCGCCTGGCGCATCAACGTGGTCATTCCCTATCTCACCTATGGACGCTCCGATAAGAAGGATCAGCCGCGTGTGCCCATCACCGCTCGTCTGATTGCCAATATGGTTGAGGCTGCCGGGGCAGACCGCTACATCACGATTGACCTGCACGCCGGGCAGATTCAGGGTTTTTTCAACATCCCCGGTGATGCGCTGACTGCCTTCCATCTGTTAAGCGACTACATCCTCGAAAAGAACATCCCTGATCTGACAGTTGTCTCCACCGACCTCGGTTATGCCAAGCAAGCACGAAACTGGGGCGAAAAGCTGGGAATGCCCGTTGCTCTGGTGGAAAAGCGCCGGGTGGATAATGCTGAACGTCCCGAAGCGCTGTCCATCATCGGTACGGTCGATGGGCGCAACGTGCTGCTGGTGGATGACGAGGTGAACACCGCCGGAAGCGTCGTGAACGCCGTGAGGGTCATCCGCGAGCAGGGGGCGAAGGATGTCTATCTTGCATTCACACATGGCTTTCTGAACGATACCAGCTTTAAACGTCTGAGTGCACTCAACCTCAAAGAAATCATCCTCACCAATACTATTCCCCAGTCTAGCGAAAAAATTCTCCCCAACATGACCGTCCTTTCGGTCGGGCCAATGCTGGCGGAAGTCATCCTGCGCGCCCACGAAGGCCGCAGCGTGGGCGAGCTTTTCGACGAATAACCCCGTTTGGGCGCAGACCTAAATGCGCCCCTAAAACTGGCTGTTGACAGATTTAAGTTTAGAGCTAAACTAAAGTAAATCGAGAGAGGCTTATGTCTGGACGTAGTGTTCCAGTACTGGCGTGGCTGCGCCTGGTACGGGTCATGCAGAAAATCAGCGCGGGCGGTGAACTGCTGATGAAGCAGCATAACCTGAACGGCCCAACCTTTGGGATGCTGAGCGAGATCAGCGCCGACGAAGGGCTGACCCAGCAGGAGCTTTCTACCAATCTGCTTGTGACGAAGGGCAACGTATCACAGCTTCTTGAACGGCTAGAGCAGAATGGTCTCGTCTATCGCCAGCAGGAAGGCACCGCCAAGCGCTTGTTCCTGACCGAAAAGGGGCGTGAACTGGTAAGGACGATCCTGCCCGAACACGATGCCTATATCGCCAAGCAGTTACGTGCGCTTACGCCGGAAGAACAGACGCAGCTTTTAACCCTGTTGCGGAAAGTCGATAAGTCCCTCGATTGATTGAATGCGCCAATGTTTAACCCTAAACGTTGGTTGTCTGACCTGCACTCACATTTTTTTAGTGGCTTTAGTTTAGTTCTAAACAAAGGAGAGGAATATGCGCGTTTTTCTCACAGGGGCTACAGGCTATATTGGCACTGCTCTCACACAACACTTTCTCAAAGAAGGGCATGAGGTGGTCGCTCTGATACGTTCTGATGCGGCAGCAGCAAAGGTCATGGCATTCGGGGCTACGCCTCACAGAGGTGATCTGCGTGATCTGGAAAGCCTGAAGGCCGGAGCGGTTGCTGCTGATGCCGTTCTCCACACTGCCCAGGAACGTTACAACCCTGCGCTGGGAGCCGAAGGCATGATCGAGATGGCGCAGGTGAATTTACGTGCGCTGCAAGCGTTCATTGATGTGCTGCATGGAACAGATAAAGCGCTCATTACGACCAGTGGTACAGGTGCTTATGGCGACACGGGTGGCAACGTCGTGGATGAAGAGACGCCTATTCTGGCCGAGCCGCCCATGGATGGCTTTGCCAGAGCCGAACAGCTTGTTCTGGAAAGTGGTCAGCACGGTATTCGCGGCGTTGTGATTCGCCCCGGTATTGTCTATGGGCAGAGTGGGACAGAACTCGGCCCTGTCGGGATGTGGGTGATGGCGGCGCACCAGAGTGGGAAGGCGGTTTACGTGGGCACCGGAGAAAACGTAATTTCGACGGTGCATGTCGATGATCTGGCGGAGTTGTATCGGCTGGCGCTGGAAAAAGCTCCTGCAGGTACGCTGGTCAACGCTGTGAGCGAACCCTGGCCCCAGGTCAGAGATGTGATGGAAGCGATCAGCCACGCGGTAGGATTGAATGGAGAAACCGTCAGCGTAACCCCGGAAGAAGCATTCCAGAGCATGGGCTTTGGGGTACGCTTGCTGATGTATAACATGCGTGTTTCCGGCGCACGGGCAAAAGCCCTTCTTGGCTGGCAGCCTCGGCAGCCTGCGCTTATTGACGTTCTGCGCGCTGGTTCCTACGTGGCAGCGCTTCAACCCCTGGGGGAGATGAAATGACGACGCAAGTGCTACCCAACCGCTCTGCTCAGGTCGATTACAGTCGCCTGCCTCGTGCTGTGGTGCTGGCAGCAGGCATCAGCGCCATCATCAACACGGCCATCTTTGTCGTGGGTTCCGCGCTTGATCTGTTCCCCGAAACAGTCATCATTCCAGCGGCCAATCAGCCTATGACCGTCGCGCCCGTGATCTTTGCAACCGTTTTTGGCGTTGTTGCAGGCGCAGTTGTTTACGCTGTTCTCGGCAGAGTGGTGGCGCGTCCTGTGCAGGTCTTCCGCATTTTGGGAATTGTTGTCCTGGTGCTGTCCTTTGGGTCGCCCTTTTCCATTCCTGACGCGCCTGCTGGGATGATCGCCGCGCTGCTGGTGATGCACATCGTGGCGGGCGCAGCGGCCATAGGAGTGCTGACGACGCAGGCAGCAAAACCTTGAAGGCAACCCGGAAACTACTGGCACGTAGTATAGAGTCGCCTGGTTTTATGCAAACAGAGTTAGAACTCGGAGTGGTGAATTTTGAGGACATCGTTGGTAGGAGCGAGCCTCGCCCCTACATCTCCCTGATTTTCACCACTCCCTAGAACTTCCCCAGTTCACCGTTTGCAGGGGTTGTAGGGGCGGGTTTCAAACCCGCCCTACGAGAAAAATAATCTGCAAATGCGTAGGTTCTAATGGGTAAACCATTTCAAAACCGCCTGATGTTTCAGTAGGGATATGGCGCACCATGTCCCTACATGCGGCGGATTTGTTTCCATTGCTCCATAAGCATTCTAATAGTTCCCTTTCCTATACCCATTTATGGACATAGGTGGGTCTGTTTTATGCAGGATAAACCCGCATGGGATGAACTACTGCACCCCCTATCCCGTTGCTGAATGCGTTCGGGATTACTTCATGGACACGTTGAATATT
>JANRLJ010000015.1:0-2987 GCA_033762735.1 bacterium | reverse complement strand
TGGAAGCGATCGACTCGCAGGCGGTCGCCCGTGTCGATGGCCTGCTGGACACGACGCTGACGCAGATTGAGACGGTAGCGGATCCGGCGGCGCTCCAGGCGACGGTCGACGAAACCGCCGCCATTCTGCGCGATCTGATGCCCGCCGAATGGCAGTCGCTCAACAGTGACGCCGATGTGGACGTGATTTTCTCGGTGCTTGACCAGGTCGAGGCGGCGGTCAAGCAGGGGCAGTACACGCTCGCGGAGTCGGCGCGGCTGGAGGCCTATTCGCTGCTCGAGCTGGGCATGGAACAGCGGCTGAAGGGGTTCGCGCCGGATATGGCGGTCGAAATCGAAGCGTTGTTCTGGCAGGGCGACGGCGCGGAGCCGGGACTCGCGGCGCTGCTGGCGAACCACGCGCCGCTGGACGAGGTGCAGGCGGCACTCGGGCGGCTGCGCGGAGCGCTGACCGAGGCGCAAACGGCGATTTTCAACGCCAGGAGCGCGCCGACAGCGGTCGCGGGCAACGCGGCGGTGATCGTCTTCCGCGAAGGGCTGGAAGCCGTCCTGATTCTCGCCTCGCTGCTGGCCAGCCTGCGCACGGCTGCCGACCAGCAGTTCCGCAAGCCGCTGGTGATTGGGGCGGTGCTGGCCTTTGCGGCCACGGTGCTGACCTGGTGGGTCGCCAACGGCCTGCTGATGTCGCTGATCCAGTACGGTGAACGGCTGGAAGCGGTCGTCTCGCTGATCGCCATCGGCGTCCTGCTGCTCATCACCAACTGGTTTTTCCACAAGGTGTACTGGACCGGCTGGATGGCGAATTTCCACGAGAAGAAGCGCCGCATCATCGGTGGGGCGCTGATGTCCGCTGCCCTCAGCCAGTCGCTGGCGCTGGTGGCGCTCGGCTTCGCCAGCATCTACCGCGAGGGCTTTGAAACCGTCCTGTTCCTGCAGTCGCTCGTCCTGGACGCGGGCCTGATGGTGGTGTTGCAGGGCGTGGCGCTCGGTCTGGTGGGCGTGGCGATTGTCGGCGTGATCACGTTCGCGCTGCAGGTCAAGCTGCCTTACAAGCGGATGCTGATCGTCACGGGCATCATGATCGGCGGGGTGCTGATCGTGATGGTGGGCAACACGGTTCACGTCATGCAGGCGGTCGGCTGGCTGCCGATCACCCCGATCAACGGGCTGCATATTCCGTTCTGGATGGGGCAGTGGCTGGGCTTGTTCGCCACCTGGCAGGGGATCGGCTTGCAGGTGGGGGCGGCAGCGTTTGTGATTGGCAGTTATTTCCTGGCCGAACACCAGACGCGGACGCGGCGGCACGAGCGGGTTCAGCCGGTACAGGCGCAGACCGGGCTGGCGGGGGACTAAGCGTAAAAATAAAGAGGGGCAAACCCGTGTGTCGGCTTGCCCCTACTCTTGACAGTGATCGCTATTCACCTTCGACATAACGATGCCACTCGGCGGTGCTGATCTTCTTGACCGGCTGCAGGACGATCTTGCGCATCGGCTGGGTTGGCATATCCACACCCTCGATGATCGCGTTGTATTCGGCGGTGGTGATGGCCGGACGTTCACTCCGGCTGGCCTTGTCCTCTGCCGAGAAGAACAGCCCCTGGGCGAGAAGCTGGAAAACACCCTTCAACATGATTGTGCTCCCTTGTTGAACGTTTCATATACCCTCATGATACGCCGAGGAGCGGCGGCCTATCATCCAGCGGGCGGCTGATTTTTCGTCTCCGTCTTCTGGCGGATGCTGCGATGATGGGTGTGACGCGGGTCGCGTTCAGGCCGCGTGGTGATCCAGATGCCCTCGCTGCTGCCGTCACCGGCCAGGTGCAGCATGCGGTGGCGCTGGCGTTCGGCGTCTTCCTTGCTCAGCCAGAAGCTGATGGCCCGGTCTTTGCTGGCCGCCAGATGCGATAGCGCCGCCAACACGTGCGAACAGCCGAAGCCCCCGTTTTGTGCCCACGGGCAGGTGCAGCGGGCGTGGAGCGTGCCTTCGCCGTCCATCTCGATCGTCACCACGTGGTTGAGCGCCGTTTTCGAATGACTCTCCACGATCAGCGTATTGGGCGCAATCACCCGCGCGTGGAGTTTGCGGCTGCGCGCCTGGAGTCGCTTGATGTCTTTCGGCTGCATGGTCATTGTACCCTGCCATTTCTCTCAATCCTTGCCTTAATTATAGCACAGGTGTTCAGATTTTGAGTAGGAAAAGTCTTAATTTCCCCTGAGAATTGGGGGAATCAAAAGGACGCACCAGCCCGGTGCGCCCGTGTCAATGCCACATGAGCAGCTTTAGCTTATGAGCGTCTGTGCAGCATCACATGCGCCTGGCACACAGATTGAACAGCGCTGCGAGGCTGTGCCAGGGTTCAGCGGTTCAGCAGTTCTTCGGCCAACTGGCGCGCTTCAGCCATCGTACTGAAGACATGTGTGCCGCCCTGTCTGCCGCGAATGCCAATGCTGCTGGCGATCTGCCGGACGAATGGGTCCTTGGTCGCCACGATGATCGCGCTGACGTTATAGATCTGCGAGGCGCGGATGAAGACTTTGCTGGCTTCGCTCGACACCAGGCTGACGGCGTTGGCGTCCACAATGGCGACAATCGGCGTGCTGTGGACGGTGGCGTAGGCGGTCAACTGACGCATCCACTCACGCGCTTCGGCTTCCGATACCATGCCCTCTTCAACCGCGAAAAAGATACCATTGCTGAAATTCATGCTGTGAATCGGCATCGTGTTTAACTTTCTCACTGAATTCATCTGTCATGTATCTATTTTGTCGGCAGAACAGGGGCGCTCAATCTTGAGAAGTTCTAAAAAAATTATAAAGAAATGTGGGGAAATCCAGCAAGGGTGTTGGGGCGGGGGGATTCACAAGTTCAGGCGGGACACCGTGTACGGCTTCTCCGGAATTGGCAGGTGGTGACGGGGCGTTCGCACAGCGCCACCCAACCGAAAATGTCGGGTCTGTAAGGGCGCAACATGCTGCGCCCCTACGAAA
>JANRLJ010000014.1:0-22899 GCA_033762735.1 bacterium | reverse complement strand
TCCCACCAGTATTCGCCCTGGTCGGTGCGTTTGGCGGCGCGGTCGGCAAACGGGGTCAAATGCTGCGCGATGGCCGGGTAATTCGCGCTGAACCACGCCCATGCTTCGGCGGGTGCGGTCTTTGTCCCCGTTCCATTTGCTGATTGTTGCAAATATTCCCGTGTCCACCCATTGGGAATCAGAATCACATATTTATCGGCCTGCGGCGCGGCATAGCGTTTCACATCCCGCCCGGCCAGATAAGGCTTTATCAGGTCGGCACTGCGGGCATCCTGCGCGATCAGGCGGGCGCGGGTGTCACCGTCGATGACGAACGCCTCGTTCAAGCCCGTTTTGATGCCAATGTAAATCTTCCTACCGACATATTCGCCCAACGGAACACCCGCCGCTTTGATCTTGTCCAGCAGGGCGGCGCTGCCTGTTCCCGCCAGCGACCAGCCGTTGTCGTCCAGCGCGGCACGATGCAGCGGGTAGCGGCTGGCGCGGACGACTGCGCCCAGATCATCGAAGGCCAGGGTTTTGATCTGCGCGGCGTGGAGCAAGCCCTCACCCCCCCGCCCCCCCTCTCCCAAAGGCGAGGGGGGAGAAGCGGCGGACTGCGAAATCACGATGCAGGGATAGGTAATCGCGTCGTGGAACACGGGCAGGTCGCCAAAGTCGATGATTTCCTCAAGCGGCTGTGTTTTCAGCCAGCGGCGCAGCGGTTTGCCATAGGCCGCCCGCATCCACTTATTGGCGACAATCACGCCGTAGCGCCCGCCGGGTCGCAGCAGCGAAATCCCGCGCTCGATGAAGTAGACGTATAAATCCGCCGTCCCGGTGTAGGTCTGGTAACGCGCCTGCAAATCGTCCTTATAGGCGGCGGTAAGCGTTTCCTGCCGCACATACGGCGGGTTGCCCACGACCACATCGAAGCCGCCGTTTGCGCCGATGACCCCTGGGAAGGCCTCTCGCCAGTCCAGCATCAGGCTGTCGGCATTCTTGATGGTGGCGTCCAGCGTGGGCAGCGTTACCCGTTCTTCCGCCGCCCGCAGCACCAGGTTCAGCCGCGTGATCTCCACCGCCTGCGCGTCCAGATCAACGCCATACAGGTTCTCGGTGATGATGCGGCGTTTGCGCTGGGCGGGCGAAACGTGCGGCTCGTGCTTCGCCAGCCAGCTATCGAGCAGGTCAAAGGCGGCGATCAAAAAGCCACCGCTGCCACAGGCCGGGTCGAGGATGCGCAGGCTGTGCGGGTCGCGCCCGCTTTCGAGCAGTTGACCGAGAGTCTGCTGGAGGATATAGCGCACGACGTACTGCGGGGTGTAGTAGATGCCCTTGCTCTTGCGTTTGGCGCGTTTGCGGCGGATGGTCTCCAGCCGCTGTCCCTGTCGGGCGCGGGCCTGCGCGATGCTGTCGGTCTTGCGCTCCTCGCGGCTGGTCTGCGACTCGCCCAGGTAATCCTCATACACCCGCCCCAGCACGTCCACGCTGATGGCGGCGAAGTCGTAGCGGTCGCCCGTGTTGGGGATTTCGTAGAAGGATTCGATGAATTTGCGGACGACAGGCTGGTCGGTATAGGCCAGCGAATCCAGCCGCGAGGGGCGAAACAGGTTGCTGTCATACACATCGTCCATCGCCCGGAAGTGCGCCAGCAGCGCGGCGAACGGGTCGCCTTTGACCTTCTGCCGGACGATTTCGATCATGCGCCGCCCGGTTTCCACGCCCCGGTCTTCCATCGTCTTGAGGAAGATCATCCGGTCGAGCAAGCGCTGCACGGCGGAGTCGATGGACTCGAACAGGTCGTCGTCGTTGAGCGTCATCAGCCCGGCGGTGAGCGTGTCTCGCCAGGTGATGAACTGGCTGGAAAGCTGTTTTTCCACCGTATTTACCGAGCGGGCTTTGGCCTTTTTGCCCACGCGCTCGGCTTCTTTATCCAGCAGCCGCGCCTGCATGGCGGGTTTGCTCAGCAGCCACAGCTCGTCGAAGCGTTCGAGGTATTGGTCAATCGTCAGGTCGGGGATAAAGCGGGTGTTTTCCTCATCGCCTTTGGCCGGCAGTTCTTCCGCGATGAACACGCGAATCCGCTGGAAGTTGGAAAGCACCGCCCAGGTGGTGCCGCGCTGCCAGGCATAATTGATGGCCTGGCGGATCCAGCGCTTGTCGTCCAGGTTGGCGCGGGTTTCCTTCATTTCCAGGTAAAAGACCGGCTGC
Organism: bacterium; assembly: GCA_033762735.1. GTDB lineage: Bacteria > Chloroflexota > Anaerolineae > Aggregatilineales > Phototrophicaceae > JANRLJ01. The sequence continues at coordinate 20,706 of JANRLJ010000014.1, read as the reverse complement.
CCGCCCAGGTAGAAGCCGTAATCGGCGCGTTTGCCGTCGATGTTCTCCTGCCCGCTGACTTCCGACGGCTTCAAGACCTGCCAGCCCAGCGCGGCGAACAGGCGCAGCAGCAGGCGGCTTACGTCATCCTCGCTGTAAGCGTCGCGGCGGGTTTTGGGCGTGGCCTGGAACTCCTGAATCAGTTCCGCGACTTCGGTGCGGGCGTTCTGCTTGATCGCCTCGTGCAGGGCATCCTGGTTGATCTCGGTCATCGCGGCCTCGGCGTTCTCGATCATGAATGGATACGATGACTCAGAATCGGGCGAAATGCAAGTAGGGGCGCACCCGCGTGTGCGCCCGATCATCGTACCCTTACACCGCCCACCAAATCGGTGCTATGCTGATAGCACACTGGTCAATCCAGCCGTGAGCAAGGGGGATTTACAAGGATGAGCGTGACCATCCAGCACATTCGTGAGGGCATTCGTGCCCTGGGACTTTCTGGAAAGCCGCTCTGCATCCACGCATCGCTGCGGTCATTTGGTCAGGTGGAAGGCGGAGCCAGAACCGTGATCGAGGGCGTGCTGGAAGAAGGCTGCACGCTGATGATGCCGACCTTTAGCTGGTCCGCGCTGGGTGTTCCCGCGCCAGAAGGAGTCCGCCCGCGCCGCAACGGCACCAGCCCCGTCTACGCGGAATTCCTCTTTCGCCACACCGAAGTCTATGACCACAACCAGAACGTGATCGACCGTTACGACATGGGGATGATTCCGTCTATGCTCTTACAGCGTAAGGATCGTCTGCGCGGCGATCATCCGCTGTGTTCGTTCGCGGCAGTCGGGCCGCTGGCGAAGGCGCTGGTCAGCCATCAGACGTGGGACGACGTGTATGCACCGTTCCGGGCATTGATCGACCTGCACGGGTGGGTGCTGATGATGGGCGTTGGGCTGCGGCGGATGACTCTGCTGCATTACGCTGAACAGCGTGCCGGGCGCAACCTGTTCCTGCGCTGGGCGAACGCGCCAAATGGTAGCGTGGTTGGGGTGGAGGTTGGCGGCTGCTCCGAAGGCTTCGATCATTTTGACTCCGTGCTGCGTCCGCTGGAACGGCAGCAGACCGTCGGGCTGAGCCTGTGGCGGGCGTTCCCGGCCCGGCAGACGCTCACCGCTGCCGCTGCTGCCATCCGCCGTGATCGGTACTTCACCCACTGTGGTAGTTCCTTCTGCGCTCGCTGTGATGATGCCGCTGTGGGTGGCAGGGTGATTGAGTGAAAGCAATCATATTGACTTGGAGGATAGATGACTCAAAATCCCGTTCGTTACTTTGAAATCCCCGTTGAAGATCTTGATCGGGCTATCGCCTTCTACAGTGCCGTTTTCGGCTATACATTTGAGCAGGCTGATATTGACGGGAATGCGATGGCATTATTTCCTCAATTTGAGTCCATGCCAGGAATTACAGGCGCTCTGGCAAAGGGAGATAGTTATGTGCCAGGAAAGCAGGGAGCGCGTGTTTATTTTGCGACCGACAGCATTGATGAAACTCTGGCAAGGGCAGAAGCAGTTGGTGGTCGTGTTCTCTATCCCAAAACGTCGATTGGAGAGAACGGCTGGGTAGCCGAGTTTGAAGACAGCGAAGGCAATTGTATCGCCCTCAGTGAATTGTAGTCCTGTTGGTGTGACAGTGGGGGCAGAATGCTTTGCCCCCATGCGAATGGAGTAAAGCGCGTGTATCCCTATAATTCTGCCGCCAGCGCTTCCAGTTCCTCGATTTCGCGCTGCTGCGCGTCGATAATGGCCTGCGCCATTGCCTGAACCACAGGCGTATCGCCGCGTTCCAGCACCGCCTCCGCCATGTGAATGCCCGACTGATGATGCGGGATCATCATTGAGATAAAGAGACGGTCAGCCTCGACCCCGGCTGCCTGGCGCAGCAGGTTCATCTGCGCGTCGGTTGCCATCCCCGTCATTAGACCTTCGGTCGGCATTCCCATCCACGCCATTGGCAGGTCGGTGCCCGCGACTGGGACATCCCACAGCCGCAGCCAGCCCTGCATCTGCCCGATCTGCGCCTGCTGCGTGAGCATCATGTCCAGCGCAATCGAGCGCAGAATGTCGTTCTCGGTGCGGTCATAGATGAGCAGCGCCATTTCGACCGCCTGTGCATGATGCACCATCATGTCCCGCGCAAAGCCGACTTCGGCCTCACTGGCGACAGAGATGCCACCAGACCTACCGCCATTGCTCAGAATGAGCAGTCCGGCGGCCAGCCCCAACGCCACCAGCGCGAACGCGCCGAAGATCAGCCAGCGAGAACTGCCATTTGCAGCAGGTGTCGCACCCATTGTTTTAGCCTAACCCCAACTGGCTGGCTGTGCGGGTTTCGCCGCCGCTGCATGTCGCGCCGAATTCGGGGGTCTGCGGCCCCTGTTCGTATTTCTGGATAAACGCGGTCAGACGATTATCGTCGGCGCTTTCCAGCCGCAGTTGATAGACCCAGGCAGTGACGATGATCGGGCTGTCCTGACCGGGATACGGGCTGAGCAGACGATGGGTGCTGCGGCGGGTGAGCGCTTGCAGCCGTTCCACCTGGTCGGCGGGCAGATCGGGCTGATACGTGATCCAGACCGCGCCATGTTCCAGCGAATGGACGGCGTGTTCATCGATAATCGGCTCGGTATATACGCTGCACTGCTGCCACACGGGATGATGCTGCCCGCCAACGGGCGGTGTCTGCGGATAGCTGACCGGGCTTTCGGTATGGCCGCCGCCCGGATTGGCGAATACTTCCACGTCTTCGATTTCCTGATTTTGAATCTGCTGGTTGCGGGCGCTGTTGAAAATCACCAGGCCGACGACCAGAATTGTGAACAGAATCGTCCCGCCGATGATGACCTGCTCGGTGGTGAAGTTGAAGCGCGACGGGGCGTTCTTGCGTTTCACCAGGGTGTTCTTCGGTGGGGTGGTCTTGCTTTTGCTGGGCGAGACGCTTTTGCGTTGACGTGCCATAGGTACTCCAGAAACGGCTGCAAAAATTCAGTCGTGCCTATTTTAAACGGACTGGCGTCCGCTGGGTATAGTGTAAAAATTCTCTTACGAACACAAAGGTCATGTGGTGCGTTCCAGCATCCCGTAGTACAACAATTAGGAGTAGGATTGAATTAAAACACCTGACATCGAATCAATCATTGTCACTGAATCCACCCGACGCAAAGGAGTACACACATCATGGCGCTGCCTTCTCTTGACCACTGGGATACCACGCGGGACAGCCTGCACCGGGCTTCGGAAGTCCTCGGCGCACTGCGCAAGGCCTTCATCAAACCACAGCCGAACGCGCTCCATCTGGCGCTGGAAGTGACGCCGACCGGCCTTACAACCGGGGAGCTTTCTGGCGGGAACGAGTTCTGGCTCGATTTCACCCAGGCTACCCTCAACTACCGGGAGTCACGGGGGCGCGTAACGACGGTTGAACTTCAGAATAACACGCCCCAGGCCGCGCTGATTGCGGTCGTGAGTGCCATGCCCACGATTCACATGGGGGTGACGCAGTTGGTCACCAGAGGCGGCCTGAACACGATACCGCTGGCGATTGATAAAGCCCAGTCCGCCGACTATGCGGAAGCACTTTATCGCATCACGACCGCGTTTAACAACTTCCGCGCCGGGTTAAAGGGGATGCTTACGCCGCTGGTGGTGTGGCCGCACGGCTTCGACCTGTCCATGCTGTGGTTCCCCGGTGACAACCCTGATGAGCAGACGCAGCCGCACTGCAACTTTGGCTTTTCGCCCGGCAGCGCGGGACTGCCCCGGCCTTACTTCTACGGCTATGTCTGGCCGCGCCCGGATGATCTGACCAGCGCCCCGCTGCCCGCGCCTGTTCGCTGGCATACCGAAGGCTGGACGGGGGCGCTGGTGGAATATGACGCGATTCGGAATGAAGCGCAGCCCGAAATTGTGATACAATCACTGCTAGAACAAATTTACCAGGTCTTGGCGGTGCGCATCCCGTCATAGCGTGACCATTCAGCGCGAATTCAAGCAGGAAACACGGGGGTAGGAATCAGGATGAGCGATCTGGGGCGATGGCTGATACTGCTGTGCGGTGGCAGCCTGGCATGTGTCATCTTAATGGTGCTGGCGGCGCTGAGCCTGCTGCGGGCGTTTGGCAGACCGGGCTGGGGGACGCTGCTGGGTGTTGTGCCGCTGGCCTTCTCGCTGTTCGGCGGCCTGCTGGGTGGGGTCGGCGGGGGGCTTGGCGGCCTGTTCGGCGGACGTGACAATGATACCGATCCCGACGATGCAGGCTACATTCCTTCCGGGCGGGTACGCCCCACACCGGAAGCAGTCCGCACCCGCACGACAGACGTGGACTTTGACAACATCGTGGCGCAAAGCCTGAACGCATCACCCACCTTCACTGCGCAAGCTGCGCCTACTACCCCGACATCGTCCTATGGAGGAGCATCACCCGCGCAGAGCGGCTTCCCGCCGCCGAATGTGCCGCGTCCGGGCGGGCAGCTTCCGGCGAACAACCTGCCGCCCGCCGCGCCTGCGATTCCGGGTATACCTGTCAAGACAGGTGTGCCGCCCTCGACGATTCCCACCATTCCGGGCAACCTGCCGGGCGGTTTTCCGGGGACGTCCGGCTATCCTCCCAACACCCTGCCGCCGGGAACGCCGCCTGCGACGAATGCCCCTCCCGCTGTGCCGCCTTCGACCTATGGGGCGGATTTCAATACGGTGCGCCCGGCGGGTGGAACCCAGCCCAACACACTGCCGCCGGGGACAATTCCGGGCACTGTGTCCAGCAATACCGACGTGCTGGGGCCGATCACGCGGCCTGATCTGCGCAACCGGGGGCTGCACAGCCGTGATGCCCGTGCCCGCCAGCGCCGCCGGGACTCCAACGCCCGCGAGGACGAAATCTTCGGCGGGCTTCTGGACGGCAATGGGGATGGCTTTATCGATGGCTGATGCCACTGCCTTTTAACCAGACCAGCGCAGCGTCCAGATGGTCAACGTGGAACAGGCGGAAGGTGTGTGAGAGGCGCAGGCTGGTCAGCAGCAGATCGACGAAACCCATCACACGCTTGTCGTTGTAAAGCAGCACCACATAGGCCTTGCGCTGGTGAGCATGTGTGGCGCTCCACTGGCGATAGCGCTGCATCGCGTAAGAAACGGGCACCTGCCCGCCGTTCGGGAGCGCAAAGTCACACATCAGCCGAATCGGGACGGTGGACTGTTCAGCCATCCAGTATTCATGGAGGTCGGTCAGTCCCTCCAGCCATTGGTCGAAGGCGACACGGCTGCCTTCCAGAATTTTCAGAACATGGATGTCGCCTTCGAAGATGGAATGGGTGCAGTACGGGCGCACCTTCACAGGTGTGATACTTTGTGGTGACATGCTTTTTTCCCCAACCAATCCTTTGTTAAAAGCCCTACGTCTTCAAGGATACGGTTGGTTGCATGACAGTTGCAAAAAATTTCTTACACCTGCGTCATGCTTTCCACCCATGCCGCCAGTACGCTTTCCACCGATGTGCGCAGCGCCAGCCGCTTTTCCGCCGCATAGACTTCGTGCCACAGCCATGCTGCTTCATCCGGTGGGCTGCCATCCGCGCCATAATGCTGCTGGAAACCGCGTTTAAGTGCGTGCTGATAGGCTTCCGGCTGAAAGAAGGGCGCGGTATAGGCCGCCGTCTTGTGGCCGATGCACAGATGCACAGTGCTGCCCGTTTCGCCTTCCAGCATTCGCGCCCAGACGCCAACAACGGTCAGCGTTTTATAGGCATGATAGCCGTTCGGCCTGCACCACAGCAGGGCGCCTGCCCAGTTCTGCCCGGTAAAGCCCTTCGGCCCATACACCAGCCACCCCGTCGGGTCGCAGCGAGACAGCGCCCCCATTGCGTTCAGGCCATCCAGCACACTGCTGAGCAGTTTGCGCGTCGGGGCAGTTGCTTCTTCCTGCTGGCGGGCAAGCTGCTGTGCTTTCAGCTTGCGGACGAGATTCTGGCGGTAGCGCTCCTTGCGCTGCTCCACCTGGCGGGGACTTTTCACTGACATCACCGTGCTCCTGCGCCTTTGATGCTTAAACATCTGTTCGGGTGATTATAACAAACGCGCCGGGCTATAATCAAAAGAGAGTATCGAGTTATTCAGCGATGAGCAGTGTAAAGTATCGGTTGTTTTTGAGGGCAAGGCATGCCTTACCCCTACAAAACAATTCCCGACGATTTGTGACAAAAATCACCGAGGGTTAACAGCTAATCGCTACCCACAAAAAGGCTTTCCCATGCACATTCAAGCGGCTGTCCTGTATGAACCCAATACCCCGTTTCAGATCGAAACCCTGACGCTCGACGATCCAAAGGCAGGCGAGGTGCGCGTGAAAATCGCCGCCAGCGGGGTCTGCCACAGCGACTATCACCTCGTCAGCGGGACGACGCGACATCCCATGCCCGTTGTATGTGGGCATGAAGGCGCGGGCGTGGTGGAGTCGGTCGGCGCGGGAGTCACGCGGGTGAAAGTGGGCGATCATGTCGTGCTGAACTGGGCACCTGAATGCGGCCACTGTTTCTACTGCCAGCACGGGAGGCCAAACCTGTGCGAGACTTATACCGAGCTGATCTGGGCCGGGACGATGCTGGATGGCACAACGCGGCTGCACAAGGGCAATACGCTAATTTATGCCTACTGCGGGCTGGCGACGTTTGCTGACCATGTGGTCGTGCCGGAGCAAAGCTGCATCCCTGTTCGGCGCGATATTCCCCTGAAGGTCGCGGCGCTGGTAGGCTGCGCGGTGGCGACCGGTGTCGGCGCGGCCATGTATACGGCGGCGGTGCGCCCTGGTGAACGGGTAGTCGTGTTCGGCTGCGGCGGTGTAGGCTTGAACATTATTCAGGGCGCGGTGTTGTGCGGGGCAGGGCAGATTATCGCGGTCGATGTGAACGAGGCCAAGATGGCGCTGGCACGGCAGTTCGGCGCGACCGATACCCTGCTTTCCGGTGAGGATACGCTGGCCGAAATCCGGGCGCTCACCGAGGGGCGCGGTGCGGATCACACCTTCGAAGCGGTCGGGATTCCGGCGCTGCAAGAAATGGCATTTAAGGCGGCGCGTCCCGGTGGCACAGTCACGCTGGCGGGGCTTTCCCCAATGGGCAGCGCGACCAACCTCCCCGGTGCGGTGATTACGCGCACGGAAAAGACGATCAAAGGCAGCTATTACGGGACAGTGCAGCCTGCCCGTGATTTCCCGCTGATGATCGACCTGTACGCGGCGGGAAAGCTCGACTTTGAGGGATTGATTTCGCGTGAGTATCGGCTGGATGAGATCAACGCGGCCTTTGACGCGATGCTGCGAGGGGAAGTGGCGCGTGGGGTGATCGTGTTTTAAGCTCGCAGAGGCGGCAGGCGTAAGGGGAATAGTGCCCCTTACGCGAGCAACAAACGTATTGATGAATTAGTGCAGGGCTTCAGCACGTTCAGCGGTGACGATGGCTGTCAGGGCGTCTTCGACCGCTCTGGTGAGCGTGTCCTTACTGACAGGCTTGACCAGATAATTGTCGATGGCGTTGACACGCCCTTCCAGACGATGGAGCGTGTCGTCATAGGCGGTGGCAACGATCACGCGAGGGCGGTCGCCGTATTTGGCACGCGCATATTCCAGCACGCGCCAGCCTTCCATATCCGGAAGGTTCACATCCAACAGCATGAGATCGGGGCAACTCTGGTTTAACGCCTGAATTGCCAGATCTCCACACTTTGCATGTCGCGGTTCCAGCCCCATTCGACGCAGGATGCGCAGCGTCAGTTCGGCGAGCATCGGGTTATCTTCCACAACCAGGATGTTAAAGCGGGAGGGTGACGTTAGTTGGGGCATAAGAGCGTTCCTTGAGTAACAGATCATAAAGATATACAGTGACTATAATCCAGTTTCAGTGAAAATATAATTAATAATATAAATTTATACAAAATAGTTTACATTTTTAATCAATTGTTTATTGATGGTCTTTCTGTTTTTACGCTTCAGGAAGGGCCATCTGCGTTTGTATTGTGATCTTCGCAGAGGAAAGGCGGGGTTGATCGGGCGAGATCAGACGTGGGAAGAAGCGATAACCGCTTAGATAAAGAATCAGGGGCACAGCGATCTATGCCCCTGTATACGTGGCTCAGGCTTAAATGTAGGGGAACATCCGCCGCAGACGGCGCATCGCTAACATGGCCTGATGCGTGACCGGGTCAAGCAGCGTCAGCCCTGGCTTGCTGCCGATCATGCGATCCACGATGATGGTCTGTGTGCTCACATAGCGCAGCAGCCCTTCGGGTCCACCACGCCGACCGACACCGCTTTGCTTGCGCCCGCCCCAGGGCAGCCGCAGGGAGCCGCTTTGTGCCGCCGCCCGGTTGATGCCCACGTCGCCCGTCTCCATGCGCTGCGCGATTTCCTCGCCACGTTTGAAGTCTCGCGTCCAGACCGTGCCCGACAGGCCGTACTCGCTGTCGTTCGCCAGCCGCAGTGCTTCTTCCGCGTCGCGCACCCGCATAATGGGGATGACGGGGCCAAAGGTTTCCTCGCGCATCACCGCCATACTGTGATCGACATCCACCAGCACGGCAGGTTCATAAAACAGCGGGCCGAGATCAGGCCGCCGCCGCCCGCCGTGAATCAACTTCGCGCCCTTCGCCAGTGCGTCTTCGACATGCCGTTCTACCCGCGTCAGCTCGCGCTCATTGGTCATGCTGCCGACGTGCACGTCCAACCCGTCCCCCGCGCCGACGACCAGTTCGTTGGCGTAATGCTGCACTCGCGCCAGGAATTGATCGTAAATCGCGTCTTCCACGTAGACGCGCTCCACGCTGATGCACATCTGCCCGGCATTTTCCACCCCGCCGACGAACACACCCGCTGCCGCCATGTCGATATTGGCATCGCGCAGGACGATCATCGCATCCTTGCCGCCCAGTTCCAGGCTGTAGGGGATCAGGCGTTCCGCCGCCCGCACCGCGATCTTCTTGCCCACTGGTGTGCTGCCCGTGAAGGCGATGTAATCCACCTCATCCACCAGCGCCGCCCCGGTGGAGCCGTCACCTGTGACAACCTGCACCACGTCGCGCGGGATTCCGGCTTTGTGCATCAGGTCGATGGCATAGAGCACACTGAACGGCGTGATCTCGCTCGGCTTGAAGACGACCGTATTGCCCGCGATGAGTGCCGGAATCGCGTCGGTCAGCGGCAGGAAGAAGGGGTAATTCCAGGGCGAGATCATCCCGACCACGCCGTAAGGCTTGTAATGGACTTTCGCGTACTGGATGCCGGGGAAGATCGGGTTGCGGCGCTGTGGTTTAAGGATGCGCGGTGCGTGTGGCACGTAGTAATCGAGCGTCATGATAATGCCGAGGACTTCGAGATATGCCCCGGTATCAACCTTGCCTGTTTCGTCGCGGATGATGCGCATGGCGTTGCGATGGTCGTCCCACAGCAGATCGCCCCAGTGGCGCAGCATGGCCGCGCGTTCCTTCACCGTCAGTGCGCCCCAGGCTTTTTGAGCATGGCGGGCGCGATCAACGGCAGCGCGTACTTCATCTGGTGGGGTGACGGGAATATGGCCGATAACTTCACTGGTGACGGGGTTTTTGACCGCGATCTGATTGGCGCTGGGCACTGCGCCGCTGCTGGTCGTGCGCTCTGCGACTGCCATAAGAGGTGTCTCCGACTAACTTTAATTTATTTGAGCCTCGATTATAACAGAGACGTTTTACCCACGCGACCACAAGGCTGCCCGGTTTTAATCCCCGGTCAGCGACCCAGGCATAGGGCAAGCGGCGGATACGCGGCGGAGAAGCGTAGGGGAGTCTTAGCACAACCTTAAACACATGAAGCAGGCTTAACGTGTATAGTCGTGTAGTAGTATTCAACGAGGAGACGATCCATGCCAAACCACACAGCGCGGGCGACGTATGCGGGGGGGTAATACTCTGCGCGGCGCTGCTGATTCTGATGCCCGTCCTCGCGCAGGAAACCACGCCCGAACCACCTGCTCCTACGCTTGAACCGACCCTCACGGCTACCCCGACACCGACGTGGACGGAAACGGCGACGTTAACCCCGCTGCCAACACTAACGGCAACCAACACTGAAACACCGTCGTTGACACCTCCGCCTACGCTTGAAACCACAGCAGAGGTGACAGCGGAAACAACCGCCACGCTTCAACCAACAATTACGCTCACGCCAGAAACAACTTTAGAAGTAAGTGCAACCCCTACAGCTACAGAAACACCCCAACTACCGCTACTACACTCGGATAACTTCGATGTCCCAAGTATAGAACTTTGGGGGGATGGAGTTAATGGGTATGCTGGTTCCTGATGCAGCGGGTACAAATTATGCTGTGCAATTTAACGGTTCTGGTTGGGATAACCTTCAATTTGGTATGGGGCTTCTTGATCAAATAACGTTGCAGGCTCGTTTTGCCTTTAGCGATGGCACAGCACTGATTTATGCTCGACACAGCGGTCATGGTTACTATATGACCTCATTCAGCATGGAAGGACATGTTGAGATTTGGCGTGTGGATGCGCAATCGCGTCTCCTGCTGGCAACTGGCGAGGCAGGTGCAGCTTCAATGGAATGGCGTTATCTCACCTTATCATTGAACGCGGGAGAAATTACCGTTTTTGTGGGTGAAACAATTGTAGCGACTGTGACCGATCCTAACCCGCTGCCTTCTGGTACACTGGGCTTCTACAGCCATCCTCAAGATGGTGGACCATTCTGGATGGATGACTTCGCTTTGTATGGAACTTTTGGACAACCATCATCCCAAAGCGCCTACCAAACTCCAAATGCAGACGCATCGACGGTTGCACCACTCAACGCCTTACTTGGAGAAATCGTCTATACATCAAATCAGGATGGGGATCACGATTTATGGACAATTAACAGCGATGGGAGCAACAACGCACTTTTTATGAACACCGTTGCTTCTGAGGAAGGGCCGGAGTGGTCGCCTGACGCTACAAAAATTGCTTTTGTTTCAAACTTATCCAGCTACTATGGGATTTACCTCGTCAACTCCGACGGCACAAATCTAATCCCGGTTTTTGTTTCAACCAATACCATCAGAAGACCCAGCCCGGTTTCATGGTCGCCCGACGGTAGTCGCTTCGCCTTTACCTTCGAGTTGGACTTATATATCCATAACCTGCTTAATAGTACAACCACTAAAATTGTTGATTATGACCCTTATGGAACGCATTACGGCTATTGGGATCAAGCAATTGGGCAACCTGCCTGGCATCCAACCCGAAATCTAATTGCATACAATTATATATATCAAACAACTCGTCCACCATATCTGTATTCATGGATAAGCCTTGTCGATACAAACGGTGTTGAACGACGACGATTTCGGGAAACCTCGCCGTGTTATCATCCAGGCGGATGCGGTACGGTCAATCCAAATTGGTCACCATCGGGCGATTGGCTTGTAACTGCGTCCTACAATCTTGCTTGGTCTTTTACCGAATGGTGGCCCGTTGCGGTGAATAACAACGTCGTTGTCGTTGGGTCTCAGGTCGATCTTACCCCAAATGCTGGACAAACCACACCCAATCAATTCGGGATGACGTTTTCACCGGATGGACAAAACATCGCACATTCAACAATGTTTGGGCTTTATAAACGCCCGGTGGAATGTGCAAGTCCTTGTACAGCGACAGCGATTACTTCTCCCCCAAGTTCAAGCGTACAACGGTTCTACCCTGACTGGAAACGGCTAACTGCAGTTTGTCCTGCACCAGATAGCAACACATCCTTTGATCTTCCGCCAATCTGTCAGATAACGCCTGCTCCAACGTGTAATCCACTTGCTTGTCCCTTTCAAACCAATGCTGCGCAAACTGTCACAGCACAAAGTCCCACTCCGACTGTTAGTTTCGCTACCAATACACCGCTTGGGCCTACTGCAACGCCACTTCCCACCGGAACCCTCAACCCAACGCAACAAGTTGCAACCTGGCAGGCACTTGCGACGGATTTCCCGCTGCCGATGAATCCACCTGCTCCCACGCCACAAGCGAGGTTAAGTGATTTGCAGTGGGTAGATAGACGTTTAACTGTCGCTCCTGGAACCCCTACACCCTGGCCGCCGCTTTGTTCCCGCGATCTGAACCCAACTGGAGTAGCAGCTTCTCATCCACTCATCTCACCCGATAGTGGGGAAGTACTGGTAGCTCAAGCAAGTGCAACCCGCCTCGGTAACTTTGTTGCTCTTTCGATACCCAGTAGCGCACTTTCTGCAAACATCAAAGAAGCTCTTATCCAAGATACTAGTACTAGCCCAACTGTGGACACATTGATAAATAATAACATTGGTTGGCTAATACTTGGATATGGACATATGAGCACCATTAGTGTTACTTCACCCACGTCGGGTAATTTTCCCACTGTCGTACCAGGGATGGCGATTGGAACCAGCGGGAATTCTGGCGTTCCTACCGAACAACCTCACCTAGATATTGCCATATATTACGTATCGGGGAGATTTACAACAGATGTGTTGGGCACACCCCCTGCTTCAGCATCTACTGTCGGTGAGTATATACCTAATCAGGTATTTGGATTTCCGACAAGTGTTGACCTAACCTACTTTAATATATGGACGCTTGAGCGTTCAGGACCATTCAACGCCAATTTGTACGGAATTGTCGAAGTCATAGACCCCCTTGCGGCTTGGCCGATATTGATGGATGCAGTCTACTCTGTTCCCATAAGTCAGATTGATAGAGTTTGCCCTTAACCTATTGAGTAAGGAGAAGGTGATGTCCAAATACTTTTACGGACTCATCCTGTTTCACGTAATCCTAGTTGTTAGTATATCGTCAGCTCAATCATCGACCCAAGCAGAGGAATTGTACGATCTGCTTACAGATCCTGCTTGCATAAAAGCGTGCTATTTAGGAATTGAACCAGGCAGAACCACGAGACTACAGGCAGAAGCCATTCTTAATACAAATGGCATTCCGTATAACCGAACTCAACTTGACCCTGATCTAGACAGCTGGTCCTATTCGTGGTTTGATACTGGTAGACCATTTATCATAGTAGATAGTTACATATACTTATCTGTATCTGGAAATGATATTGGTCAAGTACATCTACCGGTGAGTATTTCGGTAAATGTTGTATTAGAGGCATTTGGAAGTCCTGACCAAGTTTTGTGGGACTCTAATCCGCAAGGCGATTACTATTCACTAACCTATTCGCGTCTAAATATGGCATTTCTCATTTCTAGTATTGGAAGCACTGATGAAGTTATTGCCATTACCATAGCGCGTTCCGATTCGCCTTATCGCAATCTAGTTAACAGCTTTGTTGGCGAACCAATTAACCAACCCTGCCCGACCTACGGCACTCCCCCTTGTATTGCACCAACGGCTGTCCCGATAACGGGTACGCCGACTCCGACAGTGACACCCACGCTATCGCAGACACCTGTGCCGTTTACCTTGATCTCCAACATTACCGCCGCCAATGGCAAAACCTACGAGCGCGACACGGTGGCGGCGAGCGAAACCATGTTCATTGACCGCACCTACACCTTCACCACTGTCCCCGCTGCGTTCGCCGGGCAGGAGTTCATCCGCACCGCCAATGACGACAAGCAGTTGACCACCGTCGATTTTCTCAGCTTCGACCTGGCGCAGAGCGCGGCGGTGTATGTCGCCTATGACACGCGCTATACCCGCCCCCGCTGGCTGGCAAGCTGGACGGACACCGGGCAGGACATTGTGGGAACCGACCAGATCGGCAGCCTGGCGCGGCGGCTGTATCGGCGCGATTTTCCGGCGGGGCGCGTGGTGCTGGGCGGGAATGCGACGGCCAACGCCGGGACGATGTATACGGTGATTGCTGTCCCGCTGGATGAAGCGCCGTAGGGCAAACGGCGGGTACGCGCAGGGGAGTCTTAGCACAATCTTAACGCTGTGAAGCAGATTTAACGTGTATAGTGGTGGAGTAGCAGTCTGCTGGCGTATTCAACGAAGGAGACCATCCATGCCACACCACACCGCGCGGGCGACGTATGCGGGGGGGTAATACTCTGCGCGGCGCTGCTGATCCTGATGCCCGTCCTCGCCCAGGAAACGACACCCGAACCGCCCGCTCCTACGCTTGAGCCGACGCTCACCGCAACGCCGACACTATTTACTGAAACACCTACCCTGTTTCCGACAGATACAGAAACGCCCTCCTATTCATCAAGCGCTACTACAACGCCCACTTTGTCACAAACGCCAAGTTTAACGCCCACTTCGACTGATTTGTTTGCTCCGTCCCCGACTTTTACTGCACCAGTCACACCAACAATTTCAAATACAGAACTCAGCCTGTTTTTCCAAGACGATTTTTTGACTTACCAGTTTGATCGCTGGATTTTTAACAGGGGTTGGACAGCGACCACACTGATCGACAATCCAGTCCTTTTTGGGTTAGATACAGCTCTACCGCTTGAACTTCGCACTCAACATTTCAACCTGGCAGCGCAGGTGGATGTTGCAGTTCTACAAGGGTCGGCGCAGTTGAGTGTGCGCGACAACGGAGCAGAGCATTATCGAGTCGTGCTGTCGGAAGCTGGTCAGGTTGACTTTTACCGCAGCGGCGTGGTGCTTCACTCAAGCGTTCTTACTGGCTATACGGCTTCTGCCTTCTACACGCTTCAACTTTACGCGGTCGAAGGTCACATTTGGGTCGGGGTCAACAATCAAAACCTGTTCGTGTTGGATGACCCAAACCCGCTTCCGCTTGGTGGAATTCGCATTAGCGGGGATATCACCGCTAGCAGCCGAATTCTGGTCGATAACGTTGCCCTGTATATCCCAACCGCAGAATTCCTGCTCTATCCACAACCTGCCGCCGCTGTGAGTGATGAAACCCCCTATCTTGACCTGAACTCACCCCAGGCAATCCAACTGCTGAACACCGCTGGCACCTGGATTTTGTTCAGCAAAGTCGTTGCTGACGAACAAACCGATCTGTTTGCCCTGGTGCCCTGCGCCGGGACAAATTGTAATCCAACACAAATTCGTATTACTTACACACCAAATGATAACGAAACTTCGCCCAGTTTATCGCATGACGGAAGCAAACTGCTCTTCTCTAAAAATGGCTTTCTTGCTCAGATGGCCTTGACAGGCCCGACGATGTTTTCGATTTCACCTGTGACCGACAATGCCAACCAGCCCGTCGCAGGCGGAGGGCACTACAGCCCAATCGACGACCGTATTCTAATCGAACGATTTTCCCAGACAACCGGGATTGATCTTTATCTGAGAGAGACAACCGGTCAGGTGAGCAGTCTTGTCGTTCAGTCTGGCTATCAGTATATCGCGTCATGGTCGCCAGACGGCACACACGCCACTTTTACAGCGTTAGGTGACGGGGACATTTATACCGTTCGCATCAGCGATGGATTGCTGGTCAACCTTACGCCCGAAACTGACGATGCCTACAACACCTACCCCACCTGGTCGTCCCGGTCAAACCCAGCTGTGAACCGCATTGCATTTACGTCCGACCGCTTGGGGCCTGGAAATTTTGAACTCTACACCATGAACCCCACCGTCCAGCAGCAGGCAGTCAAGCAGATTACGTTTAACCTGAGTGGCGACATATGGGGTACGGTCTGGTCACCTGATAATAATCATATTGCTTTCTACAACCCAGACTTTAGCAGTGGAACTTTTCGGCTCTATATTGTCGATAACGTCGGCGCTGCTACACCGACCGCACGTGTCATCACCAGTGGTTCTTCTGTTCCAGAGCCGCATGATTGGACAGCAGCCTTCACTGCTCCGCCCCCACCCACGCCCACACCAACAGCAACAGCACCCTCTGAGCCTACGACAACACCAGTTCCAGGAATTGGCATTAGTCCAGACATACCGCTACCACATCCCCCCAATGCAGTATGGATTGCTTTCCAATCGGCTCGTGAAGAAACTACCGGAGATGACGTTTTTTTGGATGCTTTCTTAGGGGAATGTAATGCTAGCAGCACGAGAAATTGCGTCGAATATTCCTACTTGGTGTTTTACGAAATATTTAGTGAGCAAAAAGGTATACCAACCATACAAGATATGTTGGCAATCACATATTACGGTGAATTGTCTCCCTTTAATAGAGGTGGTTCTACGCTCAAAGATACAGCCCATGAGGCTCTGGCACGAGCATTTTTTGATAGTCAGTCAGGTGCTTGTCGATTCAGTACGGTTTCAAATACCTTCGATTGTACATATACCAACATCATAAGTTGGCTCGATACAACACAACTTTGGCGTGATGCTACTGTAATGGAAGAAGCTGATACAGTCAGGGTTAATCATCTGAGTCTAACTGGGGTGCAAAGAGAACTTATTGGAGATACATCCATTACTCAAGGCTATTTGGGTTTTGATGGCGATGTGAAAAACATTATCTTCAATTCGACAAATTTACAAATCTGGCGCACTGGACAAGGAAATGATGTGCCTTCTACATGGGGTAATCAGGTAATACCAGCTGGCACTACCTCATATACTCATTCTACGCCTGATGAGAACAAGGGTCACATCATTATTCATACTTGGTTTTACAATTCTCGTATCCTCACTACCTACAACACTGATATTGTTTACGGTGATAATCGCGAACAACCTCAGAGTGAGATTAGTGTCCCTGTTGGTACAACATTAACCCCACCTGATTGCACTATAGTCGCAATTATAACGACAACAGAAGATCGACTCGATAGCTTATCCTCTTGTGATAACCCGTAAGTTTATGAGAGAGGTCAAAATGCTAATGTCAATAAAACATCAAAATCTGACAAAGGTTTTACATCTACTAATGTTAATCCTTGTTATTCTAGTGTTGTTAGTTGGGGTTTCTGCTCAAGGAACTTCTCTGATTAACGGAAAGATTGCATTTGCTTCTGATAATGGAGGTAATGGTAGTATTGATGGTTTTGAGATTTACACAATAAATCCAAATGGTGAAAGCCTTACTCCCATCACATTCAACTCTGTATTTGATGGTGAGCCAGCATGGTCACCTGATGGTACTAAAATCGCATTTGTATCAAGACGTGATCAGGGTTCACAAATTTACACCATGAGTAGTGATGGGACTAATGTAACTCGCCTTACCAATACAGAAGGCAATAATGGGAGTCCTGTTTGGAACTTTGATAGTAATAAAATAGCTTTTGTATCATATCGTGATGGTAATAACGAAATATATGTCATGAATTCTGATGGAACGAACCAAATCAACATTACTAATCATGGAGGAGAGGATAATAGTCCAACTTGGTCACCAAACGGTAGCCAGATCGCATTTTCATCAAATAGGACCGGTGCATTTGAAATTTATACTTCCAATCCTGACGGAAGTAACTTGAATCGCTTAACTATGAACAATGAATCTCATTTAAATCTCTCTTGGTCACCAGACGGTACTGAAATTGCATTTTGGTCTGATCGTAATGGCAACGAGAATATCTACATACTTGATATGACTAATTTATCCGAGCAACTTCTGACAAATGAAACAAGTGATGTTGGAGATTTAGCTTGGTCGCCTGATGGTACAAAAATCGTTTTCTCCGCACGTCGAGGAAACTTCCCCCAAGTTGTCGTAATGAATACTGATGGCTCCAATCAAGTTACCTTAACAAACTTAAATGCCTTCAATATTTCTCCATCATGGCAACCTGTTATAACGACATCTCCCACAACGCAAACCCCTATATCCACCGTAACATCCACACCTACCCCATCACTCACTGCGACACCACAACCGAGCAGCCTCATCTCCAACATCACCGTCGCCAACGGCAAGACTTACGAGCGTGACACGGTGGCTGCCAGCGAGACGATGTTCATTGACCGGGCATACACCTTCAGCACTGTCCCCGCTGCCTTCGCCGGGCAGGACTTCATCCGCACCGCCAACGATGACAAGCAGTTGACCACCGTCGATTTCCTCAGCTTCGACCTGGCACAGAGCGCGGCGGTCTATGTCGCCTATGACACACGCTATACCCGCCCCCGCTGGCTGGCAAGCTGGACGGACACCGGGCAGGACATTGTCGGCACCGATCAGATCGGCAGCCTGGCGCGGCGACTGTATCGACGCGACTTCCCCGCCGGGCGTGTGGTGCTGGGCGGGAACGCGACGGCCAACGCCGGGACAATGTACACCGTGATTGCCGTCCCGCAGACGGAGACAGTGGCCTATCGTATCGACTCCGGCGGCAGCGGCTATGCCTCTGCGGCCGGAGTCGTGTGGGCGGCGGACAACTACTTCACGGGCGGGCGCAACTCGTCCTTCAGCGGCGCGATTGCCTACACCGCCGACGATGCGCTCTACAACAATGGCCGCAGCACCGACAGCGATACGGCGGGGTTCAGCTATGCCTTCCCGGTGACGAACGGTACATACAGTGTGCGGCTGCACTTCGCAGAGATTTACTTCACGGGCGCGACGGGACGTGGGCCGAGCGGGAACAATCGGCGTGTGTTCGATGTGGAGATCGAAGGCGCGACAGTGCTGGATAACTACGACATCAACGCCGCGATTGGGTCGATGGCGGCGGAGGTGCGGACGTTCAGCGTGAATGTGACGGATGGAACGCTCAACATCAACTTCCCGCCCGCCAGCGTCAACCGGCCGCTTGTCTCTGGAGTGGAGATCGTCCAGATCAATCCATAACAATTGTAAGACGTCGCGAAGCAACATCTATGGCCGTATCTGCTTGGGTAGATGCGGCCTTTTTGCTGCTCAAGGAAACTTTCCCATGAGAAACGGGGAAAGTTCCTTCCATCAGAGGAAAGACTCCGCAAATTCATCCTCTACCCGCTGGCATAATGGAAGCAGAAGCCGTTGTGTCAGGGGAAATCTCGCATGTCCCAGTCCATCCGCCGCAGTATCTCGCTGCCGCTGCCCATGCACGAGCGGCTGGTGCTGCTGCTCAGCCAGCGCGAGCGCTCCACCACCGAAGCCGACCTGATCCGCGAGGCAGTGCGGCGCTACCTCGACGAGCAGGAGCAGATTGCTAGCTCCCGCCGCCACTTCACTCGCACCTTTCAGGAGCGCCTTGACCAGCTCGAAGCGGCACTCACCTTTCATCTCAATGTGCTGCTGTTCCTGCTCACGGCAGATGATTCCGCCACGCGCCAGTTGGTCGAGCAGGCGATCATCGCTGCCCGGCGCGACGGCAAAACGGTGCTGGCGCAAATGAAGGCAGTGCGCGAAATGCGGCTGGAGGACGAATGAAGGCGATTGTGGTGGTGGATTTCGCCTACAAAGGACCGCAGCGCCCCGGACGCGGGACGGGTCGAGCCGGGTTGAAGGGGTTGCTAAAGTATGTTCAGTACAGGGACACGCGCAACAATCACCTGGCGCAGAACCGCAGCTGCGAGCGCTGGCAGGATCGCGGGCTGGGGCTGCATCACGGCGACATCCTCAAGAATTGCGAGCAATTTCAGAGCAAGCATGTGCTGGCATGGACATGGGTGGTCTCCCCTGCGCCTGACCTCATGGCACTCGTGCCACCCGAGCAGCGACGAGCTGTGGTAAGTGCCCTGACCGAGCGCGTGGTGGAGGATTACTACACAGCCAGGGGATACGATGTCCCCGAATTTGCGTTTGTCATTCATGACCGCCAGACCGAGCCGAAGGACGGCAGCGAACCGCAGCAGCAGCTTCACACCCATGTCATCCTGCCCGGCACGGTTCCCTCGATTGCCGAACGCCTCCCCATCTACAACAACAAAGAACGTGGTCATGATGCTCTGTTTCGGGACATCGCCAGCCGCCATTTCGCCTCGCAATTGGATACGATTGTCGGGCCGGAGTGGCGAAAACTTCGAGAAGCAGAGCTTGAGCCAGAGCCACCCGCTGCTGATGATCTCGATGCCTGGTTTCCACGCCGATGATCTACTGGTTGTTCACCGATGGCCGGGCGCTGCTCGGCACGTGTCTTGCACCGCTGCTGTGCCTGGCACTGCCTGCCCCGCTGGTCTTTGCCGCGCTGCTGGGGGCAGGCATCCAGCGCACCACGGAGCCGCAGCAGTGGCAGGGCTGGAAGCGTGGGGGACGGGTCGGACTGCATCTGCTCATCACGCTGACCGTGACTGCGCTTTACCTCACACTCGTTGGGGATTTTGCCCTTCATCGAAGCCGAACTCGTACTACTCTTAATCAAGTCATCCAGTTCCTCGTCGGTGCACCGCGTCAACTCGACTCCGCGCGCCTGCTGCTGAGTGGGTTTCTGCTGGTTTTTGCGGGATTTCTGGTCAATATTGGCTTGCACAACGGCATCAAAAATGGCGGGTGGCTGCGGGAGCGGCTCGACCGGATGCGTCAGCCCGAGGTCAAGCGTGGCGCGCTTGGTTCGTCGCACTTCTGTACACCAAGGGAGTACAAGCGCTTCCGCCGAGAGGATGCCGAAGGGCTGACGCTGCTGGGCGCGTTCTGGGGCGATGGGAAACGCCGCCTCGATCTGGGAACGGGGAGGTTTTCGCTGAGCGGGGAGGACATCGCCCGCGGCATCCTCACCCTCGGTGGACCGGGGTCGGGCAAGACGCAGGGCATTATCCTGCCCGCCATCGCGGATCGGATGCTGGCCGGGCACTCGCTGGTGGTGGCCGATCCGCAGGGGGAGATCACCACGCACGTGCTGAA
>JANRLJ010000013.1:0-28285 GCA_033762735.1 bacterium | reverse complement strand
CTAGGAGAGGGGGAGAAGACCAGGGAAGCGTGTTAAGTCCCTCTCCCTGAGGGAGAGGGATTTAGGGTGAGGGCAAATGAGCCGTTGTGAACTTTCATAACTCCTTTTAGAGTACCGGACAACGCTATTTAGGGTGAGGGCAAGCAATGGTAGTCTACGTAAGGTCAGTTTCTAAAGATCCCGTTCGGTAAGGGCGACCCACCGGGTCGCCCCTGCGATCAGATTTGAGGGCGGCTCTCCTCTTACTTCAGAATGCCGCGCCGCATCAACAGCTTTTCCAGTTCCACACCGCACAGCACGATCAGGCTCACTGCGGCGCAGAGCGCCAGTTGCTGCACAGTGAGCGGATTGGTGTTGAAGATGTTGTTGAAGAACGGCGTGTAGATCGCCACCAGTTGCAGGATAATGGTCGTAATCACCGCGCCGATCAGCAGACGGTTGCCGAACAGGTTCATCCTCACAATCGACTCGGTGTGGCTGCGCAGACCGAGCGCGTGCCCCATCTGGGCATAGGCCAGGAAGATGAACAGCATCGTATTCCAGGCGGGTTCGCCATTGGCGGCGCGAATGTCGTTGGAAAACGCCCAGTAGCCCAGGCCAAGCCCGGTGATGCCCAGCAGCAGCCCGATGAACAGGATGTGCCGCGCCAGCCCACGCCCGAACAGGCTTTCATTCGCGCCGTAGGGCGGGCGGTTCATGCCACCCTTTTCGGGCTGCTCCACGCCCAGCGCCAGCGCCGGGATGCCGTCCGTAATCAGGTTCATCCACAGGATTTGCAGCGTCGTGAGCGGCAGCCCCATCCCTGCGATAAGCTGGCTGGTCAGCAGCACGAACAGTTCGCCCGTGTTGCTCGCCAGCAGATATTTGACGAAGCGGCGCACGTTGTCGTAGATCGTGCGGCCTTCGCTGACAGCGGCGACGATGGTGGCGAAGTTGTCGTCCAGGATCACCATGTCCGACGCTTCCTTGCTCACCGCCGTTCCCGTAATGCCCATCGCCACACCGATGTCGGCACGCTTGAGCGCGGGCGCATCATTCACGCCGTCGCCCGTCATCGCGGCGATATGGCCTTTGTTCTGGAGCGCCTGCACAATGTTCAGCTTGTTTTCCGGTGACACACGGGCATACACCGGGACGGCCTCCACGTGTGTTTCCAGTTCGGCCTGAGACATGCTGCTCAGTTCGTGCCCGGTCAGTACCCGGTCGCCTTCCTGGGCGATGCCCAGTTCCTTCGCAATCGCCAGCGCGGTCAGCGGATGATCGCCCGTAATCATCACCGGGCGGATGCCGGCCTGTTTCGCCACGCGCACCGCTTCCTTCACTTCAACACGCGGGGGGTCTATGATGCCGACCATGCCGACGAAAACCAGGTCGCGCTCGACGTTTTCGGCTGTCCACGTCCCACCCGTCATATCGGCAGCGCTCAGCGGACGGAAGGCGACACCCAGAACCCGCAGCCCATCCTGCGCCAGCCGGTTGATGGCGTCTTCAATGCGCCGCCGCCATTCGTCCGTCATCGTGACGGGGTGGCCTTCATGCCAGACGTGTGTGCTTAACGCCAGCAGACCATCCGCTGCCCCTTTGGTGAAGGCCAGATAATCGGTGTCTGTGGCATGAAGCAGTTCGCCCATGTAGCGTTCTGCCTGGTCTGCCCTGATAGTCTGGTTAAAGTTGTGGATGGTGGTCATGCGTTTGCGGTCGCTGTCGAAGGGGACTTCGCCCACACGCGGGAAGACCGTCTCCAACTGCGGCTTGACCAGCCCGAAGTGCGCCGCTGCCAGCGCAATTGCGGTTTCGGTCGGGTCGCCCACCACATGGAACTCACCCCCGCCTTTGGGATCAATCACGGAGTCGTTGCACAGCGACCCGGCCATCAGCGTCACCGCATCAGTCGCCAGCGCGGAAGTTTCTCCCCGGCCATTACTGTTGACCAGGCTGGTTATGCCCTGCTGTACCAATTCCTGAATGCTCGCTCGCTGCCCGGCCACATCGACCACCGTTACGGTCATGCGGTTCTCGGTCAGCGTCCCGGTTTTATCGGAACAGATCGTGGTCACGCTGCCGAGGGTTTCCACCGCAGGCAGCTTACGAATCAGCGCGTTCCGGCGCAGCATCCGCTGTGCACCCAGCGCCAGCGCAATCGTCACGACGGCGGGCAGCCCTTCCGGCACCACAGCAACCGCAATGGCGACCGCGTCAATCAGCACCGAATAACCGTTGGGGTCATCAGGGCTGGGGAGGAGCGGCTCACCGATAAACAGGCCAATCGCAGTCGCGATCATAATGACAACGATGGCAGCGCGCAGCAGCACCTGGCCGAGTTCGTCCATGCGACGCTGGAGCGGCGTCTTTTCGCTGCTGACGGTCTGGATCAGTTCGGCGATGCGGCCAAGCTGGGTCTTCATGCCCGTCTCGACCACCACCGCCGTTCCGCGCCCATACGTGACCGAGGTGCCCATATAGAGCATGTTGTGACGGTCGCCCAGCGGCGCTTTGGGATCATCTAAGGTTGAAGCGTCCTTATCGACGGGCTGCGATTCACCCGTCAGCGAGGCTTCCTGCACACGCAGGTTGGCGCTCTCGAACACACGGGCATCCGCCGGGATGATACTGCCCGCTTCCAGCAGAATCACTTCACCGGGCACAACATCGCGTGAGGCAATATCCAAGACCTGCCCACCCCGGCGCACTCGTACCAGCGGTGCAGCCATTTTGCGCAGCGCGGCCATCGCCTGTTCGGCACGGTATTCCTGCACCACGCCCAGAATAGCATTCAGCACGACGATGGCCGAAATCGCAATCAGGCTGTCCAGCTTGCCCAGCAAACCGGAAAGCACCGCCGCGAAGATCAGCAGCATCACCAGCGGATTGGTGAGCTGTTCCCACAGAATCGCCAGGGGGCTTTTAACGCCTTTTTCGACCAGTTCATTGGGGCCATATTCCGTCAGCCGCGCCTGAGCCTGGTCAGTGCGCAGCCCGGTTTCGGGGGATACATCAAGCTGTTGCAGGATACTTGTAGTATCGGCAGTATGCCATGTGGTTATATCGCTCGTTCGGGTCGTGGGGGCGGCCTGCTTCAGAGCCATAAGTCTCCTCGGTTGTCTTTTTCATAGATTTGGGAAGTAGGCAGCGGACAGTCGCCGCGCGGCCCTCTTGGATGTCTGCCTGCTCCGTACCGGAATAAAGCAGACTGTTGTAAGCATAATTGATGAGAATGGGTTATCCACCCCTCATTTTTAGGGGGATAAGCTAAAGAATTGATGAGAAGCATTAAGAGGGAATAGATGCGGTAAACCTACACAACACATCCATGCGGACTCCTGAATGTGTTGTGCAGACAGATTGGCAAAAGGGAGAACCCTGTTAAGCGCTCGTCACTGCGTCTTCCTTAAGCGCGAAGATGGGCGACGCCGGGAAGCCATCCAGCGGCAGGCCGAGCAGCGCGGCGAAGGTGGGCGCAACCTGTACGGCATCGGCTTCCTTCACCACGCCCTGCGGTACATCCGGCCCGGCAAATACCGCAAAGCGATCATCGCCGGGGTCGCCCGGTCGCAGCCCGTGACTTGAGGTCATGCCCGGCTTGCCGACGGGTTCGGTTTCATCGGGGTTGTCATGCTCGAAGCTGGTGCGCGGCGGCGCGACAAAGCTGGCGAGCAGCGGTCGCACGTCCTCCGGTACATACTCCACATGAAACGGCTCGACACCGTAGGCCGCGAGCTTTTCCGTGATTTCGGCCAGATGCGCGGCATCACGCGGGACGACGTTCAGCACGCTGCCTTCGCTCTGCATCACGGTGCCGGGGATGATGACCTGCGGGTGGATGGCCTGTTCGATCACGCTGTGCCCATGATCGCTCATCACAGCGATGTTCCACTGATCTTCCACGCCCGCAGCCCGCAGCCGTTCCAGCATCACGCCCACCATCGAATCCGCATCGGCAATCGACCAGTGCGACATCGTGCTCTTGTAGCCTGTGTAGTGTTGTACGGTATCGGTAATCAGATATTCAGCGATGATGAAATCCGGCGCTTCTTCGTCCGTCGCCAGAATGCCGACCCAGTTCAGGGCGTGCTGGTCGCACATCAGCCCATACAGCAGCCCTTCTGCCCGATTGGTGACTTCCATCACCGGCCAGCCATTCGGATACCCGGCGCGGTCACACGCACGGTTGAAGCGTTCGCCGCTGTCCTGGTTGCCGAAGACGCGCATCCAGGCGGCATCGCTGGGCACAGGCTCAGCATCGCGGGCACGCTGCACAA
The DNA here is from genome assembly GCA_033762735.1 of bacterium. Classification (GTDB taxonomy): domain Bacteria; phylum Chloroflexota; class Anaerolineae; order Aggregatilineales; family Phototrophicaceae; genus JANRLJ01. Next base: position 24,026 of record JANRLJ010000013.1, on the reverse strand, counting down.
AGCTGGTCACCCACCAGGGCGGCTTGAAGCTGTGCGTGTCTTCGGGGCGGATCATGCCAAAGCCAATCGCGGCCACGTCGCGCCCGGCTTCCTTCGCGCGGGCGGCAATCGTCGGGACGCGAATATCATCGGGATTGGCATAGCGGAACTGGCCCATTGCCGGGTCATAGATCAGGTTGCCATACACGCCGCTCACGTCCGCCGTCACGCCCGTGAGCATTCCGGTGCGCCCGCCGAGCGAAATGCCCAGCACTTCCGAATGCAGATTTTCGACCGTCAGGCCGCGCGCCGCCAGCCCACTTAAATGGGGCAAGCGCCCGCGCTCGCTGGCGAAATAGTCGGCGCTTACGCCGTCAATCATAATCACAATCAATTTCTGGGGCATGATGTCTTCTCCAAAAACAAACGGCCTTCCTCACCCTGTCTGAATAAAGAGGGGGTGAAGACAGACGGATAAAGCGAAAGGAATACCGGGTTGGAAACACAAAGGAGACGGCTTCAAGCCGCCTCGCCTCTGTGACTGACTGGCCGCGCGAGGCTTCTCCCCGCCCGGCATGTAAACGACGCCCGCGCTTAGAAGCTGAACTCGCCCGGACGCAGATTGATGTAGAACTCCTGATGCGGCGTCCACTGTACGCCATCGCGCACACCGTAAAACTCGACAGACTGATAGAGCGGCGCAATCGGCGTGTCGCGGTCGAGGATGTCGGCAATTGCACGGTAGTTGGTGCGGCGCAGGTCGAGGTCGCTGCTCGCCCCTGCTTCCGCCGCCAGTGCGTTGAATTCCTCATCGGGCGTGTAGTAATTGCCCATCCACGATGCCCAGGCGGTGATGCTGCCGTTCAGCGCCGGGTCACCGCCCGTGCCGAAACTCTGGAGTGTGGCAATGTTCTGGCCGCCCAGCGAGCGTTCCGCCCACTGCGGCGTTTCCAGCGGGCTGTATTCCACGTTCACGCCAATCGCGCTCCAAAGCTCGTTAATCACATCCGTGACGAGCTGGCCGTTGGTGTAGTAGGTGGAAGGCGGCGTGAATTCAAGCACCTCGCCAGCATACCCGGCCTGTTCCAGCAGGCGCATGGCTTCTTCAGGATTATAAGGGAAGCTACGGGCTGCGTCGTAGGGAAACTCGGTCGGGAAGTAGTAGTCGTTCATGGCGCGCACCGTCCCGCTCCACAATTCCTGGGCGATGATGTCGCGGTCGATGGCGAGGCTCAGCGCCTTACGGATGTCGGGGTTGGCGGTCACGCCCGTCTTGGTGTTGAAGTAGGTCAGCATGAAGTTATAGAGCAGCACCTGATCGACCCGCAGCCCATTGTCCGTGATCTGAGCGGTCAGGTCGGGCGGGACGGTCGTAATCAGATCAACCTCGCCCGCCTGCAGCGCCGCCAGACGGGTCGCGTTTTCGGGGATCAGGCGGAACGTCACTTCGCTGGCAGGCGGTTCGCCTCCCCAGTATTCGCTGTGGCGTTCCAGCACCAGCCGTTCGCCCGCCACCAGTTCGCGCACCTTGTACGGCCCGGTGCCGATGGGCGCGGTCTGCACCGTATCGAACCCGGCGGATTCGGTGTAGGCTTCGGGCATAATGCAGGCATAGAACGAGGCCAGACGCAGCGGGATGAGCGGGTCGACCTGGGGGGTGGTGATGGTGATTTCGGTGTCGCCGGTCGCTTCCACACTGGCGAAATAGGGTGCGAAGGTTGGGCGGATAATGCTTTCGTTTTCGCTGAACAGCAGCCGATTCAGGCTGTAGGCAACGTCGCGCACGGTCATGGGCGTACCGTCGTGGAAGACCACATCATCGCGCAGGGTGAACACCCAGGTCGTGTCGTCGGCCTGTGCCCATTCGGTCGCCAGCATCGGAAGCACCTGCCCGCTGGTGTCGGTGCGCGTGAGCGAGTCGAAAATCTGCCCATAGATGCGGGCGCCGATGATCGCGGCGGGCGCGTGGTGCGGGTCAAGCGTGAGGACTTCGGCGTTGATGCCGATGTTGAAGGGGCGGGCTTCCTGTGCCAGCGCGGGCACACCGAACAGCTTCATCCCCGGCTGGAGCGCGGCGGCAGCGGCGGTCGCCCCGGCCAGCTTGAGGAATGTACGACGAGTCACTTTTGCCATTTTGTCGAGTCCTTTCAAAGTAAAAGCGTGCGAAGAAGACTGGTTATCATGACGGGGACTGTCGGTTGACAGGCGTTCCCGCATACACCCTTATCCAAGTGATACATCCGTGAGGTCGCGCATCCAGTCGCCCAGGGTGCCGATTGCCATCGTCAGCAGCACCAGCGCCACCCCTGGCACGGTGGCGATCCACCACGCAGCGGCCAACTGTTCGCGCCCCTCGCCGATCATGTTGCCCCAGGTCGGATAATCGGCAGACTGCACACCGATCCCCAGGAACGACAGACCGCTCTCCAGCAGAATGACGCGCCCCACGCTCAGCGTCGCCAGCACCATCACCGGGCCGACCAGATTGGGCAGCAGATGGCGCAGCATGATATAGCGGTCGCCCGCGCCCATCGCCCGCGCCGCGACCACAAAGTCACGTTCCCGCAGCGACAACACCATCCCCCGGCACACGCGCGTGTAGACCGGCCATGTGCTGAGCGCCGCCAGCCCGATCAGCACCGGGAGCGAATCCCCCAGCACCAGCGCAACCGCCACCGCCAGCAGCAGAAACGGCAGCGAAAGCTGAAGATCGACCAGGTACAGGATTACTTCGTCCAGCCAGCCGCGCCCATAGCCCGCCAGCACACCCAGCCCTACGCCCAGCAGCAGGCCGAGCACGGTGGAAGACGCGCCAATCAGCAGCGAGATGCGGCCACCGTGAATCGTGCGGCTGAGCACATCGCGCCCCAGTTGATCGGTGCCGAAGATGTGACCGGGCGTACCGGGTGGGTCCAGCCGTGCCCGTAAATTCAGCAGGCCAGGGTCGTGCGGCGCAAACACCTCCGCGAAAATGGTCACGCTCAGCAGTGCGATCAGCAAGAGGATGCTGACCACCACCGCCCCGGTCATGCGGCGCAGGATGCGCCCACGCAGCGTCAGAGGGCGCGGGAGCGCGGCAGGGACGGGCGAAAGATTGATTTCCTGAAGGCTGGTCGTCGTCATGATCGTGTCGGGCTTTGCATACGAATTGTCAGGATGAGGCGCAAACCGCTTTACCGCCGCTGAATGCGCGGGTCCAGCAGACCATAGAGGACATCAACAGCCAGGTTCACCAGCCCGAAGGCCGCCGCCGAAAGAAGCACGATGGTTTGAATCACGGGGTAATCGCGCCCGCCGATGGACTGCACCGCCAGCGACCCAATGCCCGACCACGCGAACACCGTCTCCACGATGGCCGCGCCGCTCAGCACCGCTGCCACTTGCAGCCCCACTACCGTTACCACCGGGATCAGCGCATTGCGCAGGGCATGGTTCAGCGTGACCGCGCGCGGTGGCAGCCCCTTGGCGCGGGCGGTGCGGATGTAGTCCTGGTGGATCACTTCCAGCATGGAGGAGCGCGTCAGCCGCACGATGATCGCCAGCGGATAAATCGTCAGCGTCAGGGTGGGCAAAATGAAGTGCCGCCAGCTATCGCTGCCAAAGGTCGGCAGCAGCCGCAGCGTGACCCCGAAGAACAGGATGAGCAGGATTCCGATAAAAAACGGGGGAAGCGACTGCCCGGCCAGCGTGGTCGTCATGATGAAACGGTCGAACAGGCCGCCGCGCCGCTGCGCCGCCCAGATGCCGAACGGCACACCGAGCGCCACGCTCAGCACCAGCGCGGGTACACCAAGCGCCAGCGTCGCCGGAAGCCGTTCCGTCACCACTTCCAGCGCCGGACGCTGGAACACAATCGACCGTCCGAAATTGCCCTGAAGCAGATCGCCCACATAGAGTGCGTACTGTACGGGGATCGGCTGGTCGAGGCCAAGCGACGCGCGGATTCGGGCGTAATCCTCTGGTGTGGCCGTCTGCGGCAGCATCATCGCTACCGGATCGCCCGAAAGCCGGCTGAGGAAAAAAGTCAGCGTGACCACGCCAAACAGCGTAAGCAGGGTTCGCAGCAGTTTAAGGGCAAAAAAGCGGCTCATGCCAGCGGGCATACTTTCGGCGCGTTGTGGTCAGTCGCGCCTTAGTTAACCGCAGGCTGTTTAAGGGCTAGTTGTCGGGGAGTTAAGGTTTCACCCTCGCGGGCGAAACCTCATCGTAAACTCATCTGACAAAAGGGGACGCCCGCACCGCAGTTCCGGGAAGCGTACTGTCATCCTACACCTCGCCTGTGGCGATGGGGACGGTGGTGGGCTGTGGGCTGCCGCCTTCTGGTTCTTCAGAGATGGCAAACGCGACCACTTCACCGTCGGAGTCGGGCAATTGGAATGTGCTGACGTTCGCGCCCGGATTCAGCAGGCCGACGCTCACCGGGCTGCCGCCGCCAAGCGCCCACACCTGATACGTCCGTCCGGCGGGGAGCGCGGGCAGCGCGGCATCAATCACCAGCGCAGAGTCGTCCGTGACGAGAACAGTGGCGAACACCGTTCCGGGTGCGCTCGTGGATTCCAGCGCGACGGTCTGTGCCCCGGCCAGCGCTTCCGCCAGCGTTTGCGCCTGGTCGCGTTCCTGCCGCAGCGCGTTCGACTGCACCAGCCAGTAAGCGTTCGTCAGAATCAGCAGCGCGGCGGCAGCAGCAGCCGCCCACAGCCAGCGGTTGGGGGCAGGCTTGTTCGGCGCGGGCAGCACTTGAATACCAGGGCTGGCGACGGGGTGCGTCCGATCAGGGAGAACGGTCGTGGACGGTTGAGCCGACGGCGCACCAGTGGATGTCCCGGACGCGGCATTCGCATCCATCGCGCGGGCGGCGGCCAGCACCTTATCATGCAGCGCGGCGGGCGGGCTGCTCAGCGCAATCGTGAAGTTCAGCGCCTTCGAGAGGGAGGCATACTCGGCCAGCTCGTCGGCCACTTCGGGGCAGGCAGGCAGAACCGATTCCACCCAGGCTGTTTCATCAGGGTCGGTCGCGCCGATGCTGTAGGCCGGGAGCAGATCACGCAAACGACTACAGTCCGTCTGCGTTGAAGTAGGTTGGGGTTCCAGATTATCCATTCGACTTTACACTTACACAGCAGCCATAGGGCCTGCATTCTTCTTTAAGCATACTACGCGGAAACTGTAAAAATAGATTTACAGGCTGGATTTTCTTACCCTTCACCTATAATTCCTGCCCGGTTGCCTGCACCCAGAGTGTCTTGAGTTTTTGCAACCCCAGCCGGACGCGCGTCTTGACCGTCCCCAGCGGCAGGTTCAGGCTTTCGGCAATCTCGCTGTGCGACATGCCACCGAAGAAGGCCAGTTCGATGGCGCGAATCTGGTCGGTGGGAAGCTGTTCGAGCAGCGAGCGCAGCAGACGGCCATCCTGCCAGGCCGGGTCGTCCATCACACCCACGCTGCCTACCATATTGAGCGCGTCATCGAGTTCGAGCGCGGATTGCAGCGGGCGGCGCTGCTCCTTGCGCAGACGGTCGATGGCGGCATGTCGGGTGATCGTCAGCAGCCAGGCGACCAGGCGCCCCCGCTTCGGATCCCAGGTCTGTGGCTGAGACCACACTTTCAGAAAGGCATCCTGCGTGACTTCTTCCGCCAGAACGTTGTTCTGCACCACGCGCAGCGCCAGGCTGTACACCAGCCGACTGTAACGCTGATAGATGTCCGAAAGTGCGCTTTCGTCCCTTGCCATGATGCGTTGAATCAGTTTGGAGTCGTCGGGCTGATCGGTCATGCGCCTGTACGGAATAATTTGGAAGTACGCAGTCAGTGTAGCACAGTTAGCGGAAGGAACACAGTTTTACCCAAAAGATGAGTGCTGGATGAGAAAGCTAAATTCGTAAAGTTTGATACATCCAACCTTCGGCATGAGGACGTTGAGGACAGTGTATCGGCAAGCTAACCGCTTCGACTGGCACGGGCCCGACAGTGCGAAGCAAGGTACGCAGATACACCCATACACTCGCTTTACCATTTAACAAGGGATGTGAGAACTCATGAACAAGATTTCGCGTCGTACTCTTCTGAAGGGCGCAGGGCTGGCCGGTGTCGCCAGCGCCGTCGGCATCTTCAACGCCACCTATGGCTTCAACCGCGTTCTCGGCCAGGACGTGGCCGACGACGACACCCAGACGATCATCAACGTCGCGGCGACCGCCGAACTGTTCGCCACCACCCACTACCTGGCCGCCATCAACGCCGCCGCTGATCTGGAGCTGGACGAGGCGGAACTGGCCTATATGAAGGCTGGCTTCCTGGCGGAGCAGGATCACTATGAACTGCTGACCTCGCTGGGTGCGACCCCGGTCGTGACGGAATTCTATGTCCCCGAAACGCTGTTCAGCGACCGCGCCACCTTCGCCGCCACCACTGACGTGGCCGAACGCACCTTCGTGGCCGCCTATCTGGCCGCGGTGCGCATCTGGGGCAAGTCCGAAGAAACCAACCCCTTCGCCGTGACCGCCGCGCAGATCGCCGCTGTGGAAGCGCAGCACCTGGCGCTGGCACGCCGCCTGGGTGTGGGACTCGCCAACAACGTCTCCTACGCCGAATATCTGTATAACAACACCTCCGATGCCGTGCCCACCCTCCAGGCCTTCCTGGATGGCAGCGGCGAAGGCTTCATCGGCCCGGTCACACCCCCGACCGCCGAAGACATCGAAGGGGTTCGCGCCGAAATCGAAGACCTGGGCTACAACACCGAATCGCAGCCCTTCGCCGCAATGGAAATGTAAGAACGTCTCTTTAAAGGGATGGGGTGTGTGCAGCGCCCCATCCTTCCTCGCGTAAAAAATGTGTCAGAAGGTTTGACAAATCCCCCACCCCACTGCTACAATGCGACTACGTTAAGCAACAAAAAATAAACGAAAGTTCTTCCAATTACACTTTTTTGTGTCAAGGATTGTTGCCAGTTCGCTCGCACTCGGCCCTGCGCGGCAGGAACTCCGAACCGTGTCAGGTCCGAAAGGAAGCAGCACTAAGGAGCATCCCCTGGGTGCCGTAGGTTCCCGGGTGAGAGCACACTGGCAACAATCTTTTTTATTTCTATATCTTTTTAACAGGCGCAGCAAGTAAAATCCTTTCGCTCAACCATAAAATGAGTACCCCACCCCCCTCCCCAACGCTTTGGGGAGGGGCGAGGGAGAGGGGTTTAAGAAACACACTTTTTGCAGTTGAGCCAATTCTTTCGTCCTTCAAGCCCTGCGGACAACCCCCATGCTCGCAGAACCCGATTCGCCCATCCCCCTGAATGAAGAAGCCACCCGTCCGGGGACGCTCAGCCAGCTTAAACGGCCTAAGCCCCGGCGCTCTGCCGGGCTGTCGCTGATGATCGCGGTGCTGATCGTCTCGCTGGGAACGCTGCTGATGGTCGTGTTCCAGCCTGCTTCTCCCCCGCCTTTCATCAATATCACGCTGCGTATCGACGATCAGGAATCCCATCTGCGCACCCAGGCACGCACGGTGGCGGAACTGCTGCGCACGTATAACGTCGCGCTGGAAGCCAACGACACCATCACGCCGGGATTGCTCACGCTTCTGGAAGATGGCATGGTGGTGGAAATCCGGCGGGCGCGGCTGGTGTCGCTAACGGTAAACGGCAGCACCAGTCTGCTGCGCACCTCACTGGAAAACCCAGCGGCGATTCTGCGTTCCGCTGGTCTGACTCTCAACGACGCCGATCACATTCTCCTGGATGGCGAAGCGGCTGTCCTGGAGTCGCTGGCGGAGTGGCCGAGGGCGGTCAGCGAAATCGTGGTGCAGCGTGGAATCGAACTCACTGTCGTGGATGACGGCCAGACACAGCGCATTTACACCACCGCCGGGACAGTCGGGGAAGCGCTGTTCCAGGCGGGCATCACGGTGTTTCTGGCGGATACGGTCACGCCAGAGGTGACAGCCCCGGTCGAAGCGGGGATGCAGATCGTGATCGAACGCGCACAGCCCATCACGATTCAGGTGGACGGAATCACGCTGGAAACGCGCACCACGACGGACAGCGTGAGCGATGCTTTAGCCGAGGCGCGTATCGCCCTGAATGGCGAGGATTACACCCTGCCCGCTGCGGATCAACCGATCACGCCTGCGATGACCATCCGCGTCATCCGTGTGCGCGAGGAACTGCTTTCCGAAATCCTCCCGATCCCGTTTGAGACGCATTACCAGGTTGACACCAGCCTGCCCGCAGGTGAACAGCGCCTTGTTCAGGCCGGGCGCGAGGGAACAATGCGCCGCGACTACCGGGTGCGCTACGAAAATCAGACCGAGGTCAGCCGCACGGTCGAAGTCGAGGTTATCGGGCAGGAGGCCGTCGATGAGGTCATCGTCCATCATCCAATCCCGACTGCAACGCCTGTTTCACGCTAGAAATTTCTGCTGGTTTGAACTTGAGAGGATAATCCCATGTCCGATGCGGTTGCCGCGCTGGTTCAGCGCCAGATGCAGGCGTGGATCAATGGCGATGTCGAAACCATTCTGGCGGACTTCGCGCCGGACTGTGTGTTCATCACCCCGAAATCGCGCTATCAGGGACACGCCCAACTGCGCGACCTGGTGCAGAAGTCCGTCAGCACCACCACCAATGTTCACATCGACCTGACGCGCATGATCGTGCAGGGCAACCAGTGTGCGCTGGAATGGACATGGCAGGAGACGCGCCTCGACAGCGGCAAACACGCCCGCGCCGAGGATGCCATCATCTTTGAGCTGCGCGACGGGCAGATCATCTACTGGCGGGAATACTTCAACCCGGCGGAGATGGAAAATTAAACCGCTCAGTAAGGGCGCGGCATGCTGCGCCCCTACGGGGATGCCAGACTGGTTAGTTGTGGTACGGGCGAGGTGCGCCTCGCCCCTGCTTTAGATCATCAATAATTTACCGGGAAGCACGCGGCGCGGACACTGGGAACCATCCCAGAAACAGCTTATGTTCCGTCAGCGGCGTAATCAAGCGCAGACCGCTGCCATCCCGGCTGACCACATACAGGCCGTCCCGGTTATTCTGCGCCGCCGTAAAGGCCACATGCGACCCGGTCGGTGACCAGTAGGGCTGCCTGCCGCCCTGCGTGGTCAACTGCTGGATGATCCCGCTGGCCGTGTCCATCAGATAAAGATTGCCACCGCCGCCTCGCGTGGAGACAAAGGCGAATTCTCCGGCGCGGGGCGACCACGCCGGCTGAAAATCGCTGGCGGGATGGTGCGAGAGATTGCGCAGGCTGCCATCGTGAATATTCAGCACATAGACTTCGGGATTCAGGTCACGCGCAGAGCGAAAGGCGATCTGCTCCCCATCCGGCGACCACACCAGATCGCTGCTCGGATCGACATCGCCGGGGACATCGCGGATTTCCCCGGTCGCCACGTCCACGATAAACACACCCTCGTCCGACCCCGCCCGCCAGAAGCGCACCGCGATGCGCCGTCCATCTGGCGACCACAGCGGACGGTCAGACGGCAGCATGGCAAGCTGTGCGGTGATCTGCCGGGCTTGTGCCGAGGCGATATCGATGATGTAAAAGCTCCAGTTCTGGAAGCGGGCGACCGTGCGCGGCGTGTGCGGCGCAGACCACAACCCCACCTGACCGCCATCCGGCGAGAGGACGGGCAGGCGGTCTTCAATCCCCGGCTCAGTCTGGTAGAGGACGCGGCCATGAATGTCCTTGACGAACACGCGCAGCCGCCCTTCATGCACCGTCTCGAAGGCCACCCGCTGCCCATCGTCGGAGAGGCGCGGCAGATCGACCACCAGAAACGGCGGCGGGGCCATCAGGCGCATTTCCAGCAGACGGTAGGGATCCATCACATACAGCCCATAGCCCTGAGGATGAAGCGACCAGAAGGCCAGCTTGCCAGAGTCGGGCTGCATCGCGCCGACGACCATTGCCAGCAGCGTCGTCAGCCCCACCACGAGGCCGAGGACGAGCGTTCCGCGCCAGATTGCGCCGTGCCACATCTTGGTGTGCCAGCTTCGCATGATGGATTATTGTCCCGCCTCGGCGACGGTCTCGCCCCCGTCGTAGAGGTTGCGGAAATCGCCAGAGAAGGTCGCCGCTGCCAGCAGCGCGAGGCTCTGATTGTAGTAATACTGTGTCGTCTCGCCGAAGTAGCCGCCGTCCAGCACATGCTGCGCATGGTTGAGGAACTGCGACGCCAGCCGATTCTGCATTTCCACATCGCCCGCCGCCATCGCCGCCACCAGCCACATCCCGGTCGTGACCTCGTTCTGATGGTCGATGATCGAACTGCCCGCCAGATCGTACATCCGGGCGAATTCCTGCGGCGGCAGCGCCCGCAAAAAGGTCATGCCCCGCCGCGCCCATTCACACGCCCGCAGATCGCCGTACCACAGGCAGTCCAGCCCCACGCGCCACAGCACACGGATTCCCTCATAGCCCATCGTATAGCTGCACTGGTCGCGGCGGCGGTCAATCGTGAGGCAGTAGTCATAGGCAGGCTGTCCGTCGCCCGTTGACCAGTCCGGCGCGATGCCAAGCGCCTGCCCCGCCCCGGCATACAGCGTCCGATAGCCAAAGCTCAGCACCTCGCCCCAGCGATCCGTCCCGGCGTAATCGTCGAACATGCGATACCACGTCGGCGAGAAGTAGGACGGATTCGAGAGTTCGCGCCCGGTGCCATCCCAGGCATCGCTCGGCGTGATGTAGCGGTTTTCGTCGATGGCGAACAGATACAGCACATCGATCATCGTGCGGGCACGTTCGCCGTAGGGGAATTCGCGATGCTGCGTCCATTCGCCCCGGTCGACTCGCGCCTGCGCGAAGATCAGCGCGGCAGTGATGTCCTGCTCGGCGTCGGTCGCGGAGAAATGCCCAACGATGTTCCCGCGATTATCGACGCGCCAGTGATACAGGCTGGTCATCGGGTTCAGCATGATCGACTGCCCGGCGTTGTAAATCGTGTCGAACGTTTCCTGATCGTCCAGCATCACCGCCAGCAGCAGCCCATAACCCACGCCCTCGCTCACGGCCTGATACTGCGTGTTCGGGTCGAAGATCAGTCCCATGTTGTCGCCGCAGGCTTCGCCACAGAAGATATAGTTGGCCTTATAACCTTCCCATGCGGCACGAACGAGCGCCGGCCAGTCGGTCTGGGCGACGCGCTGCGCTTCCTGTTCTGCATTGGTCACGGGCACGGGCGGCGGCGGAGTCGCGGTCGGCGGGATGTCACTGCGCCCCGCTTCGACAAACATCGCCCGACCGAACACCGACGGATTTTGCCACGCCTGATCTTCGGTATCCGCGCTCGACCAGATCAGCTTAACCGTGCGTGACTCGCCGCTTGAGCCATTGGCATTCGCCTGGAAACCGAACTCGCGCCCATGCGTCACGCCGCCGAGAAACTCCATTGGCACGGCGGCTTCCAGTCCCCAGCCGTCTTCGGTGCGGAACAATCGCGTTTCAATCGGCAGGTCGGCGCTGCGGTTGCCGGTGTAGGTCGCGCCTTCGTAGGCCTCCTGCACCAGCTCGACCGGGCTGATGATGTACTGGTGGATGCCATCGCTGTAGGTGGTGGTGAACAGATTGCCCGAAAAGTTGATGTAGAACTCCAGCGAGTCCTCGTTCCAGAAGTCCGTGCCCTGCTGCCCCGCGACAATCGTCGCATCGACCATCGTCATAGCGACGTAAAGTGTTTCCGCATCTGCTGCGACCGCGAACGTAAACGCACCGTTTTCCGCCGGGTCGGTGGGGGGCTGTGTTCCGGTGGTGACGGTCTGGAACGGGATTCCGGCCCAATCGCTCAGGTCGCCGTCCAGTGCAATCTCGACTGGGAAGGGCACATAGACCAGTTCGCCGGGGATGGCTTCGGGCGCAAGGGGGGCAGCCTCCTGCGCTTGCAGGGATGGAGCCAACGATAGGATCATCAACAGCATCAGGAGCGGCCAGGTGCGGCGCGTGAACGTCATCATCAGGGTTTTTTCTCAAATCTCGTCTGAGTGGTCTTACATCATATTCCAGCTATTTATGAGTTATGCAGTTGCCCTCACCCCCTGACCCCCTCTCCCGACCGCTTCGGTCGCTGCGCTCGTGGAGAGGGGGAGAAGGGACACCTTGCGTTTAAGTCCCTCTCCCTGAGGGAGAGTGCCTCTTGCAGAGGGATTTAAGGGTTGTCCGGTATTGAGTTGGCGCTGTTCCGCCCTCACCCCCCACGCGAACTTGTTCGCGCCCCCTCTTCCAACCGCTGACGCTAGGAGAGGGGGAGAAGACCAGGGAAGCGTGTTAAGTCCCTCTCCCTGAAAGAGATGGATTTAGGGTGAGGGCGATCTCCCCTCTCAGCCCGCCTCCCCCATAGGACTATTGGCTCACTACCCCCCATTGTGACATCTCCATTGATGACGCGGTTTCGCTCGTGAACGACACCAACAATTCAACACGGTCATTGAAGGAGATGTATTGATGCAATCCCGACGACATTTCGCCCCGCTGCTGCTGGTGGTCGCGCTTTTATTGGGAATCAGCGCCGCGATCAGCGCCGACACCTCTGCACAGCAAACACCCGTGACCGCTGATGCCGCTGGCTGCAATACCCTATATTTCTGGCGACTGAACCCGGAAGCATGGCCGGTAGAAACCCTCCAACTGGGGACTCAGAGCTACACCCGGCCTGAACTGGTCGCTCTGATGAACTCGCAGATCAGCGATGATCTGAGCGTTGATCTGCTGCGCCAGGCCGTGACCGCCAAGCTGAATGCGGCGGCAGGCTGTGTTTCGCCGGAAGCCGAACAGGTCATCCTGAGCGTGGATGGATTCCTGGCCGCGCAGCCGGAACGCCTGCCGCTCGGCATCGCCAGCGACACGCCCGAAGGCCAGCAGATCAGCACGCTGCTGCCCGTGCTCCGCGCGGTCAACAATGCGATTGCGGGCGATGATCTGGAAGTGTCAGTGGTGATCGAAGGGCCGATTCAGTCCATCACCAACAACATCATCGTGATTTACGACATCGAAATCGAACTCGATCCGCGCGAACCGATTCTGACCATCCTGCGTATCGGCGACCTCATCCGCATCGAAGGCACCTACCCGGTCGATGGTGAGGACGACGACGATGATGACGACGCAGAGGCAACGGCGACCGCTGTTGGGACAGCGACCGCCACCCTCGTCCCTTCGGCAACCGTACCCGCCACGCAGACACCCGTTGTGGTTACGGCAACCTCACAGCCTGCCACGCAGATACCCGTTGTGGTTACGGCGACCGCGACCCCGGCCACCCCTACGCCGATTGTCGTCACGGCCACACCCGGCACCGCGACCCCGGCCACACCCGGCGGCCCAATTGTCGTGGTTCTGCCGCCCCGCATCCGATTGATCGCCATCGTGATTATCCTGATCCGGGTGGAGTATTATGTCTCGATTGAGGGCATCGTCTACCGTGAGGAATTCGGCTGCGGTAATCCGCCCCCGCCCTGGGCGCCTGCATGGGGATGGCGTCGGCGCTGCCAGAATGTGATCGTGGTGCCAGTCGCGCCCCTGCCCGGTGGTTACGTCCCGGCACCTCCCGGCAGCGGCGGTGGCAGCGGCGGCGGTGGTGATGACGACGATGACGATTAAATCATCGTTCCGCCAGCAGCGGATGAAAGGCACGGTCGCAAGGTAGCAGTAGGGGAGGGTTTGAAACCCTCCCTTACGAGAACAACGCCCATTCAGTGCATAAGTTCTGTCCTGCGGTGTATCGGCGCGGCGTACTGCGCCCCGACCGATCTTTACAGAAGCACATTTGCTCAATATTAAACCGGATTCTTCCACATGCTATTCACGTTTTCGCCCGGTTTTGCGTTATCCTCACCCTCGTTGCATCTCTCAATGCCAAAGGCAAAGGAGCGCATGGCGACATTCGATTTGCAGCCTCTCATCCAGCGTGCCCAGCAGGGCGACGAAGCCGCCATCGGCAGCCTGTACGAACGCTGCGCGCCGCTGATCTACCGCTATATCTACTACCGCGTCTCGACCACAGAGGACGCCGAAGACCTGACCGCCGAAGTGTTCAAACGGATGCTGGAAGGGCTGCCGCGCTACCGCCACACCGGGGCACCCTTCGAGGCCTGGCTGTATCGCATCGCCGCCGCCCGCGTGGTGGATTTCCGCCGCAGGCAGAAGCGCCGTCCGGTTATTCAACTGGCGGAGACGCTGGAAGACAGCAAGCCGAAACCAGAAGAACAGGTAGTGCAGCGGCTCGAAGTGGAAGAACTGCGCCGCGCTCTGCGGCAGCTCAACGACGAACAGCAGACGATTCTGCTGCTGCGCTTTGTGGAACGCAAAAGCCATCAGGAGGTGGCCGACATCCTGGGCAAAAGCATGACGGCAGTGAAATCTGCCCAGCACCGCGCCCTGGTGCTGCTGGTGAGCGCACTCGGCAGTGAGGATAAAGTGCGCCATTATTTACGAGGAGGCGGGAATGACTGACTTTCAACACGACCCCGACTCGCTCGGCGATCTGCTCGATTCGGTGCTGCCCCCTGGTCAGGTGCTGCCCCCTGGTCAGCCGCTGCCTCCTGGTCAGCCGGGCGTGGTGCCAGCGCAATCGGATGATCCGCTGGTCGAAGCCGCTGTGCGTCTGGCAAATGCTCCAAAACCAACTCTTTCACCGGAGGCGCTTGCCCGCATCCGCGAAAAAGCCAGCGCACCAGAAGAAGGCCGTCTGGATCGCGCGGCATCACGGCTTGGCCCGCTGCCGCTTGGACTGCTGCTGCTGGCGGCAGGGCTGATTACGGTGGGCGGCATCACAGCGCTGCTGCTGGGGAGAGATAACCACAGCGCGGCGCTCACGGCGACGGAAACGGCAACCATCGCACCGACGACAACCACGACCGCAAGCGCGACTGTAAGCGCGACCGTTACGGTGGAAGCGAGTCTGACGCAAACCACAGCACCAACTGCAACTGCCACCGGGATGGCAACCACCGCTGTACCGACCGAGACGCCGCCCGCGCCATCCAGCACGTCTGCTCCAGCGACCAGCACAGCGCAGCCGCCCGCTGCCACAGCCAATACGAGCGCTGCCCCGGTAGTGGTCGCGTCGCCTGTGCCTTCTTCCACTCCCATGCCAGTCCCGACCGAAAGCCCGACGGCAGAGGTCACGCCTGATCTGGTTTCAGAACCGACGCTGCCAGGAACGATTGTGATCGAGGGGCCGGTTGAGACGATCAGCGAAAACGTGATCGTGATCTACGACATTCAGATCGCGCTGCCCGCCGATGAGCCGCTGCTGCAAGTGGTGGAAATCGGTGATGTGGTGCGCGTGGGCGGCGACCTGGGGGGGGCGGATGGGCTGCTGATCGAAACGCCCACTGTGGCGCAGATCATCGGTGTGAATATCGACATCAATCCGGCGACGGGCGAGGTCTACCGCGACGATGGTGACTGCCGCATCCGCCCGCCGTCCTGGGCACCCGCCCGCAACTGGCGTGCGCTCTGCCAGCGCAATGCGGCGCCAACCGCCGACTCTTCCGCTGGGAGTTATACCCCCGGTCAAAGCGGGAACACACCGGGCGTTGTCCCGCCTGTCGCGCCGCCTGTCGCGCCACCTGTCGCGCCACCCCCGGCACCGCCCGGCGGCGGTAATGGCGGCGGCAGAGGTGGTGGTGATGACGACGATGATTAATGCGTCGGGCGCGTCACCCACTCCGGCGAGGGCGTAATCAGGGGAGCGGGTTCGGGGCCAGCGTCATCGAACCCACTCTCGCGCTCGGTCAGCACTGGCTCGACCGTCATAGCCTGATCAACCTCGATCTGGCAGGACAGCCGCACCTGCCCCAGCCAGCCCTGCGCCTGTAACCTGGCGCGTTCGGCGGCGGTCATGCGCATGGGTTCGCCTGCTGTGAACTCCACCCGGCAGGTTGTGCAGCGGGCGAATCCGCCGCAGACGTGCAGAATATCGACACCGTTTTCCAGCAGCGCCCGCACCAGCCGCCTGCCTGCTTCCACTTCAAATGCGCCGTAACCCTCAACCGTTACCGTTGGCATCAAGGCCTGCTCCTCAAATTGGTGAACCCAAAAAGGTAAGCCTGGCACATTGACCATCTAAAGTTGACGACCTGTAGGGGCGCAGCGCGCTGCGCCCGTACCAACGCAAGCCATCATTCTCATCTTGTCGACGTACTAAGCACAGTAAAAGAAGTGATGAGCAATGAGCGATGAGTTTTTGATTTCAGACGCACGTTTATCACCCCGCGTTTTCAATTTGCTTGTACTTAGCGTATTCCTGCCGATTTTGACGATCTGGCGCTTCAATTGGTCCTGCTGTCACGAGGCCTTTTCGTCCAGATAGACGGGGATGACCACTGGCAGCCGCAGCACCACCCGCAGCCCTGGCGTGGTGTTCTCGATGCTGATCTGCCCATGATGCGACTCAACGACTGCTTTGACAATCGCCAGCCCAAGCCCGCTGCCCTGGAACTCAACCGCATTACGCGCCCGGTGGAAGCGGCTGAACACCAGCGGCAGATCATCGGGCGGAATGCCGATGCCGCGATCCTGAATCATCACTTCCAGCGCATTCAAATGCCGGCGCAGCGTGACGCTGATCGTCTCCCCCTCTGGCGAAAACTTGATCGCGTTATCCAGCAGATTGCCCAGCGCGTTGCGAAGCTGCCCGGCGCTGCCATAGAGCACGATTGGCTCCGGTGGAAGGCTGAGCGCGAAGTTGATGCCCGCCTGCTCCGAGCGCGAGGCATACAGTTCGCTCACCTCCTGCACCAGCGCGGAAAGGCACACTTCCCCGAACGTCTCGGTCGCCGTGCCGGATTCCATCCGTGAGAGATTCAGCAGCCCATCCGTGAGCGTTTGCAGGCGCTTGACCTGTGAACGCGCCCGTTCGATGTAGTTCTGGCGCGTCTTCTGGTGCAGTTCGTCCTCGGCCAGTTCGAGATTGGTGTGCAGCGCGGTCAGCGGTGTGTGCAGTTCATGGGCAGCGTCGGCCACGAAGCGCCGCAGCGTCACCACGATTTCCTCGACACGGTGGGCCATCTCGTTAAAAGCCGCCGCAAGCTGACCGAGTTCGTCGTCCCGGTCAAGGTAGGCCCGCACCGAGAGATCACCCCGCGCCATACGAGTGGTTGTCTCCGTCAGTTCCATCAGCGGCACGGTAATGCGGCGGCTGACCTGCCATCCCCCAAACGCGGAAACGCTCACCGCCAGCACACTGGCGAAGAACCAGGCCTGCGCCACCCGCCCGACGATCTGCCGTCCATAGGCGGGGCCGTCGGACAATTCGATATACCCGATAACCGCGCCGTCGGTGTCGAAAAGCGCCTGCCGCACCCGCTGGTCAGAACGCCGCCCGTCCTCCTCCACTTCATCGCTCAGACTGAAGCCGGAAAGGGTGCTGGTGGCGGCCAGGACGCTGGTGAACTCTGCCGAGTTGGAAGGAAGGCTGGTCTGTGCCTCGTTGCGCAATGCTTGCAGTTCGGCGTCGTCACTGGCCTGATACGGGTAAATGCGCTCCAGCGAGATCACCGGGACGAAATACGTGGTCACGCGCTCCCCGGTAGCACGATCTTCAACCGGGATGCCAATCGGCAGGTCGATGCGTGTACGGTAATCCTGCAAATCGACATAAGGGTCGAGCGCATAAAGCGCGTTGTTGTCGTAAGCGCGATTGGGTGGGGTGGGCGGCGGCGCGGTCTGCACATTGGGCTGGGCGGAGATGGACAGCAGGCTCCGCTGACTGGGAATGCCGCTGTCCGCGATGATCGCCTCCGCCTCGTCCAGCAGGCGCACCCGCACCTGTGACAGGAAGGAATAACTGGCAAGCTGGGCCTGAATCACCGGGAGCGGACGCTGTTCGGTCAGCATAGCCGTGACCGCCTGGTTCAGCGTCCCGGCGTTGCCGTTCAGGTAATCCAGCTCGCGCTGCATATAGTAGTCACGCAGAATCACCAGCAGCACCAGCCCCAGCGCCAGCGTCGAGATCAGCGCGATCCCGGCATAGCTGAGCGGAAGCTGCCAGCGAATGGATTTGGGGCGCATGGGGGGTTCGCCTCCGTTTCTCGTGGTCAATGATGCACCGGGGCGAAAAACGCTGCTCAACGTTTCGGCTTCACCCTGGTCTGATGCAGAATAATTCACGTTTGCCTTAACTTGCAAGTCTGTATCCAATACCAGGAACGGTCAGGATGAGGCGGGGTTCGCTGGGGTCAAGTTCAACCTTTTCCCGCAGACGGCGCACATGGACGTTGACGATGCGTTCACTGTCCACGTCTGCCGCGTAACCCCAGACCGCATCCAGAATTTGCGAACGGGTAAGCACCTGCCCCTGATGCCGTGCCAGGAACACCAGCAGCCGGAACTCAATCGGTGTGAGCGAAATCTGCTGCCCGCCGCGCCGCACCTGGCCGCGTGTGCGGTCAACCAGCAGATCGCCCACGTACAGCATTTCGGCGTCGGTCATGGAAAGTTCCCCATACGCCCGCCGAATCAAGGCCCGGATGCGCGACAGCAGTTCGCGCAGGCTGTAGGGCTTGGTGACATAATCGTCCGCCCCCATCTCCAGCCCAAGCACCTTGTCCATTTCGTCGCGCTGTACCGTCAGCATCAGAATGGGCTGATAAGCCCCCTGCTGGCGAAGCTGGCGGCAGAAATCCAGCCCTGAACCGTCGGGGAGGCGAATATCGAGGATAATCAGGTGAGGGTTTTGCTCCCGCGCATAGCGCACCCCGTCCTGCCCGGTGTTCTTCCACACCACCTGGTAGCCGTCGCGCTCCAGCCCATCGCGCAGGCTGTGGGCGACCGCCGGGTCGTCTTCAATCAGGAGGATTTGCGTTGGGCGATTCATCGCACATGCCCTATTTAAACAAATTTAAACATAATCATAGTGATGAAAATGGGTGCTGTCCAGTTGGACGATAGCGGTTAGGAATTCGCTTTTAGCAGTTAGCTTTTAGCAATTTGTCTCAACAAAATGACATCGTTATCTCTCAATCCTGCGAAAAAGAAATCACACCATGATTTTCGTAGTGCAAGATCAGAGCCAAAAGATTGAATAGATGCTGTGCATTTGCCCTCACCCCAAACCCCTTTCCCTCAGGTAGAGGGGCTTAATAACCAGACTCTCCCCCTTCTCCCTGAGGGAGAAGGGGGCCGGGGGGTTGAGGGCGTGAAGGAATTCTGTTCTTGTATTATTCAACTCCTCAGAATAAGCGGGCGGACATGCGGTCGCAAAAACGTCGAAGTCATCAACAACACCAACTGCGACCTTAGTCCGCCCCTACCGAAGCCGCCGTTGATCGTTCGTAGGGGAGGACTAAGGGCGATTTCGCCAGTATGTCCTCCCGCACAATCTCCCACAACAGAATCGCATGGATGTATTCGCGTATCCCACCAATAAACCAAAATCTCCCGCTGTCTGTTGAGCAGGCAGACCGCGAGAGACTTTGCAGAAGGAGTAGCCAGCCTACGATGATGTCCCCATATCATCAGACTGTTATGCTTTTCAGGATAGCGCTGCTGTGTTACGCGGCTGTTGCGAACCGATTACAGGATCGCAATGCGGCGTCCTTTAATCCGCTAATCCACTGCCTGCGGGTCGAAAGCGTCGCGGATGCCGTCGCCGATGATGTACAGGCACAGCACCGTAATCGAGATCAGCAGCCCCGGCCCTATCATCAGATAGGCGGCGCGGTTGAAGTAGCTGCGCGCATCCGTCAGCATATTGCCCCAGGTTGGTGTCGGCTCCTGAACACCCAGGCTGAGGAAGCTGAGCGTGGCCTCGGCCAGGATCACGCCGCCGATGCCAATTGCCAGCGAGATCGCCAGCACCGAAATCAGGTTCGGCAGGATGTGCGAGAACATAATGCGCCAGGGCGATGCCCCCAGTGCCCGCGCCGCCATCACATAATCCAGATTGCGAATCTGAATCGTCTGCCCGCGAACCAACCGCGCCGCGCCCGTCCAGCCTGTGATGGCGATCACCAGAATCAGCGAACCGGGCGAAGGTCGCAGCAGGGCGGAAACGGCGATCAGTAGATACAGCGCCGGGAGCGCGTCCAGCGTGGTAATCACCCAGTTGACCAGATCATCCACCAGACCGCCGAAATAACCCGTCGCCATGCCCACCACCAGCCCGATCACCAGAATCGTGACCGCGCTGAAAAAGCCAATCGCCAGCGAGACGCGCCCGCCGTGCAGCAGCCGACCGAGATGATCGCGCCCCAGTTGATCGGTGCCCAGCAGATGGCCTTCCGTGCCGGGTGGCAGCAGACGATCACGCGGGCTGGTGGCGTTGGGGTCAACATGCAGAACATTCCCGGTGATGAAGGGCGCGGCCAGGGACAGCCCCACGAACACCAGCAGCACTGCCAGCGCGAACAGCGTCAGGCGGTCGCGCCGCAGCCGCCGAAAGCCGCGCGTGAGCAGCGACTCACTCTTGATCTTGCTGTGGTCGGTCAGTTCAAGCCGCGTAATTTTTCCATTGGAATTGACGTGTGTCGCCATGAAAATGCCTCAGCCATCGCCCGCTAATACCGGATGCGTGGGTCGATAATCGCGTACAGAATATCAGACAGAAGATACCCCAGAATAGTCGCCACCGCTGCGTAGATGGTCACAGCCATCACCACCGGGTAATCGCGCTGGACAAAGGCCTGCACGACCGTCCGCCCTACACCGGGATAATTGAACACGGTTTCAGTCACGACCGCCCCGCCCAGCAGCCCGGTCAGCGCTGGCCCCAGAAAGGTGGCGATTGGGATCAGGGCGTTGCGCATCCCGTGCTTGAACCAGACCGTGCGGGTAGACAGCCCTTTGGCGCGGGCGGTGCGGATGAAATCCTGCGAGACGACTTCCAGCATTGACGCCCGCATAAAACGCGAGAACCCGGCAATCGGCCCGGTCGCCAGGATGAACACTGGCAGCACCACATACTCCAGCCGTTGATGCAGCGGCGGGCAGCTGTCATCCAGCGTCGTCCGGCAGCGGTCGCCCAGCGGGAAGATGTCGAGCGTGACGGCGAACAGCAGCAGCAGAATCAGCCCCAGCCAGAAGCCGGGAACCGCATTGAAAATCACAGCCACAATACGGCTGACATTGTCAAACACGCCACCTCTGTTAATGGCCGCCAGCACCCCGACGCCGACACCGATAATTGTGCCGACGATGAGTGAGGTCACACTCAGTTCCAGGGTGGCGGGCAGCCGCTCCACCAGCAGATCGAGCACCGGGCGGCGGTTAAAGAATGAGGTGCCGAAGTCGCCGCGCAGAATCCCTCTGCGGTCGCCGGGCGGCTCCGCCTCGCCGTCGCCGTTGGCGTCCAGCGGGATCAGGAATGAGCCATCGGAAAGGCCGTCGCCGTCGCTGTCCCAGCGCATCCAGTCATCGCCGAGCAGCCAGCGCAGGTATTGAATCGGCGCGGGGTCGTTCAGGCCGAGGCGAATGGCAAGCTGTTCCTGTTCACGGGGGGAAAGATTAGGGTTGCCGAAGACCAGCGCACCCAGCGGCCCGCCGGGGGTGGTCGCCATCAGCAGATAGGCCAGCAGGGTAATTCCAAAAAAAGTCGGCACCGCCTGTAGCAGACGGCGTAGAACGTACTTCAGCATAACGCCTCCAGACGGTCACGCTTCCTTGCTTTTTGCAGCGAAGGGCGAACCGCCGGGTTCGCCCTCACACTGATTTGTTTTCGGTGACGTAGAGGATGTTGAAACCCCACCTCTACCGTCTGATCGTATGATGAGAAGGGGTTGCACAAATCCTCAACCCCCCGCCCCCTTCGCCCTGAGGGAGAAGGGGGAGAGTCTCGGTTTTAAGCCCCTCTCCATCAGGGAGAGCGCCTCTTGCAGAGGGGTTTGGGGTGAGGGCGGCCGTTTAGTTATCCGTGAAGATCGCCCAGGCGTCTTCGTTCCACAGAGCACCACCGGGGCGCGGATCGAAGTTGATCACATCGCCCTGCGCGGCGCTGGTCACGATGCTGGCGCCAATCCATGCCCAGGGCGCTTCATCGCGCAAAATCTGGAAGACCTGGCTGTACAGTTCGGCGCGGGTGGCTTCGTCGCAGCCTTCCACGCTGTTGGCTTCGTCCAGCAGGGCGTTCACTTCAGGATTGTTGTAGCTGGTCACGTTGAAACCGCTGCCCGGAACGTCGTTGGCCGGGTCGAAGTTGGCGCGGACGCCGGTGTTCGGCTCATCCGGCACGGCGAACTGCCAGAACAGCAGCACCGCATCGAAGGTCTGGCCGGTCAGTTCTTCCACCAGGATGTTGAAGTCGATGGGCTGGAAGTCGATCTCGATGCCCGACTGTCCCCACTGGTCAGTCAGCAGCAGGCCGATGTTTTCATTTTCTTCGTTGCCCGCGTTGGTTTGCAGCACGATGCTCAGCGGCGTACCGGGTTCAGCATACAGTGCATCTTCGGTCGCCACGCGCGGGGTGCTGGGGTCGCCGTCGTCATCCACGAAACCCGCTTCGTCGAGCAGCTGCGCCGCCAGTTCGGGATCATATTCATAGAACGGGAGGTTTTCGTCATACGCCCAGGAGGTCGGCAGCACGTGCGAGGCCATTTCCAGACCTTCGCCGTTCATCGCGCCTTCGTTGAGCGCATCCCAGTCCATCGCGTGCATCAGCGCCTGGCGCACGCGCACGTCACCGAGGATGGGGTGGAAGCCCTGGTCAATCGCGTTGCCGCTGTCATCCAGACCGGGCTGCGGATTTTCCGGGTCCGCCTGGTTGAAGGCGATGAAACGGGCGGTGATCGACGGCGCTTCATACACCTGAATTTCGCCCGCATCGCCCAGTTCGCGGATTTCATCCACGCGGTCAGCGGTGGTGCTTTGCAGGTAGGTCAGTTCGCCGCTGAGGAACTGCTCGACCATCAACGTCTGGTCGGCCACG
This sequence comes from bacterium, assembly GCA_033762735.1. Classification (GTDB taxonomy): domain Bacteria; phylum Chloroflexota; class Anaerolineae; order Aggregatilineales; family Phototrophicaceae; genus JANRLJ01. The sequence continues at coordinate 1,181 of JANRLJ010000013.1, read as the reverse complement.
TTCTTATACACCCAGCCTTCCGGCACTACATAACCCACAATAGCGTCGGGATAGTTCTGGTCGGCCAGCAGCGTCACCTGCTCGCCCGGCCGCACGTTCGCCCACGTCCAGGCGTTGGCCGTCGCCCCCGGTTCCACAATCCCGGCCTCGTTCATGTCGGCAAAGGTGGGGAACTGTTCGCGGTAGACATGGGACGGCACCACCGGGATGACCGCGATATTGTTCAGCGCGGAGCAGGCCGCATTGTTCAGCGTCACTTCCAGCGTATAGTCGTCTACCGCCGTAACGCTGGCGATGTCGTCCAGAATATACGTCAGGCTCGTGTCGGTTTCCCCGCTGGCAATCGCCTCAAAAGCATACGCCACATCGTTCGCGGTAATCGGTGTCCCATCGCTCCAGTTCCAGTCGTTGCGCAGCGTCAGCGTGTAGACCAGGCCATCTTCGCTGATCTCCCACCCTGTCACCAGCGACCCCGGCACACCCGCTTCCAGCGCAATTGTGTCGGGATTGATGCCGATCAGCGCCGGGTAGATGTGGTTAATCACCTGCGTGGAAGAGCCATCCGACGAAATGATCGGGTTCAGCGTCGCAATATCACTCCCCAGGTTTGGGTAAATGATCGGTGCGCCTTCGCCGGGTCCCGGCAGTTCACCGTCCTGCGCGGTGGCAGGGACAATCAAAACGCTCATGGCGGCCAGCAGTAAAGCCACCATCAGCAGACGGTTGAAAAGTTTCATGAAACTTTCTCCTCGACTCTGACAAACAAAAAGGATGCGGTTGTAGGGTTGCGTTGAATTGCTTCTTTCTTAAATTTGGTTCAATGAGATTACGGTGAAGGCACAGCAATATTTCGGAGTTGTAATCGATGGTTGCGTTTTCGTGACCTCTTAACATTATGACTTCTGATTAAACGCTTTGCAAGCAGGCACAGCCGTGCTTCAGCAGGTTCATCATGCGCTTGCACGGCTCAGAGTATAGGTAGGCCGATTGCATCAAATCAACGAGTTAGGTTTCAAGGGGTTAGCGTAGGGGCGCAGCATGCTGCGCCCCATAGCTGTCAAGATAAAGTTCTCATCTTCTGAAAAGTGGGAGGGGAAGAGGCGGAGGTGGCGATTTTCCACCCCCCCTGTAGACACAACAGGAGATGAGACACCGCCCGTCGAAAAGCCGCAGGCCGGGCG
>JANRLJ010000012.1:0-28462 GCA_033762735.1 bacterium | reverse complement strand
TCTCGAACGCTTGCTTGCCAAGCAGGAGCGTGGCTTGCATGTGCGCGTCGCTGCCAAGATTGCTTCCTTTGTTTTTCGTCATGTCCTCAACCGTTGTTTCGGTCTCGATATTTTATCCTTTTCCATTTCACATTAGACGTATCATAGGCGTATTGAACAGGTTTGCATCGCAAGGCGGCTGCATGACGATCTCGAAGCAGCCCACGCACCAGCAGATGCGCGGGCGAGTGATTTACCTGCTGACGATTGCTGTTCTGCTGAATGTGCTTTACCCGATCACCGAAATCAATACCGTCTTCAACGTCCTCTACGTCGCCAGCTACGCGCTGCTGCTCGGCTTCGGCACGTATGTGATCGCCGTCAACCGAACGCGGCTGATCGCGACCTCGGCGGTGGCGCTGCTGACATTCGTGGTCAATATGATCTGGGTATTCAATCCAGCCAGCGTTCCCTTTACGCTGGGCGCGTATGGGCTGCTGGTGATGTTTCACCTGCTGATGATCGTCGTGCTGACCGATTTTATCTTCACCACGCAGCGCGTCACGCGGGAAGTGCTGTATGCGGCGATTACGGTCTACATCCTGATCGGCGACCTGTTTATCCCGCTGTTCATGGTGATTGAGACGCTCACGCGCACACTCCAGGACACCGCCGCCTTTATCATCGCCTCGACTCCTGATGTACCGATCACCTGGCAGCGCATGAGCTTTTTCAGCTACATCACGCTGACCTCAACCGGATACGGTGACGTGCTGCCCGTGACGACCGTCGCGCAGGCCGCCGCCATGCTGGAAGCGGTGATCGGCGTGTTGTACATCGCGGTGCTGATGGCGCGGCTGGTTGGGTTGTATGCCGAAGACCTGTCCGAGCGAAAGGCGCAAGGGCGCGAGGACGAGTAGGGACAACGCGCCGAGTCGCCCCTGAACCATCACGCCTCACGATTACGACCCACAGGCAGGCCGACGCGCTGCTGAATGATGCGGCGGTGAAGGCGAACACCCGGCGTTTAGGCCAGTCGATGCGCGACGCAGGGGGTCAGAAACGCGCCGCCGACGTGATTCTGGAGATGGTGCAGGGCGGAACACGCACCTAGAAAAACGGCAGCCACGCTAAGTACAAGCCCATGACAAAGGTCGGATTGTAGGGACACGGCATGCCGTGTCCCTACGGCTTTTGTCCGGACTCTGTGGTTCAAATGCTGTGTTGTGGGCTTCCTTAACGGAGCGGCTTAACTCCCCGACAGGTTTTCGGTTGGTGGCGTGTCTGTCGTACCCTCGCTGGCCGTCGTTTCTTCGGGGGTATCATCAACGGGCACCTCGCCTTGCAGCGCTCGTTTGAGAATGGCTTCCAGCAGCGGCGCGAGGTTCGTCCGCAGAATTTTGGCGTCGAAGCGCTTGAGTTCTTCCGTCAGGGCGTCGGTGGGGCGCTGCTTGACCAGGATGAACAGCGCGGAATTCCCCGGCTGGATTTCCTGCTCAACTTCCTTGATGAACTTGTTGTCGATGCCATAGTCATTCAGGCGGCTGATGAGCGCACCAGCGACCGCGCCGGAGATCAACCCACCCAGCGGCCCGCCGAGCAGTAACCCCACCAGCAGCCCCATCCATGCGCCGATGGAAGCGCCATCCGCCGCCGTCAGTTCCATCGTCTGCTTGACGCGGGTGCGCCCGTCGGCGGTCTTATACACCACCACCGCGTCCTCCAGGTCGAGCCGATGCTCTGCCTGGAGCTTAATCATGCTGATAAGAGCCTGGTCTGCCTGGAACAGATCGCCAAACGCGGCCACGATCAAGGTATTGTTGTTCGCTTCGGTCATAGAGTCCCCTTCCGATGCTGCGGATGACAAGACAGTAGCCCCGCCCTGTCCAAAACACAAGCGGTTTTCACCCCAGGCTAAGGCAAAGAACTTTATGAACCAACCACGAAGTCACGAAGAACACAAAGAAAAAATCGTAATCTTTGCAGCCTTTGTGGATTGTTTTCAGGTGCGCTTGGAAATTTGTGGTGTTTGCCAGCAAGCAGGTTCGGAAATTGTCGCAATTCAAAAAAGCAGGTGATACACTACGCGCAAGTCACAGCAGGACAATTGTGCCCTGTGACCCAAAATTGCAAAAGCAAAGGAGGACTTTCGACGGCTGTTGACGATACAGCTCGCCCAGACACCCTGACGCAGGTCAACCTTTACGCACGTTTTTTACGATAAAAAGGATTGGAAAACGATGTCACTTAGAGCAACTCGCATCATTTTACTGCTGGTCGTCCTCGCGCTGGCGCTGAGCATCGCTCCCGCGTTCGCGCAGGACGCCGAACCCGTCCGCATTGGTATCGCCGTCGCCCAGACCAGCAACGTCGCGCTGCTCGGCCAGGAACAGGTCATCGGCGCGGAAATCGCGGAAACCTTCTTCAACGATCTGGGCGGCATCAATGGTCGTCCCATCGAACTGGTCTTCCAGGACACCGGTGGCGACGAAGCAGGCGCGATCAACGCCTTCCAGGTCTTGATTAATCAGGAAAATGTGGTCGGCATCGTCGGTCCCACGCTCAGCCAGCAGGCCTTCTCCGCCGACCCTATCGCGGAAGAAGCAGGCGTTCCGGTGATCGCGCCGTCCAACACCGCGCGCGGCATCCCCGAAATCGGTGAATATATTGCCCGCGTGTCGGCTCCGGTAGCGGTGGTCGCCCCCAACGCCGTGCAGAAGGCGGTTGAACTGAACCCCGACATCGAGCGCGTGGCGGTGGCGTTCGCGCAGAACGACGCCTTCAGCGTGTCAGAAACCGGCACCTTCCAGGAAACCGTCGCCGCGCTCGGCCTTGAACTGGCGACCGTGCAGGAATTCCAGACGACCGACACCGACTTCAGCACGCAGGTCACCAACATCCTCGGCGTTGACCCGCAACTTGTTATCATTTCCGGGCTGGCGGCGGATGGCGGCAACCTCGTGCGGCAACTGCGCGAACTGGGCTATGAAGGGCTGATTATCGGCGGCAACGGCCTGAACACGGCCAATATGTTCACCGTCTGCCAAGCGCTGTGCGACGGCATCATCATCGCGCAGGCCTACAGCCCGCTGTTCGAGAGCGAAATCAACACGCAGTTCGTGGAAGCTTATCAGGCGCTCCAGGACAAGCTGCCGCCGCAGTTCAGTGCGCAGGCCTTCGCCGGGGTGCAGGTCTTCGTGGAAGCGCTGATCGCCCTCGACAACGAAGTCGGGCTGGACACGCTGGAACTGGCCGATCTGCGTACCCAGTTGAACGCGACCATTCTGGCGGGCGAATATGACACGCCGCTGGGCGTCATCTCCTTCACACCCGAAGGCGAGATCGTGCAGGGGCAGTTCTATGTGGCGCAGATCGCCATGAACGAAGACGGCCAGACAGGTTCGTTCGAGATCATCGGCATCTATGAAACCGAAGAAGAAGACGCCGAAGCCACCCCGGAAGCGACCGAAGAAGCCACTCCCGAAGCCACACCGGGCGGCTGAGGTGCTGGCGCTTGAGGTATCCGATAAGGATACAATGCCTCATGCCTTATGCGCCCTCATCCCCCCTGCCCCCTTCTCCCTCAGGTAGAAGGGGGAGTGTCTCGCCCTAAGCCCCTCTCCATAAGGGAGAGGGGTTTGGGGTGAGGGCGCAAGGAATTACAATCAAATCCATATAAAACAGCACATCCAAAAACGTTGATTTATTCCTGGTGTTTTTGCCACAATGTTTATTCAAAATCTGCTGAACGGCCTGGCGATTGGGGGCGTATATGCCATCTTCGCCCTGGGCTACACCCTGGTTTTTTCCATCCTCGGCATTATCAACTTCGCGCACGGGGCGGTCTTCACCCTGGGCGCATACTTCACCTACACCCTGACAGGCTCGCAGTTCGGCTTTAACGGCATTCTGGCGCGGTCACAGCTTCCCTTCGGTCTGCCGTTCGTACTGGCGATGCTGGGCGGGGCAGCGCTGGCCGGGCTGGTCGGCGTGCTGCTGGAGCGCATCGCCTTCCGCCCGCTGCGGGCACGGAAGGCTGACCCACTGCTGACGCTCGTCTCCAGCCTGGGCATGGCAATCGCCATCGTCAACATCATTCAATACCTGGTGGGCGCGGAAATCTACAGTTTCCCGGCGGCACGGCTGGGGCGCTTTTTCGTGGAAAACCCGGCGGTCATCCTGCAAGTGAGCGGGCGGCCTGTGCCGATTCGCACCGTGCAAATCCTGATCTTTGTTGTGTCGATGGTGATCGTCGCGCTGCTGACGTACCTGATGAACGGGACAAAAGTGGGGAAAGCCCTGCGCGCGGTGGCCGAAGACGGCACCACCGCCAGCCTGCTCGGCATCGACACCGACCGCCTTATCCTCATCACCTTCTTCCTGAGCGGCTTCATCGGCGGAATCGCGGGGACGCTGGTGGGAATCAGCGTCGGCATCAACGGCCCCTACTTCGGAATCGCCTTCGGCCTCAAAGGGCTGGCGGTGATCGTCCTCGGCGGCCTGGGGGACATCCCCGGCGCGATTGTGGGCGGTATCGTGATTGGGCTGGCGGAGGCCTTCGTCCCGGCGGATTACGTCGGCTATAAGGACGCGGTGGCCTTCGCAATTCTGTTTATCGTCCTGCTGGTCAGGCCGCAGGGCATCCTGGGGCGCGCGGTGGTGCAGAAGGTATAACGACACGTGGCAGACTTCCTCAGTACCTACGGTTTTCTGATTATTCAGATGATGTTCGCCGCCATGCTCGGCCTGTCGCTCTATCTGCCGCTGATGACCGGGCAGCTTTCGCTGGCGAGTCCCGGCTTTTACGCACTTGGTGGCTATGTGGCGGCCATCATGTCCACCCAGGTGTTTACGCTGGAAGAAGGCCAGGCCTTCCCCATCGCCTATGTGCTGATCGAAATGGGCGTGGCGGCGGCGCTGTGCGCGGTGGTCGCGGTCATCGTCGGCATCGCGGCGCTGCGGCTGCGCGGCATTTATCTGGCGCTGGCGACGATTGCCTTTGTCGAAATCCTGCGCGTGACCTCGCTTAATCTCGACATCACGGGCGGCGCGACGGGCATCTTCGGCATCCCGCAGCCGTTGGGCGCAAGCCAGAAGCTCGAATATCTGGTGTTCGCCGGGCCGATGCTGCTGCTGTGCATCTTCTTCATGTACCGCCTGGAACGCACACGAGTCGGGCGTGCCTTTTCCGCCATCCGCGAGGATGAGCTGGCCGCCGCCGCGATGGGCATTAATGTCACCTTTCATAAGGTTCTGGCCTTCACGATGGGCGCGGTGCTGGCGGGGCTGGTCGGCGCGGTGAGCGCACATTTCCTCAACACGTGGAATGCGCGGCAGGGCACGTTCGACGCGGCAATTCTGTATCTGGCGTTCGTCATCGTCGGCGGGTCGCGCACCTTTGCCGGGCCGATTCTGGGCGGGCTGCTGCTGACCGCCCTGCCGGAAGCGCTGCGGGCGATTGCGGGCAATGCCGATGATGCGTTTTCGGTGTTCCTGCGCGATGGCCGCCTGATTATCTTCGGGGTGCTGATCGCGGTCGGGACGCTGTTCTTCCCGCAAGGGCTGATTACGCCCGATATTTTCAATCGCGGGCGCAAGAAGAAGCGTGGTCTGACGCAGCCGGTCGAGCCGGTACAGTCCGTGCGGGAAGCGCCCAATCCGTAGCCATGATGAATGATTGAACCACAGAGGCGCGGAGGACACGGAGAAGGTATTTGTGTAGGGGCGAGGCATGCCTCGCCCCTACCGAACCCATAACTCTCTGAAAACACCCTTCATCGCAGGGACACAGCATGCCGTGTCCTCACGAAAACTATCCAAAAAGCTTCTCAGGAAAAAGTTGAATGGTCACAACGACACAAAAAGAAATAACCTCCAACGGCACATCAACCACCACCGTCCTCGAAGTCAAAAACATGGTGCGCAATTTCGGCGGGCTGTGCGCGGTGGATCATGTCTCGTTCGCGGTAAAGCCGGGCGAAATCTTCGGGCTGATCGGCCCCAACGGCGCGGGCAAGACGACGATGTTCAACCTGATTACGGGGCTGACGCCGCCTTCCAGCGGCCAACTGTTCTATGAGGGCAAGGATATCACCGCGTGGCAGCCGCACCGCATTGCCGGGCTGGGCATCGCCCGCACCTTCCAGAATATCCGGTTGTTCGGCAACCTCTCCGCGCTGGAAAACGTGATGATCGCCAATCACATCCACACCCGCAGCGGTGTGCTGGATGGCGTCCTGGGGCTGCCCCGTTCGCGCAGCGAAGAACGCGCCACTCGCGACAAGGCCATGCGCCTGCTGGAACTGGTCGGGCTGGGGAACGCCGCCCAGGAGAAAGCCCGCAACTTCGCCTATGGCGACCAGCGCCGCCTGGAAATCGCACGGGCGCTGGCCTTGCAACCGTCGCTGCTGCTGCTGGATGAACCCGGCGCGGGCATGAACCTGAACGAGAAAAAGGCGCTCAGCAGCTTCATCCGGCAGGTGCGGGAGGAGTTCAACCTGACGATTGTGCTGATCGAGCATTATGTGCCGCTGGTGATGGGGTTGTGTGACCGCATCGCCGTGCTGAACTTCGGGCGGATGATCGCGCTGGGCAATCCGGCGGAAGTCCAGAACGACCCGGCGGTGATCGAGGCCTACCTGGGGGATGAGTAGTTCGATGGCGCAGCCCCTACTGCAACTGAACGACATCAGCGTCAATTATGGCGGGATTCAAGCGCTGCAAAACATCAACCTATCGATTTTCCCCGGCGAGGTCGTCACGCTGATCGGCGCGAACGGCGCGGGCAAAACGACCACGCTCCGGGCGATTTCGCGTATCCTGAACCCACGTCAGGGGCGGCTGATGTACGACGGCAAGGACATCACGCGCACACGCCCTGCCCAGGTGGTGCGGCTGGGAATCGCGCACAGTCCCGAAGGCCGCCGGATGCTGACCCGGCAGACGGTGCTGGATAATCTGCGGCTGGGCGCCTATATCCGCAGTGATCGCGCCGGAATCGAGGACGACATCAAGCGCATGTTCGGTCTGTTCCCGCGCCTTTCTGAACGGCGCAGTCAGATGGCCGGGACACTTTCCGGCGGGGAACAGCAAATGCTGGCGATTGCCCGCGCTCTGATGAGCCGCCCGCGCCTGCTGCTTCTCGATGAGCCGTCACTTGGCCTCGCGCCCATTATCGTCCGCGAGATTTTCAACATTATCGACAATCTGCGAGAGACGGGCGTGACGATTCTGCTGGTGGAGCAGAACGCCAACCTCGCGCTGCACCATGCCGACCGTGCCTATGTGCTGGAAGCGGGCAGCATCACCATTGAGGGCAAGGCGTCGAGTCTGCTGGACGATGAGCGTGTGCAGCGGGCGTATCTAGGATAGATGCGGGAAAGCGACGCAAAGGCGTGTAGAACAGGGATGTTGTAGGGGCGCACCCACGTGTGCGCCCGCATCAACCATTGATCTATCGCAGGCTTTCACACGGTATCCCATCTCCGTTTTCATCGAGTTTAGAAGGGTCTCCCGGACAAGTCAAAAAGTAACTCATCAGGGTCGTGCGATCCTGAAAATTGCCACAATTATAAACATCCCCGGTGCAAACCCACTGTTGCGCAGGGGCAGGACTAATCGGTTGGACAACAACAGGTGCTTGTTGAGCTGGAGGTTGTACCATGGGAGCCGGGTTTGCAGGCGCATTTGCGGACACAACTTGTGAATAGACGTAAGCGGTCTGTCCATTCCATCGTACCACGTACCATAAACTCGGCCCACCATTCACCGCTTCTCCTCGTGCTGTGCCAACCACTTCAATCGGTTGTCCCGCCGCAATCTGAATGAGTTGTTGCCCTTGAAGGTCAGGACGGCTGCGGATGTTTGCCCCACCAGAAGCGGCATAATAGGTAATTGGGGCAGGCATCGTCAGGATGGGAATGGTGGTTGGCCCAAGCGGCGTATTGGTAAATGCTGGGGACGGCGTGACAGGTATAGGCGTTAACCGTGTTGCAACCAGCGTTTGCCCTGCATTGACCGTTAACACAATTGTGGTTGCGGTAGCAATGCTGTCGTTGGCTGCGTCCTCAGCCTGTGCTTCTGCTGCTATCCCTGTCAACGTTACAGAAAATACAGCACGGAGTGTTGCTGCATCGTTGACCGGAGTATTTGTTGGTCGTGGTGCCTCTGTAGGTGTTTGTGTAGAGGTCGCCGTTGAGGTAGATGTGTTGGAGGGTGTTAGCGCAATATCAGTTTGCTGTTGGGCAATGGCAGCGACAGCTTCAAGGGTGCGAGTTTGGTCAAGTTCTTCGCTCGTTGGCAAAATCCCTATCGCCTGTCCAATCACTGAACAGAGTACGAGAAAACCACAAATCCCCACCCCGCCAGCCGCTAAGCGCGTTTGCCATTTGCGTCTTGCTTGACCTTTCGGCTTCATCTTTGACCCCTTATGTTCTAAAGTCGGAAAGGGTCAACATAACATAGATAACGTAGACATCCCATTACAATAGTGTAAGATAGAGACCCAGTATTAGACTGAATATCCCATTTAGATAACGTATCTCTGCTGCCTCTCTGGGTTGCCCTTTTTCTTTTCCCAATCATCATGGGCGCACATGGGTGCCCCCTATTACCCTTTGCATCTGCTGTATATCATGCGCCGCGTCTTTGCCTCAAATCGGCTCTTTTCCTGTCGTCACGGGCGCACACACGGGTGCGCCCCTACAGCCATCCCTTTTCTTCGCGCCTTTGCGTCTGATCTTTTTATTTGCCTTGCAAAAAGGCGTGGAAGTGCTGGTTGAACTCGTCCGGCTTTTCGATGAAGGGGGAATGCCCGGTATCGGCCATGACGACTTCGCTGAACTGCCCGCCCGCCGCCTGATACTTTTCCAGCACGGTGCGCGTCTGCCCCACCATCGGCTGCGGCGGATACACGTCCGCGCCCGGCCAGCCCGGAACCGCGCCCAGTGCGCCGAGCGTGCCCATATCGAACAACGAATTGTCGCCGACGATCTGGTCATCGCTGCCGCGCACCCACAGCACAGGCGGCTTGGGGTCGATGCGATAGAGTGCGCTCACATCGCCCACATACTTAGGCGAAAGCGCATTGGCCGGGCCATACACGCCGGGGGCGGCGTTCGGCCAGTTGGCGGAAGGCACCGCGTCGCCGGGGTATTCCTGCGGGCCGATATGCTCGCTCAGGAGCGACGACAGCAAATCTTCCTCGCGGGCGGGCTTGAACGGCGGCTTGAAGTAGAAGCTGTTCATCACGATGCGCGGCGAGGCCTGCGGATTATCGCTGCTGCGGTCGCCTGCCGCGATGGCCTGTGTAAAGCCGGGATTGACGATGCCCCCGCCCGACCCGGCGCAGTCGTCATAGCATGGCGTACCGTCCACATCCTTTGTACCGCCGAAGCCATAAGGCGAGCCGGGGCAGACCTGCGTTACGGAGAGAATCCGCGCCGGATAGTCCATCATCAGGCACCAGATGACCGAGCCGCCCGCGCTGTGGCCGACGAGATGCGCCTGTTCAATGCCGAGCGCATCCAGCAAAGCCGCCGCGTCGTCGGAGAGGTCGCGCATTCCCCGCGTCGCGTCGATTTTCACGCTGCGGTCAGCGTCACCATAGCCGCGCTGATCGGGCGCGATGCCGCGATAACCCGCCGGGAGCGCCAGCATGATTTCTTCCCAGAAGGTGGCGGAGGAGGCGTTGCCATGCAGGAACAGCACCGGAATGCCGTCGTCCGGGCCGCTGAACAGAACGCGGGTGGTGATACGTGATGACGTAATGGTCTTGGCCGTAATGCCGGGAAGCGTTGGAACAGACACGAAAGACTCCTTTTAAAGTGGTGATTGGCTTCATAAAAAATAGAAGTTACGAAGTTGCCCTCACCCCCCGACCCCCTCTCCCAACCGCTTCGGTCGCTGCGCTTAGGGAGAGGGGGAGAAGGACACCTTCGCGGTTAAGTCCCTCTCCCTGAGGGAGAGTACCTCTTGCAGAGGGATTTAAGGCTTGTCCGGTATTGAGTTGGCGCTTTTCCGCCCTCACCCCCCGACCCCCTCTCCCAACCGCTGACGCTAGGAGAGGGGGAGACGACCAGGGAAGCGTGTTAAGTCCCTCTCCTTTGGGAGAGGGATTTAGGGTGAGGGCAAATGAGCCGTTGTGAACTTTCATAACTCCTTTTAGAGTACCGGACAACGCTATTTAGGGTGAGGGCGAAGGTTCAAGTGCGTAACGTCTTAAAAACAAAAAGGCGGCGACTGCTCCCGTCGTCGCCACCCTCGTCCCAAAATCTTTTCTAAGAAACCCGCTTAAGTAGACCTGGGAGAGAGTGTAGCGCACACGACGGAGATTACCCGCCCGAACCTCACAATTTTTTCGTGATCTTCATGACTTGACCTGCGGGACAAACTGTGCTTTCAGGTCGCGTTTCAGCACCTTCCCGGCGGCGTTGCGCGGCAGCACATCGAGATAGGCCACCGACTTCGGCACTTTGAACTTCGCCAGATTGGCGCGGCAGTGTTCCAGCACCACTTCCTCGCGCAGTTCGGCGCCCGGCCTGAGGACGAGAATCGCCAGGCCACACTCGCCCCAGCGCTCGTCCGGCACACCGATCACGGCGGCCTCCGCCACGCCTTCCAGTTGATACAAGACCTGCTCCACCTCGGCGGGATACACATTCTCCCCGCCGCTGATGTACATATCCTTGTAGCGATCCACGATGTAAATACAGCCTTCCTCGTCGATCATGCCCGCGTCGCCGCTGTGCAGCCAGCGGTTGCCATGCTCATCGAGGGTGAAGCTGGTGGCGTTCGCTTCCGGGCGATTCCAGTAGCCGGGGGTCACGTTCGGGCCACAGATGACCACCTCGCCCACCACGCCGGGCGGCACATCGTTCAGGTCATCATCCACCACACGAACGCGGGTATGCGGCAGCGGCTTGCCCACCGACGCGGGTTTTTCCAGCGCTCGCCGCTTGTCGATCAGAAACACGGTCGGGCTGGTTTCGGTCATCCCGAAGCCCAACTGCACGACGATGCCGCGCCGGGCGTACCACTCCAGCAGCGCGACAGGCATGGGTGCGCCGCCGCAGCCCCATGATTTGATGTGGCGCAGGTCGTACTGGTCGAAGTCGGGATGCTGGCTCAGGAACAGATAAATCGACGGCACACCGAAGAAATGCGTCACGCCGAGTGCCGGATCGGTGATGGTGTTCAGCGTCAGTTCCGGCTCGAACTGCCGCGCGACGATGACCGTCCCGCCCAGGTGGAAGCAGGGATTGGCATACAGGTTCAGCCCGCCCGTGTGAAAGGTGGGCAGCACCACATAATGCAGGCTCTCATGGCTCAGCCCGGTCGGGACGCTGATGTTGACCGCGTTCCACAGCGTCATCCCATGTGTGATGAGGACGCCTTTGGGATGCCCGGTCGTCCCGGCGGTGTACATGATCGTGAGCGGGGTGTCATGCGTCGTCTGCGGTTTCATCACCACGCCCTCATTCGTAGCCGCCAGCGCCTCCTCATAGCTAACGCAGCCTTCTCCCCTCTCCCCCTTTGGGAGAGGGGCCGGGGGTGAGGGCTGAATACACAACGCCTGCTTTGCGCCCGACCCGGCCACCAGCGCCGGAATTTTCTCGGCAAAGTCCGCGTCATAGACAATGCCCTTCGCGCCGGAGTCGTTGAGGATGAACAGCAGTTCCGGCTCCGCCAGCCGCCAGTTGAGCGGGAGCATCAGCGCACCGAGTTTGATACAGGCGAACTCGAATTCAAAGTATTCGCTGCAATTTTTGGCATAGATCGCCACACGGTCGCCCGGCTGTACATCCCAGGTATCGCGCAGAAAGGCCGCCAGCCGCGCCGCCCGGTCGTTGAAGTCGCCGTAGGTGAAGCGCCGCCCAGTGTGCTGGTCGATCAGCGCCAGCTTTTCGGGCGTGCGGTCGGCATGAAAGGCAATCCAATCCGAGGCAAGAATCATTCTTTGAAGCTCCAAGAAGGCTATTTTTTGAACCGCAATGAAAGAATTTGACGCAAAGGCGCGAAGTTCGCAAAGAAAAAATTTCCCGCCAGTGGCTAAAGCCGACTGGCTACCGAAAAACCAAGTCCACTAAAGGGACTACAAGAGACTATAACGGTTCAATCTCTAGCGCCTTTAGTGCGCTTGGCTGTTCGTAGCTGGACGCTTTAGCGTCTAGCGTGGAACGTAAGTCTCAATGACCCTTTAAATGCGCGTGGGCCTTTGGAGCCGCACGTCTAAGCGAAGCGACAACGTGTGGCGAGGTAACGCGAATCTCATCGTCTTCTTTGAATTAGAACAGCTTCGCGGACTTTGCGCCTTTGTGTCTCATTTGCTCCCTTTATTTTCAGCGTCCCGCCCCCGCGCGGCAACGGAAAACTCACATCTATTCGCGCCCCTGCCCCAACCGCTTAGAAAATTAACGTGATCCCCAGCGCCACTTTCAGCCTTCCGTACACAGCGACGGAATCGCAGTGATCGGCTGTGTGTCGTTGCCCATGATAAACGAGCGCAGCACCAGCGACGCGCTGGCGTCCCAGTAATCCATCAGTGTAGCGGGGCATGGCAGCCGCGCCGCAATCGACAGCCGCAGAGCAGGATACTCCACGTTGTATTGCAGCGCATCCCGCCGCGCGAACGTGCCGCCGAAGTCGCTTTCGCCGAACAGCCGATAAAGATCGTGCGCCCGCAGCACCGTCGGGATGTAGGTGCTGTGGAAGCCGTTGGCGTTGTCATAGCGGATTTCACCGAGTCGGCTGCCGTCAATGAAAGGCGGCTGTGCGCCCGACCATTCCCACGAAATCGTCATGTACGAATAGGACGCGCTCTCGACCGTCACCGCCTTTACGTAGGGATGCTGTTCCAGAAGCAGCGCCACCTGCTCATAGCCCAGGCGGTTCATGTCGGTCGGGATGCCCATGAAGCACGGCAGCGCACATTCCTCATCGCGTAACACCGCCTCAATCTGTTGCAGCCGCGCCTGCCCGGTGTGGCGACCTGTGAGGATGGACGCCGCCATCAGCACCGCAAACACAGCGGCCACGACGATCATCACCACGATCAGTTGAGGGAACAGGCGTCGCATCAGGCGAACCTCAGAGACACTTACTGATTCATCTCGTAAGTCTTACGGCTTCTCTCTATCGTTTTTGGTACGGGCGCAGCGCGCTGCGCCCCTACGGTAACACTCGAAATGCAGCCCCATTTTATGAGACGAAGCACTTAGGGCGCATTGCACAGTGCTGGCAGCGCACTGACCGGGACGGACGTTCGCACGCGAATCAGCGGACTCAGCACACCCAGCGACAGCTCCGTCGGGGTGCGCCAGTAGGAATCGAGCCGCGCCGGGCACATCACAATGCTCGACAGCCCCAGCACCGTCTGGGTACGGGTGTCGGGATAGTACAGCCGAAAGTTCACCTTTTCCAGCGTGGGCAGTCGCAGTGCCTCACCGTTGACCGTCTCGCCCAACAGCAGGTGCAGGTGTGCCGGGCGGGTGTGCAGCCTGATGCGCACGTTCGTCACCAGCAGCATGGATTCCTCTGCTTCTACGTCCAGAATGTAGCCAGCGCTCAGCAGCCCCGGCTCACGCGAGTCGATCACACGCGGCTGCCTGCCCGACCACGACCACTGCGCCCGCACGAGACCATCATGGGATGGCGGTTCGATCTCCCCCACCCATTCATGCGCTTCCAGCAGCGCCAGCGCTTCGTCCATCGTCGTCATACCAGGTCGGATTCCCATCAGGCAGGGAGCCTCGCAGTTCCGCGCTTCTGTCAGAAAGGCCCGCGCCGCGTAAACCTCTGCCGCGCTCATCGCTGCCCCAAGCGGGAACATCGCCGCCAGCGCGAAGATGCCCGTTAGCCCCACAACTGCCATCAGCAGAAGACGCGCCATCAGCAAATCCGCATCAGTCTGCCGAACGGCATATAAGCCGCGCTGGTCACAGGCAGCCGGGAGAGGCTGAACGTTGCCCGTGCTGTCCAGTGACCGAGCGGATTCAGCGGGCAAAACACATCGCTCGAAAAGCCGACCATGATTTCATCCAACTGGACATACCCGACTTCGTAGGCAATCGCCAGAATGCCCGCCGCCCTGTCACCAATGGCATAGCTGTAACTGAAGTTCGGTGTCCCCAGCAGGGCATAATAGCTGTAGACGTGCGCCATCGTCGTCACCCGGATCAGGCTGACGATGCGCTGCCCGTTGATGTCATCCATAAACACCTCGCCATAGGTTTCGCCAGGGATGATGGTCGGCTGTGCACCCGACCATTCCCAGAACAGGCGGCGCGGCGGCAGGTTGGGCTGGTCGTCGATCTCGCGGATGGCGCTTACCCAGGGATGCGCGACGAGCAGTGTTTGTGACTGTTCATAGGTGGTGACGCCGGGGGTGATTCCCATAAAACACGACGGGCTGCATTCGTCCAGTGCGGCGAGAATCGTCTGAATCTGCCGCATTTCATCGGACGTGCGTCCGGCGAAGACGCGGGTGAGGATGAGCAGCAGCACACAGCCACCCACCCCAAAACACATCAGGCGGGCAATCAGCGCGATCAGGGGGAAATTTTTCATCCCTCTATTATAGTGGCGGTTGCGCTGGGAACAGGAGTCAGCCTGTTAACATGGCCTGAGCTGGCGCAAAAAGTCGCGGGTGGATGCAAAGGCTGGCGAGGGGATTCGGGTGACCGCTTCCAGTGATAGGGTCATGGGCACGTGAAAAAGATCCGTCCGGGTGGCTCCACAGGGCACGGAGGCAATCGTCGTTAACCGTGCGTTCGCAGGATAAAAAACGGCGTTGAACATCATCTGCGTGTCTTCGTACCACATGAACACGTCCTGCTGGCTCTCATACGGCACACCGAATGCACCCACCCACTGATGCAGCGGCATCGTCGTTGTGAGATAAATGCCGTTTACCACAACGGTTGATTCGTCAAGGCTGCCACCAGTCGGCATCAAAACGATTGTTCCTACCCCTGCGGCGTTGATCGACTCCGGCTGCTGCCCTGACCAGCGCCAACTGAGGCTGAAGGTCGCCGGAAAGCCGCCCGGCTCAATGCCCCCTACCCAGGGATGCGCTTCCAGCAGCGCCCGCGCCTCGGCCAGCGTAGTCACACCGGGACGGATGCCCATAAAGCACGGTGCTTCACAGCCTGCGGTGACAAGCAGCGAGTCAAGCTGTTGGCGGGCGATGGCTCTCGACCGTTCCGCCAGCGGCAGCGTCAGCAGTATCAGCGCGGTCGTCACCAGAATCAGCCCTGCCGTCAGGTTCAGCAGTGTGCGGAGCATATCATCCCCAACGCACGGCAACCGCGCTCCAGGTGTAGCCCGTGCCCGCGCCTGCCAGCACGATCAGATCGCCCTCCCTGATTTTGCCCTGCGCCAGGCCGAGTTCCAAAGCTAAAGCCTGATCGGCGCTCTGCACATGGCCGTAGTCTTCCAGATAGACCGACTGCTCCGGCGTGAGGCCGACAGACTTGAGGATTTCCAGATAAAACGAGCGCTTCATGTGGGTGATGCCGAGGAAGCGCACATTTTCCAGCGTTTCGCCGCCGCTCTCCACCGCCTCCCGAATGACGCGCTGGAAGTTCGGCAGTGAGTTCTCGCCCAGGCGGTCGGCCATGTACTGCGGATCGGTCACGTCCAGCCGCCCGCGCAGTTCGCCCACGATCTCGCCCGCGCCGGTGGGAATGGCGGCCTGCGTCAGAATCACCGATTCGCTCAGGCTGCCGTCGGTGATAGCGGACGCACCCAGAATCACATTTTTCGTCGCGTCGCGCTGGAGCACCATCGCGCCCGCCCCTGCCCCAAAGTTGAACATGAAGCGCGAGCGCTCATTCTGAAAGTTGATCAGGTCGTTTTCCCGGCTGCCCGCCGCCAGCAGCACGTAATCCAGGCGCGGGTCGGCCAGCATCATCCCCCGCGCCATATTCATGGCAATCGGTGCGCCCGCGCACAGGGCGTACAGTTCGAAGGCGTAAGCATTGACCGCGCCGATGTTGTGCTGAATTTTGGCCGCCGCGTTCCACACGAGATGATCCTTGTGCTCGCTGCCGTGCGACACGACCAGCCTGATCTGCTCTGGCGCGACGTTCGCCATCGCAAGCGCGTTCTGTGCCGCGCAGGTCGCCATCATGGTCACGGTTTCGGCTTCGCTGGCGATATGCCGCTGCCGGATGCCCATCTTGTCGCGCAGGATGTCCGCCGGGATTCCGGTCGTAGGAGCGAGGTCTTCGGCGGTTTCGATCTGCTGCGGGAAGTACGTGCCGATTCCGGCGATACCAATTTGAGTCATCATGAAAAATTACCTCTCAAGTCTATTTTCGTGGAGCGAATGTATCACAGCTTACAGCCGTTGCCGTAGCGTAGGCCGCGCATCCATGAGACTGGTTACGACCATGCTATCCTGATTCTATCCGGAGTCCAGACAGGAATAGACGATATGATGCGCCAGCACGGTTTATTATCAAAGGTGTTCGCCCTCTTCGGCCTATGTTTCTTTTTCGGCGGCCTTTCTCCGCTGCAAGGCCAGCAGCCCGCCCGCGACGCGCTGCCGCGAATTACAGCGGAGTCTCTGAGCGAGGTACGGCTGCTGACCACTGAAATCGTCAACAACGACTATTACAACTATTACTCGGAAGTCGGCGGGTTGCAGTATTCGCCGGATGGACGCTTTCTGATTTACCCGCGCTTGCAGCAGGTCGATCTGCTGAATCCGCTCACGGGCACGACCACCGCCACATTGGACACGCGCGAAATCGACCATATCAAGCGCATGGCAATCAGCCCTGACGGACGTTGGCTGGCGACAGTGGGAGATGAATTGAACCTGAACGTCTGGGACATCAGCGCCCCCGAAGGCGACCTGCTGCCCACGTATGATCTGGAATCGATCATGTCACTGCGGAGCCGTAACACCGGGCTGCTTTATGATGAAGGGGCGCTTGGCTTTACCGACGACGGACGTTATGTGTATGTCGTGCTGCGTACCTTTGAAGTGGGCGAAAGGCTGTACGCCTGGAATGTGGAAACGGGCGAACCCATTCCAGAGGAAAATGTGGATCAGATTGAGTCGTTAGTGAAGGCGTACATGCAGTTGACAGCACGTTTCTACCGGGTGCTCAGCACGGATGGTACGCTGGTAGCAGGGGTTCGCCGGGATGAAGCGGAGACTTCATCAGTGCGGGATGATGTTCTAATCCATGTATACGATGTTCCGCCTGATGGTGTTATCAGCCGGGATCAGCCGCCGCGCTTCGTGCTGGAAGGCCATTCCAGAGACATCGAAGCGCTTTTCTTTACGCCCGACAGTCGCTACCTGATTTCCGCCACGTTCTTTAATGGCGAAGTGCTGTTGTGGGATGTGGCAAGCGGCGAGCGGGTTGCGGCGCTGCCAGCAGAAAGCATCCCGACGCAGGGTTTGCGGATAGGAGACCGGGGCACAGCCAGTTATTTCTTCATCCTTTTTCGAGAGGATGGACAGCCTGCCCTCGTGGACATCCGCGATCAGGTCGATCAATTACAACCTGCGATTGTGGAGACGGTGGCTTTTCACCCGAACGGCAGCCTGATCGCCACCCTGACGCAGGTTGAACAGAACTATGTGCGAATTTACGGCATTCCGACAGCGGAAATACCCGCGCATCAGACCGTGCTGGCAAGAGTCGCCCCCTCGCAGATCAACCTGCGAGAAGCGCCCGCACTGGACGCGCCGATTATGGGGACGGTGGCGGAAGGCTTTGTGCGCGTGGCGGGGCGTGATGCCAGCGGTGCGTTCGTTTATCTGCCGGATTTCGGCGGCTGGGTCAATTCAGAAACCACCTATATCCGGCTGGACGAAACAATCACGGTGATGGATTTACCTGTGCGGGCGGAATAACGCCGAACAAAAAAGGAGCGACCATGATGGCCGCTCCCTGTTTTGGATTCGGAAGTACTTTGGCGCAAACAACGTATGTTTCCCGTAGGGGCGACTCGGCGAGTCGCCCCTACAAATTGACATCATTGCAATGCAGAAGTGTTTCAGGGCTGCGCCGGGGCGGTCGCTTCCGGCACGACGGGCGTGGGTTCCACATTCACCGGGGTCGGCTCCGGTGTCACCACGACAGGTGTTGGTTCAGGTGTGACGACAATCGGTGTTGGAGTCGGTGCGACCGGAGTTGTCACGGGTGGCGCGACAGGTGTTACTGCCTGCCCACCGACCACAATCGCATCAATCGCCACGCGCATTCCGGCCAGCGGGATAATGCGCAGCGTATGCGTTCCCGGCGCGAGGTCGGTCACGCTGGCAAGCTGCCCGTAGGCGGTCTGCGTCGCGCTGGCATTCACACCGAGTACCCCTGCCCCGTCGATTTCAACGATGAAGCTGCCATACTGCGGCCCGGCCACGTAGATCACATCGACCGAAGTCCCCTCGAAGGTCACGGTCAGCGTATCCGCGCCGCTGATGCCGCTGGTGAGATAGTCGTCGCCATAGGCCAGCACGTCGCCGCTGGTCTGCGTCCATTCACCGCTGCGCGCCATCAGGCCGCTGGTCGTATCGACCATCATCGGCACGGTGTTGACCGACAGCATCATGAAGTTGCGCGGGAGCGACCAGTTGCCCACGCCGCCCTGGCTGGCCGCCTGGACGCGCCAGGTATAGCCGCCGTAAGGCAGCACGACCGACACCTGCGCCGTGCAGGTCACTTCCGTGCATGGGGCGACGCCGCGCGTGTACGACTGCGAGAACACGACCTGATCCAGTCCGTTGCGGACTTCCAGTTGATAGGCCACGCCGTTGGTGACGGTGTTCCACTGGAGCGTCGGGCGGTTGGTGTTGGACACCAGTCCGTCGTTGATGGGCGACACCAGAGTGGGGACGCCGGGCACCGGAACGGCCACCACGAAGTCGCCATAATCGCCGTTGGCGGGCTGCCAGGGGCCGATGCCCGCCGGGCTGGCCGCCTGCACGTTCCAGTAATACTGGCCGTTGGGCAGTACCAGATTGGGCACAGACAGTGTGCAGGTGCCGCTGGTGCAGATTTCAAAGTCGCGATACCACTGGACATGCAGCGGAGTCAGGTTCGCGTCGCCCAGCCAGAACTGATACCACTCGGCGCTGCTGATGTCCTGCCATGTAAACTGCGGCGATGGTGTGCCGATGGTGGCTTCATCCGGCGAGGTCAGGCTGACCAGACCGGGCACGTTACCTGTGACGTTGAAGAACCAGCCTGTGCCCCAGTTGCTCAGCCCGCCGGGGCCGAATGACTGGACATTCCAAACGTACTGACCGACCGGGAGATTCAGGTTGGGCGAAATGCTGCACTGGCCGGGGTGATTCTGGCAGTCCGGCGTGAAGGCCCAGTACCACTGAACATGCAGCGGCGTCAGGTCAGCACGGCCCACCCACAGTTGATAGGCGGTCGCGCCCGCGACGGTGTTCCAGGTAAAGGTCGGTTTGCCCGTTGCGACCGTCGGAATGGGGTTATTGTCCAGGTCAGCAGGCGACAGGCCGCTGCTCGGTGCAACAGGGGCAGCAATGTTCAGGACGCGGTTTTCCAGCACCCCATAGCCGTTGTTATAGGTGCCGCCCTGCGACGTTCCGCCCTGGCTCACGCCCTGCACCGCGAAGTTATAGGTGCCGTTGTTCAGCACCAGCAGCGGACGGATGGTGCAGCTTGTGCCATTGCAGATGCCGTTGGCGCCGGTCGTGCGCGGATAGCTCTGGACGAACGGGAAGCTGGCCCAGCCCTGCGTCGCAATCGCCACGTTAAAGCTGGTGGAGTCGGTGTCGTCCGGCCAGCTAATGCTCGGCAAGCCCTGATTGAAATTGACCGAGATCGGCGTGGGCAGATCGGGCGTGGGCGCGTCCACCGTAAAGCTGGAGACACCCGCCGTCGGCCCGGCATAACCATTGCTGAACGGGCCGCCTGTCGTGAAACCACCGGGGCCGTAGCTCTGGATATACAGGCTGTAGAGCGTTCCGTCGATCAGATCCACCGGGGAGACGAACGAGCAGGTCGTGCCGTTCGCGCCGCCGCAGGCATCAATGCGCGAGACGTACTGGAAGAACGCGCCTTCGGCCAGGTTGGTGGTCTTCGCCAGATACAGGTTGAAGCCCACCGCACGGCGCTGTTCGGTCGTATTCAGTGCCCAGTTCATCGTCGGGCGCAGCGCAGTGGTGTTGGTGGCGCTGGTCAGCGTCGCCAGCGCGGGCAGCCCCGGCTGCATGGTGAAGGTGCGCACGGGTGAAGACGCCCCCGCGCCGAACGGCCCCCACGATGTGACCTGCCAGTTATACGTACCGGGATAGAGGCGATACTGCTCGCGCAAATCCGCCGGGGTGAACTCGCACACTGCGCCAGTGCAGTAGGCGGCGCGTGACAGCACTTCGTTGGCGACCTGCTGGCCGTCGGTTTTGGTCAGATAGAAGTAATAGTAGGTGGCATTATCGACGTTGCTCCACGTGAACGTCGGGTCGCCGTAGCCGTTGGTGAGCGTTGCACCTGCCGCCGGCGCTTGCAGCGTTACCGCCGCCGGCCCGCTCAGGACGGGTTCGATGTTGGTGATGATGTAGACGTTATCGTTCCAGTCGCAGTTGCTGTTGGGGCCACAGTTGCCCGTCAGGCTGTCCTGGATTAGCACATACGAATTCGGCACAAGCGCACCCAGGTAATCGCGCAGTTTGAACAGGCGCAGGCCGTGCGCGTTGCAGATGCCAGCGCCGTCCAGTGCGCTTTCGCATTCGTCCGTGGAGAAGCCGCCGACATCAATTGTGAAGGTATTGGCGGTCGGATTAAGAACGAGTTCCGCCGGGTTGTTCTGCCCGCTGCGCAGCGGCAGCATGGAGACACCGTCGCTGGCATCGTGCGTCATGGAACCACCGCCCGCACCGCTCAGCGTAAAGGTTGTCCCGTTGGAGCAGCAGTCATGGAAGGCGGCAAGCTGGCGCACGTAGACCGGCTGCGACCCATTGGCGCGACGCCAGCGGAAGCCGAGCACTTCATCGCCATGGGCCACGTACTGCCCGGAAAGCGGCAGGCTCAAATCAGTGGTGAAGCCGAACGTGCCCAGAATTTGGGTGATGGACGGCTCGTTGCCTTCGCTGGGTGTGGGCAGGTAGCTGCCGTTGAGGTACATCACATAATTCGGGTTGTTCGGGTCGCTGGTCGCCAGCGTCATGGTGGCGTTGCGTGCGCCTGCGCTGCCGGAATTGGTCTTCATCCGCACCTGCATATCGTAGGTGCTGCTGGGGGGGATGGTGAGAACCGTCGTCCCCAGCACTTCGAAGTCATTGGGCGAACTGATCGTGATGCCCGTGATGTAGAGCGGGTTGGCCGCGTCCACGTTGTAGATGCGCAGCGTGACCGTGTCGTGCGAACGATGCCCGCTCAGGCCGGAATTGATGCGGCTGGTGGCGACAATCGTGTTGACGTAGGCCAACTGCGGGATGGTCGGGCTGAGCGTGTTCAGACCTGCCCAGTCGCGATTTTCCACGATGATGCTGCCGCCGGGGCCGGGCTGCGCGGGCGCGATGTTGGTCACCAGGAAGACCACATCGTTATAGTCCTGCCCGGTGGGGGTTTCTTCAAAGGCAACAATGTAGGCGTTGGGCACGGTCGAGCCACCCGTGACGAACGGATAGATACGCGCCTTGTGCTTCATCGTATCCGCCCAGGTGTTGAGCACATCTTCCTGGAAGACTTCCCGGTCAGAGAAGGCCGGCCAGATGGAATAGAAGCTGAACGGCCCCGCCGGGGTGAAGCTGAACGACGGCGAACCGGAGTAGGACGGATTGAGCGTCTGCGAACTAGCCGAAGGCACTGTGAACAGCGGGTTCTTGTTGTTGGGCGAGGCAATCGGAATCCAGCCGACCGAAACCGTCGCGGAGAAGGAGGCGGAGTTGGGACCATACACGGCCAGCGGATAGACCATGACCGGGCCAGCAGCGGCGGCGCGGAAGTTCTGGGCAGAAATTTCCTGCCCCAGCAGCGGCGCGTTGTTGGCGAGGGTGCTGTGCAGCGCGGCGGTCGTCGGGTCGTCATCGCCCACGTTGGTGGTGATGGCGTAGGTGTTCAGGATGTATTGCAGCGACGGCTCATTCGTGCCGAACGTGCCCGCCACCGACAGGCCGGAAAGCTGCACGGTGATCTGCGGTGCGGCGGGGTCGGTCGTCAGGAAGGTGATGGCGGCGAACTTCGGCCCCAGGCTGCCGGACGGCGGGTTGAAGCGGATGCCGAACTGCATGGTATTGTTGGGCTGGCCTGCCGGGTCGAGCAAGGTACGGGTAGGTGCTGTCGTCACCTGGAACATGGCCGCGTCGGGGCCGGTGATCTGTGGCGTAAGGCTTACGCCCGCCGATCCGGTGCCCACGTTGGTCAGGGTGATGAAGCGCTCGGTGCTGGCCGCGCCACCCGCAATGTCATCCAGCACGAGGCGGCTGGTGCTGGCCTGCACGACGGGCGTACCGGGCGTGAACGGATCAGGCCGCAGCAGAAAAATACGGTTGTCGGTGTCGGTGGCTTCATCGCCATACTCGATCAGGTAAATATCCCCGGTCGAGATGTTTTCGGTCAGATCGAGCGGGTTATTGAAGCCGTCGAAGCTGCGCACACCCGTCGTCACATTCGCCGGGTTAAGGCTGCCATCCGCGCTGGGACGGATGACGAGGATGTCGTCGTTCTGGCTGTAGCGCACGATCAGGATGCTGCCCGCCAGCGCACCGCCGAAGGCCGTCGTGTTGCGATATTCGATGGTGCCGTTGGGCGATTTGTTGAAGCCTACGTCATAGGCCACGCCGCGATAGTTCGGGTCGGGCAGGGTGCCGATGGTGTAGTGGTTGCCCACCTGCCAGGGGTCGGGATTCGCGGTCGGGTTGCCGCCGTCCTTCACCCATTCGCAGCGGGTCGGGTTCGGATGGCCGTAGTAGCCGCCCGGAACGATGTTGAACAGATAGTCTGACTGGTTGACCAGATTGTTGGTGGAGCTGTTGACCGCGATGCTGGCCGTTCCCGCAGGCCAGCTTGTGCCGCTCCAGTACACGCGCCCATCCAGACGGTTGGAGCAGGAGACAGGCCAGTTGTTGCCGCTGCCGATGTTGGCTCCAGCAGGTGTACCGGGGACACTGCCGTTCTGGGCGGAGCCGTTGGTGGCGCTGTACAGGCGGCCATTGGTGTGCCACAGCAGATCATAGGCGTTGCGGATGCCCGTCGCGTAGATGGTCAGCGGCGCGTTCGCAACAGTGGGATCATAGTAGGTATAGGCCGGGGCGGGTGCGCCAATATTGGGCCAGGTGAAATCCAGCAGCGGGTCGCCCAGGCCGGGATTGGTGGCGCTGTTTGGCGCGGCCAGGTTGTTGGAACTGGGCGTTCCGGTGCGCACGTTGAGCGAGGTGCCGTTCACGTTGACATACTGATTCAGCAGGTTGATGTCCATGCGCAGCAGCGCCGCGCTCAGCAGGCTTTCCGGCTGCTGCCCCCACTGGTTGTCGGGAGCGCCCGTCGCGCTGATGCTGCCCTGCGGCATATAGAGCGCACCGTCCGGGCCAAAGGCCAGACTGTTGGAAAGATGATCTTTCCGTGCGCGGGGCAGCCCGGTCACCATATCGACCGCTGTCCACGACTCGTTACCCGCGCCGATGTTTGTCCCAGTGATGCGGGCGATGCTGCCACTGAAGTGCGTCGCGCCGCTGAGCACACCCTGATTATGCGACACCCACAGCACGGCGTTGGTCGCGTTCGAACCGGGCTGGAAGGCCATCCCCACGATGATGCGATTACCCAGGTTCGCCACCTGCTTTTCATTGCTCAGCAGGCCAGTGCTGGGGTTGATGTCCCAGTGGTAGATAAAACCGTTGCGGGTAGAGGCATACAGATCGCCATCTGGTCCGACCACCGCCGACATGTACGAGCGCGCGGGCAGGTTCAACACCGCACTGCTGAAGGAATAGACGGTTGCCGGGTTGCCGCCGCCCGCCCCGGTGGTGAAGGACATGCGATAGGGAAGCATCTGCTGGTTGGCGCCGTCACGCACACCGCTGGTGATGACCAGGGTGTAATTGGTGTTGGGCAGCAGCGGATTGGCCGGAGTCAGGGTGATCGCGTCACCGCCGCCCGTCGTGTTCAGCGAGGACAGCGCTACCCGGTCGCTGACTTCGCTGCCAGCCGTGCGATACAGATAAACCGTGTCATTCGTCACCGTGTTATTGTCGAGGCCGCCGTTGGGCAGGTATATGCCCGTGACGGAAATGGAAGCGGTCACGCCAACGCCGGTGGAGAGATTGGCCGGGACAGTATCGACGACCGTTGGCCGCGCCGGGCCGCTGCTGGGCGAAATGGTGATGTAGTTGATTTTGGTGTTCACACCGCTGGCGGTGCCGTAACTCCCCCCGACTGTCAGCCGCCCATCATTCACCTGAATCGTGAGCGTTCCGCTGGTAAAGCGGCTGGCCGAACCTGCCGCGCCGCTGGGGATAAAATCGCTGATCGCCATCGCGCCTTCGACATAAACGCGGTGGATGCTGTCCACCTGGTCAGAGTCGCCCACGCTCACGGTCACGCTGTAGAAGCCGTTGGGCACGGCGACTTCCCACCAGCCTTCCGCCTTGGTGCCGTTGAAATTGCCAGCGATGTCATCGGCCTGCATATGCATGAACGACGCCAGCCGAACATCAGCGGGAGTGGTGCGCTTGCGACCGTTACTGCTCAGGTTCAGCGGAGTATTGGTGCCCGGTGTCACCCAGCCGTAGCTGTAGCCGTTGCCCCGGTTCGCGTAGGCCTCGCCAGAATCGCGCAGGTAGCCGCTGGGTGGTGCGGTCGCGGCGTCGGAAAAGTTGATCTGAATATCACTCTGTGCCCGCACCGCACCCGGATAAACCACAAAACTCAGGGCGATACAGAAGCCAAGTAACAAGATGAGCGCGTGACGTTGTTTCCTAAACATTGCAGCTCCTGACAGGTCTTCTTACATCATGACTGCCAACACGTGGTGAACGGTCGGCAGGTGTTTCGGTCAGCGGCGCATCCCAATGGAATGGTAAGCGTTTGCTGGTTACTTTTTCAGACAGGATGGTGGCTTTTGGGAGCATTCACGCGGTTGTGCAGCCTCGCGTTGCAATCCATCCCCAACAGGGCAAGGGGCTTCTTACGTCTCTTCCCTCTTTTATGAGCCTAACTATAACAGAAAAGGGAGCAGCGATTTCCGAATTTTGCGTGAAAAATTTAACGAAGCCGGAACGTTTTGAACTCAGGTCAGAAGCACGGTAATAATTCATCTCCAACGTTTGTCATCGCGAAATGGTGTCTTTCGTCCTGGACAAGCAGCAAGGCGGTCTGTGGGGAGGTTTACGTTTTTAAGAAACCGTTTGACAGGAACGAAAACAGGCGGCCACTGCTGACCGCCTGCCCTTCTGGAGCATAGATTACGGCGTGGGGAAGCTGGTCGCATCCAGCGGATTTGTCCCGGCAGTGACTTCGTCAGGATTGGTGAAACCGTCCCCATCGGCATCATCATCCAGGCCGTCACCGATGCGGTCGCCATCGAGGTCATTGAAGACGAGGGGTTCGGCGTCTGTGGCATTCGGCAGCCCGTCGCCGTCCATGTCCTCGTCCGCACCGTCCCCGATGCCGTCGAGGTCCAGATCGTTAAAGACCAGCGGCTCGGCATCCGCGTCATTCGGCAGCCCGTCGCCGTCGATGTCGTCGTCTGTCCCGTCGCCTATCCCATCACGGTCGAGATCATTGAACATCAGCGGCTCGGCATCCGCGTCATTCAACAGCCCATCGCCGTCAATGTCCTCGTCCACGCCATCACCGAGTCCGTCACCGTCAAGGTCGTCGAAGATGGTCGGCTGCGCGTCGGACAGGTTGGGCAGGCCGTCGCCGTCAAGGTCTTCATCCACGCCGTCGCCGAGTCCGTCACCGTCCAGATCGTTAAATTCCAGCGGCGCAGGGTCAGAGCCGTCTGGAATCCCGTCACCATCATCGTCGGTGTCGAGCGCGTCATCCACACCGTCGCCATCGGTGTCGGTCGTGATGCAGTAGTCCTCGCCGCCGATGTGGATGGCATCCAGCAGGCGTTCCCCATAGCGGATGCCGCTCAAATTAGGCAGATAGTCGCCATAGAACAGATCGACCTGCGCGGCACACGGCGGCAGCCCAATCGTGAGTTCCACCGTTTCACCGGCGGGGATGGTCACGACCGGGTTAATCCAGGCGAAAATCTCCTGGTCGTCAATCACTTCGTTGTACTTGCGGTAGGACGCCATGCCGACCCGATAATCGCAGCGGGCATCGCCGTTATTGGTGATTGTACCAACCGCGAAACCGTCATGAACCGTGATGACGCCGCTCAGGTCAATCAGCAGATCGCGCCCTTCACAGACCACATCGTCGCTGCGGCTGTTGATGACGGTCGCGGAGGCACTGCCGCCCGCCGGGACGACCACGCTCTGCGGCTCATACGACACCGTCCATTCCACACCGGGGAACTGTTCGCTGACGGTGTAGGTGCCCGTAATCAGATCGCTCCAGGTCAGGCTGCCACCATCTGCGCCCATTACCTGCTGGCACGCGCCCGCCTCGCTCCCGGTGGGATAGGACGGGCCGCTGATGCAGATCGTAAAGGCGGCATCGTCCTGCGGGGCAGCATTGTTCCAGAGCACCTGCTTGTTCACCGTCAGGCTGCCGCGCCGCAGTGTATTGGTCACGTTGACGGTCTGCGGCTGCCCGCCGACCATCGTCACCGTCGCTGGTGAACCGCCAATCGCCCAGGCCGCGCCGGGGTCGGTTTCGGTCACGGTGTAATCGCCGGGGGTGAGGTTGTTATAGGTGATCGTCGTCCCCGCGCTGTAGGGGTCACACTGGCCGCCGGGGAACGAAGGACCGCTCACGCAGATCTGGAAGGTCGAATCGAAGGGCGTCGCGCCGTTCCAATCCACCTGTTTATTGACCACCAGCGAGGTCAGCAGCGGCGCCTGTACCTGCACCTCGGCATCATCCTCAGCGCGCACAGTAATGGTGCGGCTCTCGATAAAGGCTACCGCTTCAATGGTTGCAAAATTGGTAAAATCCTGGGTGACATCGTTCACGCCGCACAAATAGCGCCAGGTTTCGCCGGGGGACAGCACACGATTATCGTCAATGTCGTCCAGCGGCCCCTGGAACGTGTCACAGCCGCCACCCGTCGAGAGTTCATCGTCCAGGTCAATATTGCGCAGGAGCGTGTTGCCTGTGTTCTGCGTCACGATAGTAAAGCTGACATCACTCCCCAGCGGGACGGGATTCACCTGATCGAGCGTCTTGGTAAGGGTGATGCTCGGCGCGGCCACCAGCAGCCGACCAAACAGACAGGCGGTGTTGACCGCCTGTTCAGCGGTGATAAAGGCTTCCACCACCTGTGCGGGATTAAAGCGGCATGAAGGGGCACGGCCACGGACAAATCCGGCAATCTGAAGGGTGTAGACGACACCATCGATCACGAACGTGTCTTCGGTAATTGTGCTCTCGAAATCAACCCGGTCAAAACAGCCGAATACATCCCCGCCATAGGGGCAGGGCGGTGAATTCGGGGTTTCGTCAAGGCGGAAGGTGTAGTTCAGGCTGGTATTCAAAGCAGGCGATGAAAAGCTAAGGTTGAGCCGCATCTGTGCGGTTCGGAGCGGGGCATTGGGATAGAGCGGGTTATTGTAGTGCTTGAATTCGCCGATCAGAAAGGGGTCGCCTGGCCTGAATTCGGTGATGCGATTCACCCCATCGAAGCCAAACCCGCTCTGCCGATCAAGGTTAGGCACGCTGCCCATCGTGCATTGATTGTTGTTGAGAATTTCCCGACCATCTCCATAGGCGAGAATGTTTTCATCCGTTTGGTTGGTGACGGTATTCTGTATGCGCAAACAGGCTGGTGGTGTGCTCCCGGCGTTGCTGCCAATCCACACACCATCGACGTTATTGAGGCCAAGCGCGGCAGCCTCACTGACAACCAAAAGCAGGATCAGCATAAGCAGAACGGATAATTTTCTGGACATGAATTCCCTTTTCCGTTTCATCAACCCGGCCGGATTTTGGTGATGATGGCAGTAGGACGGCGGGTAAGCAAAGCACAAACCCGCTTTCTGCATGATAAGGAAAAGGAGAGTAATCGACAAGTGAATCGGGGACATCTGTACAGTTATTTACAATTTTCATGAAGAATTTACGTAACAAACGGAAATAAGGATAGGGATAGAGGGGGAATCAAAAAGAGACGGGGATGCTGGTGAAGGGTTGTCGCCGTCGGGGTTGTGGAGAAGATCGAAGGGGATATGTCAGAAAAACAGGTTTCGGGTATCCGGACAGTACACACTTGCCTCGACCTGCCCTTTTGGAGCAGATTTATTTTTGCGTTGGCAGCGGCTTACTCTCCCACACCGTGTCCAGTGCAGTACCATCAGCGCTTGTGGGCTTAACGACCGGGTTCGGGATGGTGCCGGGTGTACCCCCACCGCTCTAGCCACCAACAAAAGGCGCTTGTG
>JANRLJ010000011.1:0-9498 GCA_033762735.1 bacterium | reverse complement strand
TGCGCTCTTCGAGTACATTGAACTATGGTACAACCGTCAGCGGCGGCACTCGGCTTTGGGTTATCTCAGCCCTGCCCAATTTGAGCAACGCGCCTGCCCCTGACATTTTTCCTGTCCGTTGATTCGGGGTAAGGTCACTCTGCGCCTTTGCGTCATCTTTTTTCTTTGCTTCTTCATTTCTGTAGTTCAATGCCCTTTCGGTACAAAACATGGAACAAAATGTGGAACAGATGTTTCGCCTTTGTTCCTCGAATTATGATAGGGTGCGGTTGTGCATGAAGATTATCTCATCGAGGAGAAACACAGATGCTCAACTGGCTTTCCACCCTGTTCCCGCGTGACATGCAAAGAGCGCCCAGCGAGGGGCTGCGACCCGCGCCGCATATCGACTCCGTCGCTTTGCACAACGGCCTCACGTGGCCGGATGTCATCAGCGCACAGCACCAGACCAGCGCCTATCAGCACTCGCCCTGGGTGTATGTGGCCGTCAACCGGATTGCGGAAGCGGGGGCGCTCGTCCCGCTGCGGGTGATGCAGCGCGTGGGCGAACGTACTCTGGAAATCGTGCGCCATCCGCTGGAAGATTTGCTGGATGCGCCCAACCCCACCCTCAGCCGCTTTGAACTGATCGAGCAGACGCTCGGCCATCTGGAACTGACGGGCAACGCCTACTGGTTCCTGGCGGGCGAGAACGGCATTCCCACCGAAATCTGGCCGCTGCGCCCTGACCGCGTGACGATTGTGCCGGACGGCGCGACCTACGTGCGCGGCTATCTGTACGAGATCGACGGGCAGCGCATCCCGCTGGAAGCGGTCGAGGTGGTGCATTTCAAGCGCTGGCATCCGGCCAACGACTATTATGGATTATCGGCATTGGAAGCGGCGCGGCTGGCCGTGAGCAGTGACCGGGCGATGGCGGAATGGAACCGCAACACCTTCGGCAAGGACAACGGCGTCCCGGCGGGGATTGTGAATATCAAGGAATATGTGAGCGACTCCGACTTCGAGCGCATCAAACGCGAATGGCGAGCGAGCTATGGCGGCCCGCAGCGGCGCACCGCTTTCCTGCGCGGCGGCAGCATCGAATGGCGCGAGATCGGGCTGAGCCACACCGACCTGGATTTTCTGCAAGGGCGCAAAGCCCACCGTGACGAAATCCTCAATATCTTCGGACTGCCGATTGGGCTGGTCAGCGAGAATGCCACCGAAGCCAACGCCAAAGTGGCCGAGCGCCATTTCATCGAACGGACGCTGTGGCCGAAGCTGGTGCGGCTGTCGCAGAAGATCACGCAGGATTTGCTCCCGTTCTGGCCGGGCGATTTTGTGGCGGCGTTTGAGGACATCCGCCCGACCGATGCCCAGGCGCGGCTGGAAGAGATTCGCGCCTCCTACCCGGTGCTGAGCATCAACGAAATCCGCGAGCGCTATTATCACCTGCCGCCAGTAGAATGGGGTGCGCTGCCCGTCGGGGCAAATGCGCCATTGCCTGTCGGGACGAGTGCTGCGCTTCCCGCCGAGGCACCGCCTGCCGAAACCGAAGCTGCTGAAGCTGTGACGGTTGAAGAAAGCCCGACAGTGAAAGCCCAACTGGACGAACTCGCCCGCTGGGAAAAGTTCACGCTCAAGCGGCTGGGACGGCCACAGACGCGCCCGTTTGAGGTGCGTACCCTGCCGGATGATGTAGCGTTCGAGATCAGTGCCGGGCTGCTGGTCGCTGTGAATCCGGTGGATGAAGCGGCGGTGCGGGAAGTTTTTGCCAGTGCGCGGGAAAGCGTGCTGCGCGGTAATGAGGACAGGGGTTGATGTAATAACCAGATGAACGCCTAGTGCAAAATCAGCGATCAAAAGTTGAAAAAGAGATGCTCTTTCCGCCCTCACCCCAAACCCCTCTCCCTCAGGTAGAGGGGCTTAAAACCGAGACTCTCCCCCTTCGCCCTGAGGGAGAAGGGGGCCGGGGGGTTGAGGGCTTAAAGGACTTCTATTCCTTTATTGTTCAATTTGTTTACTCTGATCTTGTACCAGTATGTAAGTTATTGCTTATAACTACAGAGAAGGTATAGCGTGTCTCGACGGCTTGCCGTCTCTGGTTCAACCACATTTACGCATTACTTCATTTCAAAAATCCCTATTGTACGGGCGCAGTGCGCTGCGCCCCTGGGGGAAATCTGAATTTTGAGATAGCTTCTACTCCTTAGTATAGGGCGTCCCCACTGCTTTGGGCGCGATAGCCCGCCCCACCAGCCCGGCCAGCACGACAATGGTCACGATGTAGGGCGTCATCTGCACGAACTGTGACGGCACGGGCACATCGAGAATCTGGAAGCGCGTATCCAGCGCGGACGCGAACCCGAACAGCAGCCCACCCGCGAACGCGCCGAACGGCGTCCACTTGCCGAAGATCATGGCTGCCAACGCGATAAAACCGGTGCCGCTGGTCATGTTATCGTCAAAGCTGCCCGTCGTCTCCAGGCTGAACCATGCGCCTGCCAGTCCTGCGAACAACCCGCCGATGATGACATTGATGTAGCGATTCTTCTGTACCTCGATGCCCAGCGTATCCGCCGCGTGGGGATTCTCACCCACCGCCCGCGTGCGCAGCCCCCAGCGCGTATAGTACAGGACGACGTGTGTCACGATCAGCAGCACGAACATGCTCAGGAAGATCGGCTTGCCAGAGAAGATCACCGAGCCGAGGATGGGAATGTTAGCGAGACCCTGCATCACATCACCCAGAAGCGGCACACCCGCCACAATCTGATTCAATGGGCGGATGGTTTCGCGGGCAGCGTCGGCATTGACCAGAAATTCCAGCCGCAGAAAGCTGGTCAGGCCAAGCGCGAGGATGTTAATCACCGTCCCGCTGATGATCTGATCGGTCTTGTAGGTGATGCACAGCCAGGCATGGAGCAGCGCCATCACTCCACCGGAAATCACCGCCACCACCACGCCCAGATACAGCCCGGTCGTGCCGGGGACGATGTTGGCAATAAAGCTGAACGCCAGAAAGCCGAAGCAGGCCCCCGTCAGCATCATCCCTTCGATGCCCACGTTGACCACCCCGGAACGCTCACACCAGATTCCGGCCAGCGCACCGATCACAATCGGTGTAGCCGCCCGCAAACTGGACGCCAGCATGGTAATCATGTTGGTACTTTTGCCCGCCGCCGCCAGAATCAGCACGGTCGGGATAATCAGCACCCCGTTGATTACCAGCAGGCCGAGCGCGGCGCGGCGAAATCCCTGCGGCGCATTCTGCATGAACGACAGCGCCAGTCCCATCACCCCGCCGACGATATACAGCAGCGAAACGACGATGGCATAGGGCACGACGGACACGCGCAGGTCGGGAATACCTTCCTCGAACGTTAGCGTGGCGATAATGTCGCCAGGAAGCTGGCGCGGTGTGGAGAGCAGGATGAAGCCGCCCACCAGCAGGAAGAACAGCGAGAAGATCAGCACCCGCGTGATTCTGAACCGCTCACGGAAGGAGACGGTCTGTGAAGGCGGTGCGCTTAAGGGAGACGATACAGCAGCCATAAAACCACTCAGCTTTCGGGATTTTTACGTGATTCAACCGCAGAGACGCGGAGGATGCAGCCAGACAGGATTATGGCTTATTCAACGCGGAAACGCTATGCGCCTGTGCAGATGTGCAAGGCGATTGCATCAAAACTCGACGACAATCTAAAGAGCTTTTTGAACCACAAAGGCACGAAGGACACGAAGACGAGAAAAAATCTTTGTGTTCTTTGTGCCTTCGTGGTTTTTATTAAACTTTCTTGGCCTATTTGTAGAATTTGATGCGTTTGCCCTGGTCCTCACCCACCCCAGCCCTTGCTGAACGTGACGGCCTTTTCGCCCGCCCTGGCCTTCGGTACGCGCCACAGGTTACGGATAATCGCGTCCGCCGCGATGAACATGATAATCAGCGCCTGGATAATGCGCACCAGATCGTTGGAGAGCGACGCCCGCTCCTGCATCAGCCCCGCGCCCGTCAGCAGCGCCCCCCACAGGATGCCCGCCGCGATCATATTGCGCGGGTTGTTCCGTGCCAGCAAGGCGACCGCGATGCTGTCGAAGCCTAACCCGGCGAAGAAGGTCGGCTCCATGTACTGCTGCACACCCGAAATCTGAATCGTGCCCGCCAGCCCGACCAGCGCCCCGGAAAGGGTCAGCGCCAGAATCGTGTTGCCGCGCACACTCATCCCGGCGTAGCGGGCGGCGTTGGGATTCGCGCCCACCGTGCGCAGTTCAAAGCCGATGGTTGTTCGCTCTAAAAACCAATCGACCAGCCACACCGTCAGCAGCATCAGCACCAGCCCGACATGCAGGTTGTTGCGCACACTCGTCCACTGGATGAAGAAGCCGCCCACGATCACCAGCAGGCCGTAGACCAGCGGACGAATCGCGTTGCGCCAATCCTGCCGGATGACCTCGCGCCGGGTGTAGAGCATGAAACCGAGGACGACAATCCCGGCGATGATGAACAGCACGGGCGAAACACTCTGGAAACCGGGCAGCCGCGCACTTTCCAGAATATACGGGGTGCGCGGGGTGCTGGCGGCGGTGTCCAGCATAATCACCGGGTCATCGGACTTAATCAGCCAGTCCACCAGCCGAATAGCGATGAAGTTGAGCATGATGGTGCTGATGACCTCATGCGCCCCGGTGAAGGCTTTGAGCGCACCGGGGATCATCCCCCACAGCCCACCGCCGATCACGCCTGCGATCAGCATCAGCGGAATATGCACCAGCGCAGGCAGCCCGCTCACGCTGTAACCGACGAACACGCCGAAGATGGCGCCGATGTACAACTGGCCTTCCGCGCCGATGTTGAACAGCCCGGCCTTGAAACCGAGCGTCACCGCCAGCCCCGCGATGATGTAGGGAATGGCGCGGCGCAGCGTTTCCTCCAGGCTGTCCGGGAAGAACAGCAGCACACGGCTGCCGAGGTTGGCATAGATGGTCTGCACACGGCCATCGTCGGCGTAAATCGTCCCGACCGTCTCATAATGACCGGGATGCAGCAGCAGACGGTTATTGGGGCGCTTGACCGCCAGCCCTTCTTCCAGATTGCCGGGCAGTTCCTCGCGGATGGCCGCCGCTGTATCCTCATTGGTGAGCAGTCCCGCGTCGTACATTTGCAGCGTCAGGCGCAGTTGATCGCCCGCCCGTTCGATGTTGGAAACACCCGCCTGGGCCAGCCGTGCGCGGACTTCCTCGAACTGCCGCACCCAGCCCACGCCGTTGGTGGTATCGGTGCCGAGCGCGTAAATCGCGGCGATGTCCCGCGCTTCGGGACTGGTCGCTTCCAGGCCGAGCGCATCCAGCACGGTTAGCTGCTCCAGCACCCGCGCCAGCGATACAATACCTTCCGTGTTCACCAGCCGCAGCGCATCCAGCAGCGTCGTGCTGTCATAAGCCTCTGCCGCCGGGACGAACGCCACGATCTCTGCCCGCGTTTCGTCGTCCAGCGCGTCCAGTTCGGCCACCCGCTCGGCCAATGCACGTACCTCGCCCCGGTCTGCTTCGGAGAGCGCCACGATCAGCGGGCCGTAATCGCGCAGGCGGTCGGGGCCGATCAGAATCATGTCCTGAATCCGCTCACCCAGGGCGATCAAGGCCTCGTCGTCGGGGACGGCTTCCGTACCGACGATGGAGTCAATCACCTCGCTGAACTCGCGCACGTTTTCGGTGCCCGTCGTGGCGAGGCGTTCGGTGCGGTCAGCCAGCAGCAGCAGATCGCGCCGCGTCAAATCCTGATTTTCGGCCAGTTGCAGCACGAGATCGACATCGTCCGGACTGGCGACGGGGTTGATCGCCAGGCCGAGGCTGCCCTCCAGCAGCGCGGCATAGGCTGTCCCGGCGATGTTCAGCCCGCGTGCCAGACTGCCTTCCGCCCCAGTCAGCACCATAAAGGGGATGGTCAGCAGCAGCGCTGTGAGCACCGCAAAGATCGGCACCAGCGAGGGCGACACCCGCCCCCAGACGGTTGCAGCCGGGAGCAGCAGGGTACTGGTGCCGCGTGGATAGGTTGAATCGGCCATAAAAAGTTCCTGGTCAATAGAGGTTCGTGATTAGTAATTCGTTGTTGGTTGTTCGTTCTTATAGATAAAACAATTCAAAAACACCTGATGATTCCGTAGGGGCGAGGCATGCCTCGCCCTTACACGCGGCGGATTTGTTTGCGTTTCTCCATGAGTAATTCATTCGCCAAAAAACAACGCGCTCATCGCAGTTCAAAAACGCATTGCTCATTGCTCGTTGCTTTTTTTACTGGACGTAGTGTAGCGTATCCCTATCTCAAATTCACTACGTTGGAGATGTGTCGGCAGGGCAAACGCATCAAATTCCACAAATAGGCCAAAAAAGTTCAATATAAACCACGAAGTCGCAAAGAACACAAAGATTTTTCCCTCGTCTTCGTGTCCTTCGTGGTTCAAAAAAGTTCTTTAGAGTCTCGTCGAGTTTTGATGCAATCGCCTTGGATGTGTCGGGTATAATGAGCACCATCAGCACGGTAAAGTAAGGGAACGGGTTTTATGGAACAGGTCATTGAGCGCGTGGGGATGCCGCTGGACACATTCCTGGAAGCCTTTAACCAGCAGCCCTTTGAACTCATCAACGGAGCGCAAAAAATCCTTATGCCGGGTGTTGCTGGGCCAAATTATATTCTGCGTCTGCTGGTGCGGTGGCTGGAACAGGCTCTCACCAACAACCCGGCAAACATTCAGGGCGAACTGTTCTACGAGATGACGTTCGTGCTGCCGGAAGCCTATAACCCGAATTGGGTGACAGGGTCGCGCACACCCGACCTCATGATCTATCTCGGCAATCGCTGGGCGGACTATATCAAGGCACATCCTGACTGGCGCGAGAAGCCCTATCTGCTGGTGCCGGATTTCGTCGTTGAGATTGTCTCCCCCAACGACCGCTACAGCGACATTGACGAAAAAGTCGATGCGTATCTGGCAGATGGTGTGCGGCTGATCTGGGTGATCGACCCGCAGCGGCGCAAGGCCACCATCCATACTCCGATCAATGACCAACCGCTGCATCTCAAGGGCGACACGCTGCTTTCCGGCGGTGATGTGCTGCCCGGTTTTGAAATCCGCCTTTCCGCGCTGTTTGAATAACGCCAGCGTTAATCCCCCGTCACGGCGGCTTCGTGCTGTTCGCGAACGCCTGACCGGACGCCCGCCATCAGCAGGCCGATCTGCTCCCGGTCAGCGGTCTTCGCGTCCAGCGTGTCGATAATCTCTCCGGCGTACATCACCACAATCCGGTCACTCAGCGAGAGGATTTCGTCCAGTTCGGTCGAGATCAGCATGACGGCTGTGCCTTCGTCGCGCATCTTCACGATCTGCTTGTGGATAAACTCAATCGAGCCGACATCCAGCCCGCGCGTTGGCTGTGCGGCGATCAGCAGGCGGTTTTCGCGGCTGAACTCGCGGGCGACGACGGCCTTCTGCTGGTTGCCGCCGGAAAGCGACCCGATGTTGGTAAAGATGCTCGGTGTGCGCACGTCGTACTGCTTGACCAGCGTCTCCGACGTGCGGTTGATGGCGCGGTCGTTGGAGAGGATGCCGATGGCGAACGGGCCTTCGTAGTAGGTTTGCAGGCGGATGTTGTCCTTGATCGGGAATGTCGCGACCATGCCATTCTTCTGGCGGTCTTCCGGCACATGCGCCACACCCGCTTCGGTTACATGGCGCGGCGGCTGGTTGGTGATGTCCCGGCCTTTGATAGCGATTTTGCCGCTTACGACCGGGCGTAATCCGGTGACGGCCTCGATCAGCTCCGTCTGTCCGTTGCCCTGTACGCCCGCGATGCCGACGATTTCGCCGCCGCGCACCTCAAATGAGATGCCCCTCACGGCAGGCAGCTTGCGGTCATCGTTCACATGCAGATCATCCACGCGCAGCACCACCTCGCCCGGTTTGGCCGGGGCTTTTTCCACCTGCAGCAGCACATCGCGCCCGACCATCATCGAGGCCAGCGATTGCTGTGTGGCGGTCTTCGGGTCGGCCTCGCCCACGACTTTGCCCAGGCGCAGCACCACGATCTTGTCGCAGATGCGCAGCACTTCCTTCAGCTTGTGGCTGATGAAGATCATGCTCACGCCGCGCTCCAGCAGCGTTTCCATCACGCTGAACAGGCCTTCCGTCTCCTGCGGCGTCAGCACGGCGGACGGTTCATCAAGGATCAGGATGTTGGCGTTGCGATAGAGCGCCTTGACGATCTCCACGCGCTGCTGCACGCCGACGGGCAAATCCTGTACCAGCGCGTCAGGGTTGACCTGCAAGCCGTACTGCTCGGAAATCTGCAAAATGCGTTTGCGGGCGGCGCGCCGATCCAGGAACAGGCCGCGCACCGACTCGTTGCCGAGCATAATGTTCTCGGTCACCGTCAGCACCGGGACAAGCTGAAAGTGCTGATGCACCATGCCGATGCCCAGGCGGATGGCGTCGTTGGGGTCTTTGATATGGACGGGCTTGCCGTTAACCAGGATTTCGCCTTCGTCGGGCGTGTACAGGCCGTAAATCAGGTTCATGAGCGTGGACTTGCCCGCGCCGTTTTCGCCCAGCAGGCCCAGCACTTCGCCTTTGTGCAGTATGAGGTTGATGTGATCGTTGGCGAGGACACCGGGGAAGCGCTTGGTCAGGCCGCGCACTTCCAGCACGGGTGGAGCCACGACAGAGGCATTCGACATCGCGCAATCCTTTATTCCAACCCTTTAAACGGGTATTAAAAAATCGTTATTGTTCGTTGAACTCAGGGGAAATTATAGCGGGGTTTAGGCGGGTTTGACAGAAAGACTCATCATTTATGCCCTATCCGGGCAAAATCTTATGTGTTCACAACACAAAGGTTGTGTTACCTTAGTGGGGGATGAACCACTCCCCCACATGACCTACTGCTCACCCACCCGACTCACCTAGTTTTTCCAGGATTACTGACAATGCTTTTCTTCGACACTGATTTCATCCTCCTCTGCGCCAGTACTACCGCCCTGCTGCTCGGCCTGCTGCATCTGGTCGATCCGGCCTACGCCTGGTCGCTGCATGAACTCGACCTGCGCTTCTTTATGAACCGTGACCTGAAAAAAGCCGACAACTGGCGTGAACGCATCTCGATGTACGGCTCGTTCCTGATCTTCACCGGCGGCCTCGGCATTATGGTCGCGATGAACCTGATCTGAAAGACTCCCGCGAAATCTGTTGCCCGCCACACGTTAAAACGTGCGGCTCCAAACTGACAAGCACACTGAAGGTGCTGGAGAATGAGCCTCTCTGGTCATTTAAGGGTTGTCCGGTATTGAGTTGGCGCTGTTCCGCCCTCACCCCCCGCCCCCCACTCCCAACCGCTGACGCTAGGAGAGGGGGAGAAGGCCAGGGAAGCGTGTTAAGTCCCTCTCCCTGAGGGAGAGCGCCTCTTGCAGAGGGATTTAGGGTGAGGGCAAATGAGCCGTTGTGAACTTTCATAACTCCTTTTAGA
>JANRLJ010000010.1:0-19521 GCA_033762735.1 bacterium | reverse complement strand
CACGTTGAATATTTTACACCCGCCACGATTTTCGGCAGGCAACGCGCTATATTCCGTTGTTAAGCTGCCTTGTGTCGTATGCCGTTGGCTCCAAATCCACAAAAGGGGGGAGCCTGAAGTTACATTAGACACACCTACATTTTACCCTAAAACGCCACAGAAAACCATAGGGATGGTTAACGTTCGACATACCGCGCACCGTCTGCGATGCCTATGCCTTAACACAGGATTTACAGGCGCTGCCGCAGTTCGCGCATAATCCGCCTCGCTGCTCGCTGCAGCAGGGAGGCGCTGGGCGGGGCGGGTGGCCGGGGCAGGGCGATGGGCAGCGGATGCGCCAGGCCATTCGGCAGCAGGGCATAGCGCGGCTGATGGGCAGGGCGCAGCGGCAGCAGCGCGGCCAGTTGATTCGCTTCGGCAGCGGTCTGCGCGACGACCAGATCAGCATCGTGGGAAAGGGGCTGCGGCGCACCGGGGTAAGCCGCCGGATGCAGATACGTTCCTGCAACCGTCACTCCGGGTTCAGGCGCAAACACCGCTTCCTACCCTCTGGCGACAATTGCCTGTGCAGTCAGACCGAGCAAACGCATTCGGTTGAGCAGGTTTACAGTGGTCGTCAGGTCGTCGGTGAACAGCACCCGCACAGATTTCGAGCTGATGATGCCAAAGGCCACGAGGGTTTCGATACTGGGCTGCTGGACATCGCTAAAGGTGGGCGGCGTGTTGATCGGTGCTGACGACAGTTCCAGCCGCCGCACCTGAAAGAGATTGGCGTCCGGCTGACTGTGTGGCGGGAGCAGGCGCAGTTCGACCGCGCTGACCTGGCTTGCCGTGACCTTTACCAGCGGTGCACTGACGTTCGTCCATACGCCGCGTGTGAGGGGCTGGCGCACCACCTCCTGCCCATCGACGAGGATCGCAAGCTGTGTGTCATGGCTTTCTGCAAGGCAGGGAGCTAAGACGGTCGCGTTTACACAGGTATGCTGCGGCTGGCGGCGCAGAAAGAGCCGGGCACGGCTGTAGGCGGTTCGGGTGTCCTGCCCCGCTTCTACTGGTTTCCAGCCGTTGAGCAGCCGCAGCATGGTGTGGCTGCGATCCAGCAGCGGCAGATCGACATAGCGGTCGGGCATCAACCGCGCCAGCCGTGCCAGCGCTTCCGCCTGATTTTGCAGCGAACGGGCATAATCACCGGGGCTGATAATCTCCGCCGGGAGTTGGGGCTGTTGGGGCTGGATGGCGCGATGCAGCGTGGAGCGGGTGTTGACTACGCCGCCGCCTTCGCTCAAATGCTGCCGTGCTTCGTCCAGCGTCCAGTGATAGGGCGTGTTCTGCTGGACGAAGCGCTTTTCAAAACGTGCCCCAGCCATAAACGTAAAGACTTCGGTGGAGAGATGCTCCCGCCACTGGTGCAGCGGGGATAAAAAGTCGGTCAGGCGCGGGACACCCTCGTTCACCCCCATCAGCACCGGGGGATAATCCTTGAAAATCTGCACGACGTAATCCGCGTCGGTGCTGTCCGGCCGGTAGGAGTCGATCATCGTCATTACCAGACCGCCGGGTTTGACGACCCGCATCATCTCCTGAATCGTGCCGGGGACATCGCGGATGTGATGCAGCGCGGCGTTGGCGACCGCGACATCAAACGTGCCATCGGCGAACGGCAGTACGGGCGCGGTTCCAGCAATCCAGCGCGCTTCCGGCACATTGAGATAGCCCTGATAGGAGAGGATCGGGCTGTAATCGAAGCACGTCACCGACGCGCCCATGCGCAGGTAGCGGCAGCTATCGAAGCCCAGCCCTGCGCCAACATCGAGAATCTTTTTGCCTGCGAAGGACAAGCCGTGTGTGACCATGCGGAAGCACAGATACTCATTGTAGCGGTTGGGCAGGTAGGCTTTGTCCTGCTCGGTCAGTTTGTAACGTGCCAGCACTGCGTCCCGGTCGAGGCTGAGATGAACCTCGTCCAGCATGTCGATCCAGGGTTCGATCCAGGTCTGACGGTCGGATTTGCCCTCGCGGGTGTAATTTTCGGCGTTGGCTGCGATTTCGATCAGCCCCGGCAGGTCTTCCTCGCCATAAACGCCCAGAAAGGGAATCCCCCACACCACGTCGTAGCGCGCATCGCAGGCCGTGCAGCGGATGGCGTTGTCGAGGATATCCCTGGGTGGAATCTCGGCAGGGCCTTCATAACGCAGCGCCACCTGTTTGCAGCGAGGGCATTGGCAGTCGTTCAGATCGAGCATCGTGTCTCTATGCGCTCAGCAGCTTGCGCGCCCACAGTTCCAGCGTGAGCGCTTTGAACGGCAGCGTAATCACCCCGTCCATCAGGCCGTCGCCCTGCGCAAGTTTGTGCAGTGCATCAGCCTTAAGGATGCCGCGCTGCGCCAGAACGCCGTCGGGCAGCGACTTCCCATAGTTTTCGAGCAGGGCGGTGTACCACTGATAAATCGGCGGGGCGAAACCTTTCTTCGGGCGGTTCATCACCCATTCCGGTACGATGCCTTGCAGCGCACCGCGCAGCCATGCTTTCGGCGGCATCGTATGATCTGGCTGTGCTTTGCGCAGGCCGATCACGGTTTCCACCAGTTTATAATCCACGAACGGCAGGCGCAGTTCCACCGACGACGCCATGCTCAGTCGGTCGCCCTGGGCGATACCATTTTCCTGGAGATAGGTCTGGCTGATGAGGCGCGTCACCATCGACGGGACGTTTTGCCAGGGTGCGGAGGCCGTAAACGGTTGATAGGCGCTGCGGTGGGCGATCTGTGCCGCGAAGCCAGGCGCATAAAGCTGCTGCATCCGCTGCGATGCCACCTGAAAATCGGGCGCGGCGTCGATAAAGGGGAATGTGTCGGGATAGCCGTCGTTCAAGCGGGCGCGGCGGGCGGCTTCAGGATCGTTGTTCGGTTTTCCAAAAATGCGCTTGAGGTTGGGCATCAGGCCGGACATGCCGCCTGCGGGCACCAGTTCCTCGCGCAGGAGTTCCTGCTTGAGCAGCGCATCGGCGGCGGCCTGCTTCACCCAGGGATAGCCCCAGAACAGTTCATCCCCGCCCTGGCCTTGCAGCAGCACAGGCACATCGTTTTCCCGCGCCAGCTTGCTCACGATGTAATAGCCGTACCCGGCGATGTCGGCGATTGGGTCGTCCATCGCCCGCATGAGATCAGGGAAGAAGCGCACCATGTCGTCCTGAACGATTTCGATGTCGTAAAACGGAATCTTCAGATGATCGGCCAGCGCTTTCGCGTCGTCGCGCTCGTCATTGGCGGGCCTGCCGGGATAGCCAACGCTGAACGCCCGCAGAGTCCCCGGATAGGTTCTGGCCGTCAGCACGGCTAAGGCGCTTGAATCCAGCCCGCCGCTCAATGCGAGGCCGACCGGTACATCCGAACGGATAACGAGTTCGCTGACGGTGTGCAGTTCGGCGCGGATGGTTTCGATAGGGTCGCTTTCCAGCGGCGGTGCGTCCAGCATATCCCAGTACTGGCGCTGTTCGACGCGCCAGGGGTCAATATCCACAATCAGCATGTGCCCGGCGGGGAGCTTGTGAATCCCTTGCAGCGGGGTGCGCGGCTCCGGCACATAGCCATAATGGAAAAACAGGTCGATGGCTTGGGGGTCGAGGTCAGGCTGGTGCGGCAGCGCGGCCAGCAGTGCCTTGAGTTCAGAGGCGAAAATGAGCGTCTGGCCTTCGTGCCAGTAATAGAGCGGCTTCTCGCCCATACGATCACGGACGATCAGCACACGGTTGTTCGGCGTATCGTGCAGGGCAAAGGCATACATCCCGCGCAGGGCATGGACGACATCCAGCCCGCATTCTTCGTAGAGGTGCAGGACGGTTTCGACATCGCCATCCGTCCGCATCTGATGGCCGCGCGCGATCAGGTCTCGGCGGAGTTCGATGTAGTTGTACACCTCGCCGTTGCAGATGACCGCCAGCGAGCGATCTTCGTTATAGATCGGCTGCCACGCCCCTTCCAGGTCGATCACACTCAGGCGGCGCATAGCGAGGCCGACATGCTCAGTGATGTGAAAGCCTTCGCCGTTGGGGCCGCGATGCGCCAGCACATTGTTCATCGTGCGCAGGCGGTTGCGCTGTACATCGTCTAAGGGCGTATGGCTGATGATGCCGTCAATCCCACACATAATTCTGCCTTCAGCACTCTGCTTTGATGGTGCATCCGCTGAGAACTTCTTTCAATTTCTGAGGTTCTCGTAGGGGTGACCCGCCGGGTCGTCCCCTGCACACAACCATTGAGACAACTCTTGGTCGTTGTCAGATGCACCATTCAACCGATACGATGCGGGCAAGCATACCATATCGTATCAGGATTGCGGTAGGACACTGGCCTGCGGCGGGGCCGATACAAAGGCACCCAACCCGTACCGCCCTTTTCAAACCCCGGTGATTTGTTTACACTACGCGCCGTTGACCGCAAAGGTATGCAGCAGCCCACACCCTACGACCGATGGTTCGCTCACCCCTCACCTCAATCGCCCTGTTCGTCTATAACCGCCCCGCGCATTTGCAGCGGGCTCTGGAGGCGCTGGCGAAGTGCCGCCGTCTGGACGAATGTGCGCTGACGATTTACTGCGACGCACCCAAACACGCCGACCACGCCGAGTCGGTGGAAGCAGCGCGGCAGGTGGCGCGGGAATGGGGCGAACGGCTGAAGGCGACGGTCATCGAACGCGAGACGAATTACGGCCTGTCGCGCTCGATTGTCACGGGTGTAACCGCGTTGTGCCAGCAGTACGGGCGCGTGATCGTGCTGGAAGATGATCTCTTGGTCAGCCCTGATTTTCTCGATTACATGCTTGGCGCACTGGATGCTTATGCCGACTCAGCCGACGTGGTACAGGTGTCGGGCTATATGTTCCCGCTCGACCCGCCGCCCGCTGACTCGGTGTTCCTGCTGCCGCTGACAACGACATGGGGCTGGGCGACGTGGGCGCGGGCATGGCAGCAGTTCGATTGGAACGCGCCCGGTGCTGGCGACTATTTCGCCAATCCTGCCAACCGCCACCGTTTCGACCTCGACGGCGCATATGGCTACACCGCCATGCTGGAAGACCGCCTGATGGGGAAGAACGATTCCTGGG
Organism: bacterium; assembly: GCA_033762735.1. GTDB lineage: Bacteria > Chloroflexota > Anaerolineae > Aggregatilineales > Phototrophicaceae > JANRLJ01. The sequence continues at coordinate 14,418 of JANRLJ010000010.1, read as the reverse complement.
GGATTCTGTGGTGGTATTCGGTCTTCCGTTCTGGTGGATTGGTCGTGTATCCCCCTCACACGCTGGTGCAGAACGTCGGCTTTGACGGCTCCGGCACACACTGGAATACCGCCAGCACTGACCCGGTTCCCTTTGCGACCTCACACACACAGGCGCAATCAGCCGGGTTTAAATTCCCGCCCGCCAGCGAGGTCGATCTTGCTACGTTCGAGCGCGTCAAGGCGCATTTGCGTCCGGCAGGGGCAGCTTTGCCCAATGCAAAATCACCCTCTATTCTGAATCGAGTGCGCGGCAAGGTCGGGCAGTTGTTGAAGGGCATGAGCGTGGTATGACTTCCTTCACAGGCAGGCTCAAAAATCGGGCAATCGCGTGGCTCGCGGCACAGATTGATGCGCAGCGCCAGCCGCCCCCGCCGCTGGCGACGATTGCTCCCGGCGCGGTGATCGGCCCTGAAGGCATCATCGACAACCTGCGCGGGGATAAAAACGCGATTTCCGTCGGCGCAAACAGTTTCGTGCGCGGGCGCTTGCTCACGTATGGACACGGCGGCGAGATCAACATCGGTGAGTGGTGCTATATCGGAGTGCGCGGGGAAATCTGGTCGATGAATTCGATCACGATTGGCAATCGCGTCCTCATTGCCCATAACGTGAATATCAACGACGGGTCGGCGCATTCGATGGACCCCGACGAGCGCCATGCCCATTTTAAGCACATCATTCAGAAGGGGCATCCGACCACCGCCGACGGAATGCCGGGGGTGTATTCGTCCCCGATTGTAATTGAGGATGATGTGTGGATCAGCTTCGGCGTGACGATTTTACAGGGCGTTCGCATCGGCGCGGGCAGCATCATCGCTGCCGGGTCGATGGTAACGAAGGATGTGCCGCCGGGGGTGATCTATCGGAATGAAGTGAAGCCGATCATGGTGCCGCTGGAAGCAGTGCTGAGCGGAGAAAATACTTAGCCCTCACCCTAAATCCCTCTCCCTCAGGGAGAGGGACTTATTCTCGCGGGACTGCCCTTCTCTCCCTCTCCCAGCGTCAGCGGTCAGGAGAGGGGGCGCAAACAAGTTCGCGTGTGGGTGAGGGCAAAAAAGTTCTTTGAACGTATTTAAACAACGTCCCAAAACAATGTCTGGTTGAAAATCATGAGTGAAACGATTGGCGAAAGCCGCTATTGGAATGCGCTGTGGGAGCAGTATCATGTTGCCCCCAGCATCGCGTTTTGCCGGGTGCCGGAACTGGAATACGCTGCCCGGCTGGAACTGAAAGGGCGTGTGCTGGATCACTGCTGCGGTGATGGTCGCTTCGCGGCGCTGGCCTGGCCGGGGCAGACGATGGACGCGGGTTGTGATATTGACCCCGGTTCGATTGAACAGGCACGACAGCGCGGCATCTATAAGCGCGTGGACGTAGCGGATGTCTCCGTGCGGCTGCCCTATGACGACGCGGCCTTTGACCTGGTCTTCGACAACAGCGCCATCGAGCACGTCAAGGCGGTCGATTCTGCACTGGCGGAAGTGGCGCGGGTGCTGGCACCGGGCGGCACGTTCGCCTTTAACGTGCTGAATCATCGCTATTTCGAGTGGTGGCCGCTGGGAGAAAGCGCCAAGCAGAGCTACCGTGACTGGCAGCCATTCTATCACGCCTTCAGTATGGATGAATGGTCGAAGCGGCTGGAGCGCGTTGGGTTGAAAGTGACTTCGGTCGAGGGATATTTCGACCGGGAAGCGGCGCAAGCGCTGGCGACGCTGGACTGTGAATTCAGCGGGTATTACATCAGGAAGCGTCCAAGTCGGCTGGTCTGGACGTATCAGAAGTTGCCGTTCGTGGTTAAAAATTACTGGCACAACCGCCTCGCCAATCTCGACTGGAAAACTGGCGCGGACGAAGGCGCGGGCTACTTCATCAAGGCAGAGCGCATCAATGGCTGAGATGACCTGGGAGCAGGCCGTCGATTGGCTGCGTGCTCAGCCGGAACAGCGGGCGCTGGTCGAAGCGTGCTATTTCGATGATCCCCTGCTGGCGGCGGCGGAGCGCTTCGCGCAGAGCGAGGAATGGCTGGCGACGCTGGCGCTGCTTTCGTCGCGCAAAGGCCGGGCGCTTGATCTCGGCGCGGGGCGCGGCATCAGCAGTTATGCGCTGGCGAAGGCGGGCTGGCAGGTGACAGCGCTTGAACCGGATACAAGCTCGCTTGTGGGCAGCGGCGCGATTCGGTCGCTGGCGCGGGAGGCCAATCTGGTAATTGAGGTGGTGGAGGAATTCGGCGAACGGCTGCCGTTCCCCGATCATCATTTTGATCTGGTGCATGGGCGGCAGGTGCTGCATCATGCCCATAACCTGCCGCAGTTCTGCCGGGAAGTGGCGCGGGTGCTGCGACCGGGCGGGCAGTTGATCGCCACCCGCGAACACGTCATCAGCCGCCACGAGGATTTGCCCGCCTTTCTGGACACCCATCCGCTGCACAAAATCTACGGCGGCGAGAATGCCTTCCTGCTGCGCGAATATACGGACGCAATTCAAAACGCTGGCCTGCACGTGGTCAAACAGTTTGGCCCGTTCGAGAGCGCCATCAACTATTTTCCCTATACGCGGGCACAAATCCGGCAGATCAGCGCCGGGCCGCTGGCACGTAGAGTCGGCGGGCGTGTGGCGGAAGTGCTGACGGATGAACGGCGTCCGTTAGGCAAGGCACTGAGCGAACGGCTCATCAAACGCTTTTCAGAGACCAGTGATGCGCCGGGGCGCTTGTATACCTTTCTGGCGCAAAAACCGCAGACCTGACGGACACGACTTTAACGGAATTCACCCCATCGAAAGAAGGTTGCTATGAACACATCGCCTGCACAAATCCCCGCCGGGAGTCCGGTGCTGGTCACGGGCGGGAGCGGCTTTATCGGGTCGCATCTGGTTGAACAGTTGGTGGCGATGGGCACGAATGTGACCATCGTGGACAGCATGATCGGCGGTCATCTGGAAAACCTGAAAGCCGTGCAGCCGCAGGTGAAACTGGTGCTGGGCGACCTCACCAATATTCTGGCGCTTAAACGCATCAATGTGGGCGACTATGCCTACATCTTCCATCTGGCCGGGAATCCCTACGTGCCGCCCTCGGTGGAAAACCCGCACTTCGACTTTCACGAAAATCTGGAAAATGCCTTTTACCTGCTGGAGGCGATTCGTCAGTCGGGCAGTAAACCGCGTCTGGTGCATGTGTCGTCGGCAGCGGTCTATGGCAACCCGGTCACGCTGCCCATCCGCGAAACCGATCCGACCGTGCCGATCTCGCCCTACGGCGTGAGCAAGCTGGCGGGCGAACGCTATGTGGCGGTGTACAGCACGCTCTATAACATCCCGGCGGCGATTGTTCGTTTCTTCTCGGTGTATGGGCCGCGCCAGCGCAAGCAGGTGGTGTTCGACATTCTGCGCAAGCTGAAGGAAAATCCCAACGAGATTATGGTGTATGGTGACGGCACCCAGGAGCGCGATTTTGCGTTTGTGACCGACATCGTCCAGGCTATGCTGCTGGCGGCGACGGTCGCGCCCGCGCAGGGCGAACCCTATAACGTCGCGTCGGGCGATGCAGTGACGATCAATGATCTGGTGCATACCTGGTGCAAGGTGTTGAACGTCCAGCCGGAGATCAAGTACACGGGCAGCGTTCGCCCCGGCGACGCTGAACGCTGGGTGGTCGATCTGTCGCGGATTCAGGGACTCGGCTATCGCTCTCAGGTGGATTTCGTCACCGGGCTGACGCGCATTCGGGACTGGTATGAAGCCACCTTCGCATAATCCAGCGCGTCCGCTGCGAGTCGCGGTTGCCAATCTGTGCAATACGCAGTGGATCGCGGGCTGTCACTACCTCAAAAATCTGACCCGCGCCCTGCACACGCTCGATCAGCCGGTCGAGGTCGTGCTGGTGCACTGGTTTCCGCCTGTTGATGACAGCCATCTGACGCTCAAGCCGCTGGTCGATGAAGAACTGTTCTTCACGGGCGTGGAGCGGTCGCTGCCCGTTCGCGCCGCGTCCTATCTGGAACGGCGCTTCAATCTGCCGCTCGGTCTGGATGTGCCCATGGCCGCTTTCCTGCGCCAGCACCGGATTGATGCGCTGCTGCATATGAACGACATGGGCGCGAAGTTCACGTTTCCACTGCTGGTGTGGGTGGCGGATTTCCAGCATGTCCATCTGCCGGAGATGTTCACTCCGGAAGAGATTGCACAGCGTAACGCGAGTATCCAAACGGTGGCTGAACGCGCCCAGCGAGTGATTCTGAGCAGCCGGAATGCCCGCGACGATTTCGCCCGCTTTACACCCCAGTATGCGGATAAAGCACGGGTGCTGTCGTTTGTGTCGCAGCTTCCGCCCAACGCCTATGACAACGACCCGGCGCAGGTGTGCGCGAAGTATCACCTGCCGGAGCGCTTTTTCTACCTGCCGAACCAGTTCTGGAAGCATAAGAATCATCAGGTGGTGGTGGAAGCACTGGCGCATCTCAGGCAGCGTTTCCCGCAGATTGTGGTGGTCTGCACAGGCAATCCCCATGATTACCGCAACCCGTCGCATTTTCCCACGCTGCTGGCAGAAATCTCGCGTTCCGGCATCCGTGAAAATTTCATCATCCTGGGAATGGTGCCGCATGACGACATCTTCCCGCTGATGCGCCAATCGCTGGCGGTGGTGCAGCCTTCGCGCTTTGAAGGCTGGAGCACAACCGTCGAGGAGACGAAATCGCTCGGCAAGCGCATGATCCTGTCCGATATTCCGGTGCATCGTGAGCAGAATCCGCCGGATGCGCTGTATTTCCCCGTGAGCGATCCCCGCGCCCTGGCTGATGCGCTGGTGCAGGTGTTTGATGAAGCACAGCCCGGCCCGGATGCCGCAATGGAAGCCGCCGCGCAGGACGATCTGCCGCACCGCACACGCACTTTCGCGCAGACGTTTGTCGAGATTGCGCGAGAAGTCGCGGTAGCCCGTTAGTTCCCGGACAGCACGTAAGGCAGGGGTTGGCCGGGTTCGCGTTCGACCTGATCGACCAGGCAGGGCGCGGGATTCTGTGCGCCTTCCAGCGGTGCGGGAATCGGCGGGTTTTGCAGCAGCCGCACGTTGTCCTCGCGGTCAATCTCGAAGACCACCACGTTCGTCAGGTTGAAGCGCTGATAGGCTTCCCAGGGGTTGCTGCCTTCGGGTGGCGGTGGATTGCCGGAGGTGCCGCGCACCAGCCAGCCGGGTTGATCGGCCAGAATTCCCTGATAGGCGGGCGCACCGAAGAAATAGCAGCTCAGATGATGGACATGATACGTCCAGCCGAAAGGTGTTTCCGCGTCCGGTTCGAGCGCGAAAAACACGACCGCACCCGGCGGTAGATCGGGCATCTGCGCGTCCACCTGCCGCAGAATGCCGGAAACGCGCTCCCAGTTCACCTGCGGATTCCACACGCCGCCTCGTGCCTGAAGCGCGTATGAATTGGCGGTGGAAAACATCACCAGCAGGCTCACGCTGAACACCCCCCACAAACGCTGCATCCGGCGCGGCAGCAGCAGGCCAACCGCGCCAATCGCCAGTGCCCACAAAGCCGCCTGTGGGAGCATCGCTACGAACTGATAGCGCAGCGTGGGATACTCGGCGAGGTCAGGCACAGGCGGAATAGGGATGGGCACCCACGCGATGACGGACAGAACCAGCACGGCGCTTCCCAGCGCAATGCCGATCAGATAGGCGCGGGGCGACATAGTAAGGGAAGTCCGGCGCGTGGCAATCCACAGCAGTGCTGCGCTCACGAAAAAAGCAGTGACACCCGGCAGCCAGTGTGCGGGCACATCACGTGCAGAGGTGATAAACGAGACAATCGGCGTGACAAGGTTGATAAAGTTCTGGAAGGCGACAGCAGGTGTGAACTGGCTCTCAATCACGCTCACATAGCCGTCCTGATAGGAGGAGGCATTGATGAAGTAGACAATCAGCCGCAGCGCACACAGCGCCATCACGCCACCCCAGGCAAAGCTCCACGTCCAGATGTGCCGCCGCCAGCCCATCAGCAGCAGCAGCGCGAAGCTGTACAGGGCGATAAAATAAATTGCCTCGTAATGCAGAAGGGCTGCCGCCAGCAGAATACACGCGACGACCAGCAGCCATCGCCATTGATAGCGATACGACAGGCAGAACAGGAAAATTGCGCCGACGGTAATAATCATCCCACCGTAAAAGCTGATCTCGAACACAACGGCGAAACGCGACAGTTCAGCCGGGTTGACCAGAAACAACAGGCCCACCAGCAGCGGCAGCATCGTCCCACGCGGCGTAATCAGCCGCATCCCCGCGTACATCATCAGGCTGGAAACCAGCCGTGCGCCAAAGCTCACCATCCACCAGCCCTCGAAGCTGTTGGGCGTCAGGACGCCCGCCACGAACGCGGCAATCGCGGCTAAGGGACGCCCGGCCTGCTGGTCATACACCGGATACCAGAGGTAGTTCTGTGCGTCCATCAGTACGGGTTCATCCATACCGATCCAGTAGTGCTGGCGAACGGGCAGATAGAAAGCGATCAACCCAATCAGAAAGAAACCCCCGCCGACAGCCAGCATCTCCCAGAAAGAGCGCCGAAGCCCGAAGCCCGAACCTGCCCTCGGCTGTGCCGGAAGCTGACGCTGTTCGCGCCGTGCCACCAGCAGCCAACCCGCGCAGACGATCAGCCACAGGACGAGCACGACCACTAGGGCGGCGGTATTTTCCAGCCAGGGGGTATCACGCCACAAGATGAGCGGGACTCCGGCCAGAACGAGCAGCACCGTAATGAAGGCGACATCGACAGCCAGCAGGCGCAGCGCACGAGATCGCCGGAACAGCGACGCGGTTTGGGAAAAGGCTTGTGTCATCGGCTTGCCTTCGGCTTAGTGCTTTTCCCAGACGATCAGCGCGCGCAGGGCGGCCAACCGTGCCCAGGCAGGGCGGGTGATTTCTTCGATCTGGTAGAGCAGGGGATAGAGCGGGAGCGGGAGCAGGCTGCCCGGTTTGAACCCCAGGCTGAGCAGATACGTCAGCAGCGAGAAGCGCTCGATCTGGCACAGCCGCAGCGCGGGTACAGCGGTGCGCAGGTGTTGATGGCCGCGTTCCAGCAGCAGATAAGGAATCGCCGGGTTGCCATCGAACGCCAGCTTTTCCGCATTCGAGAGCGTGTCGTCGCGCCAGGGCTGCGCGGATAAGTCGGTTTCTTCCTGATGCAGATAGGTGTAGATAAAGCGCGAAAAGGGGGTAATCCAGGGTTCGACCAGCACCAGCCGCCCACCAGGCCGCAGTACGCGCGCGGTTTCGGTGAGAAAATGTAGCGGCTGCGAGAAGTGATGCAGCACGTCCAGCCCGATAATCGTGCCGAAAGTGCTGGTGGCGAAAGGCAGTTCATGCGCGTCCACCACGCAGTTGATACCCGGTGAGTACAGGATGTCGCTGCGGATGACGTTCGGCGCGACTTCGCGCAGCCTGCCCGCGCCGCTGCCGATTTCCAGAATCGGCGCATTCGGCACCGCCTGTGCCAGAAGACGACCGTAAAACTGCTCGGTATAAATCCGCCGCAGGATAGGCTTGGTCGTCCAGGCTTCGTCCAGTTTGGCGAGATTTTCCTGGTCGTCATGAACCAGCGTGGGTTTCAGGTTCATCCGGCCTCAGAAGGGCTTCCGGGCGCGGATGAGCACCGAACCTGTGAATTCCTGAATCAGCGGCAGCCCTTCCAGCACCAGCCCAACCTGCCATACGACAGGTATCAGGGATTCAGGTGTGGCGGGATGCAGCCAGTCGGTATTGCGAATGTGAATTTCGGTGAAGCCCAGGTCGCGCAAATCCCGCGCCAGCCGCCAGCGGACAATCGCGGTTTCGTCCGGGGATGCACCGTTGCGTTCGCGCACGGCGGCGATGTTGCGCTCCGCCCACACCTGCGGGTTAAGCATGTTCGGCTCTGCAAAGGCGATCACGCCGCCCGGCTTGAGCAGTTCATACATTCGGCGCAGCGCGGTTTTCATCTCCAGGTGATGCAGCACCGACGAGCCGACGATGGCGTCGAACGGGCCATCGGCCGCACCGTCTTCAAAACGCATCTCACGGAACTCCACCTGATCGATGGGCAGGCCGCGCTCTCGTGCCAGGTCGAGCAGATCGGGCGAAATATCGACAGCCAGGATGTGCGCGCCGCTTTTTGCCATCATCTCCGTGAACAAACCCGTCCCACAGCCGACTTCCATCACCTTCATGCCGGGTTTGAGTCCGGCGGCTTTGGTCAGCAGTTGACCCCGCCGCTGTGCCCGGATTCGCCCGGCGGGCGTGTCCCAGTTCCAGATGAGTTCGGGATTGCCGGATTCGATCAGTTTTTTGCCGTGCTCGATTTCATGCAGGCCGCGTTGTTCCAGTTGGGTCATGGGTTCGCTTTCAGCAATCAGCAATTCGCGTTTAGTGATGGGTAAGTGCGTGGTACATCGCCCATATAGATGAAGTCTTAGTAGGGGCGGGTTTCAAACCCACCTTTACAAATGTCAAGCCATTCTATCGTACACGAGACGAACGTTGAAGTTTGAGTACACGCCACTCGGTACTCGCTACTTCTTCCGTGCGATGACGCGCATGTTGCTGGCTTTGTTCAGGCTGCGCGGGATCAGGTCGAAAATCAGGAAGAACGCGGCCACCAGTGGATTGTTAAAGCTGAAGAAGTTCGCCAGCCGCGTCCAGCCTCTGTCCTGCAAAACGTGGTTGATCGACCAGATCCACACGAACGTAGCCGACATGCTCCAGATACCGACGAACTCAAAGCCGACTTCTTCCAGCATTCGCCGCATCGTCCTTGGCGTGAACAGCACCCAGTGTCGCGGGAAGTGATAACCGCCCCAGGCACGCTTGCGGAAGAAAGGCCGATCCCACCCGGCCAGATTCGGCGTTTCCATCCAGATGATGCCGCCCGGTCGCAGCATCTCATGTGACACTTCCATCACGCGGCGCGGATCGGCCACATGCTCGATCACCTGAAGCATAAGCACCACGTCGAAATTCCGCGCTTCGGGATGTTCTGTTGGGTTCAGGTCTTCCGCCCGGCTCAGGATGCCGCGCAGCCCTTTCGATTCCAGCTTATCGATGATGCTCTGGTCGATGTCCACACCATACAGGTTTTCCGTCTTTACGCCCATCTGCCCAAAAGCCACCAGCGTCGTACCATCACCGGGGCCGATGTCGCAGACGCGCAGATCGGGAATCGGTCGCGTGACGTGTTCCAGCGCCTTTTTGATGCGGCGGGTTTCCGCCCCTACGCGCCAGTTCTGGACAAACGAATTGCCCTTCTGGTCGAAGTCGTAGCAGATATAGTCTTCCGCCTCGTAAATGCGCGGGAGCATGTCGGTGGTGGGGCGTGGGTTCAGGTAGGCAAAGCCGCACTTTTTACACTGCGCCAGCGTGAAAATCTGATCACCACAGCAGTGATGGTCATAATCCGGCCCGGCGGCGATGGCGACATAATCATCGCTGCCGCAGGAAGGGCAGGGGACATGCTCGACGGTGACGGGCGACCCCGCGTGAATCCGGGTGGTGGTCATGGTGTGTCCTTAATGCGCATGGTGATCGTGGTCTTCAAATTCTTCCGTATTCAGGAAGGGATTGAGCAGGCGCAGACCGTAGCCCGGTTCATGCCCCAGCCGCCAGATCGAGCGCAGATAACCCCGGCTGAAGAAGACGCCCGGCTGCTGGAAGTAACCGCGCTGTTCTAGCAGTTTACGCGCTTCCGACAGGCGATGATAGGGAATGCCCGGCCAGGTGTGATGTTCATGGTGATAATAAAAGCCAACAGGCGCGACCAGAAAACGCTCGACGGGATGGGCACGAATCACGCGGGTGATCGCGGGCATTTTCGCCATGCCGAGGTCGCAGATGTCGCTGCTGGCCTGATGCTCGATAATCGTGCGGAAGTTGTTAATCAGGTAGCCGATGGTGATAATCGGCAGCACCCACAACAGCGGGTAGGCGTACCATACGCCCTGCGCCACACAGAGCGCCAGCACCTCGCCATGTGTACCGAACGTCCCCACCCACACCCAGATGGAGCGGGCAGGAATGGGAGGGAGGTTGCGCTCTGGCTTGCCGACGATGCGTGTGCTGGCGACGAACAAAAAGTACCAGAAGCCAAGCAGGTGATTGATCGACTGGATGAAAAGCTGATCACCGCGCAGGCAGATCCAGGTGGTAAACTGCAATTCTTTATCAGGGTTATTCAGATGAACATGGTGCGGGATGTGCTGCCAGCGGTAGCCACCAACTGAAAGAAAGATCGGCCCGGCAGCGAACACATCGCCAATTGCATCGTTGAGCATCTTGTTGCGGGAAAAATTGTAGTGGGAGGCTTCATGCACCCACTGGATAATCATGTTGTACCACGACCCCATCAGGAAATAGGCGACCACAAACACCAGCACCGTCGCCCACGTCGGCAGATACAGCGCGGCCAGAATCCCGGCCTGCAGCGTACCCAGCATCAGCGCCCACGTCAGCGCCAGTTCGGCCATCCAGCGCCAGTGCTTGATTGTGCTCAGTTCGACCACTTCCTCTTTCGTCAGCCATTTTTTTGGGCTGGCGATGGGGCTGTCTTCAGCATAGGACGAAACGTTAATCCAGTCCTGTTCATTGGCAATCGCGGCCATAGTATTCCTCGGTTATCCACTCACCATAACTTCAGATGGTTACGATGCTTTTTTGCGGCCAAGCGCCCGCATATTGCTGGAACGCAGAAAGGTGCGCGGCACAATGTCGATGCCGCCACCGATCAGCATCCCGAAATAGCTTTCCGTCAGGAACAGATCAGCGATGTTCTTGGGGAACTTCCAGTCCTGCAACGTATGGTTGATGTTCCACGTCCAGACGAACGCACCGGAGATGTTCTGAATGTCGATCTGCTCATAGCCGATTTCGCTTAACATGCGCGTCATCGTCTCGGTAGAGAAGATCACCCAGTGGCGCGGGAAGTGATAGCCGCCCCAGCGCTTCCTGCCGAAGAACGGACGATCCCAGCCGTCCATATTCGGTGTTTCCATCGAAAGGATGCCGCCCGGTTTGAGCAGGCGGTAGCAGGTTTCCATCACGCGGCGTGGGTCGGCCACATGCTCAATCACCTGATTCATCATAATCAGGTCGAAGGTGTTGTCCGGCAGGTCGATTTCCTCTGCGCGGCTGTTGATGGTCTGCAAGCCCTTCGCCTTGATCGGCGCCAGGACTTCATCGCTGATGTCGTTGCCATACAGGTTGCTGGCCGGGACACCGAAATCCAGAAAGCTGAAAAGCGAACGGCCTTCGCCCGTGCCGATGTCCAGCGCCTTGAAATCCGCCGGGCGAACATTGGGCAGCATTTCCATCATCAGTTTAGCGCGGGCGTCTTCGTAGCGTTTCACGCCTGCTGCCAGCAGCGGACGATTTTCCGTATAGCCGTAGCAGCAGTAATCCTGCACGTCGTAGATTACAGGCAGCATCTCGACCGTCGGACGAGGATTCAGATAGGTGAAACTACACTGGTTGCATCGAACCAGCTTAAACGTCTGGTCGCCGCAGCAGTGGTGGTCATAATCCGGCCCCTCGGCGATGACCTTGTAGTTGTCCGCGCCGCACAGGGGACATTTGACATGTTCCACCGCCACCGGTGGGCGCTTCGTCTGGGTCGTCATTGCTTCAACCTTTAGTGAGCGTGGCTGTGCCCGTGATCGTGGTGATGGTCGTGTTCTTCCTCAAACTTTTCCATGTCCATGAAGGGGTTGAGGATGCGCAGGCCATAATCCGGCTGGTGCGCCAACTGCCACACGGTCTTGAGATAGCCATCCGTATAGATAATGCCGTCCTGGTCAAAGTAGCCCTTCTTTTGCAGCAGGCGGCGCGTTTCGCCCAGGCGGTGATAGGGGATGGACGGCCAGGCGTGGTGTTCATGGTGGAAGTAGAAGCCGACGGGCGCGATCAGCCAGCGTTCAATCGGGTTGGCGCGGATGACGCGGGTGAAGGCAAACAGCTTCACCGAGCGGCCAACGTCACAGATATCGCTGCTGGGCTGATGTTCCACAATGGTGCGGAAGTTGTTGATGAGCTGCGCGACGGTGATGGGCGGCATCAGCCACAGGATGAAGTAGGCGAACCACGCCCCCTGCAGCGCACACAGCGCGAACAGAGTCCCATTGACCACAAAGAACGAAGCCAGCGCCGCCGGGGTTACGGTCAGCTTGTTTTCAGGCTTGGCGTTCGGTTTGGCCTCGGCTTCCTTCGCCGTTTTATAAAGCGAGGTCACATACCAGAAGCCGACCAGATGCGTTACCAGTTCGGTCAGCAGATGTCCCCCGCGCAGGCAAATCCAGGTAGCGGGCTGCACTTCCTTGTCGGGGTCATTCAGGTACATATGGTGCGAGACGTGATGGAAGCGGTAATTGCGCGTGGTAGAGCCGACCGGTCCGGCGATGAATATATCGCCGATCAGGTCATTGAGCTTCTTGTCGCGGGTGAGGCAGTAATGGCTGGCTTCGTGCCGCCACTGAATCAGCCAGTTTTGCAGGCAGCCCATCAGCACGAAACTGACACCGTAAACCAGCACCGCCGCCCACAAGGGCAGCACTTTACCCAGCATGATCGTCACTTGCAGCGTGGCGACCAGCAGGCCCCACGTCAGCGCCAGTTCGCCAATCCAGCGCCAGTGCTTGATTTTGCTCAGTTCGATGATTTCTTCTTTATTCAGCCATTTTTTCGGCGCGAGGCGTTCAGCATCCTGTTCATAGGAAGACAGTTGATTCCAGTTCGCCTCGGTACGGATGTTTTCGCTCATGCTTTGCTCTGTTCCTTGCTCGTCCACCAACGCTAAAAATTACACAGGTTGATTACTCGTTGAAATTACGTAGACCACGATTATTTGCCCTCACCCTAAATCCCTCTGCAAGAGGCGCTCTCCCTCAGGGAGAGGGACTTACTCCTATTATGCCTGTCCTTCCCCCCTTCTCCTGGTGAAGCGGTTGGGAGAAGGGGTCGGGGGATGAGGGCTGATGCAGTCATTGTGCTGCATTTCTTATGATGCTTCTGGTGGCGAAGCGGCCTAAGCTTAAACGGGTAAGGCCGTCGATTCCAATGATCTTTGTCACATTTTTGCCATGAAGGGCAGCTTACGCCTTCTTCCGCGCCACCGCCCGCATGTTGCTGGACTTGCCCAACATGCTCGGAAGCATATCAAAAATCCAGAAAAATCCTAGCGCGAGGAAATTATCCAGCCGGAAGAAATTGGCCGCGCCCTTCGCGCCCCGTTCCTGCAAGACATGATTGATCGACCATACCCAGACGAACGTGGCCGACAGCGTGGACACTTCCGCCACCTCAAAGCCGGATTCGGTCAGCATCCGGCTGATCGTCCTGGGCGTGAACAGCGTCCAGTGGCGCGGGAAGTGATAGCCCCCCCACGTCCCTTTCTTGAACAGGTTCCAGTCCCACCCGGCGATGTTGGGTGTTTCCAGCCAGAACACACCGCCCGGCTTGAGTGCCCTGAAAGCCAGTTCCATCACACGGCGCGGGTCGGCCACATGTTCGATCACATGCGAGATCGTCACGAGGTCAAAACTGCCCTGCGGGAAGTCCATATCCTCCGCCCGCGCCTGTACCCCGTTGAAGCCCTGGCGCCGCAGCCCTTCGACCGCCTGCGTGTCAATATCGACTCCAGTCAGGTTTTCCGCCGGGATGCCGCCCGATTGCAGAATTCGCAGCAGCGTACCGTCACCTGCGCCAATATCCAGTACGCGCAAATCCTTCAAGTCACCCTGAACATATTTGAGGACGGGCTTCACCTTGTTGAAATTGCGGCGTTCGCGGGCGCGGGCGACAAGCGAACTGCTTTTCTCAGAAAAGTTGTAGCAGATGTAGCCATCCGCCGGGTAGATGATGGGCAGCATGTCAGTCGTCGGGCGCGGATTCAGATAGAAAATGCTGCACTGGCTGCACTGCACCATTGTAAAGCGCTGGTCGCCACAGCAGGCATTTTCATAATCCGGGCCGCTGCCGATGAGGGTGTAGGTGTCCGCGCCGCCATCCGCGCCGCCATCCGCGCCGCAGCCGGGGCAGGGGACATGCTCAACGGTGATGGGCGAACCCGTTGTGACTGTCTTCGTTTGTTCAAGCGTCATGGTCAGCAGAACCTCGCTCTTCGACTTGCGGGACAAGGCCAACAAAAGCTTGATGTTGGCTTTTTCCAGTACGGGCGACGCATCGCCCCTACAATATAGGCGTTACGCACTTGAACCTTCTCCCTCACCCTAAATAGCGTTGTCCGGTACTCTAAAAGGAGTTATGAAAGTTCACAACGGCTCATTTGCCCTCACCCTAAATCCCTCTGCAAGAGGCGCTCTCCCTCAGGGAGAGGGACTTAACACGCTTCCCCGGTCTTCT
>JANRLJ010000009.1:0-34993 GCA_033762735.1 bacterium | reverse complement strand
TCGAGCGCCTGATCGCTTTCGATGTGCTTGCGATACTCGTCCAGCGTGGTCGCGCCGATGCACTGTAGCTCCCCACGAGACAGCGCCGGCTTGAGGATGTTAGCCGCGTCCACACTGCTGCCAGCGGAACCCGCGCCGACGAGCATGTGCACTTCGTCGATGAACAGGATGCTGTCGGACGATTTCAGTTCTTCGATCACGCGCTTGAGGCGTTCTTCAAACTGTCCGCGATACATCGTGCCAGCGACCAGCGACCCCACATCCAACTGAAGAACGCGCTTGTTCAGCAGCGGCTTGGGTGTATCGCCGTTGATGATGCGCTGCGCCAGGCCTTCCACGATGGCGGTCTTACCGACACCGGGTTCACCGATCAGTGCCGGGTTGTTCTTGCGGCGGCGGGAAAGCACCTGGATCACGCGCTCGATTTCCGTCTCGCGACCGACGACCGGATCAAGCTTGCCTTCCTGCGCGAGCTGCGTCAGGTCGGTGGCGAGCTGATCCACCAGCGGCGTCTTGTTTTCGCCGCCCTTTTTACTGGTCGGACGCGGACGCTGGGTTTCCTCGTTAGCCTGGGGCTGGAGCGGGCTTTCCTGCAGCACACGGCGAGTCTGGCGGCGCACTTCCTCAGGGCTGACGCCCAGGCGCTTCAGCACGTCGATTGCCACACCGTCGCTCTGGCGAACCAGACCAAGCAGCAGGTGTTCCGTTCCAATGTAGTGATGACCCATCCGGCGGGCTTCATCCACCGCCAGTTCCAGCACCTTGCGTGTGCCGGGGGAAAGATCAAGCTGAATGGGGGTGGTGCGGGTGGCAGCGCGGGTCAGCCGTTCGACCAGCTCTTCCACGCGGCTTTGTTCCAAACCCAGATCGCGCAGCACACGCCCGGCGACACCGCCTTCTTCGCGCATCAGCCCCAGCAGCAGGTGCTCGGTGCCGATGTAATTGTGCTGCCGTCTCTCGGCTTCTTCTTGTGCGAGGCTTAGCACACGCCGCGCCCGCTGGGTAAAACGTTCCATTTTATTCGACACGGAAAATGTACCTCCGGTGCCACTACGTCAAAGCTTGCGCTTCTGCCTATACCAGCGATGATATCGAACTTACAGAGCCAATTCCCCGAAAGAATTTAACTCATTATATCAGGACTCGCCACAGACACCATAAGGCTTTGCGTCAGCGATGTGTTAGAAAATCAGCCAGCCTTTAAACAGATGTTCAACTGCTGTTGAGCTTCGATTAAACAAAGGGCACCTCTGTTATGCAGGAGTGCCCCTTGTGTGGAAATCCTGTGCGGTTGTTTGGTAACGTGCCGTTCTTTGGGCGCTGGTTGCCTGCCAGGGCTTACCCGCTATTCACTGTCCTGGCCGCCGCTGTAGCTGCGCATATCCAGGTCGAGATACTCCGCAGAGTTCACCCGCTTGAGGCTCAGCCCCAGGCGGCGGTTCTTCACATCCACCTTGACCACGCGCAGGGTCAGCTTTTCGCCTTCCTCCACCACTTCGCGGGGATGCGCCACCCGTTGGTCAGACAGTTCAGAGATGTGGATCAGCCCTTCGATGTCGGGCGCATCCACCAGCCGGGCGAACGCCCCGAACTTGGTCAGCTTGGTGATGATGCCCTGCACAAGGAAGCCCTGGCCGTAGGTGGTCGCGATTTCGTCCCAGGGATCGGCCTCCTGCCGCTTCATGCTCAGGCCGATGCGCTTGCGTTCGCGGTCAACGCTGATGACCTCGACGCGCACCTTTTGCCCCACCTTCAGCACGTCACGCGGATGCACCACATGCTTCCATGAAATCTCGGTCAGGTGCACCAGACCTTCCGCGCCGCCGATGTCCACGAACGCGCCAAAATCCTCCAAGCTGACCACGCGGCCTTCAAAAATCTGGCCGACGGACAGTTCATTGATGAGCGATTCCTTGCGCTTCTCGCGGGATTCCCGTGAAGCGGCGCGCTCAGAAAGGATGAGGCGGTTGCGGCTGCGGTCGACTTCCATCACCTTGACCGTGATGTTCTGGTTGACCATCGCGCTGTAGCGGTCTTCGGATGTTTCGCCGTCCAGCACACGGCGGCGGTCATCGCTGATCTGGCTTTGCGGCACGAACCCGCGCAGCCGACCAAAACGCACGATCAACCCGCCCTTGTTATACCCGGCGATGTTGCCTTCATAAACTTCCTGGCTGGCACGGTACTTTTCCGCTTCCTGCCAGTCCAGTTCTTCCGCCGCGCGGTTGAGGGAAAGGACGACCTGGCCCTTGTGGTCGTTGGGATTGACGACGTAAACCGTCACCTCCTGCCCTTCGCGCAGACCTTCCAACTGCTGGCGCGTCATCTGTTCCAGTTCGCGCTTGGGCACCACGCCTTCCACACCGCTCAGGTCGATCTCGACCGACGTGGGGGAGGTACGCAGGATCGTTCCGGTGATGAGGTCGCCGCGCTTGTAGTTGTGGCGGGGCGGGGCGGTGCTGCTCACCGCTTCCAGGAATTCGCCCTCAGGGGTGTCAGGTGTCCCGGCACCGCTGCCTTCGTCGGACATGCCCTCCGACGCGGCGCTCAGGGCATCGTCCCCGACGGCATCCGTGACCACAGCAGCATCCTCCACAGAAGCGGCATCTGCCGTGCTGGAGTCCACGACGGGCGCGTTCGGGGGTGCGCTCAGTTCGCCTGCATCTTCCGAAACATTCGGATTATCAGGCGTGGTGTTGATGTTTTCCACTGCATCCGCGCCCGCATCCTGAACAGCTTCGGCAGGCACAGACGCATCCGCCGCAAGCGCATCGGAGCGCATCTGCGTGTCAGCATATTCACCCGCTGCATCAGTCATTTCGTTGGCAGGTGGCGGCGTTGAGGTGGTTTCTTCGGCGGAGGGCATATTGTCCTGTTCCTCCAACCCTGGTTTATCGGCAGTCATGTGAGAGCAGCGCGCCAACCCGAAGGCTGTGCGGCGCGCCTTCCTCCTTTCAAAAATAGCGGGCGAGCAGCGTCCTGTCGCGTACGGACCAAGTTACGAACACGTTATCTCCCTTCATTATACCCGTTGTGACCCCGCTACGCAAAGGATAAAGATGTTAAAGAGAGATATGACAACGTTTTCATGACCAAATGGGTAGGGTGAAAATCCTCAACGGGGAAGCTGTAGAAGATCGTAGGGGTAGCGTCCGAATAAGATTGGCAAAATGTGGTTAGATCAAGAAGTCAGAGACGATGGAGCGCAGACGATGATAAAACGTCTATTCCTATTGTGGGTTTTTAAGATTGCATTTTTCGCTTCAATACAACCCCCATCTTGGGTCGTATCCCAAACAACTCATGCTTTTGCTTCCTATGTTGCGTCTGATTATTCCAATGGCAGTCAAATTGTTTTACTTGCCCCTGATCTGATGGCGATTGAATATGTAGAAATGCCAATCGAGCCGGACTGGAACACACCTGCTCGTGTACTTCTTTCACCAAATGGGGAATGGATTGCTTATGCTACAAGCTTGGAGCAGGACGCTACCAGAACACTCACTCGTATTCGCATTCTGAATTTGCGATCAAACGATTTTATTGATGTGCCGTCTGGCAACGGCTATCTGCGCAGTCTAGCGTGGTCTACAGATAGTGACTATTTGTTGTTCGAGCAATTGAGGCAAATGAACGAAGCCGATATTTTTCTTTATAATGTGAATTCTAACACTACATCGCAACTGACAAATCAGGGGATATTTTGGGATAGCTTAGCTTGGTCGCCGAATAACGAACAAATTGCGGTTGCTAGTATTGGAATGTTGCAAATTATTGATGTGCCGAGTGGGCAAATTGAAACTACCGTCAATTTTGAAGACCTTAATTGGCTTCTTTCGTGGATAGCATGGTACAACACGAACCTGCAATGGTCACCAGATGGACGCTATATCAGCTTTGTCAAAGGGTTTGCACCAACTTATGTTGCTGACCGGGCTTCTGAGGTTTTCCTATGGGACGTGCAGGAGCAGGCGCTTCGGCAAGTGACCGACTTTGTGAGTCCGGTGTTCCGGGAACGCGGAGAGGGGATTGCGCCCGTCACCTATACAACGCAGTGGTACGATGAGGACACCTTGCTCATTGGCGTGACGTATTTGGTTGAGGTTGAGGTGGCGATAACAGGCACCTATAGATATGAGGTTGGCGAACAAACGCTGACACAGATTGCCGATCTTCAAATGGATGATGCTGCTATCAATCCAGCCACAAATGAGGTGGTCGTGCATTTATCGATCTCTGATATTACGGGTCAAAGCGCTGCTGAGATTCAAGCGGTGGAAAATGTAGAAACGTTCAGAGTCGGGCCGGAGGGCAACCTCGAAGCGCAAACGACGGCTTACAGCAATAACTTGCCCAATGGATGTAGATTTTTTTGGTCGAATGACGGAAGTTGGTTGGCTTATCAGCCTAGAAAATTTGAATGTCCCTATACAGGCTCAGATGGTTTCATCTTTGTCAACACAGTAACGGGTGAGTTGAGGGAGTTTGCCCCCGTTCTGCCCGATGGGGCACAACCTGTGGTTGTCACACCGCTCGGGTGGGTACAGCGCTAGGGATTCAAAAAGGAGCAGAAACTTCCTGCCCCTTAGAAATGTTCACCAGCGTATATAGGGCTTACGTTGACGTGACGAACTTTATTTCCTCACCGCGTCAGGTATTCATGCACGAGCGCCTGGAAGTGATGCACACCGTTCTCGCGCTTGACGGAGAAGCGCCCGCGATTATATGAGCGCGAGAGCAAGCCCTTCTGCACGATCTCGCAGATTTCGATGTCTTCCTGCTGGATTTCGTCGCTGAAGGCAATCGTCTGCTGCATACTCTCCCAGCCTTCGCCCGTGCCCGGTTCTTCAAAATACCACTCGAAGATCGTCAGCGTTTTGTCATGGCCGACGGGCAGGATGATGTTGATGCTCATATTGTCGGGGTAGATATTGAGCATCACATTGGGGAAAATCCAGTAATAGAGCGCTTCGGCCTCGCCTTCCTGCCGAATGTAGCGGCGGTCGCGGCCTTGAATCTGCCCGTCGGAAGCAGGGCGGATGGGCGCGTACTGCGATGAATAATCCCGGAAGGTATCGACGCGGTACTGCTCATAATCCAGTTCGCGGTACAGGCCGGGATGTGCCACCGGGACATGATACCCTTCCAGGTAGTTATCGACGTACACCTTCCAGTTGCAGTCGATCATATAATCACGGCGCTCGAACTGGCGCATCGCGGTGATATTGAAGCCCTTCGCGGCGATTTCGTCCGCGATCTGGCCGTAAGCCGTGTCGCGCATCGGGAGGGCATTGGGGTCGAGATTGACGAAGACAAACGGCCCCCAGGCTTCCACCTTCACCTGTGGCAGGCATACGCCGCTTTTGTCCCAGTTCGCCACCCCGTCGAATTCCGGTGCGCCGATCAGCCTGCCGTCCAGCCCATACACCCAGCCGTGATACATACATTGCAGGCTTTTACGGTTGCCCATGCCGCGCGCGATCTGCGCCCCGCGATGGCGGCAGACATTGTAGAAGGCGCGAAGCTGCCCATCCACACCGCGCGTTACCACCAGCGGCTCCCCGGCCACATCAAAGGCAAAGTAATCTCCGGCGCGGGCGACCATATCGACTCGGCCTACGGGCTGCCACGTCGTCCAGAAAATCTTTTCCTTTTCGACTTCAAGGAAGGCCGGGTCAGTGTACCAGCGTGAGGGCATTGTCTCGGCGGTGGCGAGATCGGACGAAGGGGTGTAATCAGAAAGATCGAGATGAACCATAAAGTAATTCCCTTGAATCGGTGATTTTGCGATACGAGGGAAACTGTAACCGAAAGCGGTCGCAGGGCGCAACGCTCCATTGCGGCTCAGTTCATCCCCAGCGCCTCGCGGACGGTCTGTGCCAGTGCCGCTGCTTCAAACGGCTTGGTCATGTAGCGATAAACCGCGTCCTGAAGTTTGCCGATCAGCTTATTGGCCGGATCGCTGTAGGCGGTCATGACGATAATAGGAAAGGGGAAGGCGTAGTTCTGCGCCTTGAGCGTTTCCAGTACATCCCAGCCCGACATCCCCGGCATTCCAATGTCGAGAATCATGATATCGGGCGTTTGCGCTTCTAAGTGGCTGAGCGCTTCGAAACCGTTGCGGGCGCGGTTTGTCTCAAGGCCAATGGATTGCAGGATGACTTCCATCATCCCGGCGACATCCTCGGTGTCCTCCACAATCAAAGCCACATAGGGTTTTGGGTCTGCCATTGGTTTTCCCCTTACCGCCGCATTGTTCATCTATCCTGATTATAGACGTACTTTTTGTGCAGCGGGCACAGGAGAACCTTCTCAGCGGCGGGCGACTTCTGTTTGAAGCGCTGCCGTCACAGCTTCGATCAGCTGCTGACGATTGATGGGTTTGACCAGATAGGCCTTCACGTCATAAAGCGAGCTGTTCACACGGTTGAGCAGATCATCCTGGGCAGAGGCCACAATCACCGGGGGAACGCGCCCCTTTTGCCGCGCATACTCGATCAACTGCCACCCGGCCACGTCCGGCAGATTCAAATCCAGCACAATCAGGCTGGGCTTCTCTTCGTTATAAAGCGCAATCGCCTCACGCACAGTGCCAGCGCGTCGCACGGTTAATCCAAGTTTCTGCAAAATCCGCTGTTCTATTTCGGCAATGTCGTCATTGTCTTCTACAAGAAGAACCGTTTGGGAGAGTTCAGGTGACATGCGTGGCGCAGCTCCTCGTTGAACGTCTCAGCCTAGTCTAACGTAAATCTAACGAACCTGCGACAGGCAACCTGAACGAATTTTAGAAATTTACGTTTATATGTTTTAGGTGCGTTTCGGCCAAGTTTGTGGAGGTTTTGTAACACCAGACTCGTTCAATCCACATGAATGACCTTACCCTCCGCTGCACGAAGCAGCCGATCCCACAGCGCGGTGCCCAATCCATTCTGTCCGAAGCCGCGTACCAGAATCACATCCACACTGCGCCCGTCGAGCATGCGCATGGCGGCGAACAGGCTGTGGCTGATGGCCTGCAAATCCTCCCGCGAACCGAGCAGCTTGACCTCGGCATCCTTCGCAAAGTACAGGTGTTCCTCGTCCGGTGCGAGCACACCCACACGTTTACCCTGTTTTGAAAGCTGTTGAAGGGTGCGCTGCATGTGCGCGATGACCGAGGCCGTATCCCTGCCATCGAACAGCATCAGCTCGGCGCGAGGAGAATAGTGCTTGACCATCTGCCCTGGTGAAGCAACAGGCACTTCGGACGTATCCGTTTTGCCGCTGCCACCGACGAAACGCGGCGCAAGTGTGACCTCCGGCACAAACGCCCGCAGATGTTCCAGCAGCACACCACCCGGTCGCAGCACGACAGGCTTTTCCCCGGTCAGGTCGATCACAGTTGATTCAAGGCCGATGGTGGTTTCCCCTCCGTCCAGAAGCAGATCAATCCGTCCATCAAGGTCTTCCAGCACATGCGCGGCGGTGGTGGCGCTGGGGCGGGTGAAGGTATTGGCACTGGGCGCGGCCACCGGCAGATTGGCCGCGATCAGCAGCGCACGGGACACCGGATGACTCGGCATCCGCACCGCGACCGTCTGTGTCCCCGATGCGATGTTGGCAGGCACCGCTGGCGCACGGCGCAGCACCATCGTCAGCGCCCCCGGCCAGAAGACGTTCGCCAGCTTTCGCGCGATGGGCGGGATTTCCACTGCCAGCAGATCAAGCTGTTTGGGATCGTAAATGTGGGCGATGATGGGATCACTGGCAGGGCGCTGCTTGGCCTGATAGATGCGGTCGATGGCAGCGGCATCCAGCGCATTCGCCCCCAGCCCATAGACCGTTTCCGTCGGGAAAGCCACCAGCCTGCCCGCCCGCAGCACCTCCGCCGCTTCACGAATAGCACGGGGATCGGGTCGGGCGGGGTCAACCCGCAGTACGCGCGTTTTGGTCATGAGCGGCAGCATCGTTCACATTCTTGATGATCGGCGGAAAGATATGATTGTAACGAGGTGAAACGACCATAACCAGCGTCGATGCTGGCAAAAGAAATCCCCGTGTCGTGTGGCGAATTTACAAAATTCTTCCGGTTCTAATGGTTTTCTTACTGAAAATAGGACAAACCGATTACAGACATTGTGCAAGATGTACGACTATAATATTAAATAAGGGTGAAATCCTATCGTTTTTGTAACATGATCGTGTGAGACCATTACGGGATAACCACTTTATGGGACTCCAGGCAAAGAAATTCGACAGACCCCGTGTGCCGTTCGAGCCGATCTATCCCGACGTGCTGGGTGCGATTACGGGCGGGCCGCGTATTAACATGGATGCGCTGGAATGCGCGATTGGTGTTTTCCCCAAGCAGGCATTTCTCAACCAGCCCTGTGAGGTCGTGCTGGCGCTGCAGAACATGGTCGATCAGCCCACACAGGTCAAGGTCGCGCTGCGAATGCCGACCACGGATCGTCGCGGAAACGTGGTGGTGATGGACACACCCAAAGGACAGGTATCGCTCACGCTGCAACCGGGGGAAGCAGGCATTTTGCGCCTTCCTGTTGTTGCGCTCCCGCCCACCAAACCGGGCAAGGATTTCCCTGTTCGGGTAGCGCTGCGCTACCGCACGGCACAGAACGCGAATACTATTCGGCCACCGGGCGGTGGGGTACAGCCCTCGATGCTCAGCGTTTCACCCTTTAAGCTGCAAGTGCTGCGCGAGGTGGAATATGCCGCGCACAAATGGAACGAATCGACCGATATTCTGACCGTCTACTTCGATGTCGCACCGCAAAAGCTGGATGGTGCCTATGACACGCTCAAGCCGCGCTATGAAGCGTTGTGGACGCCGGAAGTGATGGAACAGGAAGTGCGGCAGGCGGTGGCGTTCGTCCCGGCTGTTCTGGAATATGCGACCAGCGCCGGGTTCGGCAGTGCGTATCCAAGTCTGCTGGAAGCGGTGACGCAGCGCTTTGCCGCGCGCGAAATGCCGCTGTACCCCGGCGAGGCGATGGCGATTGCCAAGATGATGGCGTACACTGTCGATATTGCGCCTATGCGTGAGCCGGATGTGACGGTGGAGGACACACGCTGGTTTCGAGGGCTGTGCCAGCTTGTCGGCGGCGATGAAACGCTGCTCGATCATGACCGTAACGAGATCATCAGTCATCGACTGTTCGAGGCGGTATTGTACGAAGCGATCATGCTGGCCTTCCCCATTCTGCAGCAGCGCGTCAAGCAACATCTGGGCGACCGCGAGGAGCGCGTGAGCTATACCCATCGTGTGCTGACCTGGTTCGGCGGGCACGGCGAGGGCGATCTGAGCTATATCTATCTGCCGCTGGTGCTGTGCGGATTGGTCGTCAGCCGCCATGTGGGTCATCAGAACATGGAGAACGCCTGGGACATCGCCGATGCACTGGAAGACGCCTATCATGGACGCATTCGGCTGGCAGCAGGCGCGACCAGCGAAGTGTTCGATATGCTTTACGATCTGGTCGAGGATTATAAGCGGACGCTGCGTTATCAGCGTGTGGAGCGCCCTGGCAGCGGCGGTGGCCGGGGCAGCCTTTAAAAAGCGGAATTGTTGAAACTCAAGAAGGGGCCCAGACAAGCCCCTTTTTCTTATCTGCCGTCCTCATCCAACAGCGGCAAAATCCGTGTCTCTATTCCCTCCGCTACGGAACGAAAAGCATTCAGAATCTCCGTATCGCTGCCTTCTGCTTTCGCCGGGTCAGGGAAGCCGACATGCACACGCCGTCCCTGTCCCGGCCAGAAAGGGCAGTTTTCAGCGGCATCGTCGCAGACCGTAAGCACAAGATCAAATGCCTGTCCCTGGAATTCCATCATGGATTTGGGACGGCTGTTGTGTGCGTTGATACCGAGTTCGTCCAGAACACGCAAGGCATAAGGGTTTACCTGTTTTGCTGGCTCGGTTCCGGCGCTGAATGCTTCCCACTGTTCACCGCGCCTGGCATTGATCAGCGCCTCGGCTAACTGACTGCGGGCAGAATTGCCTGTACAAAGGACAAGCACTCGTTTTTTCATCATGGCACTCCCCTGATTGTTGTCAGCTTCCTGGCGCTTCAGTCGGGACAGGTTCATCCGGCGGAAGGCCGATCACTTCGCCTGTTGGTTCTGGCGTGGTTTCCTCGGTAGATTCGGGCGTTTCTTCCCCGGCGGGTTCATCCGGTGGTAGCTGAACATCGGCGGTCGGGGTGGAAAGGGATGGTGAAGGGTTATCCCCTCCGCAGGCCGCCAGCACAAAGGCCGCGCAGATCAACACCAGCAGCAACCGTCGCTTCATCGTCTTTTTTCCTTTGACCTCAAGAAGAATTCTTCGTCGGATGTTTTCAGGCTTTCACCCACCAGCCCTGCAAATGCCGCAGGGAGATGACCTCCGCCGTGTGATAGCTGTTGTGAGCGAGCATCCCCTGCGCGATCTGAAACGGTGACTGCTGCCACGCCGGACGGACGCGATAGAGCGAGTCGGCATCCAGCGCGGCTATCGCATCGGACAGACGTTTGTTCATGTCCAGTGTTTGCTGGCGCAGCGCCAGCCAGTCGGCATCGGTTGCTGTTTCCGGTGCATAGTTCCCTTTCCTATACCCATTTATGGACATAGGTGGGTCTGTTTTATGCAGGATAAACCCGCATGGGATGAACTACTGCACCCCCTATCCCGTTGCTGAATGCGTTCGGGATTACTTAATGGACACGTTGAATATTTTACGCCCGCCACGATTTTCGGCAGGCAACGCGCTATATTCCGTTGTTAAGCTGCCTTGTGTCGTATGCCGTTGGCTCCAAATCCGCAAAACGGGGGCGCCTGAAGTTACATTAGACACGCCTACATTTTACCCTAAAACGCCACAGAAAGCCATAGGGATGGTTAACGTTCGTCATACTTCCGCCACCATCGGGGCGGCTTCCAGTCGGATGCGGAATGTGGTGCCCTGTCCGGGTTGGCTCTCGACTTCTATAGTGCCCTGGTGCATGTCGATGACCTTCTTCACGATGGCAAGCCCCAGACCTGTGCCGGAATGCTCCATGCGACGGGCGGGTTCAGAGCGGTAGAAGCGCTCGAAGATGTGCGGCAGGTCTTCCGGCGCGATGCCGATCCCGCTGTCGCTGACTTCGATCATGACGGTATTCCCCTCCTGCGAGGCGCACAAACGGACGTGCCCGGCCACCGGGGTGTAGGTCAGCGCGTTCTCCACCAGATTAATCAGCGCCCGCTGGAGCTGGTCAGCATCACCCTGAACGGCGGGAAGAGTCTTCAGATCGGTGATGTCCATCTCAATCTGTTTGCGCTCCGCCCGCGCCCGCAGCCGTCCCGTCACTTCCCGGAAAACCTCTTCAAGCGGCACTGCTTCGGGGGTCATGGTCGGCGCATGTTCCAGCCGAGCGACCATCAGCATGTCCTGAATGTAGCGGTCGAGCAGCCCGGTCTGTTCCTTCATGACCTCCAGCTTGCGCTGCTGGTAGCCGCGATCCTGGCTGTTTTCAATCAGATACAGGCTGGTATTGAGGACGGTGATCGGCGTTTTCAGGTCGTGGGAAACCGTACCGAGGAAGTCAGTCAGGAAGGCGTTCTTCTCATTGGCGATTGCCAGTTCCAGTTCACGCTGCTGGGCACGGCGCTGCTCGGTGATGTCGGTAGCAATCAACAGGATGCCAATGATTTCCCCTCGGTCATCGCGCAAGGGCTGCATATTCATCAGGAATGTCACTTCACCGACTGGCAGGTTCGTGACGGACTCGAACACTTCCGCTTTGCCCGTTTGCAGGATGCGGGTGTGGCGTTCTGTCGCGCGGTCAGCGATTTCCTTTGTGAAAAGATCGTACAGCCCCAGGCCTCTGCACTGCTCCGGGGTAAGATTGAACAGATGCGCCCCGGCATCGTTCATCATCGTCACACGATTGTGGCGATCATAAAGCGCCGTCGGCACGCCGGTATTTTCAAACAGGATGCGGTACTGATCCTGGTGTTCGCGCAGGCGGGCTTCCACCTCTTTGCGGTCGGCGATCTCCTTCACCAGCGCTTCGTTCCGCGCCAGAAGTCGCTCTTCACCTTCCTGCACACGCTGCATGCCTTCGCGCAAAATCTGAGAGGTGAAGTACAGCAGAATGGCCGACGCCATGAAAATTCCCGTGTGCATGAAAATGCGATCTTCGATGAACAGTTCAGTCCGCCGCAGCGGCAGCACCCCCTGTAACTCGCCGAGGGTGACGAGTATGCCCGACAGCACACTTATGCCCGTAAAGACCGCTACCGCCCGCCCGCCAAGCAGCACCGCCGAATAGATGATGATGACCACATAAGCGCTGAAGCTGGCATTGCGGATGCCGTTGATACTGAACACCGCAGCCGTAATCACCAGCCAGAACCCGCCCAGAAAGAGCAGGCTGGCGCTGGTAAATCGTTTGCGCTCGGTGAGGAAAAAAGATACGGCAAAAACGCTCATGACGATGGGGATAAAAATCCGCTGGATGGAAGAACGCCCTCCCAGCAGACTTACCACCAGGAAGACACTTACAATCGTAAGCAGCAGGAGCAGTGTGTACCGCAGGACGCGCGTGGCAAATTGGCGGTAGATGGTTTCAAAATCCGAGACGACAAACTGTGTGGACATAACCTGAGTTTCGCCCCAAGTTGTATGCTTTCTGGTTATTGTAGTCAGAATGGCAGAGAAAAGACATAAGGCATTACAGAACGTGCGTAAAATTGGTTGCATCGTGGGGTGCCAGCATCTAAACTCTGGGGCGTTTTTACAGACATAACTCTATACCTCCCACCGGACAGGTGAATATTCGCGGCGTCACCAATCTGCTGAAAAAGGACTTCTTTCATGACCGATTTCATCCTCGCGCTTGACCAGGGGACGACCTCCTCCCGTGCCATTCTGTTCGACCAGAGCGGGCGCATCGTCGGCGTTCGCCAGCAGGAATTCCGCCAGATTTACCCGCAGCCGGGGTGGGTGGAGCATGACCCGAACGACATCTGGCAGAGTCAGCTTGCCGTCGCGCAGGGCGTGGTGCAGACCTATGTCGGCTCTGGCGACCGCATTGTGGCGATTGGCATCACCAACCAGCGTGAGACGACGATTGTATGGGATCGGGAGACGGGCGAACCCGTCCACAACGCCATCGTCTGGCAGGATCGGCGCACGGCGAAATTCTGTGATGAACTCAAGGCGGAGGGCTTCGATCAGACCATTCGCGAAAAGACTGGCCTTGTCACCGATGCGTATTTCTCCGGCACGAAAGTCGCCTGGATTCTCGACAACGTCCCCGGCGCACGGGAAAAAGCCGAGGCGGGCAGGCTGGCCTTCGGCACGGTCGATTGCTTCCTGGCGTGGAAGCTGACGGGCGGCAGGCTGCACATCACCGATGTGAGCAACGCCAGCCGCACGCTGCTGTATGACATCCACAAGCGCTGGTGGTCAACCACCATCCTCAAGCGGCTGAACATCCCGCAGAGTATGCTGCCGCAGGTCGTGCCCAGCAGCATGGTCTATGGCGAGACCGACCCGGCCATCTTCGGCAGCGCGATTCCGCTCAGCGGCATGGCGGGCGATCAGCAGGCGGCGACCTTCGGGCAGGCCTGTTTTGAACCTGGCCTTGCGAAGAACACCTATGGCACGGGCTGCTTCATGCTCATCAACACTGGAGCGCAGGCCGTCGCCAGCCAGAACAACCTGCTGACGACCGTCGGCTGGAAAGTGGGCGACGATCACCCCATGATTTATGCACTGGAAGGCAGCGTCTTCATCGCGGGCGCGGCGGTGCAGTGGCTGCGCGATGAACTCAAGCTCATCACCAGCGCGGCGGAAAGCGAACCGCTGGCACGGAGTGTGCCGGATACAGGCGGGGTGTATCTCGTCCCGGCCTTTGTGGGACTCGGTGCGCCCTACTGGGACAGTTATGCGCGGGGGACGATTGTGGGGCTGACGCGCGGCAGCGGCAGGGCGCAGATTGTCCGCGCCACGCTGGAAAGCATCGCCTATCAGACGCGCGATGTGGTGGGCGCGATGCAGGCGGACAGCGGCCTCACCCTGCAAGCGCTGCGCGTGGATGGCGGCGCGACGGGCAACGATTTCCTGATGCAGTTCCAGGCCGACATCCTCGGCGTCCCGGTGCAGCGCCCCGCCGTGACCGAGACGACCGCTTTAGGCGCGGCTTATCTGGCGGGATTAGCGGTGGGCTACTGGCAGTCGCAGGACGAAATCGCGGCACAGTGGGCGCTGGAAAAGACCTTCGAGCCGACCATGTCCGCCGACCAGCGCGAGACGCTGTATCACGGCTGGACACGGGCGGTGGAACGGGCAAAGGCCTGGGCGGAATAAGGCGCGGGGGAAGAATGCGGCGTCTGCGCTATACGGAGAACATCGAGCGGCTGCTGGTGATCGCGGCGCTGCTCGGTGCTTTGATTCTGTCGATTGCCTACAACGTCGGGCCGATCTTCGAAGGGCCGGACGAAACGCAGCATTATCAGACGGTGCGGGTGATTAAGTACGAGCGCACTCTACCCGACCCGCTGGTCAGGTATTACCGTCCACTCTCCACCGCCACCAACCATCACGCCCCGCTCTATTACATCCTGTCCTCCGCGCTGCTGATGCTGGTGGACGACAGCGATTATGTTGACCAGGGTCAGGACAACCTGAACCCGTTCTTCATGCACGCAATGGGCATCCCCGGCAGCGATAACAAGAACAGCATCCTGCACGAACGCGCCACCCGCTTTCCCGGCTCGTTGCTGGGTTATGTGCAGGGGGTGCATCTGGTGCGGCTGTTTTCGGGCATTCTGGGTGTGGCGACGGTCTATGCCGCCTACCGCATCTATCGCATCCTGTGGCCGCATAACCCCGGTGCGCGGCTGCTGGCGCTGGGGCTGACGGCGTTCTGGCCGCAGTTCAATTACATGGGCGGCGTCATCAACAATGACAACCTGCTTTTTCTCACCGGGACGCTCACGCTGCTGCTGCTGCTGACCATCCTGCGCGACGGGCCGAACCCGCGCAACACTTTCTGGCTCGGCATCGTCCTCGGCGCGGCGGTGCTGACCAAAGTCAACGCGCTCTTTCTGGCGATTCCGGTCGGTGTGACTCTGCTGCTGGAACGGCGCATGTGGCGCTACGTGCCGCTGATCGGCGGGCTGGTACTGCTCACAGGCGGCTGGTGGTACGCGCATAACTGGCTGGAACGCGGCGACCCGATCAACCGGGTTGGGCTGCTGGCGAATGGTGGCCGTCCCATCCGGGGAAACGAACTGGCGCTTGATGTGGCGCTTCAGCGGGTGCCTTTCGCCTATCAGACCGTGTGGGCGCGGTTCGGGTCGGGCAATACAGTGGCGGTGGCGGACTGGATTTACCGCCTGTTCGATGGACTGATGATTGTGGGGGTCGCGGGCACAGCGCTAAGGGCGGTGCAGGCGGTGCAGAAGCGCACCTCGCGGGACACTCGCATGGCGCTGGTGGTGGCGGCCTATGGGCTGACATGGGTGGGCGTGCTGCTCTATATTTCCAGCACCGACTGGCAGGGCGTTCTGGGGCGCTATCTGCTGCCCGGCCTGGTGACATGGGTCGCGCTGATTGTGGGCGGACTCACGGCGCTGCTGCCGGGTCGGGTGCATCTACCCGCCGCGCTGGCCGCCTTCCCCGCCCTGGGGATAATCGCCGCGTTGTGTGCCTTCGGCTATTTTCTGCCCGCCTTTCGTCCGCTGCCCGCACCCGAAACGGTCGATCATCCTGTGCTGTTTCGCTATGGCGACGCCGCCGAACTGACAGGCATTTCCCCCGCACAGGCCACCGCCCGCCCCGGTGATACGATCACCATTACCCTGACCTGGCGTGCGCTCAACCCCACTGCACAGCCGTTGTGGGTGGGCCTTGCCAGCGTGGGCGCGGCGGTGGTCAAACGAGACAGCGCCCCGGCCACAGGCAACCTGCGCAGTGTGGACTGGCAGCCCGGTGAAACGTGGGCAGAGCGCTACATCGTTTTCATCCCCGACGATGCCTCGCGGCAAACGGTCTATCCGCTCACGGTGTCGCTCTATGACCCCCTCAGCGGTGAATCGCTCCCTGTAATAGATGCCGACGGGAATCCGGTCACGCCGCTTTTAGGCCGAATCGCGATTCAGGGCGAACGGGGCACACTGGATGCAGCCTACCGCTTCGGGGAGATGATCGCGCTGGCCGAGCCAGAGATCAGCCGTACTGAAGCTGGTTATGAGGTGTGTCTGCGCTGGCAGGCGGTGGGGGCGATTCCGGCGGATTATCAGGTGTTCGTGCATCTGCTCTCGCCGGAACATGCACTGATCGCGCAGGCCGATCATCAGCCGCTTGCGGGAGGTTATCCAACGGGCGCATGGGCACAGGGCGAGGTGATTGCCGAGTGCGTGAGGCTGGAAGCGGACTCTGCTGAGATAGATAGCGCGATGGTGGCTGTCGGCCTGTATACCCTGTCAGATGGTGTGCGGCTGCCAGCGGTGCGCCTGGCGGACAATACGACCTTGCCCGATGGGGCAGTAGTGCTGTCACTGCCTTAAACCGATTGACGGAGCGTGTCGTCCTGTTCCAGAAGAAACGCCAGTGCCTCTGCCGGGCTGCGCACAATGCGGAACGGGACGTTCAAAAGCTGAAAGACGATCACGGCCAGCAGCCGCGCCATCGAGTGATGAATAATGAGCACACGCCAGCCAATCCCGGTTCGGTCACGATCCTTAAACCGTTCACGGATTTGACGCAGGTTCATCGGGAAGCTGCTGATGCGCCGCACATCAAAGATCACATGCACAGGCTGGTGCCCGTCCTTGACGAAATTCCACAGCGCGTCCTCAGCGGCGCCGATATCTTCCAGGATGATATCGCCTGAAATCGTAATCAGAACCACTCGATGTTCGATTTGCCAGCACAGGTCAATCGCCATTCGATTCCCTCAAGCGAAATTAGGAGACTTCGCCAAGAGTCTTGTCATGCTGCTCTAAAAAAGCCAGCGCTGCTTCGGGAGACCGCACGATGGTATAGTCCGCGTTCATCATTTGAAAGAGGATGCTACCAATCAGGCGAAGGATGGAATTGTGGAGGATCAGAACTTCCCAACCCACAGCTTCAAGACGGGTGTCGCTGAACGCGCGGCGGAGTTCCACGACCCTGGGCTGTATAAGCTCTGCATAACGTCCATCATAAATGATATGAATCGGTGGAGTCCCCTGCCTGAGATAAGCCAGCAGTGGTTCACGTGAAGCGCGAATATCCGAAGGCGTAATTATGCCGCGTGCCTGAATCAGCACAATGCGTCCTTCGACGTACCATTGAACTGTGATTGACATAGGCCGCCCCGTTCCTTTAACAGAGTTTAGCACAGGACGACCTGCTGCAATCATCGAATTTTATATCAGTAGCGCACTACAACAGCGGTGCATCGCCGCCGATCAACGTTCCAACGTCGTGCTGCCCCAGAACAGCATTTTTCAGGTCGTCATCGCCCCAGAAGTTCAGCACCATAATCGGCATTTTGTTCTCCTGGCAGAGCGTAAAGGCGGTCATGTCCATTACCTCAAAGCGGCTGTCCAACACCTGCTGATAGCTCAGGCGATTAAAGCGCACGGCGCTGGGGTCCTTGTGCGGGTCGGCGGAATACACGCCATCCACCTTCGTGGCCTTGATGACGATTTCGGCGTCAATCTCCATCGCCCGCAGCGCCGCCGCCGTATCGGTGGTGAAGTAAGGATTGCCTGTACCGCCTGCGATAATCACCACGCGGCCTTTTTCCAGATGACGAATAGCCCGCAGGCGGATGTACGGCTCTGCCACGCGGTTCATCTCGATGGCCGTCTGCACCCGCGTGACCACGCCCAACCGTTGGAGCGCGTCCTGCAGGGCGATGCCGTTCATCACGGTGGCGATCATGCCCATGTAGTCGGCGGTGGACTGCTCCATCCCCCGGCTGACGCCCACTGCGCCGCGCCATAGATTGCCGCCGCCCACCACGACCGCGACCTGTACCCCCAGATCATAGACCGCCTTGACCTTGCTGGCGATCAGCTCGACCTGATCGGGGTCGATGCCCTGGCCTGTTTTGCCGCCCATCGCCTCGCCGCTCAGCTTGACCATGATGCGCTTGTAAATCGGTTGTGTTCCATTTGCGTTTGTCATGTGATCCCTCTTGTGTGTTTGTTGTTCGAGTGTTTCCTGTCACCAGGCACAAAAAAGGGATTAGCAAAGGCTAATCCCTGTGATGATTTACACCTGACCAAAGGGAAAATTTCGTAGGGGCGACCCGCCGGGTCGCCCCTACCACCCCGAATGGTTCATCCAACGTTGCAGAGGTTGGTGAATGATGTTGACCCTGTGACAGCATCAAACCCGTTACTCGGCTTCGGGAGCGTCCGCGATGCCTTCACCCAGCGCGAAGCGGGCAAAGCGGCGGATCTGCACACTTTCACCGACCTCGGCCACGACCGTCTTCAGCAAATCCTGGATGGTCTTGCTGTCGTCCTTGATGAACGGCTGATCCATCAGCACGATTTCCTCAAAGAACTTGTTCATGCGGCCTTCCGCCACTTTTTCCGCGACGGCGTCGGGCTTGCCTTCTTCCAGGGCGCGGCGCTTCTGCAGGTCGCGCTCAGCCTGGACGACGGCTTCCGGCACATCTTCGCGGGTGATGTATTCGGGTGCGGCGGTGCCGATGTGCAGCGCGACATCGCGCACGAAGGTCTTAAAGGCGTCGGTGGCGGCCACGAAGTCGGTTTCGCAGTTGACCTCGACCAGCACACCCAGCCGCTTGTTGAAGTGGACGTAGGTTTCGATCAGCCCTTCCTTCATCGTGCGACCCGCGCCCAGCTTCTTGGTCGCCCGCGCCAGCCCCTTCTCGCGCAGATAATCGATTGCCTTCTGCACATCGCCGCCGTGCTGCTCCAGTGCAGTCTTGCAGTCCTTGGGACCAGCGCCGGTGGCTTCGCGCAGTTCCTTCACCATTTGAGCGGTAATTTCAGCCATGATTGTCCTTTAGTGTGCTTATTCTTCGTCGTCGCCGAACAGGTTCGCGTCGCGCAGCTTGGCAATCGCCGCACGGGTGGACGCGCCGAGCAGACGGTCGTCGTCCTCATCCTCGATGTCGGCGTATTCGCTGATGTCGATTTCCTCAACCGCCGGGCTGTCCTCATCCGCCCCGCCCTTGCGCATCGCACGGCCTTCCAGCACGGCATCGGCGAAAGCGCTGATGAGCAGCTTGATCGAACGCATCGCGTCGTCGTTGGCGGGGACGATGTAGTCCACCTGATCGGGATCAGAGTTGGTATCGGCCAGCGCCAGCACCGGGATGTTGAGCGTGTTGGCTTCCTTGACGGCGGTCTGTTCGCGCACGGTATCCACCACGACCAGCAGCTTGGGCAGGCCGCGCATCTCGCGGATACCACCCAGACGCTCCTGGAGCTTTTCAATCTTCCGTTCCAGCACGAGGGCTTCGCGCTTGGTCAGCAGGTTGAACTCGCCCTTGTCGCGGCGGCTTTCCAGCTTCTTGAGCGTTTCGATACGGTCGCGGATGGTGCGCCAGTTGGTGAGCGTACCGCCCAGCCAGCGCGTATTGACGAACGGCATCGCGGCGCGACCAGCTTCCCGCGCGATGGTTTCCTGCGCCTGACGCTTGGTGCCCACAAAGAGCACGCTGCCGCCGCCAGCGGAGATGTCGCGGATCATGTCGTAGTAGTTGTTGACGTTGGCGAGGGTCTGGCGCAGGTCGATGATATGAATCCCGTTGCGCTGGCCGAAGATATAGGGCTGCATCTTGGGGTTCCACTTCTGCGTACGATGGCCGAAGTGAACGCCCGTTTCCAGCAGCGACTTCATGGAAACGTTGGAAGGCATGGCTTTTGATATTCTCCTGAAACGAATCGTGTTTAGTCGATCACGCCCTTCGCCCCCGCGCAGAGACGCCATTCGCCATACGGCAAAAATGCGCCAACACAGCGCGAGTCCAGACGTGTGATTTTGGTTTTTGGGCAGATTTACCCGGTGGCGAATTGTAGCACAGCCGAATTTTGCCTTCAAGATAAAGGTTTGGGCAGGGTTCACGTCCCGGCGAGCGCACGATAGAAATGTATCATCGTGTCGATGCCTTTGTGGAACATCGCCCACACCACGTATTCATCCGGCCCATGCGCACCCCCCGCTCGCAGCCCGAACGGCATCAACACCTGCGGCGCGTCCAGATGCCGCTGGAAGGCAGACACGACCGGGATGCTTCCGCCGCCGCGTGCCATCACCGGGCGCTTCCCCCAGCCGCGTTCATATGCTGTGATGCCCGCCTGCATCGCCGGGGTGCGCCAGTCAATCAGCACACCGGGGGAGCCATCTTCCAGCCGCACCAGTTCGCTGCGTACCGTCGGCGGGGTCAGCCGTTCAATCTGCACCCGCAGCACCGCCTCGATCACGTCCGGGTCCTGGTCGGGGACGAGGCGGCAGCTGATCTTTGCCCACGCTTTCGAGGGCAGCACGGTCTTAAAGCCAGTGCCGTAATGCCCACCCGCCACACCGTTGATCTCCAGCGTCGGCCTGGCTCCGGCGCGTTCGTGTGGTTCAAAGCCCGGTTCGCCATAGAGTGCGGGGGCGCCGGTTGTTTCCTGCCAGTCCGATACCATCCAGGGTGCATAATCAGCCAGGATGCCGCGTTCCTCGTCGGTCAGCGGGCGCACCGCATCATAAAAGCCGGGTACGTTGACTGTGCCATCGGGATGATGCAGCCCGGCCAGAATATCCGCCAGCGCGTGAATCGGGTTGTGGATCATGCCACCGTACATGCCGCTGTGCAGATCGCGCGTCGGCCCGATCACCGTCAGCTCGAACGTCACCACCCCACGCAGCCCATAGACCAGCAGCGGCTGCTCTTCGTCGGGCATACTGCCGTCGGAGACGACAATCGCGTCCGAGCGCAGCAGGTCGGGGTTGGCTTCCACAAAGGCAAAGATGTGTTCAGAGCCGGATTCTTCCTCGCCCTCGAACAGAAATTTGAGGTTCACCGGGCAGTCCCCTGCAGCGATCATCGCTTCGGCGGCGGCCAACTGGGCGATGACGTGCGATTTGCTATCGACCGCGCCGCGTGCATATAACCTGCCATCGCGCTCAATCGGGTCGAAGGGGTCGTGTGTCCAGCCATCTTCCATCAGGGCGGGCTGCACATCATAATGGCAGTACACCAGCACGGTCGGCGCATCTGCCCCCGCGCCCAGCCATTCGCCGTACACCAGCGGCAGCTTGCCCGCTGCACGGAAGATTTCGCCGCGTCCCAGGCCAATGCGTTTCATCTCCGCGATGATCCACTGCGCGGCACGTTCCACGTCAACCGTATGTTCCGGCAGGGTGCTGATGCTGGGGATTTTAAGCAGGTCGATTAAGTTCTGGCGAAAGCGGGCAGCGTTCTCCACCGCGTATTGCGCCGCTGAATGGATGGTATCGGTCATCGGGAATTCCTAATTTGTTGTTTGAATCGAATACAGGATTGTGATCTTTAGGCTTTTTTTAGTCTGAATTTTTACACTGAGGAGTAATTATAGCCGACTCTTTATAGAAGCCGCACCTGCGAGAACCCTATGTCGCTGCGCCAGAAAACCTTCATCATCATCATCTCGACCCTCATTATCCTGATTCTGCTGCTGGTGGCGGTCTTCAGCCTGATTCTGCTGGACAGCTTCGGCGCATTGGAGCAGCAGTCCGCCGAGCGCAATCTGCAGCGGGCACTGAACGCGCTTTCGGACGATCTGGGGACGCTGACCATTTCGGGCAAGGACTGGGCGTACTGGGATGAAACCAACGCTTACCTCAGGGGGGAGAATGAACGCTATGCCGAGGACACGCTGATCGACGCGCCCTTCATTGGCTACAACCTCAATCTGGTGCTGTTGCTCAACGACGAGGGCGAGATTCTGCACAGCCGCGCCTACGATCTGACGACGAAGGAAGTCGTCCCGCTGCCACAAGGGATCGAGGCGTTTTTGCAGCGCGATCATCCGCTGATGGCCGGGCTTGCCCTGCCAGCGTCGGTCGTTAATCCCGACGCGACGACGGGCATTATTCTGCTGCCGGATGGGCCGATGCTGGTGGTGGCGCTTCCGGTGCTGGATACGGAAGGTCGGGGGCCATCGGTCGGGATGATGATCTGGGGGCGCTTCCTGGATGATTATGCCGTCGCCAACCTGAGCGAACTGACGCGCCAGTCGCTTCGCATTGAAACGCTGCAAAATGGGGTTCTGCCGGGGGATTTTCTGCTGGCGCTGGAGCAGATGCCCACGCCAGAGTCGCGGGTGGTGCGGGTGCTGAACCAGGATACGATTGCTGCCTACGCTGCGCTGCCCGACATCAACGGCGAGCCTGCCGCCCTGCTGCGCGTGGACATTCCCAGAGACATCTACCACGAAGGGCAGCGCACGATTCTGTATCTGCTGGCGTCATTGATGGTCGCGGGGTTGGTGTTCGGCGGGGTGGTGATGGTGCTGCTTGAAGGGTCGGTGATCTCGCGGGTCACGCGCCTGAACGGCGATGTTGCCCGTATTGGGCTTTCAGCAGACTCCGCCGAGCATGTGCAGGTCGATGGCGAGGATGAGATTGCAGGGCTGTCGAAGCGCATTAACGCGATGGTGGATGCGCTTCGACTGGCACGGCATCAGTCAGAGCAGAACCTCAAAACCCGCAACGACGAACTGGAACAACGTGTCCAGCAGCGCACGGCTGAACTGACCAACGCCAACACCCTGCTTCGGGCTGAAATCCAGGAGCGCGAGAAAGCCCAGGTTGCGTTACAGGCGGCGCGTGATCGGGCGGTTGAGGCGTTACAGTTCAAAAATCGTGTGCTTGCCAACATCAGCCACGATGTGCGCACCCCGCTCAATGTCATCACAGGCTATGTCGAAATCCTTCAGGACGAGGCGCACGGGACTCTTACATCGAAACAGAACGACCTGCTGGCGCGCATCAACTGGAACGCCGGGGAACTGCAAGGCTTCATCAATAACCTGCTGGATTATGCCCAGATGGAAATGCAGCGCATCGTGCTGAAAAATGCGCCTTTTACCGTCTCGCAGTTAGTGGAGGAGGTGGTGAGCAGTCTAGCAGCACAGGCCGAGCAGAAAGGGTTGTCACTGGTCACGGAGATTGATGCCGCGCTCCCCCCAACCCTCGTCGGCGATGTGCAGCGTCTTAAACAGGTCTTGCTCAACCTGGTGGAAAATGCGCTGAAGTTTACCGAGCAGGGAAGCATCACGATCCGTCTGCACCAGCCGGACGCAGAGCACTGGGCGCTGCAGGTGCGCGATACGGGACTGGGCATCTCGCCCACCGCGCAGTACCGTGTCTTCGAGCCGTTCTGGCAGGTGGATGGCTCTGCCACGCGCCGCAACAACAGCGGTGTTGGGCTGGGGCTGTCGATTGTGCAGGAGCTTTCCCGGCTGATGCAAGGCGAAGTTCATTTAGAAAGTGAGATTGGCAGCGGCAGCACTTTTACCGTCGTCTTACCTCTGCTGCCTGCTCCTACAGGAGAAGTGATCACATGAAGCGCCCTCTGGCACTGATTATCGAAGACGACGATGAACTCAACGAGATTTTTGGGTATGCGCTGCGGACGGCGCTTTACGACACCGAACACCTCAGGGACGGCGTCCAGGCCACCAAACGGCTGCGCGAACTCGTCCCCCATCTGATCGTGCTCGATTTACATCTGCCGCAGCGTTCAGGCATGGATTTGCTCACGGACATCAAGGCTGATCCACGCTTTAGGGAAACCGTCGTGCTGATTGTCTCTGCGGATCCGCGCATGGCCGATTTGCTGCGCGATCAGGTCGATCTGGTGCTGATTAAGCCAGTCAGCCTGAAGCACCTGAGCGATCTGGCGCTGCGTTTTCACGCCAGGCTGTCGCAGCAGCAGATTTAAGGCTTGTCCGGTATTGAGTTGGCGCTTTTCCGCCCTCACCCCCCACGCGAACTTGTTCGCGCCCCCTCTCCCAACCGCTGACGCTAGGAGAGGGGGAGAAGACCAGGGAAGCGTGTTAAGTCCCTCTCCCTGAGGGAGAGCGCCTCTTGCAGAGGGATTTAGGGTGAGGCAAATGAGCCATTGTGAACTTTCATAACTCCTTTTAGAGTACCGGACAACGCTATTTAGGGTTGTGATGCGCTAATGGAGAAATCAAAACAGATGCGAACAATCATAGGGGCAAGGCGCTCCTCGCCCGTAACTGATTTCTCCATAAGTTGGAATTGTACGAAAAGCATCCTACATTATCGTTGTAGCCCTTGAAGGATTTTGTAGGGACGGGTTTCAAACCCGCCCTTACAGACATCACCCGGCAGCCTCGTCTTTTCGCGCCCGCGCTTGCAGCCATGCCGCGATCTGTTCCGCGTCGTGCTGCCCCTGGGCGACTTCCAGCACATACTCGTAATCGCGTTCGGGGTCATAGTCGAAGCAGTAGCCGTTCCTCTCGAAAAAGAGCGTGACGGCCTGCACTGCTGTGCGCTTGTTGCCGTCGCCGAACAGATGATGATAGGCCAACGATTCCATCAGCGCGGCGGCCTTGTCATAGAGCGTGGGGAACTGCGGCTGCCCGAACAGCACCATCGCCGGGCGGCGCAGCGCGGAGTAAAGCAGGTGTACGTCACGGATGTGGGGCTGGCCGCCCGTGACCTCGTTGTTGATGTTGATGATGTCCTGCAAGCCGAGGTAATAGAAACCCTTCTCGCGCCGGTTCTTTTTTCCGTTCTTATTAGTGGTGGAGCCGGTCGACTCCGGTTCGGTGTTGCCGTCCTCACCGTTCTTTGAGTTCATCCAACAGCCATTTCTGTTCAAGCATAATGCGGTCGATGGTCACAATATCCTTTTCCGCGTCCGCTTCCGGGGTTGCTTCTCCCGGTACGAGCGGGAACCATGCCGCCAATCGGTCGATATCCCAGCGATTCTCGGCCACATGCAGAATAGCGTCCAGTGCCTCCTGCCGATCCCAGGCCACGCGCCAGCCGTTGACCTCGAACATCATCACAGCCGCCACCGTCGCGGTGCGCTTGTTGCCGTCGGTGAAGGGATGATTGCGCGCCACTGAATGCAGCAGCGCCGCCACCTTTTCCCGCAGTGTCGGGTAGGCATCCTGCCCGAAGGCGCTGGCGGCGGGGCGCTGCACGGCGGCGTCCAGCAGGTCGATGTCGCGCACCTTCTGTTTACCCGTCATCAGCTTTGCATTTTCCAGCAGCCGCCCGTTGATATAGATCAGCTCGGAGATGGTCAGGTAGCGTAGGAGCGGGGTGTCGGTCATCGGCGGGGCTTCCTCCGGGTTAAGCGTGGGAGTCGGGTTGTTCGTCATGGTACAGACGCTATCCTTCTTCGGCATACAGGGAACGCAGGGCTGCGTCTGACTCTACCAGTTGTGCGGCGAGATTGGAATGCGGCTGACTCATCGCCCTGCCTGTTTTGCGCTACAATCGAACCATAACACCATTTTAGTGAACTTTTTTATCGCATCTTCAGGAGCAGATATCCTATGCCCACGCCCGGTCAGATCGGCGGATCGGTCTTCATTTTCGGCGCACAGCCAGGCGGGTTCGCCGCCACCTTTTTTGTCGATCAGGACGGCAACGTGAACGGGAAGGTGATCTTCGATGACAGCAAGCAGGGGCCGCCCGGTCACGCACACGGCGGTGCGCTGGCGACGCTGATCGACGAGGCGATGGGCGCGGCGGCCTGGAATCATGGGCATCGCGTGCTGGCAGCCAACCTCAATTTCAACTACCGCCGCCCCGTGCCGCTGAATGTCGAAGTGGCGGTACAGGGGCGCGTGGAGCGGGTGGACGGGCGCAAAATCCACACCAGCGGCGCGATTCTGCTGCCAAATGGAACGCCCGCCGTCGAAGGCACAGGGCTGTTCATCGAAGCGCCGCAGTACTTCGGGACGGAAGGCTTTAATCCGTTTATGGTGGACACTTTCACGAAGTCCTATGAAGATTAAAGGGTGTCGTCTCGTCAGTGATGCCGATTGCGTTGAGTTGGGTAGGGTCAGTTTTGCAGTTGAGCCGCCGGAGAAGAACGGATGAAACAGGTTTTTTGTGTGAGCTTTTCTGATGCGCCTGCTGATGGGCTGCAACTGCGTGAGGTGGAAGCGCCGCAGCCAGGGAGCGACGAGGTGCTGATCGAGATGCTGGCCTGCCCCATCAACCCGGCAGACCTGCTGCTGCTGACCGGGCGGCATTACTATAAGCCTGCGCTCCCGGCAGCCGTTGGGATCGAAGGCGTGGGGCGGGTAATTGAAACAGGCGCGGGGGTCGAGTCCCCGGCGGTGGGCGAGGTGGTCGCTGTGCCGTTCGGCGGGACGTGGCGCGAACGCATGACGATGAAGGCGCGGGATGTGCTGCGTGTGCCCTCGGATGTGGATGTGATGCAGGTCGCGATGCTGAGTGTTAACCCGGTTACAGCGTCGGGTCTGCTGGAAGGGGTTGCGCCGGGCGAGTGGGTGGTACAGAACGCGGCGAATTCCGCCGTAGGGCAGTTGGTGATTAGGCTGGCTGCACATCGCGGCATCAGGACGGTTAATATTGTCCGCCGCGCCGAACTCGTGCCGGAACTGGAAGCGCTCGGCGCGGATGTGGTGCTGGTGGGAGATGAAGGGCTGGCCGAGCGTGTAAAGGAAGCGACCGGGAGTGCCCCGGTGCTGCGGGCGCTGGATGCCGTCGCGGGCGAGGCGACTGGGAAACTGCATCGCTGTCTTAGCGAAGGCGGACGATTAATCTGTTACGGCCTGCTGAACAGTAACGAGATTGTACTGGGTGCGGCGGATGTGGTCTTCCGCGACATTGTCGTCACAGGCTATTCCCGGTTGCGTCTTCTGCGACAGATGCAGCCGGAGCGTGTGGCTGAACTCATGGCCGAACTGAGCGATCTGCTGCGGTTGGGCATCCTGCAATCGCCGATTGAAAAGGTCTATCCGCTCGACGCCGTGCATCAGGCGGTCGAACATGCTGATCAACCGGGGCGCAGTGGCAAAATCCTGCTGCGCATCGGCCAACCGTAGAGGCTGTGATGCTTCTTGCTGGTGGCGCTGGCAGTCGGTTCCTCAACCGGGCGATGGTGTTTATTTGGCTTGCGCTGTGCCTGCGGGCTGTTGTGTGCTTCTTCCCGGCTGCGGCGCAGGCCTCCTCGCTGACGGTTGCGTATGCCGTCGAGGGCGATCTGTATCTGTGGCAGGAGGGCGATGCCGCACCCCGGCGGCTTGCCAGCGGTACTGTGCTGCGGCCACATCTGTCACCGGATGGTACGTTTGTCGCGTTTGTGCGTGGGGAAGCGCAGGCGGCCTCGCTGTGGCTGGTGAACGGCGACGGCAGCGGCGAAACCGAACTCGTCGGGGCGGGTGATCTGCCCACCGATACCTACCTCGGACAGGTTGAATGGGGCGGCGCTGACACGCTCTACTTCAACACGGTGCGGCAGGACGCGCTTGGGCTGGTCGCGCAGAATGACCTGTATCGTGTTGATCTCAGTGCAACGGTAATTCAACTGCTCCCGCCCGGTGAAGGCGGCGCATTTACCCTCAATCCGTCTGGCAACCGCCTCGCGCTCGTCCTGCCCGGTGCTTACAGACAGACGGAAGGCCGAATCCGTGTTTTTGAGGTAGCCAGCGGGGAAATGGTCGATCTGCTCACTTTTCCGGCGGTCGCCAGCGGGTCGCATGAACCCTTCTACCCGGCTGTCCAGTGGGTGGATGAGAACCTTCTGCTGACGGCTGTCCCGCCACCGGATTTGCTCTATGAAGAACTTAGCGCCGCGCCTTCCCCCGTCGCGCTGTGGCGGTTGAACGCGGTGACGGGAGAAAGGGTGCAGATGGGCGAGGTTCAGGCCAGTCTGTTCGGCCTGCCGCGCTGGTCAGACGATGGCGCATGGATGACATGGTTGCAGCGCAACCGCGACCGCAGTGGCGATGGCGGGTTTCGGGGGATGGTGGCCGAGGGGGATGGACAGAACGCGACTGCCGTTATCGAGCACGGGGACGAAACCCTTCGTGCCGCGCAGTGGATACCGGGGCAGAATCGCTACCTGCTGGTGAATGACGGTGCCTTCTGGCTTGGCGCACCAGGTGAATCGCTGACGCGGTGGCACGCTGTCGAAAGCGAGGTCTTTCTTTCCCCGGAAATAACGTCGTCTCATGCCGTTTATGGGGCTATGGTGGACGACAGGGTGGAACTGAATGCGCTGCCTCTGGATGTGCAAGCCGCCCCCACCCGAATCGCAGCGCTGGACACAATACCCCTGATTGACGTGATAAACCGCATTCAATCCAATTAAATTATCGCTAGTGAATATCCATTTAGGTTAA
Organism: bacterium; assembly: GCA_033762735.1. GTDB lineage: Bacteria > Chloroflexota > Anaerolineae > Aggregatilineales > Phototrophicaceae > JANRLJ01. Next base: position 6,672 of record JANRLJ010000009.1, on the reverse strand, counting down.
AATTTCTCTACACTGACGGACTGCATCTCGTCATACACTGAAAGAAAGTTACAGGTAAAGCTTATGTTCGCTTCCCCACCACCCGAAGGCTATCGCTATTACACCCCCATGACCATCCGCTACGGCGACATGGACACGCTGGGTCACGTCAATAACGCCAAGTACAACACCTATTTCGAGCAGGCGCGCATCAGCTATATCCATGAGATGCAGTTGTGGGACGGGAGTGCTTCGGAACTTGGGCTGATCGTGGCGAAGGTAACGGTGGAGTATAAGCTGCCGCTGTCCATGAGCGACGGCACGGTGGACATCTGGACGCGGGTGTGCCGGCTGGGCAACAAGAGCTTTGACATGGAACATCTGCTGATCTGCCAGCGGGACGGCGAACCGAAGGTGGCCGCGACCGGGCTGATCGTTATGGTGGTCTTTAACTATGTTGCCGACCAGACCGTCGCCATGCCGGATGACTGGCGCAGGCGGCTGATTGAATACGAACCCATCCTGCAAACTTTATAATCAGCAATTGCCTGTCAACAAGAGAAACCATGTCCCTTCCATCCCATCACGATCTGCTGACCGAAAACGAGCATCTGCGTCAACAGGTCGCTGTCCTTCAGGCACAGCTTGAGGCGGTTCGCACCGAAACCTATCTCGAAGCCCTGCATGAGACGGCGGCTACGCTCAACAACCAGTTCGCGCTGGATGATCTGCTTGCCGTCGTGCTGATTCACGCCGCAAGGCTGGCGGATGCAGAACACGGTTTCGTCTATTTGCAGGAAAATGACGAGCCGGAAGTCATCGCAAAGGTGGCGATGGGGGTCTTCCGCCCACTTGTCGGCCAGGTCGTCTATTCGACCGTCGAGGGCAGCGAAGCCGGGGGAGGGGCGGTTGGCCTTGTGTGGCAAAGTGGTGAAACGGTGGTGCTGGACGATTATGATCGCTGGCCGAAGAGCGCAGTCAGCCTCCACCATCTGTTCCGGGCGCTGGTTGTGGTGCCGCTGAAACTCCACGACCGGGTCGTCGGTGTGCTGGGACTGGCGCACAGCGAACCGGCGCGGCGCTTCGATCCACAGATCGTCCGGCTGCTGCAAGGGTTTGGCAGACTCTCGTCCATCGCCCTGTTAAATGCCACCCTCTATAACCAACTGGAAAAAAGCCAGAAGTTTGTGCAGAAAATTGCAGACACCATCCCGGATGTCCTGTACGTCAACAACACACGCCTTGCACGGAACATCTTCGTCAACCCAAAAGTAAATGATCTGCTGGGCTTAACCCCGCAGCAGTATCAGGGGATGACGGCGATAGAAGTCGCTCAACTGGTGCATCCCGACGATTTCCCGCGGCTGCTGGCCTTTGTGGAAACCAAAGGACAGCGTGACAGTGATACGATTGCTGAGGTCGAATACCGGATGCGCCATCAGGACGGCACCTGGCGCTGGGTGCGCAACCGCGAGGTGGTGTTCACCCGCGCCGCCGATGGTCTGCCGCTGGAGACGCTGGGAACGCTGGAAGACGTGACCGAGCGCAAACGTATGGAAGATGCCCTGCGCGCCAGCGAGGAACGCTTCCGCCAGATGGCCGACAGCGCCCCGGCCTACATCTGGGTGTCAGATGAAAACGGGCAGACGACCTACGTCAGCAGGTTATGGCTGGAATTCACCGGGACATCGCACGAGTACGAATTGGGTGTCGGCTGGCAGGCACACATTCACCCGGATGATCGGCAGCACGTCGCACAGGTCATGGCGGAGACCTATGCACGTCGCGCTGTCCTTAATGTGGAATATCGGGCGCGGCGGCATGACGGGGTGTATCGCTGGCTGATCGATAAAGGCATTCCCCGCTTTGATGCTGAGGGAAACTATCTGGGATACATCGGCTCCTCCATTGATATGACCGAGCGCAAACAGATGGAAGATGCGCTGCGCACCAGCGAGGAGCGCTTCCGCACACTGATGGAACTACTGGATGTGATGGTGGCGATTTACCAGAGCAGCGGCCTGGTCTACCTCAACCCCGCCGTTGAAGCAGTGACCGGATATCCGGTGGATGACCTGCTGGGCGAGGGATTCTGGAAAGTGATGCATCCCGATACGCTGTCCAGTGTGCGCTTTGAGGCCGACTACTTTGAACTCAATCAGGATGTAGCGCAGGCGAGGCGCGAATTCCCCATCATCGTCAAATCCGGTGAGACGCGCTGGATCACCGCCAGCGCCACAATGGTCGAGATCGACGCGACGCCCTCAGTGCTCGTCACCGCAATGGACATCACCGACCGCAAGCAGGCCGAGCAGCACGAACTCAGGCTGAAGGTGGAGAGTGAACGCATTCGTATCCTGGCGGAGTTCGCCCATGCCGCCTCGCACGATTTCCGCACACCGCTGGCGACCATCAGCACCAGCCTGTATCTGCTTGAACGCACAGCGGATGCTGACCGCCGCAGCCAGCGCATCCGCATCATCGAGCAGCAGGTCGGTCATCTGGCAAAGCTGGTGGACAGTATGCTGCTGATGATTATTCTGGACGCGGATAATCACCCCAATTTCAGGCCGCTCGATCTGTGTGCACTGCTGCAGGAGCTTTACAACGAGTGGCACCAACGCGCGGTCGAGAAGCAGCAGACCTTTACGCTGTCGCTGCCGCCGTCGCTGCCGTTCATCCAGGGAGATGAGGGGCGGCTGCGGCGGGCGGTTGCTAACCTGATCGAAAACGCCTGCGTCTATACCCCTGAAAACGGTCAGATTCATCTTCATGCGCAGCAGCAGGACGAGCACGTGCTGGTGGTAGTGGAAGACAACGGGCAGGGCATCCGGGCGGAAGACCTGCCGCGCATCTTTGACCAGTTCTACCGGGGCGATAAGGCACGTCCGGTGGGGGGTGTGGGATTAGGCCTTTCCATCGCCCGCCGCATTGTGGAGCAGCACGGCGGTACGCTTACCGCCTGGAGCGAACCGGAGCAGGGCAGCAGCTTTTATCTGCTGCTGCCTTACATTTAGAGTCAGCGCACATGATAATGTCGCAGCAGTTCGGCCAGCCGATCAAGCGGGATGGCATGGAGCGTGTTGCCATCTCGCCCGGTCATCGTCTCTGCCGCCACCAGGGAATTCAGCACGGCTTCCTCGATGCTTTCCACCGCCGCTGTGAAAAACTGGTCGATGATCTTCTCGGTAAACGGGGCGGGCGCTGCCGGGAATTCTGACGTAACCGCCCCCGCAACTGCGCCCGCAACTGCGGCCTCTTCATGCAGCCGCGTGGTGGATGAAGTGATGGCGGGCGGCCAGTGCAGCCAGGGGTTGGCTGTAGAAAACGCGATGACAAAATCACCGCTGCCGTCGTGGCACACTGTCCCGGTGCGCGCCAGCCCGAAGGCCGCCCGCGCCGCCAGCCGCCGCAGTTGCAGCGCCGTCATGGGTGCATCCGTCGCCAGCACCATCATAATGCTGCCGGGGCCGGTCTGCGGCAGATAATCGCCCAGGAAGTGCATTCCGATGGGCGCACCCAGCACCCGCAGCTCACGACGAGCGCCAAAATTGCTCTGCACCAGTGCCCCGACGGTGAACTCCCCCACGCGCCGCGAGGACGTGCCGATGCCACCCTTGAACTGATAGCAGGCTGTCCCCGTGCCCGCGCCCACATTCCCCTCCACCACTGCACCCCCCTGCGCGGACTCAATCGCCGCCCACACATGCGGCTGCGACACATGCCGCCCGCGCAGATCGCTGAGCAGGCTGTCGTTGCATTCGCCCACCACCGGATTCACCGTGCCGGTCGTCAGCCCGATTTCAGGGTTGTGCGCCAGCATATAGGCGACCAGCGCATCAGCCACCTTGCCGACGTTGAGCGTGTTGGTCAGCAGAATCGGCGTTTCGATCAGCCCGCGCTCGCGGATTTGCTCAAAGCCCGCCGCCTTGCCGAAGCCGTTGATGGTATAGACTGCCGCCGCCACCTTCTCGCGGAACAGGTTGCCCCCATGCGGCAGAATCGCCGTGCATCCGGTGCGCACCGGGCCTTCCCCTTCGATCAGCCGTCCTTCGCCCTGAATCAGCGTGGTATGGCCGACCTTCACCCCCGGCACATCCGTAATGGCATTCAGCGGGCCAGTGGGCAGAAAACCGGGTGTCACGCCCAGATCGCGTAAGCGCGTCATGCTTTTATCCTTTGTGAGAAAAAAGTGTATTGAAGCACAAAGGCGCGGCAGACACAAAGGCCGGGTAAGAAATTCGTCCCGGTTTCTGAAAATAAACAGAAAATGAATTTTGTGTTGAGTAAAATTAAGAGTATGAGAGTCTCAGGACGTTCACCAGATAGAGACGGGAATTGAGCATGTACCAATTTAAAAGACAATGGTTATCCGCTGTGGTGGTACTGGCGCTGGTCATCATCGGTATCATCGCCAGCGCTCAACCCGCCCAGGCCGCCGGGACACAGGTCGGGAACGGTGTCGCGTTTCCCTCTGGCTGCGGTGGGCTGACCCGCGCCGCTATCCCCGCCAGCGCCCAGCGCGTGACCGAGGGCAATGCGCTGATCGCCATCGGCTATCGGCAGGTCAGCGGAGTCAACCAGAACCCGATTGCCGCCCGCTTCGATGGGGACGTGCAAACGTGGTGTGTGGAAAATTATGAGACAGGCACGCCGGACAGCCGAGGCTATGGCCTGTGGTGGGACGGCGGCAGCAACCTCTACGCCGTGTTCAGCATTGATGGTGGCACCACCAGCACCACCTTTAACACGGGCAGCGGGTGGCTGAACAGCTATGGCAGCGGCGGCGGGCCGAAAGTGGCCGTGCTGGTGAAGCTCGACCCGGCGACCGGACTTTCGCAGGGTGGCACGTATCTCAGTGCGCTGCTGACCAATGGCCGCACCAACTCCCTTACCGTTACCGCGCTGAACCTGACTGGCGGACGGATGGTCGTCTCTGCCACGACCGCTTCCTTTCCGCGCAATATCGACCGCACCCGCCTGAACTGTGGTGGCGGTTCGCCCTATACCTATACCCTCGAACTGAATCCGACGCTGACAACGGCCTTATTCGCTGCGGCGAGCAACTGCCAGTCGTCCATCCCTGCGCCGACCATGTCCGCGCCGACCGGGACGATCACCAATCGCCCCAACGGCAACCCGACCTACGTCTGGAGCAACACTTCAACGCAGGGCTATGAGCTGGCGGTGTGGCGGGCGGATAATACGCTGGCGTTTTACCTGGATAACGTCTCCACCTCGTACTGCTCCGGGGATACCTGCTCGCTCGATCCTTTTACCCAGATGAGCAGCAGCGCGGCACAGCTTTACGACGGTCTGCACTATGCCTATGTGCGTGTGCGTGGTGGACAGTGGAGCGCAGCTTACTCCTTCACGATGGATTCGCCTGCGCCCAACGTCGTCCAGAATCTCAACGTCACCAATACCACCGCAGCGCGCCCGACCGCCAGTTGGTCGCTGACAGGTGATGGCGTCTATGCCACCATGTTCCGGCTGGTCATCTTCCGCCGTGCCACCTTTGAGGCTGGCAATTACACCACGACCGTCGATGTCTGGCTGCCCCGCGCGACCGTCTGTGGTGGGGCAGGTGGCACCAACTGCTCTGTACAGTCCAACGTCGATCTGCCGGACGAAACCGATTACATCCTCGTGATGCAGACCCTCGCGCCCGGTGGCTACAGCACGGGTGGGCCGAATAACAACGGCTGGGCAAGCGATGATTTCCGCATTACGCTGCCCAAGCCGCCCGTGCCGACCAATCTCTCGGCGGCGGTCAACCAGGGCCGCCCGGTCATCACCTGGGATGATAATGCATCTGCCGCCCGCTTTAACGTCACCATCTACAACTGGACGGCCAACAACTGGGCGTATACCGCCGAACATGTCAAAGGTGGGAGTGATGGTCTGAGCTGCTCCGGCGGCACCTGTCGGCTGGAAACCGAGGCCATAATCTTCGCCAACGGCAGCTATTCGGTGTGGGTGAACGCGGAGAATGCCGCCGGGACTGCCAGCTACGGTGGGCCATTCGGGAACGGCTATGCCGGGCCGAGCAATCCCGGCAACACGGGCGAAGCAGGCGATTTCGTGCTGAATTTCAATGCGCCTGCCTTAGTCACAGGGCTGACCGCCAGCTACGCCACCAGCCCCAACCGCGTGAACATCAGCTTTAACGGCGTGGTGGGCGCGACCTGGTACAACATCTGGATTGGCACCGCCAACGGCGCGACCACCCGCTATTACCAGTGGCACTCGTCGATGTACTTCGACTGCTCCACGCCCACGCCCACCCAGTGCAGCGCGGCCATCCCGCTCACTCTGCCCGCCGGGACATATTACGTGGCGGTGCAGAGTGCCGGACCGGGCGGCTTCAGCACAGGTGGGGAGGCCAACAATGGTTTCCGTGTCAACCTGGATGGGTTTGTCGTGCCGTAAAAGCGGAAAGACAAACGATCAAAGCTTTGACGCAAAGGCGCAGAGAGCGCAAAGGTTCGCAAAGAATTCAAAACAGATAGGACTTACGTGGCTGCCCTCACCCCCCGACCCCCTCTCCCACTGACCTTACCCCAGTTTGGCGGACAGAAGAAATGTCCAATAAACTGAGAGTAAGGAGTGAAAGATGGGATACAAAAAATACAGCGATGAATTCAAACGGGATGTGCTGGGGATGGTGGCGCAAGGGGGTCGCAGTGTGGC
>JANRLJ010000008.1:0-2880 GCA_033762735.1 bacterium | reverse complement strand
TGGAACGCACGATGGCGGCGCACACCACTTACTTCCCGTCGGATTTCGTGCTGCCCACGTTCATCGACAACCACGACATGGACCGCTTCCTGTACATCGCGGGCGGCGACACGGGGCGGCTGCGCGAGGCGGCGGCCTTCCTGATGGCGCTGCCCAACCCGCCGATCGTCTATTACGGGACGGAGGTCGGGCTGTCGCAGACCACCAGCGTGCGCGAGGAAGGCGGCGGCCTGCACATCAGCCGCGCGCCGATGCCCTGGGGCGACGCGCAGGACCGCGACCTGCTGGCCTACTACGCGGACCTGATTAGGGCGCGTCGCTCAAGAGGCTAAGCCATCAGTTGCAAGGGCTGAGGCAGCAGTGCGGAGTCAATGCCTGTTCTGCTGCTGACGCCATTTCTCGCGGCCCTGCGACGAATGAATGACTACAAGGCAGCGGCCTCGAAATAGCCGAAGCGCTCACCAAGAAAATCGATCACCACCGTGCCTTCGTAGAAGAATTCGTTCCCTACCAGACCGCGTACCCGTTCCTGTACAAACAACACGGAGATCACCCATGCCGGATGGTAGTACAGGTTGCGCTGCGGCAGTTCCGTCTCGCCCAGACGCACGGGCACCTCTGGCAGGCCGCCGACGACGGTGTAAGCCGTGCCCCAGGTCGTCACGCCGGGGACTTCGACCACGCCCTGAGTGGTATCTACCATCTTCTCCCATTCCCCCCTCGCGGTGGTGATGGCAAACAGACTGGCACCGGTATCGAAAAGATAAGCGTCTGTCTGGCCACCGACAGTCAGGGGAATTTTGATGCGGCTGCCCGTCATTTCCGCATCGACAAATGCCGTGCTTTGCATATACGTCTCGGGCAGCGTGTCGACAATCGCCAGCCGCTGGCGGGCGTAATCGAGGATCAGCACATGTTCGCGCAGCACATCCGCGCCGATCGAGCCGATTGGGACTAGGCTGCCAGCCTCTGCGCTGGCTGGTTCGCCGTAATCGAGCAGCACCGGCAGCTCAGGCGTCGTAAAGGTGATCTGTCCGCCCAATGCCAACTGCACATGGCGCACAATACCCAGATCGGCGCGCGGGCTTCCGGCCGTATCCACCGTCAGCGAAAAATCCGTCAGGCCGGGCAGTCCCCCTTCATAGAGCAGAGTAGCCGGGGAACCGGTATCGAGCTGGAAATAGACCGTCTGCTCGGAATCGTTGATGCGCACAGGCACGAAAATCGCTCCGCGTTCAAAGATTTGTCCTCCAAGTTCGACCGGCTGCCAGACGAAATCGACCCATGTAAGCTCAGAGAGCGGACCTATGGGTGTGATCGCAACCGGCGCTCCCCCCACAGATGGCCTCAGCATCAATGTCCAGATCGCCAGGACCAGCACTACCACCAGCGCTGTGCTGCTGAGCAGATAAAGCACCCTGCGCGCCGCTTTTCGCCAGCGAATCAGCAGCAGATAGATCACTACTGCGGCAGCCAGTACCCCCGCCGCCAGCGTGAGCGGCTGCAACAGGTCAGCCTTGACCGTCAGTGGCAGCGCCACGATCAGCGTTCCAGCGGCGGCGAGCACGCCCACCACCACCGCAGCGAACCACAGGATAACATTCAAGATCATCGTTTTCTCCCGCCATGATCAGCGTCTCACACGTACCGTTTTTTTCTGCAAGTCTATGGAAGCGAAGCGACGTTGTATTGGATAATTGCGTCATCGTGCGGCTCCAGCGTGCGGATGAGCTGGAGCAGGCGCGTAGGAGGATGTCCCGTGAAGGTGAGCGACTCGCGAATGAAATGAGACTGGTCGTAGTACCCATCGGGAATGACAACTGGACCGGGATGTGCCAGCAGCCGACCGATCGTCTGGCTAAAGCGGAGCGCGCGTGCGAAATACTTGGGACTGAGGCCGATGGAATGGTGAAACTTCCGTTGAAGCTGCCGGTAGCTCAGGTTGACGTGTGTTTCCAGCGACGGCAGCGCGATCTGCCCGCTGGTCCGCTGGAGCAGGTGCACCGCTTGACGCAGAGCCGCATCAGGCAACCGGTGGTGATCCAGCCGCCGCCACAGCCAGCCCTCAATAAAGGCGATCCGGACTGAGGGTGTATATCCTTCAAGCTGGCGCAGCCGGTCGATTTCATCTACAGACCACAGATCGCGCAGATCGGTGTACGGATTCTGAAACTCTGAGGGGGGAATATGCAGGACCGCTTCGGTCATGCCCGGATGCAGCTGCACCGCCACCAGATCGATCGCCTCTCCCTGAAACAGGCCGAAATCGACCCCTGAGCCGGAAAAGCCGAACGCTGGCAGATCTTTCTCCGTCCCGATTTTATCGACAAAACACAGGCTGCCCTGAAACAGAAAATACAGATACGGCATGCCAGATGGCAGCACGGTCTGGGCAAAGGACTGCTGATCCCCCGTTGAAACGCCGCGATAGCACTGCACAAAGGGTTTGAGTCTGGGGGATGGAGCAGCGGTCCAGGCGGTGGCTGGCATGATGATTGGCGTGGCGGCAGGTCCGATGGTAGCTCGATATTTTAGGGCAGTGGTCGTAGTTTTTCAACGAAGCCGAGACGGGGGAGTGCTGAAGAACGCAGATAGGATGCCGGATGTTCGTTCTGCGCAAGGCCTTCAACGGCGTGCGCTATGTGGCGCGAGCGGAGAGTGTGTGGCGGATAATGCAGGGGTCATGAAAACAAAAACCAGCCTGATGGCTGGTCAATGTTCGGAACTCGTCCCGTTTGGTGGGCCTATCGGGAGCTATTCCGAACCTTCGGAAGACAGCCTGACCCCGCTCACCACCTTCCTTAGTTCAATCTCATTCCCTCAAAGCGCTCATTTGCAGCGCCTGTTCCACCCTCTCGAAAACTCGGCTTGACGGGGGTT
>JANRLJ010000007.1:0-79875 GCA_033762735.1 bacterium | reverse complement strand
CCGTTATCCCGCTCTCTGAGGCAGGTTAGCTACGTGTTCCTCACCCGTGCGCCACTATCCCGAAGGACCGTTCGACTTGCATGTGTTAGGCACGCCGCCAGCGTTCATCCTGAGCCAGGATCAAACTCTCCGTTTAGTTTTTGTCGGTCACTTCTCAGCGACCTAAGGGGTTTGCTTGGCTTGTTCTGTCTTCACTGTTGTGTTGTTAAGGTGCAGTCGCAACTTGCGGTTGCTCTCGCGGCTTTTCAGCCACTTGCCCACAAACTCGTGTCTTCAACTTGTTTTATGGGGTAGAAATGAGTATATCAAACCCACCCCTAACCGGTCAAGACCTTTTTCATCAAATTCCCGTAAGAATTCGGCGCTCAGTTCTGCAACTGAGCTTTCGGTCTTCCACCGACGGACGCGCTTATGGCCGAGGCTTTTCAGCCTTCACAGTCAGTTGTTTACGGTGGAGTCCTTTCCCTGTTAAAAACAGGTCTCCTCATGGAGCCGAACCCTACCGCCCATCGCTTGGTCTGCGTGTGGTCGCTGCTGTGCGCGGTTCATCGCCTTCGCCCCGTCCGATAGTTCCAGAGAGGGTCTCGCGTTCGCCGCGCTACCGCTCCTTCCCTATCGACGCTCGAACTTGTCTTCGCGCCGTCTGTGGTTTTGAGTTGTTAACTGGAGGTTGTGGAACATGACGGCATTTTAGTCCTAGGCCGATATATCGTCAAGGGTAAATTCCCCAAAACGTAAACGGATTAGAGCGCACTTCTCCCTTGCAGCGCCCGCGTCAGCGTGACCGCGTCCACGTACTCAATATCACCGCCGACGGGCAGCCCTCGTGCCAGCCGCGTGATCGTCACGCCCTTGCCCGCCAGTTCACGCTGGATATACATCGCCGTCGCGTCCCCTTCCAGCCCTGGATTGGTGGCGATAATAATCTCCAGAATTGCACCGGAGTCGACGCGCTTAATCAACTCCTTGATCTTCAGATCATCCGGCCCCACACCGTTTACAGGCGAGATCACGCCGTGCAGCACATGATACTTGCCGCGATAGCTGCCGGTGCGCTCAATCGCCAGCACATCGAGCGGTTCCTCGACGACGGCGATCATGCTGCTTTCGCGCCTGGAATCAGCGCAAATCGGACAGGGGTCTTCCACTGTGATGTTATGACACACTGAACAGAACTTGGTCTTGTCCTTCATCTCACGCAGCGCATCCGCCAGCCCCAGCGAGAGTTCGTCCGGCGCACGCAGCAAAAAATAGGTCAGGCGCGAAGCCGTCTTCGGCCCCACACCGGGCAGGCGCGAAAACGCTTCGATCAGTTTACTTACGGGTTCTGGAATGGCAGCGCTCATAATCTCACTTTTTGACCAACATGAGCAGCAAGCCTTTATCACCTGCTGCTCATCGCTTCATTTATCCTAACAGGCCGCCCAGACCCGGCAGATCGCCCAGGCCGCCCGTGATCGATTCCATGCGCTGCGCCGCCATCGTCTGGCTCTGCTCAATCGCCTGGTTCACCGCGACGACGAGCATATCCTGCAAGTCGTTCAGCCATTCGTCGTCGCTGGTGTCGATCATCGCCTGATTCAGCGTGATGGACTGCACACGCTGATGCCCCGTAATCACAATCGTGACCGCGCCACCGCCGACCGACACTTCGACCGTTTCATTCGCCAGCGCTTCCTGGGCTTCCTGCATATCCTGCTGCATCTTCTGAAGCTGCTTCAACATCCCTGCGTTGCCACCCGGCATACCGCCACCGCCGGGGAAACCGCCTCTTTTCTTCGACATATCCACTGATCCTTTCCTAAAGCCTTCTCAAGGAATTATAGCAGAACGCTCCCATGTTCAGAACGGAAGCAGCGCTCACGACAGCCCATCTTCGGACTTAATCACGCCGCCCAGGTCAAGCCCTTCCGAGAGCAGCGGGTCATCCAGGTCAGCAGTTGATGCTGTGGCATCGCCTGTGGTCGCCCGGTCGAGGTCATCCACCAGCGCAAGCTGCACCCGCAGCCGGATCTTATGTACCTCGCTCATGGCACGTTCCAGCACGTTCAGTTTTTTGGGATCATTGAGACGGTCGTAGTACAGGTTCTTGTCGGTGGCGATGTAAACGAGGTTGCCATCGATTCGCAGCGGACGGAAATGCTGCACAACCGCCGGGCCGGTGCTGCTGTAGCGATTCAGCACCTTGAGCATCTCCACCCACCGATCTCGCACCGCACTCATGGCAACCACCGGGGGTGCGCCGGGTGGGGTGATTTCGGCTTCGGGGAAATCAGGCACGGACGGCGGCTGATTCGGCGCTTTCTGTGGCTGTGCCGACGCACGGCTGAACGCATCGGCTTCGATCACGTCGGGTTCTTGCTGTGCGCCGCGTATGCTTTCAATCAGCGCCAGTTCCAGCGAAAGCTGGGGCTGCCAGCCACCCTTGAACTCGTTGACGGCTTCATTAAATGTGCGCACCGCCCGCAGCAGCGCTGACCGACCAATCACCGCCGCCTGTCGGTCGAACATCGCTCGATCTTCGGCAGACGCTTCCACCAGATCAGCGCTGGCCGACTGCGCCAGCAGCACTGCCCGCAAATGCTCCACAATCTGCTGCCCAAACTGGCGCGGGTCACTGCCAGAGTCAATCGCCTCATTGATAATATGCAGCCCACGCGGGATGCTGCCCTCGACCACCGCTTCCACCAGTTCCCGCACCGCGCGCACGTTGCCTGTCCCCAGGACGCGCTGCGCCATTTCCAGCGTGATCGGCTCGTTCGGATCGCTCACGATCTGGTCAAGCAGGCTGATGCTGTCGCGCACACTGCCTGTGCCCTGCCGTGCGATCAGTTCCAGCGCGGCGCGTTCCACCTGCAAGCCTTCCGACTCGGCGATTTCGTGCAGGCGGTCGGCCACCTGCTGGAGCGAAACACGCCGGAACTCGAATTGCAGGCTGCGGCTCTTGATGGTGGATGGGACTTTATCAATCTCGGTGGTCGCCAGCACAAAAATGGCATGGCCGGGCGGTTCTTCCAGCGTCTTGAGCAGCGCATCGAAGGCCGCGCCGGAAAAGCGATGCACTTCGTCGATGATATAGACCTTGTATTTGCCTTCGCCGGGGGTAAAGGCGATCTTGTCGCGCAGGTCGCGCACGTCATCCACGCCCGTATGTGAGGCCGCGTCGATTTCGATCAGGTCGAGGAAGCGACCCTCGTTGATGGCGATGCAGTTGGCGCACTGGTTGCAGGGGCGCTGGTCGGGGTCAGGGTCAAGACAGTTGACGGCCTTCGCCAGCAGCCGCGCCGTCGTCGTTTTTCCAGTGCCGCGCGGCCCGCTGAACAGGTAAGCGTGGCGGATGCGCCCGGTTTTAAGGGAATTTCGCAGGGTACGGACGATGTGATCCTGGCCGACCACTTCGTCAAAAGCCGAAGGTCGCCATTTGAGATACAGCGCTTGTTCTGGCACGGGGTCGGGACTCCTTTACTTGCGCTGATTCTATCATTTTGCGAACAGGCGTACAACTATCCGAATGGCCTAACGGGGCAATTTTGAGAGCAAATCTGGTTTCAAAACATCCAGAAGCGCACGACAAAACGTAGGGAAATCATAGGTCAAACGTCACAGACCTTCATCTTTTTCCAGAATGTGAGGATTTTGGGCGTTTGCGGTGTTATAATGGACAGGAAAGAAAGTTGAGGACAAGAACATGCTCAGATTGGGACCGACCGAACTGTTTCTGATTTTGATGATCGTCGTCGTGCTGTTTGGCGTGGGGCGCGTCTCGCGCATCGGCGGGGAACTCGGCTCTGCCATCGCAAACTTCCGCAAGGGCTTGCAGGAAAGCCAGCAGCAGAACGAAGAAGACAAGACCAAGACGGTCTAGCTCATTCAAACACAGATCATTCCGAACAGGGACACGGTTGTCGTGCCCCTGTTTTGTTTGTGGTGATTCCTGAATAGATCAGGGGTGCATCCACCGCTGAAGTTCACGTTCCAGCCGCATTACCTTGCGATGTTCCACACCCGGCGGTACTTGCAGGTTATAGCTGGTCACACGCCGATTGTAGTCCTCCACCGCTTTTTCCAGTGCGGCCTGGGTCTTCTTCCACAGGGCGCGGGCGTTGTGGCGATAGGTTTCCACCAGATGCGGCGCGACTCGCTCTGCGTCGGCTTCGGCCTTCTGCTGATTTTTCACCGTGCGTTCAATCCGCCGCAGCAGTTCAGCCTCGGCGGCGGCTAAATCCTTCCCGGCCATAATCCACTGCGGTGCCATCTCATTGTCGGAGAGAATTTTGAAGGCCATGCGCTTGTCTTCGGGCACATTGGAGTCGTCGTTGAGGTTAAGCGGCTTGCCGTAGCCGGATAAATTCTCGAATTCCTTCTTTTCCATCGCTTCCCGGATGGCTCGGTCAATCGCAGATTCCCAACGGTCAGACATGGCGCACCCCACCTCCAGCCATTCAACTTGTTCAAAATTTCACATGCGACAATTTTCACACAGTTTTAAAAATGAGTCAACCAGTGTACAGTCCGCAGTCTGTCTTCAGATGTGGGTTATAATCGAGAGATGTTGAACGAACAGTTGTGGAGCAGGGCATGGGCAAAGGGTTGGCGCTCATTATCGAAGACAGTCCCGAAATCAGCGACATTTACGCCCAGGTGTTGCAGATGGTGGGGTATGAATCAGAAGCCATTTACGACGGTCGAAGTGCGCTCACACGGCTGAGCGGTGCTGTGCCGCAGTTGATTATTCTGGATATGAATCTGCCGCATGTATCCGGCCACTACATTTATAAACAGATTCGCAGCGACACCCGCCTGACGGGCGTCCCGGTGATTATCGCCACCGCCAACATGCTGCTGGTCGATGCCATGAAAAACGACCTCGCGCCGCACGATCAGATGCTCGTCAAGCCTGTCAGCCCGCAGCAGTTGCGCGATGTGCTGAACAAAGTCTAATGGACAAACATTTCAAAAACGCCTGATGATCCCGTAGGGGCGAGGCATGCCTCGCCCTTACACCCGGCGGATTTGTTTGCGTTTCTCCACTAGGCGAAATGAGAATAGCCCTTCTCACGGCCCACAGTTGGGATAGCAGCGCGGATCGGGGAAGGCGTTGCCCCAGCTTCCCGGCACGCGAGTCGGTTCGGGCGGCGGCGGAACATCGTAATCCACCGGGAGCGACTCGATGATGGCCTGCGTCTCCAGCGCGATCAGCGCGACCCAGCCGACCATCCCGCCCCCTTCGATCTTCACCCAGGGGCTATATGGGCTGCGTGCCATCAGCAAAACTTCTGCCCCGGTCGCCAGACTGCCAATGGCCGTAAAGGTAATATCGGGCGCGTCTCGCAGTGTGACTCCTTCCGGCGCAAGCACCCGCGCGGTCGTCCCCACTGTGCCGTAGCGCTGCGGCGGGAGCGGCGTGGCATCGTAAATCGCGGCGATTTCGCCATGCTGATGCTGTAACAGTTCGCTTAGAATCCAGCCGCTCTGCCCGGTTTGCAGCCGCACATGATACCAGTCCCCGCCCGCGTTGCGCCCCAGAATCGTCATCACCTGACCACCCGGCACTTCAGACATCACGCCTGCGTCGGTCGAAGGAGCGGAACGCAGATTGACCTGTCCCTGACTGGCGACATAACCCGGCTGCGGGACGATAATCGCGCGGTCGAGCAGCGGGATCGGGAAATTGCGCATCATCAACTGTTCATAGGGCGTGGCGAGACCGGGCGCGTTGTTGGGGCGGGAAAAATCGCCGGGATTATACGGCACACGCACCATCTGTCCTGCGATCATCGGCTGTGGCTGTCCCAGCGTGACCACCCGCGCCTGCCCTTCCAGCGTGATAAAGACCGTCTCGCTGCCGTGCGTCTGTACCACTGCGGTGCCCAGCAGTTCCAGAGACGCGCCATTAATCACGATCTGAACCGGCTGCCCCCGCTGTGCATTCTGCACGATCAGGCTGCTGCGCGGCGCAACGCTGCACGGCGGTTCCGCTTCACCTGTTTGCAACTGGATGGACTGCCACGCCGGGAAACCAGGCAGACTGGCATCGCGGATTGAAACATCACCGACCAGAATCGCACTGGTACTGGTTTCAGCTACGCGCATCCAGAACAGCCCGGCGCTGGTGCAGTCGCCGAGGAAGGGGGTCGTTTGCAGTGCATCCACCACACCCACTTCCACCAGCGCACCCAATACAGAAAGCGAACCGCTGATCGGCCCGACAGGTTCGGCGGTTGGTGCGCCACCTCCGTTGCAGAAATAGCCGAGCGGTTGGCCTATGCACACATGGCTGGCATCGGCGTAGAAGACTTCAACGGGGTTGGATGGGCTGGACATCGGCGCAGCGTCCTGCGCCTGCACAGACGGCGTTTGCGGATTTGGCAGCAGGAGAATCGTCCCCACCAGCAGCAAGGCGCTGGCGATCAGGATTGCCAGCGGGGTGTAATGTCGGTCTGGGTTCATGAAGCTCCGTTCCTGAAACAACACTTTTCGAGTCAAAATTATCTTCCCTTACCATCACAATCCTGAAGGGAAACATGTGCGCCATTATAGCATTACCGTTTCATCATTGCTGAATAAAGGCACGACCACATCCCAGACTGCTCGGCGCTTCCCGAAGGGCAATTGCAGCAAAACTCAACGACACTCTAAACAACTTTTTGAACCACAAAGGCACGAAGGACACGAAGACGAGGAAAAACTCTTTGTGTTCTTTGCGCCTTCGTGGTTTGTATTCAACTTTCTTAGCCCATTTGTGAAATTTGATGCGTTTGCCCTGGTTGTTATTGGCGCACCTCCGCGCATACACCCAAGCTGTGGTACACTTGTTTTTTGGTTCGTTTTGAAACTCTGAGACACTCACCGGAAAAGCATGATGTTTGATCTTCCAACGACTGTGCAAGACCCCCCTGTGCGCTTGCTGGCGGCGTTTCAACAGGTTTTTCCCTCTGCTGCGCCGGAACATCTGATTCCTGTTCCGGGTCGTGAACTGTGGGTGGCTGCACTGACGAATACCTCCCGCGAGTTTATGCTGCATGTGCCGGATCTGAACGGCAAAACCTGCTTTAACGGGCGCAGTGCCCAGCGCAGGCAAACCGTGCTGCGGCGACCGCTGCCCCGCTGGGCACGCTACCCGGCAGGGGTTATCGTCCATCTGCGCGGCTCTGACCTGGAAATTGCCAATCCTGAAAAAGGGGCAGCAATTGTGATCGTGGGGGATGAGACGGTGGGGCCGCGCTATGAACATGCACTGGGGATTGCGGTCGCGGCGCTGTGGCATGAACTCTACGGCCTGAGCTATGACAGCAAGGATTTGCTGGAAATCGTGGAAAAAGCTCACCGCGATTACGTCGGGAACTGACAGAAAAAGCAGTGCTTGCCCTCAAAGCACCCTTGCAAGCAGTCCAGTAGGACACGGCCTGCCGTGTCCACGCCATTTGACCCCTGCCCTACAACCGTCCTCCATCGACTGTGATCGTCTCCCCGGTGATGAAACTGGCTGCATCCGAACACAGGAACAGCACCACATTGGCGACTTCTTCGGGGTTGCCTGTTCGATTCAGGAAATTGGGCAGCGCAGGCAGTTCATTTTCAGCAATACTGCCGGGGCTGACCGCGTTGACACGGATATTGGCCGGGGCAAGTTCACGCGCAGCGTGCCGGGTAAGGGCGAGCAAGCCTGCCTTACTGGCGGCATAGCTGGCACTTTCGGCCAGGCTTTCCAGCGCGGCAGCCGCAATATTCACAATCACGCCGCCGCCTTCATCCGCCATCACCCGTCCGACAAGCTGTGTGCAGAAAAAAGCACCCGTGAGGTTTACTTCCAGATGCCGCCGCCAGTCATATTCATCGATGCGGGCAAATGAACCGGGCTTATACACCCCCGCTGCGTTGACAAGAATGTGAATTTTGCCGAACTGGTCGCGGGCATTTTCGATCAGCGCGGCAGCCTGAAAGCGGTTGGCAACATCCCCCTGGAAGGCAAAAGCGCGACCACCAAGATCGAGGATTTTCTGGGCGACGGTATCCGCCCGGTCAGGGTTGATGTCGTTGACGGTGACGGCTGCGCCACTGTTCGCCAGCGTCAGCGCCGCCGCCCGACCGATGCCCGTTCCCCCCCCCGTGACAATGGCGGATTGCCCGTTGAGGTCTACACGGAAGCCGGGCACAGGCTCAGCAGCCAGTCGGCCATAATCTGTTCCGCAGCCGCATGGAACACCATCTCACCGCTGCGTTCGACCAGCAGGCGGCGGTTGGCGTTCTGGACGATGGAGAAAGCGGCACCGTATTTATAGGCGGTGTTGTGCGCTTTGGCCGCGTTGTAGGCGTAAACGCGGGGGTCTTTCCAGTCTTCCGTACCAAGGATGATTTGAATCTGTGTATCGAGCGCCAGAATGGCTTTTTCGTCCAGCATGTTACCTGCGAGGATGACACCGCGCGGGCGCTGCAACCGGGCGAACAACCCATAGCTGCTGCCGAGCATGAGGGTGCCTTCGCTCTGCGCCAGGATAATCACCGCGTCCCGTTCGACCATTGGCTGTTCCAGCGCGATTTCATAGGCATTCACGGCGTCCTGTGTCGTCGAGCCGCGCCCGCCCGCCCCGCTGCGCCCCGTCCCGCGCTTGTCCCAGCGGAAAACCGCATAACCACATCGGAGCGCACAACGCGCATAGTGTTCAAAAGCATCACGGGTGTTGCCGCCGGAGTGAGGGAGGATGAAAACCAGTGGGTAGACGGCCTTGGGGCCTGGAGGCGTGGAGGGGTATTCGATCTGACCCGAAAGCGCGACGCCATCTCCGGCGAAGACCAGCTCCCGGACGTGACCCGCCTTGCGCGTTTGTTCCAATACATAATTTGTCGCCATGGTTCACCTCGGTTCGGCTAAAACGGGAAGCACAAATAATGTATTTTGATTTTCTTAAAGGCGTTTCACATGTACTTAAATTATAATCACAAACAATGTTTTTGCTACGGTTTTTCGCCCAGAGATTGAGACAAATTGCCTAATCTTTTGACAAACGTCCAGTTGTGTGCTACCGCCACACATCTGAATCAACCCCATTCTGCGGTATACAAGGCATAGGGGTGAGGATTTAAACTTCATCCGGTTTCAATCAGCCCGTTGTGATTCTGTGCGAAATCGACCAGAATCACGGCGGTTCTGGGCTGTTAGTGATTTTGTGCGAAGTATGGAGTCGTTCAGTGGCGAATTCGTTTATCGGGCGGATGCTCGGCAATACACAGATACTCCGTCTGCTCGGTCATGGCGGGATGGCAACCGTATATCTGGGTTACCAGACCAGCGTAGACCGGGAGGTGGCCGTCAAGGTACTGCCGCCCCATCCGGGGATGGATCCTCAGTTTGTTGAGCGCTTCCGCACCGAAGCCCGCACCATCGCTCGCTTGCAGCATCCCCATATTCTGCCGCTCTACGATTACGGAACGCAGGACGACATCCTTTACCTGGTGATGGCTTATATTCCCGGCGGCACTGTAGCGGATCGGCTGGCACAGGGTTCTCTGCCACTGCGTGAGATCGAGCGAATTCTGCGGGAAATCGCCTCAGCCCTGGATTATGCCCATCGACAGGGAATCGTCCACCGCGACATTAAACCCGCCAATATCCTGCTGGACAACGATGGTAACGCGCTGCTGGCCGATTTTGGTATCGCACGTGTGGCGAACAGCAGCCTGACAGGCACCGGAACGGTCGGCACACCCGCTTATATGTCCCCGGAGCAGGCGCGGGGTATGGAAGTCGATGGCCGCGCTGATATTTACTCGCTGGGTGTGGTGGCCTATCAGATGTTGTGTGGCCGTCCGCCGTTCAGCGACGACACGCCGATGGGACTGATGATTCGGGTGATCGAACAGGAGCCGCCCGATATTGACACCTTCGTAAGCGGTCTGCCATCGCAGGTCAGCCTGGTGCTGAAACGGGTGCTGGCGAAAGACCCCGACGCACGCTACCAGACCGCCACCTCATTTGCGGACGCTTTCAGTGAGGCCATTCGCGGCGCACGTGACTCGATGCTGTCTGTGCGTCCGACCGAGCCAGTCCCTTCACAGGTGGGAACGGTCAAATTTCCGGTGGATAACGCCCGCATCGAGAATATCACCCGCCAGTTGAACCTCGATCAGCCGCCGACTATTATCGTCCATCAGGGGCCAAATACCGCACTGCTGCTGGGGGGCTTCGCCCTAATCGCGCTCACGCTGGTAATTGTGGTCGTCCTGCTCATCACCAATCAGAACAACACACGGAGTGGCGATCTTGTCTTCGTACCGCCGCCCATTTCGCTGGACTCAGAAGCATTCGTCACACCTCTGGTAAACCCACCGCTGGCGAATGCGACCGCAGGGGATACAACTGCCGATGCGCCTTCGGTCATCATCCAGCCGGAGGCGCTGGAATCGTTCGGTCGGCTCACCTTCGGCAGCAGTGCTACCCTGGGCGATTCGGTCAATCTTCAGGTGGAAAACCTTGAACCGCTGGAAGTCGGGCAGATCTATGCGGCCTGGCTGCTCCCACCAGATGCAGGCACACCCCTCCTGATCGGCGAACTGGCAATTGACCCGCTCGGTGCAGGTGTGACCACCTATACCGACCCCGAAGGCAGACTGCTTCCTGCGATTTACTCCGGGGCGATTCTTTCGGTCGAAACGGCAGGCAGCATCAGTGAACAACCCGGCGGCCCAATTCGTTATGCCGGGCGTGTGCCTGATGTCATCACACACCTTCTGTCTGAAACCCTGATTGCCTCCGAGAACGGCCTGAACGGTGGAAGCCTGCTGCAAGGGGCGCTGACCGAAGCCAATATCGCCGTTACCCATTCCGGCCTTGCGGCGCGGGCGGGCACCCTGGGCGGCATGTACACCCATGCCGAGCACACCATCAACATCCTGCGCGGCGAACGGGTAGATTATGATGGCAGCGGCAGCGGTTCCAATCCCGGACGCGGCATCGGAGTTTACTTTTTTGTCAACGAAATCGAAGCACTTCTGAATGCCGCTGTTTCTGACCCGACCGCCACGCTGCGAATGCAAAGCGATGCCGAATTTATCCGCGTGTGCCTTGCGAATACACGCCAGCGAGCAGACCGGATGATCGAACTTGAACAGGTGCTTCTGGCAGCGGCGGATGTCGACTCGGTGCAGAGTGCGGCAGAGGAGTCCACGCTGGCAGGGGAACAGATGATCGGCGGGGACGACCTGAACGCCAACGGCATTATCGAAGGCTTCGAGGGCGAATGTGGCCTGGAACAGATTGAAACGTTCGGCATCCTCGTCGCCAGCATGAATATCGTCGCGGTTCCACGTTAGAGCGCTCCTCAATTTGCAGAACTTTGCTTTCCCCAAACATGGGGCTTTTTTCGTTTCCTGAATGTAGGACACTCACGATAGCGTGACTTACCATTTTCATACGCATCCCTCTACAAATTCACGCTTTAGTCCTAACAACCTCAGACCGAAACCTGACTTATAATATGAGAAAAGAGCCGCAAGGCTCGTTTCTTAAAGGGCAGAAATCTCATGCCAGACCCAGAACTTGCAACACCCCAGATACCTCAGTTTCAGCTTCTCTCTACCATCGAACAGATCAGCGCCGCACTTCAGGCGAATGCGCAGTTCGGCAGCTTCTCGCAGCAAATCGCACATCAGCTTGCCTCACTGCCGGGGATGCCGCAGGAAAGCGTGTGCCTGCTGGCGGAAGTGCGCGACAACAAAACGCTGCGCTTTATTGCATCCAGCCCGGTCGAAGTGCTGCAACGGCTGAAAGCACCCCGCACCGGACTCGACCTCAACCACCCAGCGGCGGGAACTGCCGGATATGCCGCCCAGCAGCGCCGCAGCATTTACACGCCCGCTTCTGTCGGAAAAGAGACGCACGGCCTGCTGCCCGACATGGAAACGCAGTTGGCTGTGCCCCTGATGCAGGGAAAGGTCTGCACCGGTGTGATCGTGATAGGCTGTCCTCAGGTCAATGCACTGCCTATTGACGTGCGCGAGGAAATCGAACATCTGGCACCGGGTCTATCGGTAGCGCTGGAATATCACCCCGAAACGCTCAGCCGCCGCGAAAAGTTTGATCCGGCAATGAAGATCGTGCGGATGCTCCAGGAACAGCAGACGCTCAACCGGAGCTTCCGCAGCGTTAACAGACTGTTTACGCCGTTCGAGGGGGTGGTGCGTTCCAAAGCCCCGGTGGACACCTTTTATGAAACGCTCAAGCAAATCCTGCCTGATCTGTGCAGCGTGACGGGTGCGGAAGTTGGAATGCTGCTGTGCGAGTCGCGTAATGAACTGCACTTTGAGATTGCGCACTGGGTGGCCGAACTACCCCGCCCGAAGAACAACACCTACACCCTCAGCGAAGATGCCTGGGAGACTCTCAGCGCTGAGAACGGCGTATACGTGGGAAATAACGTGGGCTTCGCGCAGTATTTTACGCCCGCGCTGCCTTTCCAGAACTGGAAGCACAGCGAAGGCGACAATCCGCCGGAAATCGCCGTGATGCTGATCGGCACACCGGGCGACAGCACCCGCTCGATTCTGATCCTGGGCAATCGCAAAACGGAAACACGCGGCGAACAGGTCAATGATCTGACCTTCAAAGAACAGATCAGCCTCTTCGATTTTGTCGCCCGCCGCCTGGGGGAAATCTACAGCAACGCGCTCAACACCCGCGCCTATCAGCATTTCATGGAAGACGTGATGCACCAGTTGTACAACTCCTTCGGGTCGCTGGTGTACGCGGTGGAAAATCTGCGCGAGGGCAACGTCCCGGTCGAGGACTATCCCGCTGCCTTCCAGCGCCTTTACGAGATCGTCAACCTGTTCCGCTACTATATCGAAACGGGCAACCTCGCCGCGCAGAGCCGCTCGATTATTGAAGTCTATGGCGACGACGAGTTCAAGCTGTTCGATGCGCCAAAACTGGTAGATGCGCTGGAACGCAACCGCGAGTATTTTCTGGGGCGGGCGCGGCATTATGGCATTCAGGGGCCGATCATCCGAACCGAGACGTTTCGCCATCTGCCCACCATCAAAGTGCATCCACGCCTGCTCGATCTCGTGATCTTCAACCTGTTCGACAACGCGGTCAAATACACGCTGGAAGACGCCAATCTCCCGATTACGGTGGAAGGAGGCGTTGAAGGAGACTGGGTGACAATCTCGTTCACCAATCACGGTATCCCGCTGCATGAGGAAGACATTCGCCGCGTGTTCGACCGCTACATGCGCTCCGAAGAAGCCGTGCATCATGCCTCGTTCGGCACCGGGATCGGGTTGAGCCTGTGCCAGGAAATTCTGCACAAACACGGCGGTGAGATCGTCGTTACCCCGTCAGAGCCGAGTCCGCTGCATACGCTGGCCGAACAGGTTACGTTCACAATTCGGCTGCCAGGCGTGGAACAAGCCCGCAAACGCACGACGACCGTTCAGCCGATTTCCACGAAGCCGACCATCATGTGGGTGGAAGACGACCCGTACCCGATGGACGACCTGCGCAAAAATCTGGAAATGGATTTCGAGATCGTCTTCGCCCGCAATACCCGGCAGGCCTTTTCGCAGTTGGCTGCACGGCGGGACGACATCAAACTGATTCTGCTGGACATTATCCTCAAAGACCGCTACAGTGGCAGCGACATGGACGCCGAAGTCGCGGGCATTGATTTCGCCCGGACGGTGCTGCACGAGTGGAAGCTGAACCTGCCGATCATCGTCCACACGGCCAAAGCCGCCTTCCAGCCGCATATCATCGCTGAACTGCGTGGGATTGGCGTGACCGAGATCGTGCAGAAAGGCAGCCATGTCACTGGCGCGGAACTGAAACGCATGATTCGGAAACTGATTTCAACATGACCATGACTCGTGTGACTGCTTTGCTGATCGGGCTGGCGCTGCTGCTGGCCGCCTGCGGCACGACCGAAAATCCCTCCCCTGTGTCCGTCACCGTTCCCGCCGAGGAACGTGTGGTGCCTACGCTGCCACCTGCCCCTGCCTGGGTGGAACCCGCCGAAGTCCTGACGCTGGACAACATCGCGCAGGCACGACAGCTTGGCAGGCTCGACCCACAGGGCACGGTGAGCACCGTCTTTGCACATGACTTTTCCTCAGATTCAACGCAGTTGGTCGGCCTGAATAACGAATCGCTGCTGGTGTGGGATCTCATCACGGGCATTCGATTGGTGAACGTCCCACGTCAGGAAGCCGTGACCGTCTACGCTTCATCGGACAAAACCGAGATTTACACCATCGGGTCTGACGGTCTGGTACTGATCTATGATGCCGCACGCGGCACGGTCAGGTCATCCGTGCAGGGCAGCACCCAGTACACCAACGTTTCCGCCTATGACGACAACAGTGATCTGCTGGCGATGGGCGGGCTGAACGGCGAGGTGAAGGTGTGGGATATGTTCGAGCGGCAGTCGCTCGTGGCGCTGGCGGGCGAAGGTGAAAACCGGGCGCTGGCGTTTTCGGCGGATGGCGAACTGCTGGCAACTGGCGGCTTGCAGGGCACGGTGCAAGTATGGAACTGGCGCGAACGGCAGCCCATCGCCAGCTTTGAACTCGAAGGCGATGAATATGCGGTGCGGCTGTCCTTCTCGCCGGACGGCAGTCAGGTCGCGGTCGGTGGTTTATCCGCCGTGTTTATCTATGATCTGGCGACACAAACCCTGCTGCACACGCTCCAGACGGGCGAGGGCAGCGCCAGCGATGTTTTCATGTACTCCCCCGATGGACGCTATCTGGTCAACGGCGGTGTGATTCCCGACATGCTGGTGTGGAACCCAACCGAGGGCACACTGGTGGCGCAGCTTCCGGGTGTGGGGGGTGATCGCATTTCCGCTGCCTTCTCGCCCGATGGCACGATGCTGATTACGTCCCGGCTGGATGGCGCGGTGTCACTGTGGAATCTTGAGAACGCGACCGATACGACCATCCCCCGCGCCGATTTCGATGTGGGCGGCGCACGGATTCTATACGTCAACTGGACGGCAGACGGCTTTCTGATGCTGTTCTTCGACGCGCTGGGGCCGGTGTATGCCTGGGGCGTTGCGCCTGGAGGTGAGGGGTAAACAGCGATGGCGGTCATCCATCGACAGAATCAATATCGGGGGGTCAACGCCCACCTGCACAGCTATTTCCAGAACGAAGGCACTCGAGACTGGGAAGGCTTTCATGGTGCATATATCGTTGACATGGCGAGAGCGCTCAATGACCTGCTCGTCCCTGCCTATCTGGTCAGGCTGGATCGGTCGCTGCAAATCCGCGAATTTCATCCGACAACCGGAGAGCGCATCCGCCGCCCTATACCCGACCTTCTGATTATGGAAGGTCAGCCTGGTATGCCGCGCGCTTCATCCCGTTCCGCCGCTGCGCCGACCGCCACCCTGCCCGTGATGGAAACACTCAACGACGATCAGGAATATCTGCTTGCAGTCGTGATTGAGGACGCGGAGACCAGTTTGCCAGTCACCCACATCGAACTGCTGTCTCCCACCAATAAGCCGCCGGGGGAGGGCGCCGTCGAATACAGCGCCAAGCGCGAACTCGTTTTGCGGAGTGGGCTGCCGATGGTGGAGATCGATTACATGCATCAGACTCGTTCACCCATCACCAGAATGCCAAATTACAGTCGTGGGCAGGCAGGTGCATATCCATACACCATCACCGTGACCGACCCACGACCCACGTTACAGCAAGGTCAGGCGCGCATTTATGGCTTTCAGGTTGATGACCCCATCCCTGTGATTGACCCGCCGCTGAAGGGGGAAGAAACGCTGATCTTCGATTTCGGCGCGGTCTATCAGCGGACGTTCAGCAGCCTGGCGACCTTTTACATGCAAGTCGATTATGAACAGCTTCCCGCCGCTTTTGAGCGCTATCAGCCGTTCGATCAGCAGCGCATCCTCGAACTCCAGCGCCTTGTGCTCGAAAACGCCACTGACTCAGCCCTCTGACCGCGCCTCATAGCGATCCAGCACCCAGCGCAGAATGGTATAGTGCGCGGCTAACCCGGCGAAATCTCCGTAGCGGGCAAAGGTTTCAATCGTCTGTTCGCCGGATTTACGCCCTTGCCCACCATGAAAATAGTGATTGACCGCCGCTTGCAGCGCGACATCGTTGTGGCCGACATAGTTATGCGCCGCACCCAGCGCCCGCGTCATCGTCCATGAAGCCGTCCAGTGTCCCACGCCTTTGATGCTGGTCAGCGCGGCATAGGCTTCGTGTGATGGCATCTCTCGCAGACGCTCCACATCGAGTCTCCCGGAAGTCACCTGCTGCGCAATGTCGATCATCAGCCGCATTCGCCTAAACGTAATCTTGAGCGGGACGAAGGTTTCGATGGTCGCGGCGGCAATTTGCTTCGGCGTGGGAAAAGCGTAGAAGGTCTGCTCATCGGTTTCGATAGAGTTACCGCCCCACTCCACCAGCCAGCGGAGCGCTTTCTGTGCCGCCGTCCACGCGATCTGCTGCTCGACAATCGTCACCATCAACGCTTCAAAAACGGTCGGGGTGCGCGGCCAGCGTAACCCACGCAGTGGTTCAATCAGCGGCCAGAGGGTGGCATCTTCTTCCTGCACAGCGAGAAAAAAGGCGCTGAAGTTGTCACCCAGTCCAAGCAGGCGCGTCAGTGCCGCTTCTAAAACGGGTCGATCAACCGCTGCGGGCGTGGTGTAAACGTCGAGGGCAGGGGCATCGGGTGTCCCTGTCGATTCGACTCGCGCTAAAACCAGCGAATCGCCAATATACAGCGCTCGCCAGTATGCGCCCTGATACACCCGGTCGGTGATGGGATGCAGGTAGCGGGTGAGCACTTGCAGCAGCAGCGCAAGATCATAAGGGGGTTTTGGATACAGCATGAATTGGTATTTCATGCACCTGATTATAGCAGAGCGACAGGCGCACCAGTTTGCGCGTTCAGTCGGGGTGTGGCGGAAATTTGTACCTAGAATGTTTTGTAGGGACACGGCACACCATGTCCCTGCTTATTCCTGCACTTTAGAACTGCGGCGCGACCCAGTAGACGCCGTTCTCACCTTCGGCCACCCAGCCCGTCAATCGCCCATACTGCACCTGCCACCACAGCCGCCCGACCGCATCACAGCGGAAATTTGCCAGCACGCGCATCCGTTCACCCGGCGCAGCGGAAGCCAGCACCCGACCGCTGTTGACATCCGGCGCACTGCGGATGTTCTGTGGCAGACCGGGCGTGACATAAGTCGTCATGCCAGGGACAAGCTGCGACCGCAGACCATTGGCACACACCACCGGATCGAGCCAGTAGATGCCGTTTTCCCCTTCCGCCGTCCAGCCCATCTGATTGCCGACCGCGACACGCCACCAGTGGATGCCATCCGCGCATACGGGGCCTTCAATCACGCGGAAGACCGTCCCCCCGTTGATGCTGCCAAGCACACGGCTGCCACTGGCATTACGACCGGGCAGATCGCGCAGCACATTTGGTTCACCAGGGGTTACAATCCCCGCATAGCCCGCCCAAAGGCGCGTGGGCAGCAGGCAGCTCACCGGACGCGGCGTCGGGGGAGGAGTCACGGGTGGAACGGTGTAGCGACTCGGTTCCAGCCAGTAGGTGCTGCCTTCGCCTTCTGCCGTCCAGCCCGTTTGACCGTTGTAATTCACGTTCCACCAGGTACGCCCGCCGATACACTCCGGCCCGCTGACCACAACCATCTGCCCACCTACCGGGATACTCCCCAATGTTGCGCCACCGCCGGGAAGCGCCCGCAGCGTATTCGGCAGTCCGGGTGTTACCCGCGCCCCGTAGCCGGGGATCAGCCGCGACCACAGCAGATCGCACTGCCAGGGGAACAGCCAGTCCTCGCTGAACGTGCCGTCCGCCGTCCAGCCGGAATAGGTGCCACCGTGCAGCGCGGCGGCTTCCACCTGCCACCAGTTATAGCCGTCGGCGCAGATCGGGCCGCCCAGCACAGTAAACAACTGCCCGCCATTCAGCGTACCAATCTGAGCGCTGGACATGCCCGCCTGTGACCGCAG
Source organism: bacterium (assembly GCA_033762735.1). Taxonomy (GTDB): domain Bacteria; phylum Chloroflexota; class Anaerolineae; order Aggregatilineales; family Phototrophicaceae; genus JANRLJ01. Next base: position 61,860 of record JANRLJ010000007.1, on the reverse strand, counting down.
CACATTTGGCAGACCGATGCTGACAAAGCCCGTATAACCGATGCGAAGGTTTGAAAGGGGAGGACAGTTGCCCTGCGCAGAAATCGAGGGTGTAGTGGTGAAGATGGCACTACAAACCATCACGGCACTCAATACCAATATCAGGACATTGAACCTTTTGAACATGGGAGTTTTTCCATTTCGACTGAGGAACGAATGATCTGAACCTATTGAGTCGATTTCCAGCGCATAAGTTCCCATGTCCAACCGATTTCAAACCACCCCGTAGGGATGGTGTAGGCTGTCCGTCGAAATGCTGAAAACGCAGCAGGGTGACTTCAATCGTCACCCTGCTGTTCACATGCTGTTAGTGCCTATTCATGACCGGGCAGCGTCTTCAGATAATGCTTGATGCGCTGCTTGATCTCATGGCTGAGGTTGGGCAGATCGTCCACCGCCGGCCCACTGTAAGTGGCCTTCGTATTGCGCACGGTCTGGTCAATGCCTGCTTCCTTCATCAAGTCAAGTCCTGAAAGGCCGAGGTCTTCCGCCGTGCAGACGATTGCCTCCACCATACGCAGATTGGAATAGCGCCACTTACTACCGTCTTCATCCTCTGAATAGCCCGGTGCAATGAACATGCGATCTCCCATTGTGTGCTCCCGATCCATGCTGATGGTATGCCAAACCAACCAGATACGCAACATCATACGCAAATCTTGTATAAAATGTCATCCCCTCAAAGCTGGGGAGCACAAAGCAAAGAAGTGTTTTACGCTTAAGGTGTCTACTTTTTGGCTTACAGGACAGCAATTTTCACAAATTTCAAGCTAACTTAATCTGCGTAAGTATTTTATTTACGCAAACAGATTAACTTGTGTGTTTTGTGCGCATCTCAACGGAGAACGAAATTTGACAGGCGGTCTCCCCGTTTGTAAGATGTTCGCCACAATCGCACCTAACTGGCCGGAACTCTCCATGACCACGACTTTATTCCCCCACTACTCGCTGGATACCGCCTACGATGAGATGTTCACGCCAGAAGGCACTCCCCGCGCCCATTACGCCGCCCTGCATGAGCGCCTGGGCGAACTGCCACCTGATGAACTCCAGCGCCGCCAGAGCGCTGCGGACACCTCGTTTCTGCATCAGGGCATCACCTTCACCGTGTATGGGCGGGAAGAAGGCACCGAGCGCATTTTCCCCTATGATCTGCTGCCGCGTATCATCACGGCTGACGAGTGGGCGACCATCGAACGCGGCCTGACCCAGCGCATCACCGCCCTCAACCTGTTCCTGGGTGATCTGTATCACGACGGCAAAATTCTCAAGGATGGTGTGGTTCCGCGCGAACTGATTTATACCTGCCAGCATTACCGCCGGGAGATGCGTGGACTGCGCGTGGCGCGGGACGTTTATATCTCAGTAGTGGGCACCGACCTCATCCGTCAGCCGGACGGACAGTTCGCCGTGCTGGAGGATAACCTGCGCGTTCCCAGCGGCGTCAGCTATATGCTGGCGAATCGGCAGGTGATGCGCAACGTCTTCCCTCGCATGTTCGTCAATTACGGCGTCCGCCCCATCGACCATTACGGGCAGGCGCTTCTCTCGACTCTGCGTTCCCTCGCCCCCGGCGGGCAACCCGACCCGACCATCGTACTGCTCACCCCCGGTATCTACAACTCTGCCTATTTCGAGCACACCTTCCTCGCTCGCCAGATGGGGATCGAACTGGTGGAAGGGCGTGACTTACTGGTGCATAACAACATCGTCTATATGCGCACCACCGGCGGGCTGCGCCGGGTGGATGTGATCTACCGCCGCATCGACGACGATTTCATCGACCCGCTTTCCTTCCGCAAGGACAGCACCCTCGGCGTTGCTGGCCTCTTTAATGCCTATCGGGCAAGGAACGTCACCCTGGCGAACGCGGTCGGCACAGGGGTGGCCGATGACAAGGCGGTTTATGCCTACGTGCCACAGATTATCCGTTACTATCTGGGCGAGGATGCAATTCTGCCCAATGTGGAAACCTATCTGTGCGGTATCGAGAATGAGCGCAGGCATGTGCTGGCAAATCTCGACACGCTGGTGGTGAAGGCTGTGGGTGAATCGGGTGGGTATGGGATGCTGGTCGGTCCGCACAGCACCGCCGCCGAGCGCGAAAAGTTCCACGACCTGATTAAGGCCAATCCGCGCAATTACATCGCACAGCCGACGATTCAGCTTTCGCGTGCGCCATGTTTCATCGATGGACAGGTGGAAGCCCGCCACATTGATCTGAGGCCTTACATCCTCTACGGCGACAAAATCACGATTGTGCCCGGCGGCCTGACGCGCGTGGCCTTACGGCGCGGGTCACTGGTGGTAAATTCCTCTCAGGGGGGCGGCAGCAAGGATACGTGGGTGCTGAATCAGTGAGGAGTACCGAGTAGTGAGTCGAAAGTAACGAGAAGCTATTTCAAAATTCACATTAGCGGTAGGGGCGACGCGCGTCGCCCGTACATTGACCGTTTTTGGAATAAGTTGGAGTAAAAGCAGTGTCGTTTCAGCGACTCTCGCAAACACTCTACAGATTCTTCAAGTGAAAAACTACAGACTCTCCGGTGCTTCACTCGCTACTCCGTACTCACCACTCGGTACTGAGAATCGCTCACAGGGCGGAAGCCACGCCCGGCTTTTGGCGGATGTTCCACGACGGGTGTTCCTTTAGGCTGAATGAGATCCAATTCGATTCAGATCATAAGGAAACACCCATGTACAAGTTCAGACAGGCCTTATCCCTTCTCACGCTGCTCATCCTCGCCCTGATGCTGGGCGGAACAACCGCTGCACAAAACCCCGACGCGCCCCTGGTGATCGTCAAAAATGGCGATCTGTGGACGTGGGACGGCCTCAGCGACAGCCTGACGCAGATTACACAGTGGGGGTTTAACGAAGAAATCCGCGTTTCGCCCGACGCGACACAGATTGCCTATCACTCCCTGGCGCAGGTCACGGTGGAGGCGATAGAGCGGGAAGGCGGTTTTGGTGGCGGACGACTGCCCGGCAACATCTGGATTATCGACCCGCTGACAGGGGACGGAATCCGCCCCGGCCCCCAGCCGACTGGAGCATCCTTTTTCACACCCGGCGTCCCCGATAACGTCCTGTATCGCTCCAGCCCGTTCTGGTCGCCCAGCGGCAGTCAGATGGCCTGGACGGAGTATCGCAGCACAACCGACTTCAGCCAGTTCAATCTCATTATCTACGATGTCGCCAGCAGCCAGTCCTGGATTGCTGCGTCCGGCTTGCCGCCTCAGGTGGGCGCCCCTGCGCCGATGAACGGCGTGTGGGGAACCACGGGAATTGTGCTGTTCAACACACAGCTTGATCCGGTGTCGGGCGAGATGGTCAACGGCTATCTGCTGTACGACTCGCAGGGAAACCCGATGATGGATATTCTGCTCCCCGCCGACGCGGAACGGGTAATTGTTGAGGAACAGCTTGTCACCTACAACGACACCGAATACATCGCCATCCGCTACAACACCCAGGAATGGGACCTGCTCGATCTGACGACAGGTGAGCTTATCCCTGCACCTGCGGAACCCATCGCTGTCAGTGCTATAACCCTGGATACATCGCTGCAAATCCATCATGGAGCAGATACAACCGTCGCCAGCCGGGGATATGATATTCTGGAAGCGGATGGCACTCCGCTTGAGCTTCCCATGCCGAGTGGCCGCGTGTTCGGACGCGCCGCGCTGTCGCCGGATGGACGCGCCGCCGCCTTCCAGTTTATGGACGCTGAAACGGGGCTGATGGATGCGCCGGTCTATATCTGGCGTGAAGGCATCCTTTCGCTTGTGCCGGACATTGACGGCAATGATTTCGTCACCGAACTGGCCTGGGGGCCGGTCAAGTGGATCATCCCGGAAGCGTAAGACGAGGCGCTATCCCTTGAAGTCACGCGAGGGCATGGATTATCATGCCCTCGTTTCGTTTCCGCCCCAAATGATCGACTCACCTATGCCTGCTCGTCTGCTGCGCCTGTTTCCTCTTCTCGCCATTCTCGTGCTGGCGTTCTGGCTGCGTGCGCATCGGCTGGGCGACCTTAACATCAACTGGGACGAAGGGTATAGCAACTGGCTGGTGCGCCTGCCCCTGGGCGAGATGCTGGAAACCACCGCCCGCGATGTGCATCCGCCGCTCTATTACCTCTCGCTGCGCGGCATGATTACGGCTGCTCAGGGCGATTTCTCTGAATTTGTGCTGCGCTATCCGTCGTTGTTGTTTGGTGTGTTAGGGGTCGCGGCAGCCTTTGGCTTCGGTCGCAGCATCGGCGGTTATCGAGTCGGTCTGATCGCGGCGCTGCTGCTGGCGCTTGCCCGTGCCCACCTCGACATCAGCCAGCTTGCGCGAATGCACAGCCTCTCCGCTTTGTTCTGCACAGGGGCATTATGGGCGACGGCAGTGATTTTCCGGCAATATATTTCGCCCTCACCCCCTCAATCCCCCTCTCCCTCAGGTAGAGGGGGAAGTATTCCTAATGGGTCCACGCTGACAGCATTGACGAACCCTCCGTTCTCTTCGCGCTCAGATCGAGGGGGAAAATCTGGTAACACACTCGCGCCGCTGCCTGAGGGACAGATACCAGGGATCATTCGCACGGCATCTATCGTCTACGTCCTGTGCACGGCAGGTGCGCTCTACAGCTTCTATCTGACGGTCATGCTCCCGCTGGCGACCAACCTCGCTTTCCTGATCGTGTGGGCGCGGCAGGGTTTCTCCCGCCGCTTCTTTGTGCGTTGGGCAGCGCTGCAACTGACTGCCGCCGCGCTGTTCCTACCCTGGGCATTATATGCGGTTGCGCGGATGCACGGCTGGAACGCCGAACAGGACACCGCATTTCTGTTCTTCCTACAGGTCTATTTCGTCACGCTGGTGACGGGCATCCCGGCGGATTGGGGGCGCGTAGTGCCGCTGGTCATCGCAGTTGTGGTGATGCTTCTCGTCGGGATTGGGATAATTTTTGCGCGAAACCGTACAGGTAAAACAGCGGCATGGGCACATCTCGTGCTGCTGCTGGCCGGGACGCTCACACCGATTCTGGTCGTGTTCGTGCTGACGCTGCCCATCCACAACCTGGGGCGACCGCTGGCGGTGCGCTACCTGATGATGCTCTCGGCCAGCTTTTACGTGCTGCTGGCCTGGGGTGTGGCACAGTTCTGGACGAGCCGCTTCCGGCAGACTCCTGTACACCTGATGCGATTCGCGGCTGTCGGCGCATTCATACTCATTTTCGCCGCCTCACTCACGGGAACAACCACCGCCTACGATGACCGCATCCTGCGGGATGAGTTCGTGTCGCTGGCAAATACGCTCACGGCACATCGCCAGCCGCAAGATTCTGTCGTGCTGCACAATGACCATTTCTGGACGGCGCTCAACGCACATTATAGAGATGCCTGGGTCAACATCCCTAAAGACCAGCCGATTGACTCCAGCTACGCGGCTTATCTGCTGGAACCGCTGTGGGCAAATGCAGAGGGCGTGTGGCTCATCAAAACGCCGCAAGCGCTGGATAATGACCCCGGCGGCATGATCGAAGCATGGCTGAATGAGCGGGCGGCGGACGTCACAAACTGGACGTTCAATGACAACACGCTCACGCTGTATGCAAGGACCGAAGCGAGGGCGCAGATGGCCCATACCGTTATCAAGCCGCAGCAGGTCGAAACGCTGGAGGCAGAACTTCCTTTGGATGAATATCCGGTTGGGGATGATGCCATCCTCGCGCTGACATGGCCGCAGCCGCCCCCCGATGCAGCCATCGCCATTCGGCTGGAAAATGGGACGATTACCCGCGACTGGACGTACCCTGTCGCCGGCAGTATCGCCCCTCTGCGTCAGTCGATCAACCTGCCGCTGACGCCTGATCTGCCGGAGGGCATATATCACATTATTCTCACGGATGCACCAGAAACAGTGCTTGGTGAATTCTGGCTGGTGCATCCTGCCTCCGTACAAACTGCCAGCACCGCACAGATCGAGCATCCACTGGAAGCGCGTTTCGGCGAGTCGATCACGCTGCTGGGATATGACCTCACGCCAGAAAATCCAGCGCCGAGCGATGAACTGACCGTAACGTTCTACTGGCGGGCAGAGGCCGTCATCCCCGACCGCTATAAAGTCTCGGTCTCTGTGCTGGGCGAACAGTTTAATCCCGCGACGAACAATCCATTGTGGGGACAGCAGGACGCCGAGCCGCGTAACTGGCAGCTTCCCACCACCCAGTGGCAGCCCGGTGTCGTGATTGCGGATACCTACCGCTTTCCATTGCCTGAAACGATGCCGCCGGGGGATTATGTCGTAGGAGTTGCCATGTATGGCTTTGTAGACGGGGTGCGCCTGCCTGCTGCCCTGGATGACACGCCTTCGGGTGATTTTATCCCGCTGCGAACGTTCACCGTGCGATAGCGTTGTGAAGAACAGCAAAAGCGCGACAATGGACTCTGTGCGCTTTGTCCATGAGACTCGGGGCAGAATTCGCTAAAATATGGTCTATTCAATCTTCAACTCCGGATCCACAACTCCCGCCGCTGCGATCAGGGTGAAGGAGAAGCGTTTGGTTCTAAAGCCCCTCTACCTGAGGGAGAGGGGTTTGGGGTGAGGGCGAAAACATTCAACTGCGTCCATTCTGAAAAATTAGATTTGAGTACCGTCCCATGCTCTCTCGCGTTGCCGATTCCCTCTACTGGTTAAGCCGCTATTTAGAACGCGCCGAACACACCGCCCGCCTGCTCGATGTTCACCTCGGACTGATGCTGGAACAGAGTTCGCCCGAACGCGACCGCGACCGCTGGCTGCGCGTACAATCTGCCCTGCGAACGGCCTGTCACGTTGATCGGGCCGATACACTTGATGTCGTGAAGGAACTCACGTTCGATCCCGACAACACCGCCTCCATTCTCGCCAGCATCACCGCCGCCCGCGAGAACGCCCGTCAGGTGCGCGAACGAATCAGCACCGAAATGTGGGGGCAGATCAACCGCCTCTATCTGTTCATGCGTGACGTAAAGCCCGAAAACGCCCTGAGCGTCGAACCGCACCGTTTCTTCCAGACAATGAAGGATCAGGTGCAGATGTTCCAGGGCGTGACCGACTCCACCATGAGCCACAATGAAGGCTGGCACTTCATCCAGCTTGGGCGCAACATCGAACGCGCCAGCGCCGTCGCCGCGCTGCTGGATGTGCATTTCAGCGGCTTTCCCTATAAGCAGATCGACCACACCCGCAGCGATTACTTCGAGTGGGTGGGGCTGCTGAAGTGCTGCACAGCCTTCGAGGCGTATGTGAAAGTCTATACGGCGGATTTGCGCCCCTCGCGCATCGCGGAATATCTGCTGCTCAACGAGGACTTCCCCCACTCGGTGCGCTTCTCTGCCGACTGCATCCAGACCGCGCTGAACAGCATCGCCGACGCGACGGACACTCGCAAATCCAGCCGGGTGCATCGCCTGGCCGGGAAGCTGCGTGCTGCGCTCAGCTATGGTCAGATCGACGAGATCATGGACGATAACCTGTCGGCCTATCTGCGCGACATTCAACGCCAGTGCAGCGACATCCACACCGCTGCCTATGAAACCTACGTCGCTTACCCGATAGAGGTGGCATTTCGATAAAGGCGTTTGATTTCCTGTCATCCACCATCTGGCGGATATTCCATTAACGCTTATCATGTTCTCATGGCATAACCAATTCTTCAAATATTCTTAGGCTTTTTTGTCTTTACAAGCAGCCAGTTCAGCCGTAAGGTGTTCTGTGTACATTCGCAGAGGAGGCTGAATGGCCGAGTGGCAAGATTATCTTGAGGGGAAAGATCCCGCCGAGCATACCATCAGCGGACGGGTGCGCGTGTGGCGGAGCGTCCACAGCCCTCAACTGAACAACCAGCGCGATGTGATGGTCTATCTGCCACCCTCGCACGGACAAAGCGACCGACGCTACCCCGTCATCTACATGCACGACGGGCAAAATCTGTTTGATGCCGCCACCAGCTTTGCCGGGGAATGGCAGGTGGATGAAGCGATGGAAACGCTGGCTGCCGAAGGCTGCGAGGCCATCGTGGTCGCCATCAGCAACATTGGCCCGCGCCGCGTCCACGAATATTCGCCGTTTCGTCACTTCAAAATGGGCGGCGGACAGGGCGAGAAATACGTCGATTTCATCACCGAAACGCTCAAACCGATCATTGACACCGATTTCCAGACGCTCACCGGGCGTGGCTATACCGGAATCGTCGGCTCATCGCTGGGCGGGCTTATCAGCACGTTCGCCTTTTTCCATCGTCCCGATATTTTCGGCTTTATGGGAGCGCTCAGCCCGGCCTACTGGTTCGCGGGTAAGGCGATTTATCCCTATATTCAGGAACAGCCCTATGCTGGCGGGCGCATTTATCTGGATGTCGGCACAGCGGAGATGGGGCAATCGCGCGGGTCGGGCTACTTTCGCCAGAATGCCCGTGAAGTCGCGGAACTGCTGGCGCGCAAGGGCTACCGCTATAACGACGATCTGCTGTTTGTGGTGGATGAAGGCGCGGCACACACGGAGTCGGCCTGGGCGAGGCGCATCCCCAACGCACTGCGCTTTCTGCTGAATGGGACGGTGCCCACGCAGAACGTCAATGCTGAACGCGAAACGGCCTGAAAGCGATGAAATGAGTGATGGGCAAAGAGGTAAGCTGCTCATCGCTCGTTATTCATCAGGGTTCCCGTAGGGGCGAGGCATGCCTCGCCCGTACACCGAGTCATTCGTGCTTATGCCGGTTTTTCCATTATATATGTAATCCCATCAAGGAAATGCCAGATTTAGACGGCTTCAAAGTCCTGGCGTTCTTCGCGTCCTGGCGGTTTGTTCGGTTTTGTTGTTGCAAGAGCGGCAGGCAAAGCGGTACAAATGGCTGTCTTATCCAGAATGCCAGCGTGTCAACCTTATCCTCCCGCGCAAAGACTCGCCCTTATGTATTACTCGATCCGACATACCACTGAATTTCTTTACAGCGTGCCCATCACCGAAAGTATGATGGAAGTGCGGATGCAGCCGCGCACCGAGCCGCGTCAGCGCTGCCTGTCCTTTCAACTGGACGTAACCCCGCGCACGCTCGTCAGCACCTTCCGTGACGCGCTCGGCAACCTCGTCCATCACTTCGACATCCAGCAAAGCCACCGCCGCCTGCTGCTGGTGGCCGAGTCACTGGTGGAAACCTCGCCTGCACAGCCGCTGCCCGCAGCACTCCCCGCTTCTGGCTGGGATGCGTACCCCGATTTAATCGACTCCGCCGAAGCCTGGGAGTCGCTCACACCGAGTCACTTCGCACAGCCAACGCCGCTGCTGTATCAACTGGCAGAAGAACTGAACGCTGTGCGCCGCGACGATCCGCTCACGCTGCTGCATCAGATCAATACGGGAATGTGGCTCAGCTTCACCTATAAACCCAACAGCACCAGTGTCGATTCACCGATTGATGATGCGCTCTCCAACCGGGCAGGGGTGTGCCAGGATTACGCCCATATCATGATCGCCCTGGCGCGGGAAGTCGGCATCCCATGTCGCTACGTGAGCGGCTATCTGTTCCACCGCGATGAGGACACCGCCCGCACTGCTGACGACGCTTCTCATGCCTGGGTGGAAGCGCTGCTGCCGGATTTAGGCTGGGTGGGATTCGACCCGACCAACAATGTCCTCGCCGGCGAACGCCATATCCGGGTAGCGGTTGGGCGCGATTACGCCGATGTGCCACCGACCAAAGGTGTCTTTAAAGGCTCGGCGGATACCACGCTCAAGGTATCAGTACAGGTCTACCCGACCGACCGCCTGCCCACCTATGAAGGGCCAATGCCCGAAGAACTGGTCGAACCGTCGCCAGCCAATATCGAACAGGAACAGATGCAGCAGCAGCAATAAATTCGGACTTCCGAACGATTACAGCTCGGCCACTCCCTGTACAATAGAGCAAAGGTCGGCATCCATCACAGCGGGGGGAAACGATGAAACGACGCATTCAACGCTGGCTGTTGGGGATCAGCCTGGTCTATCTGCTGGGTGCGGAGTCCGATTCGGGTGGGAGCGACTCGGACAGCGGTGGGAGCAGTGACTCCGGCGACAGTAGTGGATCAGACGGCAGCGGGAGCAGTAACTCCGGCGACAGCGGCTCCAACGAAAGCAGCGGCAGCGGGTCGGGCAACAGTGGAATCAGCAGTGAACGCGATGAAGTGGACGTAAGCAGTTCCTCCAGTGATGTGGCCTTTTCGAGCGAGTCTTCCAGTGAAGGCGCGACTGAAGGGGCATCCGCCACATCATCCCCCTGGTCTGCAAATGACTCACCAGGTTCAAAACGCAAACGCCGACCTGTGAAACCAGAAGATTTGACCGACGAGGATTTGGAAAATTTACCGCTGCGCAAGTAATGGAACCGTCGCCTTTTGCCCGTTACAGACAGCGCCGCCCGCGCCTGCCTCTTGGTTTCTGGCTGCGTTTTGCATGGGAGACGACTCATCAGCGACGACTCGCGCCACTGATACGCCACCGCCTCAAAGAACCTCTTTTGGTCGCTGGCCTGGAACACCTGCCTACGACCGGTTATTTCGTGCTGGCTGTCAACCATTTCAGCGGCAGGGCGGCGCTGGACGCAGGTGCAGCGGTGATGCAGGCAGTGGGGCAAGCCCGTCCTGACGCCCTATCGCATACCCTGTTCATCATCGGCCAGCGCACCCGAAGCACCAGCCCTCCGCCTGATACCCCCGTCCGTCGCTTCCTGAACTGGATTTACCAGCGCTGGACTCACAATGCGCTGCGCATCCCCTTTGGTGGTGCTGAACCATCCTTGGTCGGATTGCGCGAGTGGCGCAAACGCCAGCAGGCAATGTTCGTCTTCCCCGAAGGCCGCGCCAGCATCCCCTTCCGGCAGATTCGCCCCGGCGCGGGCGAGTGGCTTAGCCGCCTTGAGATGCCGACCATTCCCGTTGCCGTGTGGTGGCAGCGAGACGGCGGCTGGCAGGTGCGCTTTGGTGCAGCAATTGAATGGGCAACGCGCACCGAACTGCGTGATATGCAGCTTGGGCTGGCAATCGCCGCTTTACTGCCCCCTGAGCTGGCCCCGGACTGGCAATCCACGCTGAAGCGCTGGCGAGCGCTGCATGGAGTGAGCACACCCATCTGCTGAAGTCCCGCATTAGGCTTCTATGCTTTTGTGAAAATTAATTATGACGTGCTTGACATCATGACTGTTTTACCATACACTTTTCGATATTGAATGAATACTCATTCAAATGAATACCTGTTCAAAAATTCAGGATATTTGGGGAATACCATGTCAGACGCTATACAACAGCAGCTTATTGCAGCGCGCAGAAATCAGATTCTGGATGCGGCGGCAGTCGTCTTCGCGGAAAAAGGTTTTCACCCGACCACCATTCGCGATGTGGCGAAGCAGGCAGGAATTGCGGATGGCACCATCTACAACTATTTCGACAGCAAACCCGCGCTGCTGTTAGGAATCTTCGAGCGGATGCGCGACTCCATCATGGCGCAAACCCGGTGCCCATCCCTGATGAACTCGACTTCCCAACCTTTATCCGGCTGTTTCTGAGTCAACCGCTAATGGTGCTCAAGCAGGATAACTTCGGTCTGTTTCGCATCATTGTGTCGGAGATGATGGTCAACGAAGAACTGCGCAACCTCTACTATCAGCAGGTTCTGGAGCCGACTCTGATGATGGCGGAGGCGTTTTTTCAGGAACAGGCTGCCAAACTGGGCATGGGCGAGATTGAAGCCAGGCTGACCGTCCGTGCCATTTCCAGCATGATGATGGGGCTGATGCTGGAGCACATCATGGGAGATTCAACCCTGATCGATCACTGGGAGGCCGTACCCGATGTTCTCACCAATCTGCTGCTGAACGGCCTGCACGACAAACCGTGACGCAACTCTGTTTGAAGCCCCCACCCTTAACGCTGCAACTCTTTAAGTGAAGGGCTGGGATTGAAGCTCCTCTCCATGAGGGAGAGGGGTTTGGGGTGAGGGCAAAATCGTTCGTATTTAACCATTGGAGTTCACCCATCATGAAGAACATTTCCATTGTTGCCTCTGGAACACGAGGCGACGTACAGCCTTACATTGGTTTGGGCAAAGGGCTAAAGGACGTCGGGTACAACGTGCGTGTGCTGGCAAGCGAAAACTTTGAAACGCTGATCACGGAAGCGGGTCTGGAATTCCGCTCGACCGGGGAGAATATCGAGGACATCATCCAGAATGATGAATGGCGCAAGGTGACGGAAAGCGGCAACTTCCTCAAAGTGCTTGCGAAGATGCAGAGCGAGATGAAGAATCATGCGGACAGTATCGCCGGGAAACTGCCAGCGCAGCTTGAAGGCACCGACCTCATCATTACCGGAACGGGCATCATGAGCGTTCATACCATCGCCACGATGATGAACATTCCGATGATTCAGGCGTATGTCTTCCCGTTCACGCCCACTCGCGAATTCGCGAGTCCGCTGGTGCCAGGTCTTCCTATTGGTGGGGCGTTGAATGCCCTGTCCTTTAACATCACACGGCAGATGTTCTGGCAAAGCTCCAAACAGGTTGACGTGAGCAACCGCCGGGTTCTGGGTCTGGGAAAGGCCCCGTTCTGGGGACCGTTTCCTTCATTGGAGCGCGATAGTGTGCCCGCCATGTACGGCTACAGCCGCCACGTCCTGCCGCGCCCTTCGGACTGGCCGGAAAACCACATCGTCACGGGTTACTGGTTTCTTGATGAACCCGACGGCTGGACTCCCCCGGCAGACCTGGTCGATTTCCTGAACGCGGGTACACCACCCGTGTACATCGGCTTTGGCAGCATGGGCAGCCGCAATCCCGAAGAAGCGGGGCGAATCGCGCTGGAAGCGCTGGCACTTTCGGGTCAGCGTGGGGTGCTGGCTTCGGGCTGGGGTGGGTTAAAAACGGCTGATCTGCCGGATACTGTCCATGTAATCTCGTCTATCCCACATAGCTGGCTGTTCCCACGCATGGCGGCGGTCGTGCATCACGGCGGCGCGGGAACAACCGCTGCCGGGTTACGGGCAGGGGTGCCATCGATCATCATCCCCTTTATGGCCGATCAGCCCTTCTGGGGACAGCGGGTGATGAACCTGGGTGTGGGGCCGTCGCCCATCCCGCGCAAAAAGCTCACCGCGCAAAAGCTGGCGGAAGCCATTCGCGAAGCCGTGAGCGACGCCACGATGCGGCAGCAGGCGAGTGCTCTCGGTCAGCGCATCCGCGACGAGGACGGCATCGGGCAGGCGGTGGCCTTTGTGGAGAGCTATCAGCAGCGTGTGACTGCTTAGCGAGTAACCTCGTGCTAAAATCTCCGCCCTCGCAAAGGAAGTGTTAAATGGAGGATGTTCATCCATGTACGCGGTGCGGATTCATGAACACGGTTCAGTCGATGTCATGCGCTATGAGGAAGTCCCCACACCAGAACCAGGTGCGGGTGAAGTGCGCGTCAAGCTGGCGGCTGTCGGCATCAATTTTATCGACACCTACCAGCGGGCAGGGCTGTATAAGGTCGCGCTGCCGTTTATTCTGGGGCAGGAAGGCGCGGGCGTGGTGGATGCAGTCGGCGCGGGCGTGACCGATTTCAAGGCAGGCGACCCGGTCGTCTACACCTCCGTGCCCTACGCCTATGCCCAGTACACGCTTGTCCCGGCGGCGCGGCTGCTGCATCTGCCCGCTAAACTGGATTTCCAGCAGGCGGCGGCGGTCATCCTGCAAGGGCTGACGGCGCATTATCTGGTCAACAGCACCTTCCCGCTCAAGGCCGAACACACCGCGCTCATCCATGCAGCGGGCGGCGGCACCGGACAGATTCTCGTCCAGCTTGCCAAGAGGACGGGTGCAAGAGTCATCGGCACAGCCAGCAGCGATGAAAAGCTCCAACTGGCGATGCAGGCTGGGGCAGATCATGTCATCAATTACACGACGCAGGACTTCGAGGCAGAGGTCAAGACTCTGACCGACGGCAGGGGCGTGGACGTGGTGTATGAGTCGGTCGGCAAGACAACGTTTGATAAGAGCCTGAACTCCCTCCGGCCACGCGGCTATCTGGTACTGTTCGGGCAATCGAGCGGGCCAGTGCCGCCCCTTGATCCACAGGTACTGAATGCGCGGGGGTCGCTGTTTCTGACGCGGCCCACACTGGGGAATTACATCGCGACACGGGATGAATTAGAGTGGCGGGCAAACGAGGTGCTGTCGCTGGCGGCATCTGGTGAACTGCGCGTGCAAATCGACCAGACCTGGCCGCTTTCCGAAGCAGCGGCGGCGCATCAACATCTGGAAGGCCGCCAGTCCAAAGGCAAGCTGCTGCTTATTCCACAGAGCTAACGTTGATCGTCGGGAAGCCCGATAGACATGGTATCGGGCTTTAGAAGACCTCAATCGACAGCGCCCGCAGCAGCGAGTGCAGACCGACGGTGTAATCTCTGCTGAAGTCGATAGGCGACAGCCAGAAATCCACGTCCTTGAGATCACAGCGCCGCGCCACGACCGGTTGTACCAGCTTCCCGGCCTCGAAAAACGTCCTGCGCTCACTGCGGGCGGCTTCGTCCTTCAAAGCGGCAGGGGAAAGCACCGCGATCATCAGCCCACAGTTGGTCAGCGCGGATTGAACGGCGAAGTTCCAGTCGAAGTCGGTTTCAATGTCCATCATATCCAGCCACACCTGCACGCCGACCTCCCGCAGATGATCGGCCAGTTCGATCACGAACAGCTCATCCGCGCGGCTGTAGCTGAGGAACACTCCCGAAGCCATTGCCTGAGCCACCAGCTTGGGGCTGGTCAGCCGCAGCCTGTACTGATGAAGCCGCGCATCATCGGGCGAAGCAGCGAGCGCCTTGCGCAGGGCGATGCGGCGTTTTTCCGGCGACTGATAATAGGAGATTGCGTCTTCAACCTGCTGGTTGGCGCTGGCTTTATATCTGAGGTTTTCGATGGTAAATGATGTCATCTGACACCTGCCTTACATGACAAAAGTACTAAAAGTATATCAGAACTAAACGTGAATGAAACCTTAAGATGTGCTCATTTTTGAGGTGTTTCAAAACTGTATCATCATGAAGCGCAATCCCAGGTGAAAGAAAATTAGATCAAATTTGCCATAGTGGATTGTTTGTTCTGTTTACTTGTTATATCCTGTGTGAATAAAGGCAAGATGATGAGGAGTGCAATGTTCGCTATGCCTCAATACCTCTATCGCATCCAACCTACCCGGCTCGAAATGCTGCACGAGTCCACACTACGCGAACAGGAAATCGTGGGGCAGCACTTTCGCTATTTGCAGCAGTTGATGGCGGAAGGGACGCTCATCCTGGCCGGGCGCACGCTGAACACCGATGACAGCACCTTCGGCATCGTCATCTTCAATGCCAGCGATGATGATGCACAGGCCATTGCAACCAATGATCCCGCCGTGATGCAGAGGGTGATGCGCGCGGAGGTGTTTCCTTATCGTGTTGCGCTGATTCAAGAGACAAATGCAAAATAAACTTGTGGTTTCTGTGAACTTTGGTTCAATTTCTAGAATCAGCCATCAATATCGCTCTGTAAAGATAAAATACTGTGTTTGTGTATTGGGAGTAACCGACGCGCATGACCCTTCCTAAAGCCGAAAATCTCGACGAATGGTTCCCCCGCAGCACCAACGGCAGCACGGCTAAGACCGTCAGCCTGCTTGATGAACACAGTGTCCGCCTCGGTGTCGTCGTTGGTGGGTCGCTTAGCAAAGGGCTGGTGGTGCGGCTGGAACGCGGGCAGACGGTGGAAGACCTTGCCGTCGGGCGTTACGTGGTGGTGCATGGCGAACGCAAGCGCTTCTTCTGTATGCTGACCGATATTGAACTCAGCAACACCAATCCCTCCATCCAGAATGACCCGCCCGATATCAGCGACCCATTTATCCGCGATGTGATTACGGGGACGGCGGCCTATGGCACGATTCACGTCGCGCCGATGCTGTCGCTGGAAGACGATAAGCCCAAACCTGTGAAGACCATCCCCGGACACTTCACTCACGTCTACAACGCGACCGAACAGGACGTGAACGATGTGTTCGGGCAGGAAGATGCTACTCACTTCAACGTCGGCGCACCGCTGGAACTGGAACACACGCAGATCAACCTTGACCTGAAGCGGCTGGTGGAGCGGTCGATTGGGGTTTTCGGCAAAAGCGGCACGGGCAAAAGTTTCCTCACCCGTGTGCTGCTGTCGGGCGTGATCTCGCGCGGGATGGCGTGCAGCCTGATCTTCGACATGCACAACGATTACGGCTGGGAAGTGACCGATGAACGCGGCCCCAAGGCCAAAGGGCTGGCGCAGTTGTTCCCCGGCAAGGTGACGATTCTGACGCTGGATGCGGAGTCCTCAAGGCGGCGCAACGCCCGCTACGACAGTGAAGTGCGGCTCGGCTATGACGAGATCGAACCCGAAGACATCGCCATGCTCAAATCCACCATGAGCCTGTCAGATGCGATGATCGACGCGGCCTTCGCGCTGCGCAAGCGCTGGGGCGAGGAATGGATCAGCCGTCTGCTCAAGGGCAGCGTGGATGACTTTGATGAACTGACGGAAAACACACCCATCCTCGGCGGGACGCTCACGGCGTTGCAGCGCCGCCTCGAACGCTTCCAGCGCTGGGAGTTCCTGATTCCCAAAGGCACGGGCGAAAGCGTCGAGCGCATCATTCATCTGCTGGTGGAAGAACAGAAAAGCGTGGTGCTGGAGTTTGGGCGTTACGGCAATTCGCTGGAAGCTTACATCCTCGTAGCAAATTACCTCACCCGCCGCATCCATGAACGTTATGTGGAAAAGGTCGAGAAAGCCCTGGGCGATTCGTCGATGGAACCGCCGCAGCTTCTCATCACGATTGAGGAAGCGCATAAATTCCTCGACCCGCAGATCGCCCGGCAGACGATTTTCGGCATCATCGCACGCGAAATGCGCAAGTATAAGGTGACGCTGCTGGTGGTCGATCAGCGTCCCAGCGGCATCGACGAGGAAGTCATCAGCCAGATCGGGACGCGCGTCACGGCGCTGCTGGACAACGAACGCGACATCCAGGCCGTACTGACCGGGATCAGCGGCGCGGGCGGTCTGCGCGAAGTCCTCGCCCGTCTGGACACCAAACAGCAGGCCATCATTATGGGTCATGCCGTACCGATGCCTGTGGTCGTCCGCACCCGTGCTTATGACGACGATTTCTACAAGGCGGTGATGAATGGTACGCCCGTTCCCAATGTGCCGAAGGAAGATGCCCGCAAATCGCTCGGCGGCAGCGGCAAAAAGCGGATTTAGACGATGAGCTGTTCGATAGGCAGGAAATGATGGCTCTTGATGAACTAAGACGTGCAGCGCTTATCACCGAGGATGAGCATGGAAATCCAATGATTATCATCCCGCGTGATACGTGGGAAGCGTATTTAATTACAATAGAGACCAGCAGCGAAGCAGAACATCAATCAACCAACGCGAAGTCACAGATGCAAGAGGTGCTGGACATTATCAGATCATGGGATGAGCATCCTGAAGATGATCTCCCCGAAGCGTGCGAGAAAGATTTTGTAGAACTTGGCGTGACAATCGAGAATTGGAAACAAGTTCAGTAGCAGGCTGTTCCATTTTTACCATTAACCTATTCCAAAACCTTAATTCTTCACTATGCTTTCTTTATTATAATGAGGGCATAGAAGCGAACGAAACCACAGGCGCATCCCTATGAACGATGAATTAAACATACAGGCAGAAGCCATCGTCGGCTGCGCCCTGGCGCTGCTGAATGAAAACAACGGTAGTCTGAGCTTCAAACAGCGCGAAGTCGTCAAGACCATTCTGGCGAACGCCGAACAGCTTATCCATCTTTATGCCGCCTTCCAGTCCGTCCCGCCTGAAAAAGTCTCGGCCTCGCTGCGGCATGAACTGGGCAACCCGCTCACGCCGATTCTGGGCTATTCCGACCTGCTGGCGATGGGCGCGATTGGCCTGTTAAGCGACATCCAGCGCGGCTACGTACAGCTTATCTGCGACTCGACTGAACAACTCCGTGCCCTGATCGAACAGCGCGTGGCCGAAGCACGCCGCTGCGCTGCCCTGGCAAGCTGACTCCCCCAAACGCTTCATGTTCCACGCAGAGGGCACGGACGATCCGCGCCCTTTTGCGTTATCTAGGGGTTGGTGCGCTGCGTCAGGATTCGCGTGACCTGCTCGGTGTGGTCGATGTCATGCCCGACGACCTGTAAAGCCGCGTCCATCATGTCGAATGCGCCGCGTTCGGGATGAATGCCGCTCCGCATCCACTGTTCAGGCATGAGCGACGTGAAGAATTCCCTGAACTGCGCCCGCGAGGCGACGAGTTCCGTATAGACTTCCCTGAGGTTCTGCTGGTTGTACTGCCGATCAATTGCCAGTTGGACGTGATCGTAAGCAGGCAGCGCCGGATTTTCCTGCTCCAGCATCATCTGTGCCCGATGCTGGAAAAATCCGTCGAAGTCACGCAGGTGAGCGACCACTTCCAGCACCGTCCAGCCGTCCGGCCCATCGCGCAGGGTTGTGGCGGCTTCCTGGCTCACGTCCTGCAAAATATGGCCGAGCGTTTCGACGGTCTTGCGCATGTAATTCACATAACGTTGGCGTAACTTCTCAAGGTCTTCCATCTTCATCCTTTCCAGTGTGATTCCGTCTGATGTCGAATCTCTCGAAACTGCAATAGCCACGACTTCCGCTTGAATTGCGAGTCAGCTTTGTCTAAGCTAACGGCTGTGACTTTACGCATTGAAGACCAACGATGTCAAAAACATTTGATTTTTCCTATTTCCCGGTACTGGAAACCTCACGCCTGGTGCTGCGTGAACTCTCGCTGGAAGACACCGCAGCAGTGTTCCGCATCCGGGGCGATTACGAGGTGACCAAATACAACATTGGCTCGGCCTATGCCCGCGCCGATCAGGCCGCTTCGATGATCGAGTCGGTGCAGTACGGCTTTCGCGAGGGGACGGAACTGCGCTGGGGGATTGTGCTGAAGGCGAGTGAAGCGCTGATCAACCCGGAACAGGCTGGCGAGGTCATCGGTGTGTGTGGCTACAATTACTGGGATCGGCGCGATCATCGTGGCTCGATTGGTTATGATCTGGCACGCGCTTACTGGGGGCGCGGTTACATGCCCGAAGCACTGACGGCCATTATCCGCTTTGGCTTCGAGCACATGGGGCTGAACCGGATTGAGGCAGACGCCAGTATCCACAACACCGCTTCAACGCGGGTGCTGGAAAAGCTCGGTTTCATGCGGGAAGGAATCCAGCGCGAACAGTACTTCGAAGATGGGCGCTATCATGACCTGTGCCTGTTCGGGCTGATTAGGCGCGACTGGGAGCAGGAGAAATAAAAAACGGACGCTGCCGTCCGTCAACCAAGATATAAATCGCCCGGACGCAAAGCACCCCGGAAACGAGGCCTTTTGCTTTGTGTCGTTCGCGCTTTCATGGTCTAAATGGTGGGATTTCTTTACCTGACCATTCCATATGTATTGCTGGATAGGGGCAAGGTACGCCTCGCCCCTAAAGAACCCTCATTGCTCATTTGCTTCTTTGACTGGAATTAATCGTCCAGCCGACGTGCGCTTTTCATCTTGGCGACATATTCATCAAATCCGGCGCGGTCGCCCGCCGCCAGAAAGCGCGCCTGTTCCGCCCAGGTGTCGATGCTGGTCGGGCGGCGAAGTGCAGTACCCCGCACCGCTTCCTCCAGCGCTTCAACCGTGCTGGCCGCGACCAGTTCAAAGGTGGTGATTCCTGCTGCCTTGAGCGCTGCATCATACTTGGGGCCAATCCCTTCAATGATGGTCAGATCATCGCCTGCGCCAGCATTTACCGGGACGGCCACAATATCACTTTCTTCCTGGACATCTGCCATTTCTGGAACAGGATTTTCGGAAGACGGCGCGGGCGGCACAATCACCGCTTCGGCATCTACGACGGGGTCAGCAATTATTTCCGCGCTGGATACCGCCTGTGCTACCGGGGCATCGCCAACGGCCTCAACCGTCGCTGCGGTCGCTTCTTCAGGTGAGGGGACAGAGTCGGACGGCACGACCTCAACACGAATTTCATCGCCTGGAATATCTGCCGTCTGGACAATCACTTCATCCGCATCTCCCGAAGTGGTCACAGTAATCTGGTCGGCTGCCATACCAGAGTCGACCACGACGGCATCGGACGCAATCGCTGCTGTCCCATCGTCATCTTCGTCGGAACGCAGCACTGGCGTGGATACCATCGCTTCCAGATAATCGTCGTCCGTATCTTCGTCGGAACGCAGCACCGGCGTGGACACCATCGCTTCCAGAACCTCATCGTCAGGAGCGCTGGCGGCATTGATGATTTCAGAGGTGGATTTAGCCGCATTCACTTCAAGCGTATCCAGCGCGACCGGCCCGCCTTCGCTCAGGGCAACTTCGCCCGAACCCGTCACAACCGCGCGGTCGTGTGGCGCGAGGATATCAACGGGCGCCTGTGGGGTCAGCGTCCATTCACGGATGCTGCCAAATGCACTGGTCGGGGCGCTGCCGTTGCTGCCCTCAATGACCGTGAGCGCTGACCCGGTCGGCTGGTTTTCCTGCCACAGCCACGCCCAGAAGCCCAGCGAAATCACAAACAGCAGCCCCGCCAGCAGCCAGTCCTCAATCGGATCGGCAGAAATAATGTGTTCAGAAACAAGAAAAGTCGCCGCGACGAGGGTGAAGACGGCGATCAGTGTTTTGGTTGAGCGATCAAGCATGTCGTATATGCCCCTTTTGCCGTTAGGACGTTCCATAAGTCCAGCGGATATTATGCCAGAAAGCCCAACGGTTTCAAAATCCGAACCCGCTGTTTTCAACCGTGCGCTCAGCCCAAAGTCTAGAGGCTATTTCATAATTCAGAATTCCAGTACGGGCGCAGCGCGCTGCGCCCGTACAACAGCGATTTTTGAAAGGAGTCCTAAAATTCCGTGCAGGTCATGTGACTTTTTAAGAAATTTAAAACATTTGAGTCAGGTACTGCGTACAAAGGCTTAGATCAACACACACAAGTCAGGGACAGCAACTTTATGAACAAACAGTCCACCATGAACATGCGGACGTTCTACACCCTCATTCTGACGCAGACGTTCTCGCTCATCGGCAGCCGCATCAGCGGTCTGGCAATCGGCATCTGGATTTTTAAGCAGACGGGCGAAGCCACGCCGCTGGCGCTGGTCTCGTTTTTCGCGATGCTGCCGCAGGTGCTCGCATCGGGTTTGTCGGGCGTCTTGGCTGACCGCTGGAACCGCCGCTATGCGATGATTATTGGGGACGCAGGCCAGGCCGTCGGAACGCTGCTGCTGTTTTTCAGCTTTGCGACCGACAGCTTTGAACTGTGGCATCTTTATGTGGTCACGTTCATGGGCGCGATTTTCGCCGTGTTCCAGGGGCCTGCCTTCCAGGCTTCAGTGACGCTGCTCGTCCCCGATGACCACCGCGACCGCGCCAACGCCATCCAGCAGCTTACCGGTCCGGTGGCGGGCATCATCGCCCCGGCGCTGGCAGGAATGGTCTACGCGCTGGTGAACGTGGAAGGCGCGATCATCCTTGATCTGCTGACATTCGTGGCCGCGATGGTCGTGGTCTTTTACGTGCACATTCCGCAGCCGCCGCGCACCTCTGCGGGTGAAGCCTCGCGCGGGTCGCTGTGGAAGGAAATGATGGCGGGCGTGCAATATCTGGTGCGTAACAACGCCCTGCTCATCCTGATCCTGGGCGCAACGGCCATCAATTTTCTTTTCACGGCAGCGATGGCGCTCAGCACACCCTATCTGCTGGCGCGTACTGGCAGCGAAACACAGTTTGGGATCATCCTGAGTGTGATGAACCTGGGCGCGATTGTAGGCGGTGTTACGTTTGGAATGCTGAAGTTTAAACACCGCCGTATCTATAACGTGATCTTCGGGATCGGCCTGTCTGGTCTGTTCCTGGCGGGTATAGGCTTTGGGCAAACGGCGATCATGCTGGGGCTGTTCGCCATCCTGATGATGCTGCCGCTGCCGATGGTCAATGCCTCGCTGATGTCCATCCTTCAGGGCAAGGTGCCGCCCGATCTTCAGGGGCGCGTCTTCGCGCTGATGGGGCAGATCGCGCTGCTGCTGTCGCCCGTGTCGCTGCTGCTTGTCGGGCCGCTGGCGGACCGCGTGGCTGAACCGGCTGTCCGCACGGCAGGCTGGTCGCTGGTCGCGCCGTTCGTGGGCGCAGAAGCGGGCGCAGGCATGGGGCTGATCTATGTGGGCGCGGGGCTGCTGGCCGCCGGGGTTGCGCTCATGCTCTACTTTGTACCTGCTGTGCGTCAGGTGGAAACCCTGCTGCCGGATTACGTCGCCACCGGGGAAATGCCAGTCGTCCCCTCTGCATCCGATGATCTGGCTGCTGGATTGGACGGTCAGGCAGCGCCGCTTCCGGCAAACTGACCAATCATCTGCCCACGATTTGGCAGCAAAGCGTACAAACCGCAAACGCACATCGCGCTATAATAACGGTGGCGGAGTCGCCGCCGTTTTGGTTTGAGGTTGAGGAATAAACAAATGCGCTTTGCAACACTCGCGCTGGTCTGCTTTTTCATCATCACACTGACAGTCGCCAGTCAGGGACAGAACCTCGCGATCTGCCCCGGCGCACCTGCTTCCCGACTGGTGGTGGGCGAACAGGGACGGGTCGCGCGTGAACAGCCGCACCGTCTGCGCCAATCCCCTTCCACCGAAAGCGAGACGATTACCGAAATGCCGCCGAATGCGACCTTTACCGTGCGCAGCGGCCCAAGCTGCGGCGAGGATTTCGCGTGGTGGTACATCGAATTCGGCGGATTGCTCGGCTGGTCAGCAGAAAGCGGTGAGGGCGAATACTGGCTGGAGCCGATTGGCGAATCCCTGTTTTCCATTCCCACCCGTACACCACCCGCGCCCTCGTTTGACCTGATCGCCCATGAAAACGTGAGCTTTTTCCTGCCCGGCGAAATTGCCCTGTCTGCCTCCGGTGAAACGGTAGAAGCTGGCGATACCATACCAAATCCCGAACACATTGCCTTTACCTTCGAGGGCTATATCGCGGGTGAAATGCTGCCCGCTTCACTGCGCGTGTTCTCGGCGGAAGCCTACAGCGAACAACGCGGTGGCAGCCTGCGCACCCTCGGTGCCCTGCTGGAAGCACGGCCGGAAAATCCACTGCCTGTCAATCAGGCCGATATCGATGGGGATTTCATCTTTTTTACGCAGGCGGCTTATGTTGACTTCGCCAACGGTTCGGGCGTGCGCTACCTTGAGCACAGCACATCGAGTATTCTCCCGGTGCTGGACGAGGACATCTACTATGTTTTCACCGGGCTGACGGACGACCGTCAGTATTATGTGGAAGCGGTGTTCCCGCTGCTGTCGGATTTGCTGCCGGGGCAGGATTTGCTGGACAATCCCCGCTTTGACCTGGATACGCTGGTGGAGGATTACGACTCCTATCTGGATGCGATGGACGCGATGCTGACCAACGCACCTCAGAACTCGTTCGTGCCGTCGCTGGCGTCACTGGATGCACTGATTGGTTCCCTGGGCATCGGGGTAGATGCCCGCCCCATCTCGCAGATTATGGTGGCATCCCCCGCCCCGACTGGAACGGCACAGGCTGCCACCCCTACTGCACCCGATACGACAGTCGTGCCGACCACAACCGCCGCAACGCCTTCGGTCGTGTGTGTGCTGACGGCCTTTGCTGATACGAATGTGCGTGACGAACCACTGCTCAGCAGTAAAGCAGTGGGGTATATGCCCGCCAATGTGCCGATTGCCGCCGATGCCCAGTTCGAGCGCCTGGGTGAGGGCATCAACTGGTGGCGGCTGGTGCCGGGGGCGCCACTGGCGCTGTTCGCCGGGGAGCCGTCCGGAGTAGGACGGTGGATTCGGGCGGATTTCGTGCGCGAGGAAGGCGACTGCGACGCGCTGCCGAGCGTGGAATAGGGACAGGGAACATTGCAACCGGGTTCGGCGTCCTTTCCCTGTGAAGTGTGGACGAACCCGAAAGGTTGTACGATGAAACAGTTGTTGATGCTCACGCTGGCGCTGCTGTGCAGCGGCTGTGGTGTGATTGACCTGATGCTCGAAGCACCGCAGGCCGATGAAAATGTTCTGGTCGAGGGGCGGAACTTCGCCGTCATTTTCACAGGCGAGAACGCCGCCGAGCAGGGTTTGGGCTATGAATTCAACGAAGACCCGGAAGCCTACTGGACACCATCACCGACAGAAGTGGCTGCTTTGGAAGCGGGATTGAGCAATTACCTGCAAAGCCAACTGCGCGACGGGATGTGGGGGTATGGGGTGTGGGAGCGCCTGCCTGCGTATGGCCGTCAGTATTTTGGGCTGGTGTTCGAGGGCGAACGGCTGATCTTCGCCAACTACTTCTGCAACACGTCCGACGAGATGAACTGGCAGGAACAATACGTGCTGGTGATGGACGGCGGGGACTGCTTCTTCCGCCTCCTCTATAACCCCGTGACAGGGGAATACAGCAACCTGATCGTGAACGGCGAGGCCTGACGGTCACAACGAAATGATCTGACCCAGATTGCGTTCCTCCGCCAGCGCCACGACCCGCGCCGCCGTCATCGCATCCTGAACCGCGCTGCCAACCGACTTAAAGAAGGTGATCTGTTCCGGTGAGGTGCGCCCCGGTTTGAGTTCCGCCGCCACCTCGCCAATCTCGACCACATCATCCGCACGAATCAGGCCCAGTTCCAGCGCTTTGATGAGTTCGCCTGCCTCTGCCCAGGCGCTTTCCCGGTGGTCTATGATGATTTTTGCCCTGGCGACCAGTTCCACCGGGATTTCTTCCATATCATGCCGGAAGGAACCCACACCGTTGATATGCACACCGGGCGCGATATGATCGGCCATGAAGACCGGGCTTGCGCTGTTGGTGGCCGCCACCACGACATCCGCACCCTCTAAGGCCGCTTCCGCATCCGGCACCGCGATCACTTCAAAATCGTACAGTCCGCTGATCTCGACCGCCAGCGCTGCTGCTGTGCGTGGGCTGTAGATGCGCACCTGTTCGATCTCGCGCACCGTACACACGGCTTCGATCTGCGTTCGTGCCTGCGCCCCCGCACCAATCACGGCCAGCACTTTCGCGTCCGGCTTCGCCAGCAGATCCGTCGCCAGACCGGAGCCTGCCCCGGTGCGTATCGCGGTGAGCATCGTTCCATCCAGCAGCGCTCGCGGGACGCCCGTCTGTGCATCAACCACCAGCACCGTACCAATGACAACAGGCAGTCCACGCGCCGCATTCCCGGCAGAGACAGAAACGATCTTCACCACACTCACCATCTCGTCGTAAACGTAGGCTGGCATCGTCAGCGTGACACCGCCGGGCACACTCAGCGCTGTCCGAACGGGCATTTCCACCCGGTCTTTCGAGAGCGCGATAAAACCCGCCCTGACGGCCTCAATCGCGTCACGCATGGTCAGGGTAAATTTGATGTCGTGCGCCGTCAGGACTCGCATGATTCCATCCTTCTGATGTCTGGATTGCGCTGAACTGCTACAGCGGTTTTTTGGTCGGCATACCCGGCTTGCGCGGATAGGGTGCCGGGGTGGCTTCCGTCTTTTCTACCACCACCAGATAATGCGCCTCTGGGACATCTGGAAGCTGTACGGCTTCAATTTTCACCAGCCGCCCACCCAGGATTTGCAGCGCATTTTTGCTGTCGGCGGTTTCTTCTTCGGCAGTCGTGCCTTTCATCGCGATGCAGCGCCCGCCCACCTTCGCCAGCGGCAGCAGATATTCCAGCAGCGCAGGCAGGCGCGCCACCGCCCGTGCCAGCACCGCATCATAGCGGGCACGATGGTGCGAGATATGCCCGGCTTCCTCAGCGCGGGCATTTAACGTGCGGGCATTCTGCAAACTGAGCGTTTGAATCACATGATCGAGGAAGGCCACTTTTTTGCCGGTAGCTTCCATCAGCGTGACATGAACCTCAGGGAAGGCAATCGCCAGCGGCAGACCGGGAAAGCCCGCTCCCGTGCCCACGTCAATCAGCCGCATCCCCGCTTTTATGGGTGTGCCTTTCACAATCGAGAGCGAGTCGAGGTAATGGCGCACCCGCACCGCATCGGGTTCGAGGATGGCGGTCAGGTTCACCCGTTCATTCCACTCCACGAGCGCCTGGGTATATTGGTCAAACTGGGCGACCTGCCGGGCATCAAGGGTGATGCCGAACAGATCAGCGGCTTCGGCTGCAATGCTCATACAGCAGTGTCAGGGTGTCGGTGTGCGCGTAGGCGTGGGAGTCGGCGGGGGCGGGTTCCCGATGATGTTATACGGCCAGGGATTATAGCTGACGCTGGTGTTCTCCAGATTGCGGTAAATCTCGAAGCCACACCCGCCTTCCACCAGGGGATTATCCGTGCCCGGCCCGAACTCATCGTAACCGTCGCTGATTGCGCGGCTCCAGCGGGCTTTAAAGTTGAAGAAATAGCGCCCCGGTCGCAGGTTGCCCAGGCGCGAATAGTAGAACACCCAGTAATTGCTGCCGATCTGCTGAATCGGAGTCACGGTGATATTGGGCAGTTCGATGCGGTCGTAGTACAGCACGGCATACGTGACCGTATTGATATGCTCCTGCACCAGTTCAGGGGTGCGGGCGAACCACGACCAGAACAGAATGACATCGTCGGTATCGTAGACGATGCCAGGGAGCGCCTGTGGATACTGGTTGCACTCAGCAAAGATGATACCGGGTGTCTGCTGGCGCGGCAGCACCCCTTCAGGACGTGCGCCAATCACCACAATCGGGTCATCAGGCGGCACATAGCCGGGGTTGATGAACCCACCGAAGGGTGAGCGAATCTGCGTGAACGTGCCGCTGGTCGTTGTGGTCGTCGTCCCGGTAGTTCCGGTCGTGCCACCGCTGATAGCCTGGCTGGTCGCGGCGGGATTCTGCGGCTGGGCACAGCCATCCTGCAAGTCATTGACGGTGGTGGTGAAGCTGGTATTGCTGGGGTTGCTCTCCCGCCCAATCGAGACGGTCGCGCTGCCTGTGCCCCCGGCGGCGATGGTCTGCCCTTCGTTGTAGGTGGCGACCTCGCTAAAAGCGAACGTGCCGTCCACCTGCACTCGCCGCAGCCCGGTAATCGCGGTTCCGGTGCCGTTGGGGCCGTTGAAGACCTGATAGTACACGTCCTCGCCCGTAATCATCGTTCCGGTGAGGTTCATCACTGCCTGGCGGTCACAGATCACCAGAAAGACGTTGATATTCGACGATGGCCCGGCAACGGTTGGCGCGATGGGCGTGGCCGTCTGTGCCAGGCTGATGCTCATCCCCAAAGCGAACAGCACCAGCGTCAAAAGCAGAATAACAGCATAAGTGAGTTTTTTGGACATTCGAGTCTGCTACCTTTCTTGTGGACAAATGTACACATCCAGATTGTTCCTGCTTCATCCGGGTCAGCCGCCACCTCGAAAGGTCTTGGTCTTACGCCCCGTCCACAGGCGAGTTTTGTGTCCCGTCCTAGCCAGTACCGAGGACACTGCCAGTCGTGTTACTGACTGCTGGCACTCAGTCGCAGTGCTTCGTGGAGAATGTTGATCGCGGCGTTATGATCGCGGTCAAGCGTGAAGCCGCAGGCAGGGCAGACAAACACGCGCTCAGACAGAGACAAGTCCGCTTTAACATGCCCGCAGCAGGAGCAGGTTTTACTCGACGGGTAGAACCGCCCAACCTGTACTACCTTACCCTGTGCCGTTGACACCTTCGTCGCCAGCAGTTCGGTGAACCGCCCAAACGCGGCATCGCCCAACGCTTGTGCCAGGGCGTGGTTCTGCATCATACCCTTGACGTGTAAACTTTCGACCGCTACAAAGCCGTAGGTTTGCGCGATGTGCGTGGTGACCTTGTGCAGCAGGTCGTCGCGGATACAGGTAATTCGATAGTGGAGTCGTGCCAGCTTGCGCCGTGCTTTCTCGCGGTTCTTGCTACCTTTTTGTTTGCGGCTCAGGGAACGGCTTAGACGTTTGACCTGCGACAGCAGCGAGCGCAGCGGCTTTTGGTTTTCAAGCTCGCTGCCATCGCTCAACGTCGCGAGGTGATTCAAGCCTAAGTCGATCCCAATCTTGCCCGGCAACTGCTGCTGATGCACATCGGGTATCTCCACCGCGATACTCACGAACCACCAATCCACTGTGCAGGTGATCCTCGCTGATAAAATTTTGCCTTGAAAGCGCAGCTTTTCGGCCATATTAACCAGGCCGATGTGCGGCAGCTTGATCCAGTGACCCGACACATCAAACTTATCGTTGGCGACGTAGAACCCCTCCCGGCTGCGCTTTTTGGTCTTGAACTTGGGATAGCCTACCTTCCGACCCAGCTTGCGCCCTTCAAAGAAATTCTTGAAGGCTGTCGCCAGGTCCATGAATGCGCCTTCCACCGCGCACTTCGTCACCTCATACACCCAGGGGAACTGCTCCCCTTTGATGGCGTTGAACTGCTTCTTCAGCGCCAGCGCGGACGGCTTTTCACCCGCTTCGTACTGCCGTTTCCACTCCGCCAGTCCCCAATTGAACACGAAGCGGCGCGTCCCAGCAGCACGAACGAAATATTCTGCTTGCTCAGGCGTGGGGTTTAGCCGAATACGGTGACTGCGGATCATCTGCTAACGCTTTCTTGAATGCTTTACAATCATAGCGTAGGCCGTAGAGCCAACTTTTGCAAATTCGCCCACTGAATAGGTACTCGTAATGAGCACACCATAGCACACTTGGCTATATTAAGTTAAGCCAGTCTGTTCTCCTGTTTACGGCTGAAGACCTTACCATGTTACCCTAAAATAGAGCAAACTACCCATAGCCACGCCGACCTCATCTTTCTAAAAACGTAAAATCTGCTTAGTTCAGCGCACAATTAGCAAAGAATGAATATTCGATGTGTTGACAATCCATCAAGTATAAATATAGAATAAATTTATAGACGCAAACGGGATTACGGAAGCACAATCATGTTCACAATGAAAGCCGCTGGCCCGGCACTGGGCACTCAACTCCCTAATTTCTGTCTGCCCGATCATCGCAAAGTCGGTCACAGCCTGAACGATCTGATGGGCGGTGTCGGCCTGATGCTCGGTTTTATCGGAGATGTCTGGCAGCCGACCAGCGTCCGCCGCATTCTGTGGCTGCAAAACCAGGTGCACAAGTTCTCCATGATGGGCACGCCCGTCGCCCTGCTGGTGCGCGACCAGCCGCACACGCTCTATGGTTTCCAGATGAGCAGCCCGATGCCTGTGCCATTCCCTGTTCTGGCTGACGCCGATGGCTGTGTGCACTCGCTGTATCACATGGATCGCCAGCCGGGTCTGCTGCTGATCGACCGCAATTTTGTGCTGCGCCAGAAATGGGTCATGACCGATGAGCGCGTCTGGCCGAAGATGCAGGAACTTATTCACGCCGCCCAGTCCATTCAGGCGCTTGCTTAAGCAACATCCGTGACATTTGCATTTTTGTTGATTACAGCGACGCTCCTTATCAAGGGGCGTTTTTTGTTCCTGAAGACACGATTTTTGCATTGTCCTGTTGGGTGATATATCATGCCGTGACACACAGGGGCAAAGGTGAAGGACGACTCGTGCAAATGTCGCTGGAAGAAGACATCGGCCAGTTCTGGACACTCCTGTTCCAGATTGTGGCGGATATGGAAAAGCGGCTGACCGCCCATTTCGGTCGTCACAGCCTCACCCCACCGCAGTTTTACGTCCTCAAGACACT
Source organism: bacterium (assembly GCA_033762735.1). Lineage (GTDB taxonomy): Bacteria > Chloroflexota > Anaerolineae > Aggregatilineales > Phototrophicaceae > JANRLJ01. Next base: position 32,009 of record JANRLJ010000007.1, on the reverse strand, counting down.
GGCCGAACACGGCGGGAGCTGCCCTATTGGGGAGATCGCCCGCGAACATCATCTGACCAACGCCACCATGACCGGCCTTATCAAACGGCTGGAGGGCACCAAGCTGGTCTGCCGTGAGCGCAGCACCGAAGATCGTCGCTCGGTGGTGGTACAGCTTACGGAAGAAGGCTGGGCGCGGTTCGCCGCCGTGCAACGTGACCTGCTGGAACAGGTCGGCGTGATCTTGTCCCTGCTCGATGACCAGAGCCGCCATGATCTTATCACCTATGCCGCCCGCTACATTGAAGATGTGGTGAAGCGCTTCCCGGTCAGCGCACTTCAGACCAATCCCCCGCTTGAAGATTGATCGAGCAGGTTAGAATTTCGCTTCACTTCAAAACACGCTACAATCATTTTCTGGAGGTGCCTCGTCCGAGGGGATGATGCGCCTGACAGGGGCGAGGAGTGACCGGGGAAGATCAGCCATGTCATCAAGCGGTTTTGTCGAAGCCAGCATTCGCAGTCTGCCAATGTTCGCGCGCTTACCGCCGGAGCAGATCGCAACACTCGCGCGATATTTCCAGACGTTGCGCGTCGAAGCGGGGCAGGCGATCTTTACGCAGGGGCAACCGTCGAGAGGGCTGTACTTTTTCCTGAACGGCAGTGGGCATCTCATCCAGCGCACCCCCGACGGAGCAGAACGCCAGCTTGCGGTCGTCCAGGCCAACCAATACCTGAACGACGCGGCGCTGATCCGCCCGCACACCGAAGCGGCCACACTTCGCGCCCTGGAAACGTCGATTGTGCTGCTGCTGGAACGGTCGCACCTGCTGCAAGCGCTGTCTGACCACCCTGAACTGCATCCCTATCTACCAACGACGCTCGTACCACCTGCCCCTGCCACGCCTAATCCTAGAGCGACGCCGCCACCCATGACGCGCCCGGCGGCTGTTCCACAGCGCAGCCCTGGTCCGTTGACCACCCCGGCAGTTGCGCCCGTCACCCCAGCGCGAAACATGCCTGCCCCCGCGCCGCAGGCACCGCCTTCTGCCCCTGTATCAGCCGCTACAAATGCGCCTTCCGCTGGCAAACTGTTCCGTGAACAGCGTGACGATGAAGTTGTGCTGCTCGACACACGCCGTCACTGGTGGGCGTTTGTGGGGCGGAGCTGGCTGTCGGGTGTGGTCATGATCGTCGTGGTTTTTCTGGCGCTGCTGGCCCCGACCTGGGAATTCGGCCTGCTGCTGGGGTCGATTGGACTGACCGTACCGGGTCTGCTGCTGATCTACTTTTACCTCGAATGGCGCAACGACCATATCCTCGTCACCGACCAGCGCATTATCCATATTGAGCGCATTCTGTCTCGCCTGCAAACCGTTATCAGCGAGGTGCCCATCGCCAGCGTGCAGGAAGTCAATGCCATCATCGTCACCTCCGATCTGTTCTCGCGCGTATTTGGTTACGGCACAGTCGAGATCCGAACACCGGGCGAGGCGGGCAATCTGGTGCTGACGATGATTCCTGATCCGCAGGGCGTGCAAAAACTGATCTTCGCCCACCGTGATCGGGTGCGACAGGAAGCCGCCCTTGACCAGCGCAACGTGATCCGCGCTGAAATCGGCCAGATCATCGGTGGTGCATCCCCCGCGCCGCGTTCACAGGGCAGCGGTGATCTTGAACTGATCTATCGCAAGCACTTCGTCTATCGGGCGCGGACGCTGTTCCTTCCAGTGCTGCTGCTGATCGCGGCTTTTCTGCTGATGATTCTCTCGCTGGCTTCCCCCGCGCTGCGTGCCAATCCCCTGGTTCCGTTACTCGGTCTGCTGCTTTTTGTGATCGGCGGAGCCTGGGCCTACTGGAATGACTGGGATTGGCGCAACGATATGTATATCGTGGGGAGCGAGGTCATCCAACTCATTCATAAACGCCCGCTCTGGCTGCAGAACGAGAGTGAACAGGTTTCCATCGCCAAAATTGACAGTATCATCTCTGACCAGAACGGCCTGCTGCAAACGATCTTCAATTACGGCGACGTGCGCATTTCGCTGCTCGGTGGGGATGTCGGCAGTGAAAAGGTGTTCCGGTCTGTGCCGGAACCGGACGAAGTCCAGGCGGAAATTGCCCGGCGACAGGAAGCGCGGCGCAGCTTTGCCGCTGCCGACGCCGAGCGCCGACGCCGCAGCGAAATCGCCGAGTATCTTTCCGCCTATCATCAGACGGTCAGCGGCAGCGCACCGGAAAATGCGCCGCCCGCCACCCCCTCCACCGCTGCTCCGCCTGCGACCGCACCCGCACAGCCTCCACGCCGCATCCTGCCCACCCAGCCCGGCACCGAACCACCGATAACGCAGGTGAGGGATCGCCTCCGCCCGCCGAATATCCCCCGCAGCGGCGGCGCTGTCCCTCGTGATCCCGGCAAGCGCGATGGACAGGGCTAAACCCGTGATGGAGACATCATTCTCCAAGCGAATACGGCAGACATTATTTACCATCTAAGCGGAAGCTCAACGTCTTTCTAACGGAAATTTCGTGTAGAATAGTTTACGGTAGGGTCTTCGGGATGACCCGCTTAATGTTACAGCTATTCTAAGACAAGCATAGATGGCGTACCCCGCTTCAGGGAATTTGCATGGCAATTACGGTGGATTGGTCAGAAGACGACTCCCTTCTGGTGTTTCAGTGCGTCGAAGAACTCACAGCGGAAGACATTGAAGCCATTGGCCGGATTGGGACAGAATATGCCAACCGCACCCCCATTCGCACCCTGATTGACCTGAGTGATGCCGCCGCCTTTCCGCGCAATCTCGTCAACACGGCGCTCCGCTCTGCGCTGTTTATGACCTTTGTCAATCATCCAAACGTGGAATGGTTTGTGTTCGTGCGCCCAGGCACGAATATGCGCTTTATGATCGAAATCGTCCTGCGCAGCGCCCGCGTCAAGATGGTCGAGTCGCGGGAGAGCGCACTGGCCTTTCTGCGCGCTCAACCCTTCCAATCCGGCGATCATCCCCAGCCCTGACCGCTTGCCACAGGCGAATACCTGTTCTATGATGTGAACATTCCAACCTTGCAAGGGTTGACTTTTCGCGCCGGAAATCGCCTAATGCTGTACACTTGATTCATCACAAATGGTGGATTCGCCTCATGATTACCTACGTCGTTGGAGATGTCCTGCAAAGCCCGGCGCGTGTGCTCGTCAACGCCGTCAATACGGTCGGCGTAATGGGCAAAGGAATCGCTTATGACTTCAAGCTTTGCTACCCTGCTATGTATGAGCAGTACCGCCAGCACTGCCAGCGCGGGACGTTAGGCGTTGGTCAGTTGATGCTGTATAAGACGCCGCACAAGTGGGTGCTCAACTTCCCCACCAAGCGGCACTGGCGGGCGTCCTCGCGGCTGGACGACCTCGAAACGGGCTTGCAGAACTTCGTCGCCACCTATGCCGAGCGCGGCATTACGTCCGCCTCCTTCCCACGTCTGGGCACAGGCAGCGGCGGGCTGGATTGGGCGCGGGAGGTGCGGCCTTTGATGGAACACTATCTCGCCCCGCTGCCGATTCCGGTGTTCATCCATCACTTCGACGAAAACGATCCTTATGTGCAGACGCGCAACATCCGCGCCATTCGGGCATGGCTGGAAGGCACACCCAACCACGTCTCCGTGAGCAAGCTCACCCGTGACCTGAACCGGATGCTGAACAAGGAACGGCGCTTCAAAACGCTGGATGGCGCGACCACCTTCACGGTCGGGCGCGACCCGAAGCGCAAGGGTAACAATCTGATTATGCTGATGGCGGGCGAACCGCAGCCCGTTTTCGTATCGGAAAGTCTGCTCGGCGAACTCTGGGCATATGTACGCAGCGCCGGTTATGCCCTGCCGATGAACTTCCCCGGCGGGCTGGATGTCCATGCGCGGATGCTCACCGCCTTTCTGACGCAGTTGGACTATGTGCGCCCGGTCAACCTCTACGACGACGGTGGACGGCTGCACACCGGGCTGCATTACGTCCCGCCCATCGAACGCCAGCCCGCGCAGCTTGCCGAGCAGGTCGCGCTTTCCCAGGAAGGCTAAGCCCACAAGGTGACGGAAAAACGCCTGATGACTGAAACGCAGGAGCAGCGGGCGGCTGGCTCAAAAGCGCCCACGCCCAAAATCTTTATCTCTTACGCCCGCGAGGATGCGCGTGATATTGCGATCCGCCTGCGCGATGATCTGATCGCCGCCGGGCACGAAGCCTGGCTCGATCTGTCGGAAATTGCGGCGGGGGCAAGCTGGTCCTGGGACATCGAATCCGCCATTGAATCCGCCGACATGATGCTGGCACTGATGACGACCGGCTCGTATGTGAGCGACATCTGCCGCGCCGAACAGCAGCGGGCGCTGCGCAAGGGCAAGCGCGTAATCCCGCTGATGATTCAGCCGGACGCTGACCGCCCGCTTTATCTCGAAAATCTGAATTATCTGGACTTTACCAACCCGGCGCGTTACGGCGAATCGTTCCGCGATCTGCTGGGTTACATCCGTACAGGGGAAATCCCAAAACGGCTGACCGCTACGCCACAGCAAGGGGCAGCGCTGCCTAAACTCGTTGTGCCACATCTGCCGAGTGCTGGCGCGGGGCACCCCGGCGCCCAGAAGCGCGATGCCCGTGCCTTCCGCCGCTATCTGGCCGATCTCCGCGATGAACCCTGGCTTGGCGCACGCTACTGGTGGCCCTATTTCCTGTTTTACTTCGGCGATGTGCACGAAATCGCGGCTATCCTCAACGCAGGGCTGATGCTTCCCCCGGCGCAGGCAGGCAGCAAAGCACGTCGCAGCGACCGCACAACCGCCCGCTGGGAGCATTATGTGCGGCTGTACTTCCGCCCTCGCACCCCCGATCTGTTTATGCAGGAGGGGGTCCGCGCCGGGAATCAGCGGGCGAACGGGCACACCCCTGTTCCGATTTATCTGTTGTTCGATCTGGAAGCCGTGATCTGCCTGCCGGAAACGCGCTTCACCGAAGGCGACGTGACCAGCCTGGAGCGCACCTATAAATCGGCCTCGGCCTTCCGCGATCTGCCTTTCGACCTGATCTATCATGATTCGTGGTTTCGCCCCGATGAGCGCGAGGAAGTGATGAACGCCCGCCGTTCACAGGTGGTCTTGCCGGGGACGCTGCCGCTCGATCATCTGCGCCACATCTGGTGTCGCTCTGCGGCGGAGTATGAAACGCTGCGGACGCTGCTGCCGGAGGAAACCTGGACTCGCTGGCGGGACAAGATCACCTCGCGCACCGATTACAACCTGTTCAACCGCCGCTGGCTGTATGTGGATGAAGCCCTGCTCACCGCTGACAGCGCCCGCTTCCGCTTCAGCCCGTGTGATGGTTCCGCCAACGACTGCGGCACGTTCAGCGCACGAGCGGAATTGACGTTCAGCAGTGGTGAGAAGGTCGAGTATCGCGCCGATGGCATCGACGGCGATACCGATCTGATTGTCACGCTTCAGCCCGGTCGCGGGGATTATGATGTGCGGCTCTATCTGGATGACGCGCTGGCCTACGCGGGGCAGTATCACGACGAGCCAGACGTGTTCTAGCCTACCGCTTACGCGAAACTTGTAGGGACACGGCATGCCGTGTCCAACACTCGAATTCTACTTTTTCCTCTACCGCCCACGTGCGACCGTGCTCACGTTAGGCGAGGGCAGCCACACGGTAAAGGTCGTTCCCTGCTCGGCCTGGCTCTGCACACGGATGCGACCGCCATGCGCCTGAACGATCTCGCGCACAATCGCCAGCCCCAGCCCGGTGCCACGAGCAGGGCCGCGTGCCTTATCCACCTGATAAAAACGCTCGAAAACGCGCGGCAGATCGGCTTCGGGAATGCCCATCCCGGTATCCGCGACAATCACCTCAACCCCGTTATGCCCCACCTGTGCCCGCACCTGCACTTTGCCACCACTCGGCGTGTATTTGATCGCGTTGTCGATCAGGTTATGCAGCACCTGCACCAGACGGTCGCCATCTCCCGCAATGTCAGGCAGCGAGGGCGCATGGACATCCAGTACAATGCCTTTCTTCTGCGCGACGACTTCCAGCTTTTTCGCCACCCGCTGCGTGATCTGCCCCAGATCAAGCGCCACCATCTGCATCGACAGCCGACCGGATTGAATCCGCGCCAGATCGGTCAGTTCGATCACCATCCGATTCAGCCGTGCAGCCTCATCATGGATGATTTCCGCCGCATGAGCCGGGTCTTTGGTCGCGCCGTCCATGATGGCCTGTGAATAGCCCTGGATGGACGTGAGCGGCGTTTTCAGATCATGCGAGACATTGGCGAGAAAGTCGCGCTGTGCCTGCTGCGAGGCGCGAACTTCACCGCTCATACGGTTGAAGGCCTCCGCCACTGCTCGAATCTCGGTTGGACCAGAGACGGGCACCAGCTCATCAAAATGCCCCTGCGCTACCGAAGTCGCCGCGTTGCTGAGCGCTTGCAGCGGGCGGGCAATCGTGCGCGTAATCAGCGCGGCCATGACCACCGCGGCCAGCATGCCCGCGAGCGCTGACTGTACCAGCGGTATGCCCAGCGTCGCGCCGAACTGCTGGAGCGTGTTGGGCAGCGATTGCGTGGGACGAGGCTCTGCCACCAGCAGCCAGATTCCACGCTGCGCACGGTCGGGGCTGATGACCGCCGCATACAGCCATTCCTGCTCATCCTCATAAAAATTCCCGTAGACGCGCTGTCCTCTCCCCATGCGGGCTTGACCAGCGCGGCTGTTGGTATAGCTGGTGTCGATGCCCAGTTCAATCGAGGAACCATTGGTAAAATCGCCCGCGCTGTCGAAGGCGATTTCAAACTGATTTTCGTTGACGGTCAGCGCCATCACGCGCACACTGGCACTTTCGGCAAATTCGCTCAGCGACTCGGTGGGGCGCGGCTCCGTCAGCACGTCCACCAGATTTAACCCCTGCCCCACTGAGGACAGGCGCAGATAACTGGTGAAGCGGGGTTCCGGCTGTGCGTTGAGGAACAGGAACAGCGCAAACGCGATCACACTGAGCGTGACCGTCAGCAGCAGAAAATAGGAGGCAAGCAGGCGACTTCTCAGGGACATGGCACAGCGTTATTCCCCTTCCAGCTTATAGCCCACGCCCCACACGGTTTCAATCGAGGCGCGCATCCCGGCCAGCTTGTGCCGCAGGTGCGCGATATGTACATCCACCGTGCGCGTCTCCCCGGCGAAGTCGTAGCCCCATACAATTTCCAGCAGCTTTTCACGGCTGTAGACCAGGCCGGGGTCTTTCGCCAGCGTCAGCAGCAGATCGAATTCCTTCATGCGCAGATCAACGGCACGACCCTCGACCTTTGCGGTGCGGCGGTCAGGGTCAATCACGAGGTTGTGAATCGTAATTACGCCGCTGCTGTTGGGTGTGGGGGTACGCCGTTCGACATTCGGGCTGCGGCGCAGAATGGCCTTGATGCGGGCGACCAGCTCGCGGGGGTTAAAAGGCTTCGTCAGGTAATCGTCCGCGCCCAACTCCAGCCCGACGATCTTATCGATATCGTCACTACGGGCGGTCAGCATAATAATCGGCACGTCCGAGTCTGCCCGAACGCGGCGGCAGATTTCCCAGCCATCCATCCCCGGCAGCATCAGATCGAGCACGATCAGACCGGGGCGTTCGTCCACAATACGCTTATAAGCAAGCGCACCGTCCGTCGAACTGGTGACTTTATAGCCTTCCTGTTCGAGATACATCTGTGCCAGGTCGATAATGCGCTGTTCGTCGTCGATGATGAGAATGGTTTCGGACATGATGGCGTCACTCACGGAATTCTGGAATTACTGCGCATATTCTAACATCGTAACCAGTACGGTCAGCCTTGACACACACAAATTTTACACACGATTTACACCCACGTTACGTGCCATTATGGGCGCGGTGCGTCATCCCTGATCGGCCTGATTTCGCCCGTGCGATATTTCTCATCCGGTTCCTTCGGGCGGTGCTGCACCAGCACCTTATCGACGCGGTTGCCGTCCATATCGACCACCTCGAAGTAGAATCCGTTCCACTCGAAATGGTCAGAGACGCGCGGCACCTTGCCCTGCTGCGCCATGATGAAGCCCGCGAGCGTCTGGAACAGGTTCTCATCCTCGCCGGGGAGATCGTCCTTGATCTCGACCAGATCCTTGAACTCCTCGACCGGAATCATGCCATCCACCAGCCACGACCCATCTGCCCGCTGCACCGCTTCCGGTTCATCATCAAGTGTGCCGACGATGGCTTCCAGAATGTCATTGACCGTGACCACCCCCTCCACGCTGCCATATTCCCCGATGACCAGCGCCAGTTGGCTTTCCTGCCCGCGCAGCGCTTCCAGCACATCCGCGCCTGTCGCTGTTTCAGGGATGAAGGGCACGGGCATCAGATAGGCGCGCAGATCAATCGGCTGCCCGCTGAGGAGCTGCCGCAGCAGGTCTTTGGTGCTGATAATGCCCAGGACATGATCCAGCCCACCCTCGCACACCGGGAAGCGTGAATAATCGCTCTGTTCCAGCTTGGCCTGAATACTCTCTTTGGCTTCCCCGACTTCAAAATAGAACATATCGGTGCGCGGGGTCATCAAGGCCGAAGCCCGCAGATCACCCAGGCGAAACACACTGGCGACCATCTCCTGTTCGGCTTTCTCGAAGAAACCGGCTTCCGCCCCCTGCGCCAGCATCACATTGATTTCTTCCTCGGTGACGTGCGCCTCCTGCGATTCCTTTGCGCCGAGCAGACGAAGCACCAGCTCCGTCGAAATGCTCAGGAGCCAGACCAGCGGATAGGTCAGGCGGGAGAGCGTCCGCATGGGAACGGCCACCATCCGCGCCACCGATTCAGGGGATTGAATCCCCAGCCGCTTAGGCACGAGTTCGCCAAAGATCAGCGAGAGATAGGTTGTGACAAGCACAATCAGCGTGAAGCCGATCTGCTGGCTGTAGGGGCGCAGTGGTTCGACGCGCCCGATCACACTGGCGACATCATCCGCCAGCGCGGTTCCAGCAAATGCGCCCTGCAAAACCCCGATCAGCGAAATCCCGATCTGTACGGTGGAAAGAAAGCGGTTTGGATTGTTGGCGAGGTCGAGGGCGGTCTGGGCGCTGGCCTTGCCTTCTTCCGCCTGCTGCTGCAAGCGCACCTTGCGGGAGGACACGATGGCGATTTCAGACATCGCCAGCACCCCGTTCAGCAGAATCAAAAACAGGATAATCACAAATTCCATACAGGGAAATCCTTATCCTCGCTCAAAGGAAAGCAGTGGGGCATCGAGGCGGCCATCGGGCAGCACGCAGGCGAAGGTGAGGGGTCTAAAGCGAATAATATCAACTTCCGGCAGCATCCCAGCGCATGTGCATCACGCTGCGCTGCCGCACAAAACGATAGCGTTCAAATAATTCATTGGCAGCCATGTCCTCTGAAGGGTGTTCAATGCTCAGGGGACTGCGCCCGAAGCGCCGCACGGCGGTGTTGAGCAGAGCTTCATCCACTGTGCCCTGAACCTGAGGATCGACCAGCAGGGTCAGCAGCGTGCGCATGGCAAAACCGCTCTCCACCCACAGAGACGCGACCAGCCGTTCCGGGTTTCCGGCACGGACGACAAGCCTCTCAACACCGCGCAGGCTGGCCCAATCGTTCAGCAGGCTTAACGGCGATTTGCGGAAATAGCGCTCATGCAGCGGTCGCAGCCAGCCGATTCCGCCGCGTTCCTCCTGGCGGGTCAGCGCGGCCAGGCGCATTTCGTCCTGCCATTCACCCCGGCGGCGGTGCGTGATGAAGGCCTCGGAGCCATCCGGCAGCAGCGGCACACGTGAATAACTGCTGCGCCGCCACGTCGTCCAGCCTCGTTCTTCGATAAAGCCGAGCGAACGGTACAGATGCCGCGCGACGTGGTTTTCCATATCTACCTGGAGGATGGCCGCTGTGCCGCCGCGCCGCTGGATCATGCGCATGGACTCGATCATCAGCCGCCGCGCAATCCCCCGCCCCTGAAAATCGGGATGGACGCCAACGTTCGCGATAATCCACGCGCTGCCCAGGTTTGACGGCCAGTGCGCAGCGTACACCGAGACGTTGCCGATCAGACGGTCGTTCTCAACCCAGACATACCCGAGATTGATCCCCAGCGTGGTTTCGTTTAAACGTGAGAGGAGACGAGTGCCAAGCCCCATTTTGCTGATCGCGCGCATCTCCCGCAGCGCTGCCCGTCCGCCGCTGTCCATGCTGTCTGCAAACACCAGTTCGATCAGATCGGCCAGCGGCGCGAGGTCGGTCTGCAGATTGACAGGACGTATGCCGCTTATGGTTTTGGCTGGGACTGTCGCCCCGCTTAAGGTGACCAAGCGAATCCCCTGAAGGATAAAGAATTGTTGTTGTTTGTTCGCGTTTGTGAACGCCTTCGATCTTCAGTTCAGCAGTGATGGATGTTTTTATGACATTCACGTTGTCAAGACGATTTTTATTATAGCGCCACATCAGGCGGAAACCAATCATCTGTAACCTGCACTGTCTTGAGGAGTTATGAAATTCCTGTGAATAAATTGAAACTTTACGTTCTTAGCTTCAATTATTTATTGTATCCCCATGAAAATGGTGCTACACTGAAGGCGTGAAATCATCGAAATCTTTATTCGTGTTCCATTCAACCTGTTGTATAGTGTAGGAAGGAAGTCCTATCAAGCGCGACCAAAGGTAACCCAACTCAACTTGGCAATCATAGGTATGTACCGGGGGATCATTATGTTATTCCAGGCGTTCGTCACATGGTTGCATACCACGTTCATTGCGTGGAACGCTGCAACGCCGGAGCGCGAACCTCGCCAGCAGGAAACTGGTCAGGGGCTTGTCGAATATGCACTTATCATCGTCTTTATCGGGGTCGTCGTGATGGCTCTGCTGCTCGTCCTGGGGCCGTCCATCAGCAATATGTACAGCAATATTCTGGATGCTGTGCAACGGTCAAGTGGTCAATAACCTCATTTTCCGTCATCATTCATAACCCTACGCGCCTGTAGGGTTTTTTTGTCCCCCGCCCCACGCACTTGAATTCTCTCCCGTTTTCGTTTAGAAATTGACAGCGACTGGCTGAAAAAAGACTCGCGCGGCGGCGATCTTCGACCCGGCGCTCGTTTTTTGCGATTTTCTAGGGAGAATTACGTATGGGTAGACCACCCAATTATGGCAGAGTTGGCAGCAGGCGCGGCAGCAGCGCCGTCTGGCAGTGGATGATTATCGGCATTACCCTGGGCTTTGCCTGCTCGGCGGTCGTGGTGCTGGCACTGCTGACCGTCGGAATCCTGAACCTTGACGGCGCGGGTCTCGAAGTCGCCTCCAACATCACCCCCACCCTCGCCCCAACACAAAATGTTCAGGCGACGGTCGATCTGGCTGTGCGGCAGACGTTTGAAGCACTGCCCACCAATACGCCGCCCCCGACGGAAGAACCCGCCAGCCCTGCCGTGTTACAGCCACCCACGCCCACCCCCACCACCGACCCGGCACTGCTTGAGCCAACTGAAACTGCTGCACCCACCGCCACAACAGCCGCCAGCAATCCACCCGCACAGACAGGCGGGAATACCACCAGCGGCGGTTCAGGCGGCTTGCCACCAGCCGAAACTACCAGCGAAGCCAATGCGGCAAACGATACGCCCGGAGTGACCACCGCAGGTGCGGCTGATCTGCCGCCGGGACTCCTCCCGACAACACTGGTTCCGGTGACAGGCGGCACCTTCCCGATGGGCACCAGCCCACAGGAAATCGCCATCGCCGTGCGCGAATGCCGCGAGCGTGACGGCGGCGCGGACTGCCAGGAATCCTATGGGCAGGACTCGATCCCGGTGCATAACGCAACGGTGGACAGTTTCTTTATCGAACAGTACGAAGTGACCAACGCGCAGTATGTGGCCTTCCTCAATTCACTGGGGCCGGGCGGCCACCTGACTGGCTGCGGCGGGCGCAAGTGCATCGATACGACGGTGGAAAATCAGTTCGCTTACGTCACCTTCGACAGCGCCAACTACACGGTGCGCGATATTTTTCAGGAATTCCCGGTCGCGGGTGTGACCTGGTACGGTGCCCAGTCTTACTGCCAGGCCATTGGCCGCCGCCTGCCAACCGAGGCCGAGTGGGAACGCGCGGCGCGGGGGGTGAATAACTTCCTCTATCCCTGGGGCAATCAGTGGGATGAAACCCGCGCTCGCTACCGCCTGCCCACCACAGCGGATGCTGGCCCGGTGGCCGTCGGCAGTTTCGAGAATTCGAGTGAATTCGGCGCTTTTGACATGGCCGGCAACGTGGCTGAGTGGGTGCAGGACTTCTATCAGGCCACCTACTACACCCAGCCCGCGTCGACCGCGCCCAATCCCCAGGGACCGCCTTCGGGCACGACTCGCGTCAAGCGCGGCGGCTCGTGGGACACCCTGCCGTTCTTCCTGCGCTCGGTACATCGACAGGACATCGCACCGGACAGCACACTGCTCTCGCAGGGCTTCCGCTGCGCCGCCGATCAGGAAGCTGTGCAGCAGAATGCGCCTGCGGTGAACCCCATTCAGCCGATTGAGGAAACCGAGGAAGCGCCCGGCAGCGGTGGGGCTGCGCCGACCATTCCCCCCGCGCCGACCCGTGCTTCTTCCACCAGTGCGAACCCGGCTGTTACCGCAACGCAATCGCCACAACTGCCGCCAACACCGCCGGGTGGTTCTTAGGTCATCAGGTACAGGGTACGCTGTATCTCTAGCAGAGCCATTTCACGCTTCTGCATTTAAACGCAATTACGAACAAAAAAACGCCGGGAGTAGTTTACCCGGCGTTTCGCTTTCATCTTAAGAGGGAACTCGTATTAGGAGTGGTGAATTTTGAGGACATCATGGCAGGGGCGTAGCGCGCTACGCCCGTACATCTCCCTGATTTTCACCACTCCCCTCGTATTTGGCCTGTTGCCAAGCAGCAGATTCAACACTCGCTACTTGGTACTCAGTACTTCTCTATTCCTCGTCGCTGTCTTCCAGTCCGTTGCGGCTGGTCGGATGCAGCATCAGCAGCACTTTGTAAGGCCCTGTTCCGTCCAGCACCTCGCTGTCATCCACGTCATATTCCTGCAGCAGACTCAGCAGACGTTCGTAGAAGGAGCGTGCCTGTTCCGGTGTGAGGTTGAGCCGTGCCTGTGTCATCAGCAATCGGCGGTAATCCGGCGCATCCGGCCCGGTCTGGATGACCCCGGCAGCGAGGCTGTCATAGATGTCGTTGCGGGTATCGCCGAACAAACCCGCCAGCGTCACCTCAAGGCCTTCATCAAACCCGGCGTTTCCCGGCGACAGCAGCCCTTTTTCCAGCCGGAACATTCGCGCGGCGATCTGATAATGCTTTTCGATAATGCCCGACACGATGCGCGTTTCCACCATCTGGATCAGCCCGTGCTTCTCCAGCAGATTAAAGTGATAGTAGAGTTTGGTGGGGGGTTTATTGAGCTTTTCGGCCACCTGCTTGACTGTGCCGGGTTTGCTCAGGTATTCGAGAATGTTTATCCGCATCGGATCCGCCAGCACTTTGAGCGTTTCCAGGTCGGAGATCACCATCTCCTCAGCGGGCTTGAATTTCTCCGTAATCGGGGTGGTTTCGTCAATCATAACCGGGGACTTTTTCCGTCATAAAAACCTGTTCGGCCTGTTCAGGTATTATAACACCCGTGTCCCCTCACGACGAACTGAATGTTGGAAAAAATCTGAAACTTTGACAATTCTTCAGTTTGTTCTGGTTGCTCTCTCAAAGGCCACCGCTGCACCCTGAATGCTGACGTGAACAGGCTGGCCTATGCCATAAAGGCGGTCAAAAGCAACCCGTGCCACCAACGACTGTCCATCCTTCAATCGAAGGCCGACACGCTGGTCATGGCCGTAATACTCGGTCCATTCGACTGTTGCGTTGGGCACGGCAGGGTTATTGAGGCGCAGCATTTCCGGCCTGAGCAGCAGATCGACCAGACCCGATGCAGGCCTAGTCAGCGGAACAGTGCCCAGACTGCTGGTTGCGTCATTTCCATGTGCGGTAGCGGAGAGAAAATTGGCTTCACCGAGAAATTGTGCTACATCGCGGCTGATTGGGCGGCTGTAGAGGTCATGCGGCGACCCAAACTGAGCGATGCGTCCTTCGAACATCACGGCGACCTGATCGGACAGGCTGAGGGCTTCCTGCTGGTCGTGCGTGACAAAAATACAGGTAATTCCCGCCGCTTTGAGAATGGAGCGCACCTCAAAGCGCACCTGTGCCCGCAGCGCCGCGTCGAGGTTGGAAAACGGCTCATCCAGCAGCAGGACTTCCGGCTGTGGAGCCAGCGCCCGTGCCAGCGCCACCCGCTGCTGCTGCCCGCCGGAAAGGGCATATGGCATACGCTTTTCCAGTCCTGCAAGACCTACCAGCGCCAGCATATCCCCGACTCGACGTTCCTTCTCGCGGCGGTTTCCCTTAAGGCCGAAGGCGACATTCCCGGCCACGTCCAGATGAGGGAACAGTGCATAATCCTGAAACACCATGCCGATGCGCCGTTCTTCCGGCGGCACGCGCACGTTTCCGCCTGCCACGACGCGCCCCTGAATGCTGATCGTACCCTCGTCCGGCCATTCAAACCCGGCGATCAGGCGCAGCGTCGTCGTCTTGCCACAACCAGACGGCCCCAGCAGCGTCACGATCTCCCCGGCCTGTGCGGTCAGGCTCACGCCGTTGACGACGTTCGTCTCGTGAAAGCGCTTGGTCAGATGGGTGCATTGCAGAACAGGCATCGCGCGTCGAGAGAATCAGCGGGTGGTCTGCTGGTCGCGCCACAGGATGATGACCAGCGCCAGCACCGACACGCCCATCAGCAGCAGCCCCGGCTTCGCCAGCAGCGCATACAGGCCATCACTGTATCCTGTCCAGATGCGGGTCGCCAGGGTACGGAAGCCAATCGGGGAGAGCATCAGTGTGGTCGGCAGTTCCTTCATCACGTTCAGGAAGACCAGCGCCATCCCTGCCAGCAGACCTGCGCGTGCCAGCGGCGCGGTGATGCGCACGGCGACCTGCCAGGGGCGGCAGCCCAATCCCCGCGCAGCTTCTTCCAGACAGGGGTTGATCTGTGTAAGTGCGCTCTGCGTTGCGCCAACGCTCAAAGGCAGGAAACGCAGTGTGTAGCCCATAATCAGCAGCGGGAAGGTCTGGTAAAACGCGGGCAGATGATTGGCGGCGAAGTAGACCAGCGCCAATCCGATTACAATTCCCGGCAGGGCATTTCCGAGATAGGACGTGCCAACCAGCAGACGGCCAAACCGGGTGGGTTTACGTGTGCCGATCAGCCCAAGCGGGAGCGCTAAGACTGCCATCACCACCGCCGCCGTCAGGCTGACGCCAACCGTGCTGCCCACCAGCGAACCGAAATGCACGGGCATCGTCTCGACCGGGGCGCGTGTCACCAGCCACATGAACATCACCCCTACCGGGACAATCACACCCAGGCCGATCAATCCACCACAGAAGGCCAGCGCCGCGCTGCGCCAGTGACCAAGTGCAATCGGCACACACAGACGACGAACACCAGTGCCGACGCGGTAATTGCGTGTCTGCGCGGTCATCCGTCGTTCGAGGGCGAGCAACGGCAGTGTGAGAGCGATGAGCGCAAAGGCCAGCACCGCTGCCTGTTCACGATTGAACGATGCACGGTAGCTGAGGTCAATGGCGCGGGTGAAGGTGTTAAAGCGCATCATCGACACCGCGCCGAACTCACTCAGCGTATACAGTGCAGTGAGCAGCATCCCGGCTGCTAGTGCCGGGCGAATCTGCGGGAGTGTCACCTGCCGGAAAACGCGCCAGCGATTAAGGCCCAGGCCTCGCGCCGCTTCTTCCAGGGCAGGGTCAGCATTCAGAAGTGCAGCCCGAACCGGCAGCGCCACATAAGGATAGGTGAACAGCGTAATCGCCAGCCACGCGCCGAAGAAGCCGTAGATCGACGGCAGCGCATCAACACCAAACGGTGCCAGCACATCGCGCAGCAGCCCGCGCGGGCCAAAAGCCGCCAGCAGCGCCGCCGCACCCAGGTAGGACGGGATGACCATTGGCAGCAGCCCCAGCACCAGCCATACCCGCCGGAACGGTAAATCGGTTCGGGCTGTCAGCCAGGCAAAGGCCGTCCCCACTGCTGCCGCGCTCAGTGTAACGCTCACGACCAGCAGCAGGCTGTTGGCGATAATGCCCAGCGTGCGCGCCCTGAGCAGATATTCCACACTGTCCCGACCGCCTTCCACCACCCGCAGCCCCAGATAAGCCACCGGCACCAGCAGCGCCAGCACGATCAGCGTACTGATAAAGGTCAGAAGCGGGAAATGCCGGGGCTGGCGCAGCCAACGCGGTATGGTCAGGCTGCCAGTGCCATCCCGCCAGCCGGGGAACAAGCGCGGGGCAGAATAGGGAACAAGGCGAGAAAGCTGCATCAAAAATCCTTTATCCAGATACACGGTTGTTCAACCATGACTCGGTGCCAGCTTACAGAAACGCACGGTGGGTTGAAAGTTGACATTCTTCCGGTCTTTCGTGCTACTCGTCACAAAAAAGTCATGACACAAAGTTTGTGCCTACTTCCCTCAGCGCAGGGCACTATAGTTTAGAAACTGCGCGCTGAAATCCCTCTTAAGAGAGGGACTTCAGCGTGAGGACCGGAACGTAAAGGTACAGGCGCTTAACCGTCCAGCGCACCGCTTTCTTCGATCATTTCCAGCGTCGTTTGCAAATCGCTCAGGTTGGAGAGATCAATCTGCGGCGCTTCGATTTCGCTCAGCGGCGTAAGCAGCGAATTACTCTCGACGCCCGCCACCAGTGGATATTCGTTGGTTTCCTGGGCAAAATAGGTCTGGGCTTCCGTGCCGAGCAGATACAGGATAAGGCGCTGTGCCAGCCCTTTCTGATCAGAGGTCGCCAGCACACCCGCGCCCGCTACATTGATGAGCGAACCGGGATCACCCGCCGGGAAGAAATGCTGTGCGATAGTCGCATCCGGGTTTTCTGCCAGGAAGCGGAACATATAGTAGTGATTGGTCAGGCCGAAGACAACCTCACCGTTAATCACGGCCTCGTTGAGCTGAGTATTGCCTTCGTAAGGCACTGTTTCATTGGCGACCATCCCCGTCAGCCATTCCTGCGCAGCATCCTCACCCAGCAGCACCCGCAGCGCCGTCACCTGGGACTGGAAGGAGGCATTGGTCGGTGCCCAGCCCACCAGCCCGCGATACTGTTCGCCCGTCAGGTCGAGAATGGAGGCGGGCAGTTCCAGGCCGAGTTCTTCGACACGGACGGGGTTATAGACCAGCACGCGAGCACGACCGCTCAGCCCCACCCAGAGATTTTCTGGGGAAACGAAGGCGGTGTTTTCCACTCGTTCGGTCACATCCGAAGGCAGCGGTGCCAGCAGCCCCGCACCAGCCAGGGCACCGAGCGACCCGGCGTCCTGGGCGATATAGACATCCGCCGGGCTGTTCTGCCCTTCTTCAAGAATCTGGTTAGCGACAGCGGCGGTATCCCCATAAACGACGTTGACCTGCACGTCGGTTGCTTCGGTAAAGCGCTGTAAAATCGGCCCAATCAATTCTTCGTTGCGGCCAGAATAAACCGTCAGCTGCTCCGTGCCTTCCTGTGCCATCAGAGACAGCGAAGGCAGCAGGAACAGGGCAATCAGAGCGGCAAAAACAACAATATGACGATGACGCATGGTGACTCCTTGCCTCAATTATGGGATTCGTTGTCGTATCCCGATATGGTTAAGTTTTTAATGAAGGTACTGCTAGCGTAGTGCGCACCAAACGCCTGATTTTTACAGCAGGCCTCCACTTTATTCTGTTTTAGCAGCACGGCGCTCAAATATCTACACTTGTGGTAAATTTCTCAAATTGCAGGTTGTACAAACGGGGTTGTCGTGGAGGCCAGTGCAGGTTTAGCGGCGGTTAAATTCTGTTTTCCTGACCGATAGAAAACGAAAGAGGCGACCATGTGGTCGCCTCTTGCTTTATTTCTGTTGTTGAAAGATTAGTTGCGGCAGCTGCGCGCACCCGGGAAGGGGCAGCGGTCGGGGCTGGGCAGTTCGGCGTTCGGGTGAACAGGGCTGCCTTCCGGACGGACGGGCAGACGATTCACGACCGACACCTGGCCGGGAACAGACAGGTCACCGCAGATGTAACCCAGTTCCAGACCTTCCGGAACCACATTGAGCTGCTGGGTCGTGCGGGAACGCACAGCGGCGAATTCCGCAGGATCAGAGTTCGGGAAGTTGCTGCTGCGGCTGGCAGCGGCGTTGGCGTTGAAGTAGCGGGCGTCGTTAAAGATCAGGAAACGACCTTCAGCGCCGATTTCGCCTTCGCCAGGGTTGCGGGCCAGTTCGATGTCGGCATCGGTGGCGCGGAAGCAAACGCGAACCGGGTTGATGGTGTCGCGGGTGCCGAACCAGCCGAAGAAGTCGCCGGCAACATCACCAGCAATCCACACATCGATGGAAGCCAGGGTCTGGCCGTAGTCCAGAGCGTTGTCAGAAGCGCGGTTCAGGGTCTGGCCTTCGCGCGGGGTGCCGACGGAACCACCAGCGGCGGTGTCGCGGGCGAATTCACCGTTACGAGCCAGAACGCGGCACTGGACAGCGTTGGTCGGGATGCCACCCAGCTGCTGTTCGGTGGGAACATCAACCAGGATCGCGCCGCTGGTCAGACGACCAATGTCGACGCAGGCACCGGTCGGCTGGGCAGCCACCGGAGCAACCATCGCAACGGAGAGGATGCTCAGGATGCCCACCGTGATGATGAGGAGAGCCAATTTGCGAGTAATCTTCATGTTGCCAACTTCCCTTTCTTGAGTTTGAAATATGGACGGGTCTAAACCCCATGCACGATTATATCGACAAACACGAGATCTGCAAATGAAGAAGTTGCGAATTTTTATCGCGCCTCCCCCACTCACCGCCCCTACACTTAAGAAAGCGTAAAGCAAAGCTTCGGTGCTGGTGGTTTTTCGACCTGATGTTAACGATATAAGCAACGGGCGGTATTTTAGACGATGAAAATGGAATTTGCAACAGCAAAGGCCGCTTTCTTTGAGCGATTTTGCCAAAGTCGTCTCCGTACTTTCTGCTTACCATGAAAGAAGAGTGCGGCGAATGACTGACCGAAGAACGAGCGCATTGTGTTACAATAACCCATATCGCTACAAACGCTGGATAAACGAGGATGGAACGCTTATGACAGCAGCCTGGTGGGGAACACGCAACAACGTATCACCCCGGTTGCGCCTGGAAGTGGAAGCGATGCGCGCTACCTTCGGCAACACGTTTAAACTGGTGGTGCCCCAGATCGGCCTGCTTTACTGGGAAGGGGATGTGGAGGTTAATCTGGCTGACCTGCGGGAGCCGTTTCACACCGTTAAAATCCTGTACCCGAAGGACTACCCGCATCGACCGGCAGAGGCCTACGTGCTCAAGCCGCGCCTTTACAGCGAAAAACACCAGTACGAAGACGGGCAGTTATGCCTGTTTAATCCGAAGGATGGCGAACAGTACGGCTGGAACCCGGCGCGTTCGACTGCCGTCACCGTCGCAGCGTGGGCGGTGCAGTGGTTGTATGCCTACTACACCTGGCGGGCAACCGGGGATTGGCCGGGGATCGAAGAACGGGTGAATCCCAACACCCCCCTTCCCCCTCGTCGCTAAAGGCGGAGCCTTCTTATGTGGAGACGATTGCTGCCGATGAAATCACATGCCGTCCCGAATCTGGTCGTGGCACAGCGCGTCATCGACAAAATGACCGCTGCTGCCCGCCGTTACCTTGAAGACGAAACCGGCGAGGCGCTGGTCGGGCTGATCGTGCCCGGCACACACACCAACGGTGTACCGACGATTTATGTGCTGGATACCATCGCGCCGGAGGCCGGACAGCCCGAAACGCATACCGTGCGCGAACGCTACAGCTTCGAACATGGCGACGAGGCGCACTACGAAATTTTCACATGGCTGATCTATAACTGGGACGCCCAGCGCGAACAGCAGAAAGCCGACGGAGCAGCCAGCGTCAGCAAA
The DNA here is from genome assembly GCA_033762735.1 of bacterium. Lineage (GTDB taxonomy): Bacteria > Chloroflexota > Anaerolineae > Aggregatilineales > Phototrophicaceae > JANRLJ01. The sequence continues at coordinate 11,928 of JANRLJ010000007.1, read as the reverse complement.
TGGGATGTGCCGCTGCGCCATCTGGGCGACTGGCACAAGCAGCCCGGTTATATGATCGCCCCCAGCGGCGGCGATCTGATGTCGGCGCTTGACCAGATTGACGATTCGGAGAATGACTTTGACTTTCTGCTGGCGCCCATCGTTACGATAGGACATCCCTCCACCACACAGACCGGTACGCAGACCAATTTTCTGACCGTGCCGCAGAACGACGGCACATCGCTGCGGGTGGATTTCTGGTACATCCATCGCGAAGTGGGCATGTTCCAGCCGATTCATCCGGTGCTCTACCCCGACGATCAGCTTCCCGCCCTGCCGGATTATCCCTGGCACATTCGCGGGACAGCACGGGTGGAGATGGAATTCGCCCGGTTGCAGCAGGACAGGCTGGCCTATTCGGTGCTGATCTGGGATACCGATGAAAAAATTCCGCTCGAAGTCGTCATCACAGCCATGCGCATGGGCAGCAGCAAGGTCTATCTGCTGGTCACACCCTGGAACTACCCTGATGCACGTCCCCAGATGTACCTCGCCCCACCGCAGAACATAGGCGACGGGCAGGATATTTATGACCTGTTCGAGCAGTGGTGGGATGAGGCGGAAAAGGTTGAAGACCCGCCGGGGTTCCAATGGCTGCCGGAGATGAATCTGGTGGATTATATTCACGCGGTTGAGAACGCGCTCGGTCTGCGCCCGGCGGTGGCCGCACAGCCCACAGCGACGGAAACGCAGCCGGAAAATGTGACAGTCGCGGCGGCAGGTGACGCAGTCGATAGCGGCACAGTAGAACCTCCGGCCAGCAGCGCGGTGGAAAGCTGAAAACGGAAGGCAGACAGTGGACGATGACCTGGGATCGGGTAGAACGACTCATCGGGAAAGAAAATTTACAGCGTCTCGCGGGCAAGCGAGTCGGCGTGGTGGGGTTAGGCTCCGGCGGCGGTTTTGTGGCCGTCAGCCTGGCGATGAGCGGTGTCGGCAATTTCGTGCTGATCGACGAGGATGTGCTGGAAGAAGCCAACATCGTGCGCCATGTCGCGGATAAGCGCGAGGTAGGCCGCGCCAAAGCCGAAGCCGTCGCTGATCTCATTTTGCAGCGCAACCCCAACGCTTATGTCGAAGCTCGCACAGGGCGCATTGAAGCGCACCTTGACGTGCTCGACTCGCTGGATGTGCTGATCGTAGGTGTGGATGGTGAACAGGCCAAGTACATCATCAATCAGGCCTGTCTCGAACGCGACCTCGTGGCAATCTATGCCGGTGTGTATGAGCGCGGCGAAGGCGGTGACGTGGTGGCTATTCACCCCTACAATGGCCCCTGCTATGCCTGCTGGGCAGCGGAACTGCGCGAAGGGCTGACAATCACCAACACGGCGGGCGAACTCGATTACGGCATGATTGGCCCGGAAGGTACACTCGAAGCTGAACCCGCGCTGTGGCTGCATGTGGTGCGTGTGGCGGCTGCACAGGCCGACTTTGCCCTGAAGTTCCTGCTGCAAGAGGCGAACCTGTATGAACCGCTCCCCGGCAACACGCTGATTCTGGCAAATGCGCCGCTGGAAATTATCGAAGGTGAGATCACCCCGCCCCACTCGGCGCTGTGGTTTACGGTGGGGCGTGACCCGGCGTGTCTGGTCTGTGGCGATCAGGTGCGGGCGGGCGAAGCGGTGCAGGGTGAGGAACTCTCGCTCGATCAGTTGATGAGCGATAACGCGCTTACCGTTGAGGATGAATCATCCCCCTCAGCGCGTCAGGATACATGAAAACACTTTCGCAATCAGAGTCAGGCCGAAGCTGTGATCGAAACCCGCCCCGGCTGATGAGATTCTGTCTGCGCCGAGGCTCTCCTGACAGATTGGTTCAACGGCGGTAAAAAGGCCAAACGCTAACAGCCTGTTAAACAACCCATTGAACTGGTTTCACGCAAGTTGTGCTAGGATGAATATAGCAATGGATGAACGAAACGATATGTCACAGCCAGAAAATATCAACACAGGTGCAAACACGACTCCCACCACCGATGATGCCGCTGACGCCAATGGTGGGCAGCCGCTCGTGACACCAACGACCAACCCCAGCGACCCGCAGATGAACGAACGGCTGGAGCGGCTCGGCGGGGAACCCGCACCTGTGATCACACCGGAAGAATTTGCACGTTTGCAGAAAGCGGGGCAGGTGCATATTGACGCGCGAGGTCGCGTTCGCACCAGCCGCCGCACCAGCGACGCCGATGCAGGCGTCTCGCTCCGTAAACGTAGAGCCTGGTATGCTTATGCCTGATCTTGAATTGAACCGCCCGCTGGTGGAGGTGCTGCGCCAGCGCGGCGAACTGACCGACGAACGCATCGAAGCCGCGTTCGCCTCGGTGCCGCGTTATGTCTTCCTGCCCAATATCCCGCTTGAGATCGTAAACTCCGACACCTCGATTGACGTGACCTACGACAATCAGGGGGAGACGATCTGTTCCTCGGCCTCGCCCAGCGCGGTATCCTACGTCCTGCGCCAGCTTGAACCCTATGCCGGGTGCAATATTCTGGAAATCGGCACCGGAACAGGCTACAGCGCCGCGCTCATCCGCCAACTGGTGGGCGAAAATGGTGTCGTAACTACGCTGGAGCTTGATAGGGAAGCGGCCAAAATTGCCGAACACAATCTGCTGCGGGCAGGCATCAGCGGCGTGACAGTCGTCAATACAGATGGTTCGATGGGTTATGCCCCCCGCGCTGCCTATGACCGCATCGTAGCGACCGTTGGCCTGTGGGATGTTCCCCCGGTGTGGCTGCGCCAGCTTCGGTCAAATGGTCGGCTGGTCGTCCCGCTCTGGCTGGATGGCCTGCAGGTCAGCACATCGTTCACGTTCCAGCCCGACGGTACGCTGCTCAGCACCAAGAACATGCCGACCGCCTTTGTCTATCTGCGCGGTGCGCTGGCTGGCCCCAACGTTCGCAAGCGCATCGGCAGCACGGCGCTGGTGCTGCTGGCCGATCACGCCGACCAGATCGATTCTGCCGCGATGAGCACGCTGCTCTCGGATGATGCCGACCGCTGCCATCTGGGTGTGGCGCTCGACTCCGAGGAATACTGGTACGGCTTTTTGCCCTATCTGATGCTGCGTGAGACGGAGAAGGACATCTTCGCCCTGTATTACGTGGCTGATGGGCAGCGCGCCTTTGGCATCGAGGGGCAGGGCTTCGCGTTCTTCACGCCGGGCAGCGCTGTTTTCGTGCCGTATTATGCGCTGGGGGAAACGCACTGCTTCGCCAGCGTGGATTCTTTCCTGACGGTTGAGCAGCATGTGCAGGACTGGGAAAAGGTCGGGCGACCTGGCATTGACTGCCTGCGGGTGCGCCTCATCCCCAAGTCGATGGGTCGTCCCGAAAACGCGGTAGGCAAGCTATACGAACGCCGCGACCATTATGTGCAGGTGTGGCAGGAAGTTCCGAGTGATGATGACCAACAAGCCGATGCCAAACAACGTGCTGAAGAAAATCTCGCTGGATGACGTTCGCGCTGCGCTCACACTGAGCGAATTTGATGTACTGGCGGCGCAGGGACGCATGGCGCCACATCCACGCGGGAAGCTGCCGCAGAACGAGGGTCAGCCGGCCCGCGAGGCCGGGGTGCTGGCGCTGATCTATCCCGAAGCGGATGGCGAACTGCATATTGTGCTGACGCTGCGGACGGATAAACAGCGCGACCACAGCGGGCAGGTCAGCTTCCCCGGTGGCAAGCGCGACCCGGAAGATGTCGATTTTGCCGCCACCGCCCTGCGCGAGACGTGCGAGGAAATCGGTGTGTGCAGCGGAATCACGATCCTGGGTGAGCTTTCCAGCTTTTACATCCCGCCGAGTCACTTTTTCGTTCATCCGGTCGTGGGCTATACCGACACGCGCCCGGCCTTCACGCCCAACCCCGACGAAGTGGCGGAAGTGTTCGGTTGTGCGCTGCGCGACCTGCTCGATGAACAGTTCCGCTTTGAGGAATACCGCGAGTTCAACGGCTATCGGGTGCGCGTACCGTACTACGACATCTGCGGGCATAAGGTGTGGGGCGCGACCGCCGCCATGCTGAGCGAACTGGAAGCCCGCCTGCAGGCCGCCTTAGCCCTGCGCGATGCGGTCGATCAGGTCAACGAATAAGAGCCGTTTCGCACGGCTCTTGAAGTGGTTCAGGTTGTCTTTCCCCGGTACAAACAAAACATGCGCAGTGTTTTCGTAGGGGCATGGTACGCCGTGTTCGTACAATCCCACCTTTTTAACTTGCTTGTGGTTCGCGCATCGATCATCTGAGGTCGCATACCTGCAGGCGGCATTTCGCCCGTACTGACACGGGGCTGCACTCTCATGTTCTTGGAGTACGATGAACATCCGTTTGAGCTTAAAACCTCATTGCTCATCGCTTCTTTTACTGTACTTAGCAGCTTTGCAGACCCTCGACCTCGCTGAGCCGTTCACCGTTCGGCTCCAGGGCGAGGTACGAATCCATCCCTTCCCCGCGCACCCCGATCTCGAACGACTCGTTGCCAATGAAAATATGCAGGCGCAGCCGCTTGTGGATGAGTCCGACAATAGCCTGATGCTGGCTCAGGCTCCACCCATCCCCGCCCAGACGCAGAATCACGCCTTGAGGGTTTTTATTCGCACATAAAATCTGAAAGCCGGCAGTCATTTCACTCACATCATTCCACAGCTTCGGACTCAATAATCCGAGTATTGGGAGTGTTTGGAGTCAAAACGGTTGCGGCGCGATTCGCCCAGTTCTTGCCCAAGTTGTTGCAGGGAGCGGTAGGCCGGGTTGTCCTGGAGCTTGGCCTTGCGCATCGTGTCCAGCAGTTGATTGACCAATTGTTCCATCTCGTTCATGTGCTTGGTGGAAACCGGTTCAAGGTTCATGATGGTATATCCTCTTGCCTAACCATAAACAGGAATGAGCTTCAGCACGAGCTTATCAGGTTCCGCCGCTGATTTTCCGTCGTTTGCTATGCAAGAAAGCCTGCGTTTCTGCTGGAAAACAAGGCTCTGCTGGTCGCATCATCAAACCCAAACTTCACTTTTTCAAGGTTCTAGTGTAACACATCACCGTCCACTTCTACAGCCACAGCTTAAGAACACCGCAGAATCAACCTCATCTCCGCAGCAGGACATAAACCGCTATTCCGGCTGCGCACTCGTTTCGGCGTTTTCTTCTTCGTCCTTCGCCTTCCAGACATCCTTGGCGATGTCGATGTAAAGCTGACCGTCCAGATGGTCGATTTCATGCTGGAACACCCGCGCCAGCCAGTCCTTCGCCTTAATGCGAATCTCCTTGCCCTGTCGATCCTGCCCGGTGATGACGACCTCCTCATGCCGGGCAACCTCGCCATAATAGCCCGGAATCGACAGGCAGGCTTCCACGCCATCGACCAGCTTCTTGCTGGACTTGATGATCTTCGGGTTGGCGACCACGTACAGCACCCCGGCCAGGTCGCCATATTCTTCCCTGCTTTCCTCGTCATCGGGCAGGCGCACGACGATCAGGCGCTGACTTACCCCGACCTGCGGCGCGGCCAGTCCCACGCCAGGAGCATCCAGCATCGTTTCCACCATATCATCGACCAACTGCTGGAACCTGGCGTCAAAGCTGGTGACTTTGACCGCCTTCTTCCGCAGGATGGGGTTATCTGTTTTGACAATCTCGCGCAGTGCCATTGGTTGTGTACATCCTCAAATCGCTTTTGATCGTATAAAGCGGGCGAACCCGTGAGTTTGCCCCTACAACCACAAATTCAGTCGTCAGGATTAGTTTATTTTAGCCGAAAACAGCGACAGCCGACAGAAAACACAAGGGGCACGGCAGACCGTACCCCTCGTTGATTCGTCGTGATGAACGCCCGGTTTCTTACAGTACGCCTCAGTTATGAGGCGTCCGTTATGAGGCCTCAATTATGAGGCCTCAATTATGAGGCGTCCTCGGTCGCTTCTTCAGTAGCTTCTTCGGTTGCCTCGTCAGAGACCTCATCAGAGACCTCATCAGAGGCCTCATCAGTGGCTTCCGCCCCATCCGATGCCGCTTCTGCCGTCCCTTCAGCGGTCGCTTCCGGCGTGGCTTCACCCGTTGCTTCGGGCGTAGGCGCGAAGATCGGCGGAACGCTCGGCAGCCAACTCGGATCGATGTACAGATTCGGGATATCCAGCAGCGAGAACGTCTCCAGCGAGCGTGTCAGGTCGGAATAGGTAGCGGCGGCATCATCGCTGTTCAGATCAACGCCGCTCTCCGCCAGCACCGCGTTCGCGACGTGAATATCGCCGTCCGAGCCATTCAGCAGCACGGCCATCCCACTCTGCTGGGCACCGTCCACCGTGCTGAAATTATAGGCGACCGAAAAGCCCGCCGCGCCCTCGCGGGTGACAGGCTCAACGCTCACGACTGTCGAACCAGGGCGCAGGGTTTGCGTGACGAAATCACCCGCAGCCGCTTCATCAGCCACGCTGCCGGGGCGCGATTCCACACGGATGCTGACCTCACCTGCCGGGTCTTCAATGCTGACGGGCAGGCCAGGGGCGCTGTCCGTCACCGTCCAGGTCTGCGGGAAACGGATGATATGGCGTTCCTGATAGTCGTAGCTGCTGCTCCAGCCGAGCGGCGTTCCGGCGAACTGCGGCAGAATTTTCAGGGTCGGGGGCAGATTTTCAAGCAGGAAGTTCAGCAGTTCCAGCGCATTTTCCGGCACGACCACACGCACCGAGTACAGATAGTTGCCTTCGCTCCACACCTGCTGGCGGGCGAGGAAGGTCTGACCGCCGCGTTCGGCGTTGAAGTCCATCACAAGGCGGTTGTTTTCGGTGTCCACCCGGCGCGACAGTTCCGACCAGCCGCCCGTGTAGCGTGCCCAGGTCTGCGCCAGCGTGTTCTGCGTAAAGCGTGCGCTCACCTCGTCCAGTGACGCAACGGGCGCGGTCAGTTCTTCAATATAGGCTTCGATCACGCTGATCGCTGCGCCATTGTTAAAGTTGGACTGTGCCTGCACACCTGTGTTATTGGGCTGCGTCGGCTGCCAGCCTGTCGGCATCGACACGGTGAACAGCCCCGACGGATGCAGATATTCCTGGTTGAAGGCAATCCCGCTGAAATCAGTAATGGGCGCAGGGAACGTGGGCGCGGGGGTGGGGGTGGCTGGTTCTGGCGTGGGCGCGGCCACTGGACGCTGGAACAGCGGCAAAACGGCGGAAAGCGCCAAAAGCGTCGCCATAAAAATACCAAAAATAACCGTAATTCTCTGAGTGGTCTTTTGCTGCATGAAACATCGGCTCCGGTTCAAGGGTTGCAAAACGGGCACATCATACATCAAAAGTGAGGGTGTGTTAAGGTTGTCACAAATGCGCTTTTAAAGAACCACCATGACCCTTTACAGACCATGAAAAATCAAGTAGAGTGAACATGCACATCACTGAAAGGGAAAAAGGCGCGAAGCTCATGACGCTGGAAACACCCGAAAAAACTCTGGAAGGCAATCTGCTCGTCCGCCCGGTGCGGATGGACGACTTCGACGCTGCCTTAAAGCTGTTCAACCTCTGCACGAAGCTGGAAATTGGGGTGGAAACCAACACGGGGGAAGAACTCCGCAATGAATGGAACACACCCAACTGGAACATGGAAACTTCGACACGCGGCGTTTTCACCCCTGAAGGTGAGATGGTCGGCTACGTAGAAGTGTTCGACATTCGCGAAGTCCCGGTGCGTCCCAACATCTGGGGGCGCGTCCACCCGGACTATCGCGGGCGTGGCATCGGCGGGATGCTGCTCGATTGGGGCGTCGAACGCGCCAGGCAGGCCATCGACCGATGCCCACCGGATGCGCGAGTCGTGGTTGCATCATGGCTGCATGACAGCGCCCATGATGCCGAAGCGCTGTTCGCCTCGCGCGGGTTCTTCACCGAACGCGGCAGCTACCAGATGCGCATCGAGATGACTGAAGCCCCGCCTGCCCCGGTCTGGCCGGAGGGCATCACCGTTACCACACTGGAAGCGTTCAAGGATGATAAGGCCGTCCTGCGCGCCCATCTGGATGCCTTTCAGGATCATCGCGGCTTCGTGCAGGAGCCGTTCGAGGTGGCCTACGAGCGCTGGAATCACTGGATGCTCAAGGACGAGCACTTCGACCCGTCGCTGTGGTTCCTGGCGATGGACGGGGAAGAAATCGCGGGCTACTCGATCTGCATTGCCAAAGCCTGGGACGACCCCGAAAAAGGCTTCGTGGACATCCTCGGTGTCCGCCGGGCATACCGTCGTCATGGGATGGGGCTGGCACTGCTGCATCACACCTTCGGCGAATTCTGGAAGCGCGGCATCAAGAAGGTCGGCCTCGGCGTGGACGCGACCAGCATCACCAACGCCGTCGCCCTCTATGAACGCGCCGGGATGCACGTCTTCCGCCGCTATAACACGTATGAACTGGAACTGCGCCCAGGTATCGAATACAGCACACAGTAACCGTCCAATCGAACCATTGAAAAAAGAGGGTGCTGCTGTTCATGGCAATACCCTCTTTTTTGCGATGATATGAGGAACTCCCGTATACACTCCCCTGTCACCGAGTACTCGGTACTACATCCTACCGCCGACGACGGCGACGCCCTCCATCCACCAGCCCAGCCAGCAGAATGAAGATGATCGCGCCAATCAGCGCCACGATAATCTCGCCCAGGCTGACAGTGACAATCGGCGGAATAGCAATATTCAGCAGATCGAACAACAGCACACCGATGACCGCGCCGACAATGCCGACGAGGATGTTCCCAAGCAGGCCATAACCGCGCCCGCGCATGATGTTCCCGGCAGCGGCTCCGGCAATTGCCCCGATAATGATGAGTGACAGCAAGGTTTCGGCAGACAAGGACTTTCCCTCCTGGGTGATGGATGTGAAATCGCGTCACGGCCTGGGAAACAAAAATGATGGGCTGTGGTCGAGGCCACGCCCATCATCGCACGAGAAGCTGAAGATCAGATGAGATTTGTTACGGCAGATTAATTGCCCGCCGCAGGCAGCCGCAGCGTGGCCTGAACGTTACCGTTAGCATCCGCCAGCACGACCACATCCCCCGGCGCGAACACCGCTTCCTGCCGTCCCCAGTAGAGGACGACGGGGGTATTCTGCCCCGCCCGTGTATTGATCCGCACCGTCGCGCCGCTGAACAGCCGCCGCTCGTCGAAGACGAACAGGTTGCCATCGCCGTCGCTGAGCGTCCACCCCGTCAGGTTAATCGTATTTCCGGTATTGCGGATGACCACTTCCTCGCGGGTAATATCGCCAGCGCTCAACACCTGATCAATCGTGACCTGCGCATTGGTCGCGGTCGGTGCCAGGGTGATCGTCGGGCGGATAGTGGGCGTGGGAGAGAGTTCCGGTGTCAGTTCTGCCGTTGCTTCCTCGGTGGCTTCGTCGTCTGCATCAGGGGTTCCGCTTGAAGCAGCGGCGACAGACGGTGCATCCGCGTCTTCCGTTTCTTCGGAGACGACCACCGGCGCTATCGGCACCAGATCGCACCCTTCCAGCGGGACGATCAACACCTGCCCGATTTGCAGAAACACCGCGTCTTCTTCCGTCAGCCCGTTCACCGCCAGCAGATCGAACACGCTCACGCCGTAAATGTCGGCGATGATCGAGGGGTTCTCGCCATCGGCAATCGGGTGCGGTACGCAGTTCGAGGGAAGCGCTGTACCTGTCCCTTGCAGCGAGGTATCCGCGCTCAACAGAGTAGGATCGAGCGTCGGCACATTGGCAACAGCGGGCGAGGTGCCCTCCAGTACATCCGGCGGCAGCGTGGCGCGTCCGCCTTCAGGGGTCGGAGTCACGATAATGACCTGCGGTGTGACGTTCGGGTTGGGCGTAGTCGTCACCAGGACTTCAAACGTCACCAACCGTTCCGTGACCGCACTGCTGCGGCCACCGGTCAGGTTCACCACCGCAAAGGCGACCGCCGCTGTTACCAGGATATTCAGAAGCACAAACGCAATTAATCCACGTCGCTGCATGGGGGATTCCTTTGCTGCTGTACCTGCGAGACACGAAATCGACAGGCACATTGAGACCGTTCAAGGGTTACGACAGCATCACATACTAGCACACACCGACAGCACGGGCAATTTAGCCCTCTCTCCGTCATGATGTGTGAAATTTCGTACAATCTTTCCGACATTGTGCATATTGCCCACAAAAAGCAATTCTCATAGACTATTCCTTATTCAACACCAACAATTCTTTTGTACGAACTACCCTAATCGTGAAGCGCAGCACAAAGCTGCTACTCAAGAGAACCCTTTTCAGGAGGACTTTTTTATCATGCGTAACGCCGAACAGATCACCCAGGAGTGGAACACCCGCCCCCGCTGGCGCAGCATCACCCGCCCCTACACGGCGGAAGATGTCGTTAAGCTGCGTGGCTCCTTTCATATCGAATACAGTCTGGCACGCGCTGGCGCGGAGCAGCTCTGGGATTTGCTCAATCGCGAGGACTACATCAATGCGCTGGGTGCCGTGACAGGGACACAGGCGGTGCAGATGGTGGCCGCCGGGTTGAAAGCCATCTACGTCAGCGGGTGGCAGGTGGCGGGGGACGCCAACACGGCCATGCACACCTACCCCGATCAGAGCCTCTACCCGGTCGATGCCGTGCCCACACTGGTGCGGCGCATCAACAACGCGCTGCTGCGGGCAGATCAGATTCAGATCGCGGAAGGCAAAAAAGGGCGGTACTGGCTGGTGCCGCTGATCGCAGACGGCGAGGCGGGTTTCGGCGGGATTCTCAACACCTACGAGCTGACCAAAGCCATGATCGAAGCGGGTGCGGCGGCGGTGCATTATGAAGATCAGCTTGCCAGCGCCAAGAAGTGCGGCCATCTGGGTGGCAAGGTGCTGGTGCCCACGCAGGAGTTTATTCGCAAGATCGTGGCTGCACGGCTGGCCGCCGATGTGATGGACGTGCCAACCATGATTATTGCCCGGACGGATGCTGACGCCGCGACGCTCATCACCAGCGACATTGACCCCTATGACCAGCCCTTCATCAAGCACGAGGAAGGCCGCACGGTGGAAGGCTTCTATCACGTCCGCAGCGGCCTGAACGCGGCGATTGCTCGTGGGCTGGCTTACGCGCCTTATGCGGATATGATTTGGTGCGAAACGTCCCATCCTGACCTGGAACAAGCGAAACAGTTCGCGGAGGCCATCCGCGAGAAGTTCCCCCATAAAATGCTGTTCTATAACTGCTCGCCTTCGTTCAACTGGTCGCGCCATCTGGACGCGGGGACGATTGCCAAGTTCCAGCGCGAACTGGCGGCGATGGGGTACAAGTTCCAGTTCATTACCCTGGCCGGCTTCCACAGCCTGAATTATGGCATGTTCGAGCTGGCGCGGCAGTACCGTGACGAAGGCATGACGGCTTATGCCCGCTTGCAGGATGCCGAGTTCGAGAGCGAACGTAACTTCGGCTACCGGGCAGTGAAGCATCAGAGTTTCGTGGGGACGGGCTATTTTGATGCCCTGCAGGAGATCATCACGGGTGGGGAAACGTCAACAGTCGCCCTGCATGGCAGCACCGAGGAAGAACAGTTCACCGAAGTGGGGGCGGTAGCCGCGCAGTAGGAAGTTTGAAGGGTTAGAACTTACGCAGTTGCCCTCACCCCCCGACCCCCTCTCCCGACCGCTTCGGTCGCTGCGCTTAGGGAGAGGGGGAGAAGGACTCCTTAGAGTGTCATGTCTAAGAACATCGTCTAACGTTTTATGCTGGAAACATCGTCCCATACCCCGATGCCCATAGACCCAGTTTTTCTGCTGCCCACAGTAGAAAACGTCGGTAGATGGAGGACGATGTCTATAGCACTCGATGTGGGACGATATCCTCGTACAGGACAAGCAGTTAAGTCCCTCTCCCTGAGGGAGAGGGATTTAAGGCT
>JANRLJ010000006.1:0-26893 GCA_033762735.1 bacterium | reverse complement strand
GAGCGCTTCATCCTGCCCAAAGGCAGCGACTTCTACTCGCTCTACAACCAGCGCAACGCCCCCAACCTCGGCGAGATTATCAACAAGGCGCTGGAAGCCATCGAAAACGCCAACAAGGCCAAGCTGACCGGCGTCTTCCGCAACATCGACTTCAACAGCGAGGCCAACCTCGGCCAGACCGCGCAGCGCAACGAACGCCTCCGCAACCTGCTGGCCGATTTCAAGGACGAGCGGCTGAACCTGCGCCCGTCGCATGTGGGCGACACCGACATCATCGGCAACGCCTACGAATACCTGATCGGGCGCTTTGCCTCCGGTGCAGGCAAGAAGGCGGGCGAGTTCTACACCCCGCCGGAAGTCTCCGCGCTGCTGGCCGAACTGCTCGACCCGCAGCCCAGTGAGCGCATCTGTGACCCGGCCTGTGGCAGCGGCTCGCTGCTGATCCAGTGTGCCAAACGTGTGGGCAGCAGCAATTACGCGCTGTACGGGCAGGAGGTCAACGGGCAGACGTGGGCGCTGTGCATGATGAATATGTTCCTGCACAACGTCAACGCGCCGACGATCAAATGGGACGACACGCTCAAATCCCCGCAGCTTCTCGCGCCGGACGGCAACCTGATGCGCTTCAATATCGTGGTCGCCAATCCCCCGTTTTCGCTGGACAAATGGGGGGCGGACAGCGCCAAAGCCGACCCGTTCAAGCGGTTCTTTCGCGGCATCCCGCCCAAGAGCAAGGGCGATTACGCTTTCATCAGCCACATGATCGAAACCACCTACGTGGACGAGGGCAACAACGGGCGCGTGGGCGTGATCGTCCCGCATGGCGTGCTGTTCCTGGGCGGCTCAGAAGGCACTATCCGCGAGGCGCTGATCCGCGACAACCTGCTCGATGCAGTGATCGGCCTGCCGCCGAATCTGTTCTTCGGCACGGGCATCCCCGCCGCAATTCTGATCTTCAAGCGGCACAAGCCCGACCATGATGTGCTGTTCATCGACGCCAGCCGCGACTTCGCCGCCGGGACGAACCAGAACCGCCTGCGCCGCGAGGACATCGAGCGCGTCGTGAGTGCCTACCGCACCCGGCAGACGGTGGAGAAATACGCCTTCCGCGCCACCCTGGAGGAGATCGAAGCCAACGACTTCAACCTGAACATCCCGCGCTATGTGGACACGTTCGAGGCCGAGGAAGCCATCGACATCCGGGCGGTGCAGCAGGAGATCAACACTCTGGAAGCGCAGTTGAGCGACGTGCGGGCGCGTATGGCCGCTTACCTCAAGGAGCTGGGGTTGGATGGGTGAGTTACCACAACATTGGAAAGTTGCCACACTTGGTGAGATAAGCAAGTTCTCTCAATATGGAATAAATTCGCCGTCGGGTGGGGGTAGTCGTTACCCAATGTTAAGGATGAACAACATCCAGGCTGGTCATCTGGACACTACTGACTTAGTTTACGTCGAACTAAACGAGGATGAATTCAAACATTTTCGTCTTGAGCCGAATGATATTCTCATCAATCGAACGAACAGCATTGATCTTGTTGGCAAATCCTCAATCTTTCAACTTGAGGGAGATTATGTGTTTGCCTCATATTTGGTTCGCTTTCGTTTAGTCGATGATGTTTATCCCCTTTTTGTTCACTACTATCTCAACTCCGAAATCGGTCAGCAAATTTTGAAGACTATGGCTACCAAAGGAGTGAGTCAAGCAAATATCAACCCCACTAATCTAAAGAAACGCTTTACAGTTCCCCTGCCTCCCCTGCCCGAGCAGCGCAAAATTGCCGCCATCCTCTCGACATGGGACGAAGCTATTACACTCACCGGGCGGCTGGTGGACGCGCTCAAGCGGCGCAAGCAGGCGCTCATGCAACTGCTGCTCACGGGCGAAGTGCGCTTCGCGGAGTTCGATGGGGAGTGGGAGGAGGTTGCATTGGGGCAATTGTTTCGTGAACGTGTCGAAACCGGTTTTCAAAATTTGCCTTTAGTAGCTATTACAAGCAATGATGGTATTGTTTACCGTGATTCCTTAGATCGTCGAGACACATCTACTGAGGATAAATCTAAGTACCTGCACATTCTCCCAGGTGATATTGGATATAACACTATGCGAATGTGGCAAGGAGTTTCTGGCATTTCCAGTATCGAAGGTATTGTTAGCCCAGCTTACACAATTTGCGTCCCCCAAGAGAGGGTCAACGCAAATTTTATGAGCTATTTGTTCAAGCTACGTTCAATGATTCATATCTTCTGGCGCTATTCCCAAGGCTTGGTTGATGACACTTTGAGTTTAAAGTTCAATAACTTTGCAAAGATCGAGGTTTCCATTCCTTCAACTTTAGAACAGTCAAAGATTGCTGAAGTAATGTTTCACTGTGACAGAGAGATGGAAAACCTGGCTGGATTAGTTAAACAGTTTGAATCACAAAAACGCGGGCTGATGCATCAGCTTTTGACGGGTGCGGTGCGGGTGCAGGTGGAGGAGTAGAGGTAATGGTCTCCAATATAGCCTTACAGTCGAAGAGAGTATTGATTAGTGGTGGTGTTCGTGGATTGGAAGAGCATCGCAAGTTAGCCAAACAAACTGTTTATGAAATGGGCATGACGCCCACGATGCTTGAAGATATTCCCCTTGGCGATGAAATCATTCCGGCAGTTCAAACTTGGCTCGACACCACGGATATTTTAGTTTTAATAATAGGTCAGCATTACGGTTGGATTCCAGATGGTTTTGCGGCATCAATCAGTGAAATCACTTACCATTGGGCACGCGAGAAGAAAATACCGTGCTTAGTGTTCTTTATGAGTGACAAACACCCAAAACAGGCTGATGAGACAAGCAATAACTTTGCTGATATTATGCGTATCAGCAATTTTCAAAATGAGATTACAAAACAATATGTTGTTGGATTCTTCGATTCAGCCGAAGACCTGCGAACAAAGTTGCTTTTAGCTTTATCCCGCTACCAACGAGATAATGTAGTAAATATTCACGTAGCAGATGTTCCTAATAGTAATATAGTCGTGAATCAATTTGATGAAATAATGATGCAAGACGTTATCCTAAGAGCGCTTGAATTGTATGAGGCTCGTTTAAAGACCGATCCAACGCGGGTGGATGGTAACGATCCAGATGCAATCACTATAAAACCTGTATTCAATCGTGTATCCCGAGCGCAGCAGTTTCAATGTGATGTTTTTGTAATCATGCCTTTTCGAGATGAGTTCGATACTGTCTATAATGACATTATTGTTCCGCTTGGAGAAAGTATGGCGCTTGTGGTGAAACGCGGCGATAACTTTACTTCAAATCATCATATTATGGATGAAGTTTGGTACGCACTTTACAATTGCAGAGTTGTGGTCGCCGATTGCACAGGAAACAACCCCAATGTCTTCTATGAACTTGGAATAGCGCATACCCTGGGGAAACCCGTCATTATGATTGCTCAGGATGTGGAGAAGGCCCCTTTCGATGTCCGGGGACGCCGCTTTATACGATATGAAAACAATATCGGTGGTGTGAAAAAACTCAAAACAGAACTTGAAAAATCGATACGAAGTGTCTTGAACAACGCCGAATAAAAATCCCGTCAAGGCAGGTTTATGTCCAGCGACAGCTACCGAGAAATCACCGCCTCCCAACTTCCTGCGCTGCGGCTGCTGATGGCGCTGGGCTGGAACTACCTCCCCCCTGCCGAAGCACTCGCCCTGCGCGGCGGCAAGCGCAGCAGCGTCATCCTCGAGGGGGTGCTTGCGCCCTGGCTGCGGGAAAACAACCACATCCACACCCGCGGGCGGACGATCCCCTTCACCGAAGCCAACATTCAGACCGCCCTCAACCGACTGCGCGGGGTGGAGATCGGGCGGGGACTGATCCCGGCCAGCATGGAAGCCTATGACCTGCTCACGCTGCCCATCAGCCTGGAGCAGATCATCGACGGGGACAAACGCAGCTTCGACCTGCGCTTTATCGACTGGCAGCACCCGGAAACCAATGTCTATCACGTCACCGATGAATTCGAGGTCGAGCGCGAGACGACCCACGCCACCGCCCGCCCGGATATTGTGCTGTTCGTCAACGGTATCCCGCTGGCGGTGATCGAGTGCAAGCGGTCAGATACGACCACCGCGAAGAATGAGCGCGGGGTGTACGCCGGGATCGAGCAGATGCTGCGGAACCAGGGACGGGACTATATCCCGCGCCTGTTCGCCTATGCTCAGGTCTTGATGGCCGTCAGCCCGCATGACGCACTCTATGCCACCACCGGAGCCAGCAAGCCGTACTGGGCGGAGTGGCGCGAGGAAGCCCTGACAGATGAGGTGCTGAGTCCGCTGGTCAACCGCCCGCTGAGCACGGAGGAGGCGCGCAGCCTCTACGACTGGCGCGATGATGGCTATCGCATCCGGCAGCATTTCCAGGGCCGGGTATGGACACCGACGCAGCAGGATCGCGGGATTTATGCGCTGCTCCGCCCGGCGCGGCTGCTGGAACTGGCTTATGGCTTCATTGTGTTCGACGGCGGGGTAAAGAAGATCGCCCGCTATCAGCAGTATTTTGCCATCAGGGCGACGATGGAGCGGGTGACGCAGTTCGAGGACAACGGGGCGCGGGCGGGCGGGGTGATCTGGCATACCACCGGCAGCGGTAAATCGCTGACGATGGTGATGCTGGCAAAGGCGCTGGCGCTGCACCCGGACATCCCCAATCCGCGTGTCGTCCTCGTGACCGACCGCATCGACCTGGACGAGCAGATCTGGAAGACGTTTAAGAACTGCGGCAAGCAGGTGTTCCAGGCGGAAAGCGGCTCGCATCTGATCGAGCTGGTGAAGGACGACAACGCCGATATCGTGACCACAGTCATTGACAAGTTCGAGACGGCGGCGCGGCGCAAACAGGGCGACGACGGGCGCAACATCTTCGTGCTGGTCGATGAAAGTCATCGAGGGCAGTACGGCCTCAACCATGACATGATGCGGGCGGTATTCCGATATGGCTGTTACATCGGTTTCACCGGGACACCCCTGCTGGCGAAGGACAAAACGACGGCGGCGAAGTTCGGCGGCTTCATCCACAAGTACACCATGCGGCAGGCGGTCGAGGATGGGGCGGTGGTGCCGCTGCTGTATGAGGGGCGCGTGGTCGAACTCGATCAGGATCGGGACATTATCGACGCGGACTTTGACGAGCTGACCGAGACGCTCAGCGCCGCGGAAAAACGCGACCTCAAGAACAACATGAGTCGGCGTGAGGAAGTGTTCAAGGTGCGGCTGCGGCTCAAGCGGGTGGCGCGGGACATTGCCACCCACTACAAGAACAACTGGCGCGGCAGCGGCTTCAAGGCGCAGTTCGCTACGCCCAGCAAAGCGCTGGCCGTCGAGTACGAACACCTGCTGACAAAGGAGGGGATTCGCTGTGCGGTGGTCATCTCCGCGCCGGACACCCGCGAAGGCACGGAAGAAGCCGACGGTGCCGCCGACAGGGTGGTCGAGTTCTGGCGCAGAACCCTCGCCCGCTACCACAACGACGAGAAGACTTACCTGCGGGAAACACTGCGCTCCTTTCGTGAGCCGGACGGCCTCGAAATCCTGATCGTGGTCGATAAGCTGCTGGTGGGGTTCGACGAGCCGCGCAACACCGTGCTGTATGTGGACAAGTCGCTGCGGGAGCATGGGCTGCTGCAGGCGATTGCGCGTGTGAATCGGCTGTACGAAAATAAGGCGTATGGCTATATCATCGATTATCGCGGGGTGCTGGGCGAACTGAACGAAGCGATGGAGATGTACAGCGCGCTCGAAGGCTATGACGCGGAGGACGTCGCCGGAACGCTGACGGACAACACGGCGGTGATCGCCACCCTGCCCCAGGTGCATTCGGACTTATGGGCGGTGTTCAAGACCGTCACGCGGCAGTACGATTCCGAGGTGATGGAACGCTTTCTGGAGCCGGAAGATCGGCGGCACGAATTCTACGACGCGCTCACCGCTTATGCCGGTGTCTTCAAAATCGCGCTTTCGACCCTCAGCTTCCATGAGACGACACCGCCCCGACAACTCAAGACCTATAAGGAAGACCTGGCCTACTTCCATCGACTGCGAAACGCGGTCAGGCTGCGCTACGCCGAAGCGGTGGAGTACGGGGAATACGAGGCGCGTATCCGCGAACTGCTCAACGACCACATCAAAGCCACCAGCGTGACCATCCTGGTGGACAATCTGAACATCTTCGACCGTCAGGCGTTCGATGCAGCGGTCGCTGAACTGACCACACCGAAAGCGAAAGCGGATACCATTCTCTCGCACGCCCAGAAGACGATCACCGAGCGGATGGACGAAAACCCGGCCTTCTACCGTCGATTGTCGCAGTTGATCGACGAGACGATCCAGGCGTACCGCGAGGAGCGGCTCAGTGAGCTGGAATTAGCCGGGGAGGCCGAGCGTATCCAGGAGATGCTGCGGGAGGAGGCGACGGCCTCAACCCCGGCGGCGTTTGCCGGGCGCAGGGATGCCCCGGCTTATCATGGCCTTCTGACAACCACGCTGGAGAGCGATGCGCCCTGGCTCGTCGAGGCCGCGCTGGCGATTGAGGACACGATCAACCGCCTGAAGATCCGCGATTGGGTCAGCAACCTCGATGTGCAGAAACAGATGGCGCGGGCGCTGGATGAATGTCTGTACGAAATGCTGCGTGTGCAGGAGGTCACGATGAGCAATGAGCGGCTGGATGCTGTGATTGAAGCGCTGGTCGCGCTGGCAAAGAGCCGGGATCATCTGTAGGCATGGGACGGCAAATCCCCGGCGGCGTTCATCAGGTACAGTTTGGCACCAGCCCAATTCCCTTTGAGGTGATCTACACCTCCCGGCAGACTCTGGCGATCTCGGTCTATCCCGATGGCACCGTGGTGGTCAAAGCCCCCACCAGCACGCCGCTTGAGATTATGGAGGAGGCGGTTGTGCGCCGGGGTGCCTGGATTCTGAAGCAGCAGCGACAGTTTAAGATGCTGGAACGTCCCGCCGTGCCGCCGCGCACCTATGTCAGTGGCGAAACCCACCGCTTTCTGGGCAGGCAGTATCGGCTGAAGGTAGTCGAGTCGACAATTGTACGCGTCATTCGCTCCCGCAATGATCTTCGTGTCGAAATCCCGATCCCAACGGACACGTTTGCGGTGCAGCAGCAGCTCGACGCATGGTTTCTCGCCCAGGCGGAGCGCATCTTTGCCGAGCGGCTTACTCACTGCTTCGCGCGCGTCGCACATTGGGATGTTGAAAAACCCGTGCTTCGCATCCGACCCATGAAAGCGCGCTGGGGCAGCCTGACACCGAAAGGCACCCTCACCCTCCATCAAAAGCTGATCCAGGCACCCGTCGAACTGATCGATTACGTCATCTACCACGAGCTGTGTCACCTGCGCGAGATGAATCACAAAACCGCGTTCTATACCCTGCTTGACCAGGTGCTGCCCGACTGGCGCGACTTGCAGCACCAGCTCAACATCTACGAGTTCCTCTAGAAATTACCGCCTCAGTTACGCCACTACTTGCATTGCTCATCGTATCTTTCAATCGATACCCCTTCACTGTACCAGTGCTACTCATACTTTTGTCATCAACCTCATTCACAAGGCAGTTGCTTCTTAAGAATTAGGCACGAAAGATGTCAAATAACTGAACCTTTGAGGTTTTTACCTTTTCTGTTAAGAGTCAGCCAAGAACCCTTGCTTTTCATCTCACACTCATCTATTTTCGGAAAGCAAATGATAAAGAAAACACTATTGCTTACAGGTAAATCCTATGCAGTTTACGTCTCGTCGGACAAATGCCTTTATCGTACTCGGATTGCTGCTGCTCCTGCTGACAACCGTTTTTGGCGTTGTCGCGCAGGAAACGACACCTGAACCGCCCGTTCCCACGCTTGAGCCTACGCTTACAGCAACCCCCACGCCGACACCGACCTGGACAGAAACAGCAACTTTAACTCCGTCTCAAACACCAATAGCAACCAATACCGAAACGCCGACGTTGACACCTCCACCCACGCCTGAAACTACAACGGAAGTAACAGCCGAGACAACCTCAACACTCCAACCAACGATTACACTAACGCCAGAAACAACCCTAGAAGTGAGTGAAACGCCTACCTCTACAGAGACACCAGAGCTTCCATTACTACTCTTCGACAGTTTCTATCCTGAACATGCTGAGCGCTGGAGCGTTGGGTTAATGTCCATGCTTGTTCCTGACCCCACCTTCTCCGACTTTGCAGTGCAATTTGCAGGTTCAGGAGGCGATAACTTGCAATTCGGGATGGGCTTGTTAGATGAGATCAGATTACAAGCACGATTTGCTTTTAGTGATGGTACGGTTCTGATTTACACTCGGCATAGTGGGGCAGGGTATTATGTAACTTCGTTTAATACAGAAGGTCGTATCGAGATTTGGCGTGTAGATGCTCAATCCCGACTTCTACTTGCGGTTGGTGAAGCAGGTCTAAGCCAAATGACGTGGCGCTTCCTGACGCTAACGCTTGAGGGTGGCACAATCTCTGTTGCGGTTGGCGAAACCCTCGTGGCTGCTGCCACCGACCCCAATCCGCTTCCATCAGGAACGATTGGTTTCTACAGTGAACCGACAGACGGCGGGCCGTTCTGGATGGACGATTTTATGCTGTATGGAACACAGGCGCAGCCTTCTACGCACGACTCAAGCCTGTCTTTCAGTGCCGACCAACCGCTTCAAGCACAAGCCGACTCTTCACCGGGAGAAATCGTTTATATCGCACGTCCCAACGGGAATGGCGATATCTGGACTGTAAATCGTGATGGGAGCGACGAGGGTCCTTTACTCACATCATCCTCATCCAGTGAGGATACTCCACAATGGTCACCGAATGGCGCGAAAATTGTTTATAACTCTAATGTGAACAACCAGAGCGGATTATGGATGATAAATGCAGATGGAACGGGGGCAGAGGCGTTATATACTTTGCCCAGTTATTCCAGCTATTTTCCAAGTGCTGCCTCATGGTCGCCTGACAGTACGCGAATTGCGTTTACTTTTGCTGAGGATGTCTATACTTACAACGTGTCTTCAGGTAATGAGACCAAAATTGTTGAAACTCAGAGTTCTCAATTTTGTTCGTTTATACCTGATGAACCAGGTGAATTCTGTGGTGCAATTATGCAACCCGTATGGCATCCATCACAGGAGTTTATTGCCTTTACATATCTTAGTCGGCGCCGTAGTTTTGGTAACCTAACTGGCTCTTACAGTATTGTTATTGTAGATTTAAGCGGTAATGAAATTACTCGCTTTCGGGACCCTTCGGGAACCGCACTTGTTGGTGGAAGTTGGGCACCTATGTGGTCTCCAGAAGGAGACTCTATTGTAACAACACAACGTGTGCCACCTAACTACCTTGCAGTTGGTAAGTCATGGCCTATAACTATTGCAGGAAGCAATATCACTGTTGGTGCATCACAACCCTTCCCCGTAACCTCAGAAGGCATAGCATTTTCGCCAAATGCTGATGAAATTGTTACTAAAGGTTTAGATGCAATATCTCGAACCTGTACAAGTCCATGTCAATCGACGTTGATTACCTCCACCTATAATGCCAGCAACAGCTTTCCTAATTGGAAGCAAATCAATCGGATTGACATCAAGATTCAGTTGTTAAGCTTGTACGGAATCACGGCTTACGAGGATGGTGTTACGAGCAATATTACAGGAGGGCAGGAATGGTTAGAGGCTGAACTAGATGAAATTATCCAAGGCGTCCGAGACACTGCCCAAGCATTGGACATTGGGCGACATGGCTCATTCTCTGCTGACCGTTCACGCATTTTATTTACGAACGTTATGGGATCCTTCACCATATACCGTGCTACAAATGCGTTCGCATATCCCACACCTAATGGAGCTGTAGCGAGTCGATGCAACTCGGGAACTGGAAATGATGCATGTACAGACAATTTCAACGGGTTTATTGTATTTCGCGGTACGTTGACGAACGGCATCACAAAATATGTTCTAGTTCATGAATTAGGACATAGATTTAATGTTCGAAGTGATGGTGGCAACGGGACTAGCAATAACTCTTTATATGGAAAAGTTAACGAAACGAGAGGAAACTGCTACGCACTCAATTCTCAAGGAGTGTCTGTATTAACTGGAGCATGCATCACAGATCGGAATGACGATCCTGTCATGGCTACAGTTTTGCAAAGGGAAGGTCCAGTGTGGATACGAGGCGGACGTGGCTGGGGCAGTGGACCTGATACGGAAATCACAGATTTTCAACAACATCCACCCGGTGTCTTCGTTGGAGATGATGCTCAAACTGTGATTGATGAAACCGCCGCAGATATGTTTCTCAACTGGGTGTATCGTACTATAACTGATTTTCCGCCCTCGCCTTTGTATCAGTCATCTCCTCCTGGCACTTGGCAAGGATTCCTTAATCGAAACTGGAATAGCCGCGACCCGAATCCACAGACAGGTCGTCCCTGTTCAGAAACACCTTGCGATGATGCAACGTACCCTGGTGATGCACGTTTTGCATGGATGAATCGAGAGATGGCTGAAATTTTCGCCTATAACAATACTACATGGATAGGTACTTACGGTAATCCAACCCCAACTCCTACGCCAACGCCTTAACAAAAAGGAACTCAGCCATGAAACAAGCTTTTCAATTCCTCGTATTCCTGTTTTTTCTCAATATCTTGACTCTGTCTGTAGATGCACAGACCAACGTAATTCTTGCTTTGGACTGGAGTCCAGATGGAACACAAATCGCTCGCAGTTACAACAGTGGACTCGTGGAAGTCATCAATGTTACTTCAGGCAGTACAGTTTTTAGTTTTACGAATGGACAGTCTCCTGCTGCCGCTGTTGCTTGGAATCCAACCGGTACTCGTCTTGCAGCAGGGATACATAATCGGGTATATGTATGGCAAATGCCGTCACAGCAGCAGTTATTCCTTTTAGAAGGTCATGCGACCACTGTAATTTCGATTGCTTGGCAACACGGGTCAGGTAACGAATTGGCAACGTTAAGTGAAGATAGTGCGCCAGCTACTAACCTGTTCTTTTGGAATTTACAGACAGGACAGAACAGGCTCTCATCTGAACTAGATTATTGCTGGGACATCACGTGGAGTGCGGATAACAGCGTTCTTTGGGCGCCAGTTGGTCTCGCTATCCGACAAATTGATCCTAGCACAGGTCAAAGAGATACTTTGCCTCTTGAAGAAAGCATGCCAACGGAGATAAGTTCCTCCCTAGCACTAAGCCCTAATGGAGACCTTATTGCCAACACATCAATCTTTGGAGAGGTAAGAATATACAATTTAACGTCCAGGTCAATGGTTAGCTATTTTAACACAGGGGGTGACGAAACCGTTTTTGATGTTGCGTGGAGCAGAGATGGCAGACTGCTGGCAAGCGTAGATGACACAGGCACTCTACGAGTTTGGGATACAACAAACAACAGTGAAGTTGCCACTATTCAAACAAGCGCCGCCCAATTGCGTACTGTTGATTGGAGTCCCACGTCTAATCAACTAGTGTACGGTGGCACGGATATTGGAATGCAAATTTTTACGCCACCCCTCATTTCCAACATCACCGTCGCCAACGGCAAGACCTATGAGCGCGACACGGTGGCCGCCAGCGAGACGATGTTCATCGACCGCACCTACACCTTCACCACTGTCCCCACAGCCTTCGCCGGTCAGGAGTTCATCCGCACTGCCAATGACGACAAGCAGTTGACCACCGTCGATTTCCTCAGCTTCGACCTGGCACAGAGCGCTGCGGTGTATGTCGCCTACGACACGCGCTATACCCGCCCCCGCTGGCTGGCAAGCTGGACGGACACCGGGCAGGACATCGTGGGAACCGATCAGATCGGCAGTCTGGCGCGGCGGCTGTATCGGCGCGACTTCCCCGCCGGGCGTGTGGTGCTGGGTGGGAATGCGACGGCCAACGCCGGGACGATGTACACAGTGATCGCCGTCCCGCAGACGGAGACAGTCGCGTATCGCATCGACTCTGGCGGCAGCGGCTATACCTCTGCGGCAGGAGTAGTGTGGGCGGCGGACAACTACTTCACGGGCGGGCGCAACTCGTCCTACAGCGGCGCGATTGCCTACACCGCCGACGATGCGCTCTACAACAATGGCCGCAGCACCGACAGCGATACGGCGGGGTTCAGCTATGCCTTCCCTGTGACGAACGGCACGTACAGCGTCCGGCTGCACTTCGCGGAGATTTACTTCACGGGCGCGAGTGGACGCGGGCCGGGCGGGAGCAATCGGCGCGTGTTCGATGTGCAGATCGAAGGCGCGACTGTGCTGGATAACTACGACATCAACGCCGCGATTGGGTCGATGGCAGCGGAGGTGCGGACGTTCAGCGTGAATGTGACGGATGGGACGCTCAATATCAACTTCCCGCCCGCCAGCGTCAACCGCCCGCTGGTGGCCGCGATTGAGATCGTGCAGCCGTAAAAGAGTCAGTTGGGCAGCGAAAGCCCACGCGAGGCGGCCACCTGCAAGGCGCGTGCCTTCCGCACCATGCTGCGGCGGTGCAGGTTCAGCAGGTCATCCAGCCGGGCGCTTTCCTCGTCGGTGAGCGCCCGCTCGTGGTGGGTGTGCAGCAGCGTCGCCAGTTCCTGTTTCTGGATAATGTTCATCTCGAAGCGACACAGCGCCAGCACCTGCTCATCCGACAGCGACTCCACAGGCAGGTCTTCCGCGTAACGGTCAAGCCATTCGGCCAGCACATCCTCTACCCGGCGCTGCGTTCGGGCGGCGATGTCTACGGCTCTGGCGATCACGTCGTTGCGAAGTTCGAGGGTAATTCGTTTCACAGTTACAGATCCCGGCAAATGATGATCTCAAGGCGATAATATCCTCATTCTAAACCGTGACCTGCCGCCCTTTTCCGTAAGATTATGCCGCCCTCTGACTAAACTATTTCCCCTTGAAGTTCGCCTGCCGCCGTTCGATGAACGACATCACACCTTCCTGCACGTCCTCGCTGGCGAGAAGCGGCTGTAAATCGGGCAACAACTGCGCGATGGCCGCCCGTTCGCCCACCTCCACCGAAATGCGGGACGATTGCAGCGTGGCATACACACCCAGCGGTGCCTGTGCCGCGATGGTCTGGGCGAAGTCGAGCGCCCTGTCGAGCTGTTCCCCCGGCTCCACCACCGCCTGCACCAGCCCCAGCCGATGCGCCTCCTCCGCGCTGAACTCATCGCCCGTCAGCAGATAACGCATGGCGTTGCCCCAGCCGATCTCGCGCGGCAGCCGAACCGTCGCGCCGCCCACCGGGTAAATCCCGCGCTTGATCTCGATCTGCGCGAAGCGGGTGCTGCGCGCGGCCACGCGAATGTCCGTCGCCAGCAGCAGTTCAATGCCGATGGTCAGGCACCAGCCGTGTGTCGCCAGCACCACCGGCTTGCTCACAGGCTTTCCCGTCAGGCCGAGCGGATCAATCCCGCCTGCTGGCACATCGGAAAACTGCCCGCTGGCAAAGCGCCCCGTCCACTGTGGCAGATCAAGCCCGGTGGTGAAATGGTCGCCATGCCCGAACAGCACCCCGCAGCGCAGTTCCGGGTCGCGGTCGAGTTCGCCATAGGCCTGCGCCAGCGACTCCCACAGGGCGAGGTCGAATGAATTGTATTTTTCGCGGCGGTCGAGTCCCATCAGCAGGATATGCCCGCGCCGCTCTAAGGTCACTTTGCCTTCTGCCATCGTAATCCTCGATTTTTAGTGAATAGTTTTTAGTGGTTGGTGATTGGTATTTAATTTTCAGCCGCTTTGTTCCTGCATTCTGGAGGCAACACGCCCCCTCATCTGCGTAGTAAGGATAGAAGGGATGCAGGGATGTCGCAACTACGGCGATGGACGCCACGCAGGATAGAAATACGAGCGCGTCCCGGTCAGCACCGACGGTGAGAGGCGGCGCACTTCGGTGCCGTCGGCGTGCATCACGAACAGATGCGCCTCGCCGTCGCTGTCCCGGCGGGAGATAAAGGCGATCAGCCCACCATCGGGCGACCACGCCGGGGCAAAATCGCTGTAGGGGTGATGGGTAAGCCGTTCGACCGTGCGACCTGCCACATCAGCGCGGTAGATGTCATAGCTTCCGTCGCGGCTGGAGGCAAAGGCCAGCGCTGTACCGTCCGGCGACCAGTCCCCGGTGAAGCTGTTGCTGCCGACAACGCGCAGCGGGTCTTCGCCGGGTTGATCGTCCCCGAACGGCAGCACGTACAGCGTGGTATACATCTCTGTGTACCCGTTCCAGGACATGTCATAGGTCAGGCTGCGCCCGTCGGCTGACCAATCCGGCTGCCCGTCGATGCCCCCGCCCTCGAAGATCGGGCGCGTCTCCCCGCTGTCCAGATCAAGCACATGCACATCCCACTGGCTGGGGCTGCGGGTGTCACGCTGGAACAGCACAGAACGTCCATCCGGCGAAACGTCAGGCGCGGTGTTGTCGTAGGGGCCATGCGTCAGCCAGCGGAAATCCAGTGATGGCAGATCGAGCGCGGCCAGATCGCGCCCCAGTCTGTCTTCCCGATCACGGGCGAAAATCAGCGTTTGACCATCCGGCGTCCAGGTCGGCGTATCAAGCTGACCAATCCACTGATAGAGGGCGACCGCCTGCCGCTGGCGCACATCGAGCAGTTCGAGCGTGCTTTCGCCCTCCATCCGATCCCAGGCGACGTAAGCGATCTGCGACGCAGGCAAGGCCGCACCCAGCAGACTCATCCCCTGTACGAGCACCACGCAGGCAATCAGCGTAACCATCCCCAGAATGAACAGCAGCCGCACCAGTCCGAGCGGTCTGTGCACCGTTCGCGCAAGTTCGCTTTCAACGGGTGGGACAAGTGGGCGGGGGATTGAGGTCATCGCAAGCACTCCGGTTGGTCGGTTGGGTGGGATTATAACAACCTGCCAACCATTCGCTTTGACCTTTCGCCTATTCTATTTTACCTTTATTGCATATTCCTGTTTCTCTTAAAAGAGGTTCGTCACAGACTTATGGCACACACGCTGATTTATAACGGCATCATCATCGACGGCACCGGGCGCGACCCGATTATTGGCGGCGCGGTGCTGATGAACAACAACCGCATTATCGCCGTCGGCCCGGCCTCCTCGCTGACCACACCGATCAACGCCACGCGCATCGACGCCAATGGTGGCACCATCATGCCCGGCCTGATCGACTCCCACGTTCACATGATGTTTGAAATTGGCGATCTGCGCCAGCAGCTTGCCACGCCCTTCTCGCTCAACTTCTATAAAGCCGTCAAACACATGCGGGCGACCCTGGACGCTGGCATTACCACCGTGCGCGACGCGGGCGGCGCTGACCTGGGCGTGAAGATGGCGGTGGAGCAGGGGCTTATTCCCGGCCCACGAATGCAGGTCAGCATCACCGCGCTGGGCATCACAGGCGGCCATACCGACGGCACCCAGCTTTCCGGCGTGGTGACGCGGCTGTTCCCCGAATATCCCGGTATGCCCAGCGGCATCTGTGATGGGGTCGAGGAAGTGCGCAAAAAGGTGCGCGAAGTACTGCGGGCGGGGGCAGAAGTCATCAAAATCTGCTCGACGGGCGGCGTGCTCAGCCCGACCGACCATCCCGAATTCACACAGTTCTCGCCGCAGGAATTGGCCGTGATCGTACAGGAAGGCCAGTACCGCCGGGGCATCAAGGTCATGGCGCATGCCCAGGGCGCGGAAGGCATCAAGAACGCGGTTCGCGCCGGGATTCACTCCATTGAGCACGGGATTTATCTGGATGACGAAGCCATCGACCTGATGCTCAAATATGGAACGTTCCTCGTCCCCACGCTGTTAGCGCCGATTGCAGTGGTCGAAATCGGTGAGAGCAAAGGCACCATGCCCGATTATGGCCTGCGCAAGGCACGTGAGGTGATCGAAGCCCATGCGGAAAGCATCGCACGAGCCTATCGCGCCGGGGTCCAGATCGCAATGGGGACGGACGCGGGTGTCTTCCCGCACGGCTGGAATCTGCGCGAACTCGATCTGATGGTGCAGGTCGGGATGCGCCCGATGGAGGCCATCGTCGCCAGCACCCGCACCGCCGCCGAATGTCTGGGCTGGCAGGACAGAGTCGGGACGCTGGAACAGGGCAAGCTGGCGGACGTGATCGTGGTGAAGGAAAACCCGCTCAACAACATCAAGGCGCTGAGCAACCCGAATAACATCACGCTGGTCGTGAAAGACGGTGAAATCGTCAAGGATTTGCTGGCGGAAAACCGTTAGAGCGGCCTCTTTGCAGGGTATTGGGTTGCCTGTTATAGTCACCATGACAGCAACCCAACAAGGATTTTGTCTCTCCATGACCACCGCCACCTCCTACAGCGACCGCTTACAGCGCTTTCAATCCGAACTCGGCCAGAGCGCCGACCTGGCTTTCCTGCCCATCTCCGCTGACCTGCAATACCTGACCGGGATTCCGCGTGATATTCCCAACTTCGGGCGCACGATTCATCCGGGGGAATGGTTGGAAGGGGCGTGGATCGCGCCGGGGAAGGCGGCGGTGCTGGCACTGCCCAGGATGACGGCGGAGTTCGGCGGCGTGGCCGATCTGATGCGCGAGAGCAGCGCAATTGAGCTACGCATCCTGGGGGATTTTGAAGACCCGGCGGCGTTGGTGACGGATATACTGCGCGGCTTTAACCTGCCTGCCCATCCGCGCGTCGCTGTCGGAGAACTGGCCGGGGCACAGACGACGGTACATCTGCAAGCGCTGCTGCCCAACGCCGTCTTTTCCTCGGCGACGGCCATCTGCCGCCATCTGCGCGTGATGAAGACCGAGGACGAAATCGCGGTGATGCGCCGCGCCGGGGAGATCACCGAAGCGGTGATGGGTGCCGTGCTGCCCAGGCTGCGGCACGGCATGACCGAGCTGGACATCATCGCAGAGGTGGATTTTCAACTGCGCAAGCATGGCTCACTGGGGCCGTCCTTCACCACCTCGCTCTATAACACTGGGCCAAATCTGCCGCTGACCATGAACCGCCTTAAGACCTGGCAGCGCGAACTGCACCCGCCGTGTTCGGTACTGTTCGATTTCGGGGCAGTGCTGGATGGCTACTGCTACGACTATGGCCGCACCGTCTCTTTCGGCGAACCGTCGGCGGAGTTCAACATCGTCCACAGCCTCGTGATGCAGGCGCAGGCGGCGGGCGTGGCGGCTTTGCGCGCGGGCGAAGCGACCTGCGCACAGGTGGATGCAGCCGCCCGCAAAGTCATCGCTGACTCAGGTTATGGCGAGAACTTCCGGCATCGTCTGGGTCATGGCATTGGCCTGGATGTGCATGAACCTCCCTTCCTCACGGCCAGCGACGCGACGGTTGTTCAGGAAGGGATGCTGTTCACCGTCGAGCCGAGCATCTTGCAGGAGGTGGGCTTTAGCGCCCGCGTGGAGGATGTGGTTGTGGCGCGTTCCGGCGGCGGCGAAAAGCTGACCAGCGGTTTCCAGGAATTGTATGTGGTGGATTGAAATTGTTCTTCAAAATCGAAAACACGGTGCAAGACGGCTGTGTGACTTTCAGGAGTGCCAACCATGAGTGCTGTGACCATTCTTTCGATTGATCTGATTATCTCTGATCCGTCCATTCGCGGCGGACGGCCAATCATCGCGGGAACGACGCTGCGTGTACAGGATATTGCAGCCGGGTATGTGTTCAAAGGCTACAGTGCGGATGATCTGATAAGCCAGTATCCCCAGATCACCCACGCACAGGTACATGCCGCCTTAGCCTATTACTACGCGCATCAAAGCGACATTGATGAACAGCTTGCGGCGGATGCAGATTTCGCCCGCTGGGCAATGGAACAGGGACTTGGACAGCGCCATCCGCCTGTACTTTGATGAAAATGTGGAAACGCAAATCGCTGAACAACTGAAGCGAAGAGGTATTGACGCGATTACCGTCCGCGACCTGGATTTACAGGGTGATAGTGAGATTGCGGCTTCCAGGAATTGTATGTGGTAGACTGAAATACATTGAAGCCCAACGCTCACATGGACGTTTTTTCCTCATGGGGTGTGTCTTCTGGTGTTGCCGCATGTTCACGAAACCATTGTCTCCATGCGGCAACATCATAGCCAAAATCCTGGTTTGTCAGCGTCTTCAATGCCTCATACGCCGCCTCTTTGCTCATATGCGCCTGGATGCGCTTCTCCTCCAAATTCGCTAAGTAGATTTCTTCCAATGTCATTCGACTCATGCTTTATTCAGCTCCATAATCTGCCTGTAGTAAGCGATGTATTGTAGGCTTTCTGCGCTTTGTTGGGGCGTGATTGTTCCTAAAAATCGTCCAACTCGTCGTAGAGCGACTGCTTCTGCAATGACCTCGTCGCGGGCATAATTGTAACGTCCTGATCGTTTCTCAAAATTGTACAGTTCTCCATAAAAAGTGTCGAACATCGCAGAAAGATTATCGCCATTCCACTGTAGTTGTCTTCTACGATGATATTGCTGAGCATGAACGATCTCGTGAATTACGGCAATTAGTTGGGCTTCACGAGTTTTCTTCAGGGTAGTTGCGTCAATAACAAGCTCTCGAACCCCCTCGTCTGTTACGCTAAACTCAGGGGACTTCTCCTCATGATCATAACGAACTACATCAATGTAGCGCTTAAGCTCACGAATTCGTGATGCGTGAAGAGCATCTGCAATGAGTTGCATAGTTGCTATCTGGAATGAGACACGATAGACCCTTTGTATCATTGAGCTTACACTATTTGAGATGGTGGTTTCAATCCTATCTCTTCCTTTATGTTAAGATTTCGATTCCGTAATCTCATTCGCTTGACGCAAGTGGCATCCTTCTATACACTTATTTCAGTTATCCGGTTAAATGGGTAAATCAAAAGAAGTAGTGTTTTTTATTCAGGAGGACTTTGCCATGACCGCGGATGTCACCGCTCCCATCCAGACAGAAGAGGCACTTCGTTTTTCCCGCACTGTGAATGCGCCGCTCGAACAGGTCTATCAGGCCTTCACTGACCGCGACGCCATCGCGTACTGGTTTGTCGATGACGCCCATCTGCGCCCACAGGCAGGCGGTCATTTCCTGCTGGCGTGGGGGACGGGCTATTTTGCCACCGGGACATTCGCCGAATTGGAAGCCAATAAGCGCATCGTCCTCAACTGGCGCGGCGCGGGCGAAAGCACCGACTCACGCATTGCCATCGACCTGGACGAACGCGACGGCGCCACCAGCGTTGACATCACCTACACAGGTTTCCATCCCGAAGCAGCAGAAACCATCCGCAGCGAGTGGGAAACCCGCCTCGACAACCTGAAACTCGTGCTGGAAGACGGACAGGATGGGCGTGTGACTCGGCGCGTAATCCTCGGCATCTATCCCGAAAATGTGACCGACGAGGAACGTGAAGCGCTTGGGCTGGCGGCGGGCGCGGCGATGAAGGTCGGCGGATTGATCGACGGCTACAGCGCACAGGCCGCCGGGCTGGAAACCAACGACATCATCGTGGCGGTGAACGGCGAGGACATCACCCAGCAGCGCCCTTCATTTGCCATTCTGGGAGGCAACGTACCCGGCGATGAAGTCGAGGTTGTCTTTTATCGCAGCGGCGAAAAGCACACCCGCACCGTCGCGCTCAAGGGCTATCCCATTCCTGCAAAGGTCGAAAGCTGGGCGCAGCTTGCGGATCGCGTGGAAGCGGAAACCCAGGCGTATGCCGAACAGATCGCGGGGTTGATCGAAGGCGGCGGCGAGGAAGCGGCCAGCAAAAAGGCCACGCCCGACGAATGGAGCGCCAAACAAGTGCTGGCGCATCTCATCCTGCATGAGCGCTGGCTGCATAGCTGGCTGGGTGGGTTCGTGCAGAATCCGGAAACGGCGGGCTATCCCTGCAATCACCCAGCGCTGATCGCGGGCGTGGAAGCCGCTTTCCCCACGGCGGCGGACGTGGTGGCGGAATATCGCCGGATGCTCAAACAGACGGTGGGCATTCTGCGCGCGTTCAACGAGAACGGCCCCGCCCGCAAGACGCATCTGTGGTGGGCGAATTTCGAGTTTGATACCCTGCGTCGCCACACGGAAGAACATATTACGCAGATCAGAACAGCGCTTGGTGCGTAAAGAATCAGGGACGAACCACAGAGACGCAGAGGACACGGAGAATAGCTTTGTCCTCTGTTGATTATTCCCCTATTCCCCCATCGCCACGACCATCGCTAGGGCATGATCGCGGCTGTGGCTCAGGCTGATGTCCCACTGCGTCAGGCCGAGTTCAGCAGCGAGGGTGGCTGCCGCGCCATGCAGATGCAGCACCGGGCGCTTGCGGGGGTTGTCCACGCGGATTTCGATCTCTACCCACTGCACATCGCCAATCCCGGTGCCGAGCGCCTTCGCCACCGCCTCCTTGCCTGCGATGCGCGCTGCCAGCCGATGCACCTGATCGGCACAGTCAGCGCGTTCGCCTGCCGTGAAAAAGCGCGTATAGAATCGCTCACCGAAACGCTCCCGGCTGGCAGCCACCCGCTCGATCTCGATCATATCCACGCCACAGCGCAGCATCGATTCATCCTTCAAGAGTCATGATTAAATCGCCAGGATACCAGGAAGGTTGTTTTCTTTGCGTCCTTTGTGCCTTCGTGGTTCAAGAAATTTTGTTGAGTTTGCCCGTAGCCTCATCGTTTTCTGATTGTAGCATGGCATCTCTAACAGCATGAACGTTGTTCTGCAATGTTCAAATTAAGTAAAAACTTGAGATCATCCTATACGACCAATCCCCCATAGCGCTGGACAATGCGTTAGAATAGAGTCGTTTTTGTGCTTCAAGACTGAAATAGCCTGGCCCAGACCATAGGGAAAGCCCGCGCAATGACCGTGACCAAGCCTTTACCTGCACCGCCGCTGGCGACGCTGCATGTCATTCCACACCTGCGCTGGGTGCGCGAATGGGTCGAGACGTTCGACAGCCGACGCGCCTGGCTGCTCGATACGCTGGCACGGCTGCTGGAACAGATGGACAAGCCCACGCATCAAGGGCTGCCCCTGCGCTATTTTCTGCTGGGCGGGCAGACCAGCCTGCTGGAAGATGTGGTTGCCGTCCGGCCTGATCTGCTGGCGCTGCTGGTCATCTTCAACGCGGGCGGCAGACTCGGCGTGGGGCCATTCTATACGCTGGTGGATGACTCGCTCGTCAGCGGCGAGGCGCTGCTGCGCAACCTGCTGATGGCGCGGGCGGACGCGGTGCGACACGGGTTAAAGCTGATGCCAGTCGCGTATCTGCCGGAATCCAGCGGACACAACGCCCAACTGCCACAGATTTTGCGCGGCGTAGGCATCACCGCCGCCTTCCTGCATTATCCCAAAGTGGAGGTGCATGAGCCGTTCCGCTGGGAAGGGATGGACGGCGGCAGCCTGCTGGTGGTCAATCTTCCGCCCGCTGCACAGGCCGATCAAACGCTGGAACAGAGCTTCGGCCAGCAGAAGATGCTGCGCCCGGATGGGCCATACCTGTGGCTGGCGGATTCCGACACCTTGCGCCCGAATGCCTCTGAGATGCTCTCCGAGATGGAAACGCTGACAGGTGTGCCCGTCGAGCAAAGTGACCTGCTGGATTATATGCGAGCGCTCCGCCGCGCCCTGCCAGACAGCCGCCGCAAGCCGATCAAAGGCGAACTGGCATCGCCCAACGATGGGACGTATTCGGCACGGATTCATCTGAAACAGCTCAACGCCCGCCTTCAGGCAAAGCTGATCTATCAGGCCGAGCGATACCTGACACTGGCGCTCACGCATGGCACCGTGCCCTATCCCGACAACCTCAAGGCACTGTTGAATCACAGTTGGCGGCTGACGCTGCAAAATCAGGCACGGATGGCGCTGGCTGGGGCTGGTATCGACGCGGTTCATGAGGAAAATGAACTTCGCGCACGGCAGGCGGAAGACACACTCAATCAGGTAGTAAAGGGAGCACTGACTGCCCTGCCGGGGCATCTGCGCCGCCCCAATGCGACTCCCATTGGCTACAACCCGCACGTCGTCACTTATGTGATGGTATGGAATGCGCATAACTGGCCGATTCGGCAGGTGGTCGAGGCTGACCTGCATCTGCCGCAAGGGTATCATCCGGCGCGGCTGCGGGCGCCAGGGGCAGAAGAACAGACCTTTGGCTGGACGCCTGTAAACGAGGACGCTGCCCCCTTCGATACTTCCCTGAGCGGTACGATCACGTTTCTGGCCGATGTTCCGGCGGTTGGTTATGCCGTCTACACGATAGAGCTAAGCGATGCGCCGCCCGACTCCAGCCACTTTACGCGGCGCACCCAGGGACGTGCCATCGGCAGCGTGAATGGCGACACACTCAGGCTCGATGAAGAGGGTCGGCTCGAATGGCATTTTGAAGCCACCGCCGCGCTCCCCGGTGCGACCATCAGCGACCTGCTGAATTTCTATGACGGCGGCGACGCGGGCGATACCTTTACCTATGTGCCACCCCAGCCGGACATGATTGTGAAGGCGCAGATGGTCGATAACGTCCAGATTGAATCCTCACCGCTTTATGAACGGCTGGTAATGCAGCACCGGATGCGCATCGCCAACAGCCTGCGGGCAGACCGGGGGCGTGATCGCGGCGTAAAGCTGCTGGAACTGACGACGACGGCCACCTTTTACGATCATGTACCAGGTGTCTATTTCCGCACAACGTTTACGAATTCCGCCAATGACCACCGCCTGCGCGTTCATCTGAACAGCGGAATGCGGGCGACCAGCCTCGCCACCAACGGCGTGTTTGGGCTGGTGGATCGTCCGCTGCATAGCCTTCAGATGATGCAGACCGCCGCTGTGCTCGGCAGTGCACAGCGCTCGATTGGTCTGCTGGCGCGTGGTCTGCCAGAAATCGAGCCGATGAGCCAGGATGAGGAAACACACCTCGCACTCACGCTGGTGCGGGCGGTGGGCTGGCTCAGCCGCGACGACGTGCCCAAAGATATTCGCAAGCGTGCCACGCCAGGACCGATGCTGCCCGTTCCCGGCGCCCAGCTGCACCGGACGCTGGAAGCCGATTATGCGCTGGTGTCGCTGCCCAATGACGACCCCTGCGCGGTCATGCGGGCCGCGCTGGAGTATGAAGCGCCGCTCCAGGCCTTCCAGTATGATGCGCGACCGGAACGCCCCCGCCGCAGTTTCCTTTCCATCGTCAGCGACCGCGCGACAGGCGCAGACAGCGACGGCGCAGGCGCAATCCTGACCGCCTTCAAGCCGCCGCAAAAGGGCAAGGGCTGGATCATCCGCCTGCTCAACCCCACCGAACAGCCGGTGGAAGTGCTGCTCACGCCGCACGTCCGGCCTGAAAATGTTCAGTTGATGACGCTGAGCGAGGACTCGCTCAACTACATTGAGTCCGACGGCAACGGGCGCTCCAGTGTGCGCATCGAACCGCAGCAGTTGGTGACGGTCAAGATGGCGTTTGAATAAATCCAGTCGCCCCCTCACCCAGCCTCAGCGCCAGGGGGTTGCTTACGGCTGCACCACCTCAATCCCGGCCACCAGCGGACGGTTGACACTGGCAGGCGGGAAGTTGATGTTGAGCGTCCCATCCGTCACATTCACATTGAACGTCCGCACCTCCGCCGCCATCGGCCCAATCGCGGCGTTGATGTCGTAGTTATCCAGCACCGTCGTGCCTTCGATCTGCACATCGAACACGCGCCGATTGTTCCCGGCTGGCCCGCGTCCCGTCGCGCCCGTGAAGTAAACTTCCGCGAAGTGCAGCCGGACGCTGTAGGTGCCGTTCGTCACCGGGAAGGCATAGCTGAACCCCGCCGTATCGCTGTCGGTGCTGCGGCCATTGTTATAGAGCGCATCGTCAGCGGTGTAGGCAATCGCGCCGCTGAAGGCCGAATTGCGCCCACCCGTGAAGTAGTTATCCGCCGCCCACACCACCCCCGCCGCCGAGGTGTAGCCGCTGCCGCCGGAGTCGATGCGATAGGCCACTGTCTCCGTCTGTGGGACGGCGATGACCGTGTACATCGTCCCGGCGTTGGCGGTGGCATTCCCGCCCAGCACCACGCGCCCAGCGGGAAAATCGCGCCGATACAGCCGCCGCGCCAGGCTGCCGATCTGGTCGGTGCCCACAACGTCCTGCCCGGTGTCCGTCCAGCTTGCCAGCCAGCGGGGTCGCGTGTAACGGGTGTCGTAGGCGACATAGACCGCCGCGCTCTGTGCCAAATCGAAGCTGAGGAAATCGACGGTGTTCAACTGTTTGTCATCGTTGGCGGTGCGGATGAACTCCTGCCCGATGAACGCAGCGGGGACGGTGGTGAAGGTGTAGGTGCGGTCAATGAACATCGTCTCGCTGGCCGCCACCGTGTCGCGCTCGTAGGCCTTGCCGTTGGCGACGGTGATGTTAGAGAGGAGCGGTGGAGTAACATATTCAAGGGATCCATTTGCCCCACCGTAAACCAAGCGATTTTCCGTTGGACTCCATGCCAAAGCGTACAGTGTAGATGGAGATGATGGAATTACCTGCAATTCCCGATTGTTTATCATATCCCATACCCGCACACTACCACTGTCGTCTACTGTTGCCAACCGAGTTCCATTGAAGTTCCATTCTATGTCTCTAAGGTAGTGATAGCTTGACAACTGAAACGAGTTCACTAAATCGCCGTCTGATACCTCATAAACACCAATGTAACCTGACAAATTTGCAACTGCGATTTTGCTTCCATCTTTACTTAATGAAATTGCCGTTGCTAAATTGGGTAAACTATGCTGTGATTGTGCTGGAAAACGCTCGATTTGCTGAGTTTGGACATTAAAGCGTCTAACTTCCAATCCAATAGCAGCAATCAGATAATTTGGATTGGTCGTCCACAGTATATCATTACACTGTATTAAACTTACTTCCGATCTTGCTTGTCCGGTATTTAAATTCCAAAAAATTAAATTTTGATCTTCTCCCTCATAGCTATAGGTAACCAACTCGTTGCTATTATCGGGCGGCCAAGCTAATGCTAATATACCAGTGGAATGTCCGTCCAAGACAAACGCTTGTTGTTGTGATGGGAAGTTCCACACATATACCTTAGCTCCAATTCCGGCAGCTAAACGACTGTCAGATGAATCCCATCCTATACTCATGACAGGATTTAGATTTTGGCTATCTGAAAAACTAAAGACTACAGATTGAGTAGAAGCATTAACAACTTGAATACTTCCATTACTCAATCCTACGGCGATTAGACCTCCATTTGAATTCCAATCTATACTCATTATTGTGGGTAATGTTTGTGCAAGCGAAAATACGTCGAAAGCGGCTAGACAAAAGCCTAGAACTACGATTATACAACCTCTTAGTTTCATTATCTAAATCCTTATGGAGTTGGAGTTGGGGTTGGAGTTGAAAACCAACTATTATTGTTTTGAGTATATATCTGTGCCATTTGTGTTGACATCCACTCGTATCGCCTATCTCCTGAATAACGTAAGTCATTACAAGGATTAGGATAACAAACTGCATACGGGGTGGGTGCGCCAGGGTCTCGACTCCGATTCCAACTCATATTCAAGAAACCTTGCCAGGAACCTGGAACAACCTGATAGAGTGTGGGAGGATAATCGCTTAAAGTTCTGTATATCCAGTTAAGAAACATGTCGGCTGCCGTCTCATCTATTTGAGTCTGGAGGTCTTCCCCAACGAAAGCAGGTACTTGGGGAGGATGCTGTTGAAATTGCGTAATTTGATCATTAGGGCCACTACCCCATCCTCTTTGACCGCGATCCCATGCCGGCGTTTGGCTTGGCCTGAGAAACATTCCCATCACTAAATACCCTTGTGGGTCTTGCAATGGTACTCCTGGACAATTAGGAGGAGGGAAATTACGAGTGCCCTCAATTCTGCCATAGAGAGAGGCGCACGATCTTCCAGCACCACTCCCGGCAGTAGCTGAATCACTTCGAGCATTAAAACGGTGACCTAATTCATGTACAAGAACATACTTTGTAACGAGGTTAGTTGTAATTCCATCGAATACGATAAAGTGATATGAATTATCAGTACATGCAGTGAGCGTCTTTCCATTACAGCTACTACTTTGGAAAGAATAACCACCTGTTGTACGTATTAAGGTCAGCACTCTGCCTGGAGGCTGATTTCCAATAATTACAGTCCTAAACAGAGCTAGAGCACGATTAGAATCATAGCTTCCATTTCTAGCTATATCTAAAGCTGTTGCAGTGTCTCGAACTCCTTGCACCATCTCCTGTAATTCCGTTTGTGTCCAAGGTTCTGGGATCCAGGCATTAGCTGTCTCTTCATCATCAAAGTTAGCTGGAACACCACTTCGTTCTGCTGCTATACCGTATTCAATTAAGTCTCCTAGAAGAGCCTGAATTGGGTCAATCGTCGGCGTGGGAGACACAATCTGGCATGGTACACTGGCAGCGGCAAAGCCGTCAGGCGCGGGGCAGGTGAGGGACGGCCCCCACCAGTCGGGGTCATATTCAGTGGTGTAAGGATTAGATGTCGTGCTAAAGTTAAAGCGTGTTGGGGGAGTCGTGTTGGTCACGCCGCGATAATAAATGTCCTGAGTCTGACTCGGCGCAAGAAAGTCGTTGAAAGCGATGTATTGACCCATTTCGCCTACCCGTCGCGTATCCGCCGCTTGCCCTACGGCGCTTCATCCAGCGGGACAGCGATCACCGTGTACATCGTCCCGGCGTTGGCCGTCGCATTCCCGCCCAGCACCACGCGCCCTGCCGGAAAATCGCGCCGATACAGCCGCCGCGCCAGGCTGCCGATCTGATCGGTTCCCACGATGTCCTGCCCGGTGTCCGTCCAGCTTTGCAGCCAG
>JANRLJ010000005.1:0-9623 GCA_033762735.1 bacterium | reverse complement strand
GTAAAATATTCAACGTGTCCATGAAGTAATCCCGAACGCATTCAGCAACGGGATAGGGGGTGCAGTAGTTCATCCCATGCGGGTTTATCCTGCATAAAACAGACCCACCTATGTCCATAAATGGGTATAGGAAAGGGAACTATTGCTTGCTTCACCAGGAAATGATATGAGTTGTAGGGGCAGGTTTGAAACCTGCCCTTACGAAAAATGTCCTTTTAGCGCGGGCGCGGCTGGAGCGTCACTTCCAGCGTGACCGTCTCGCCGCCGCGATAGACCGTGAGAGTCACTACGTCACCCGGCGCGGTGAACTTCGCCAGATAGCTGATGAGTTCGCTGATGCCGGACAGCGGTTCGCCGTTGATGGAGGTGATAATGTCGGCATCGCTGATGCTCACGCCGTCGCTGGTCATCGCGTTACGCAGACCACCGAGCGCGGCTGGTCCGCCTTCGACGACATTCGTCACCAGCACACCCGTGAGGTTATTGGGCAGCTCAAGCGTTTCAATCGCCGCCAGATCAACATCCCCCCCCTGAATGCCGATGTAGCTGTATTCCACGCGACCGTTGTTAATCAAATCCTGCGCCACCCGCGCCGCCAGATCCGCGGGGATCGCATAGCCGATACCGGAGTTACTGCCGGATTCGGTCGAAATCTGCGCGTTGATCCCAATCACCTGCCCTGCCAGATTCAGCAGCGGGCCGCCGCTGTTGCCGGGGTTAATCGCCGCGTCCGTCTGAATCACAGCCCCAATCGAGAAGTTCTGTTCAGACAGGCCGCGAATCGAGCGTTCCAGTGCGCTGATGATACCGCTGGTCAGTGTCCAGCGCTGGCCGAAGGGGCTGCCAATCGCCAGCACCTGCTGACCGATGACCAGATCGTCCACGCTGCCGAACTGCACCGGGAAAAGCTGCTCCGCGGGGAGATCAACCTGAACGACGGCCAGATCACTGTCGGGGTCTTCGCCGATCACTTCACCGCGAACGATGGTGCCATCGAAGAAGTTGACGGCGATGTCGGTGGCACCCTGCACCACATGATAGTTGGTCAGGATATGCCCCTGCGAGTCGATCACAAAGCCGGAACCGCTCCCTTGCAGCAGGCCTTCCTCGCCGTTAAACGCCTGCCGTTCGGCCACAACATTAATCGAGACGACCGAAGGGCTGACGCGCTGGTACACTTCGGAGATCGTGCGTTCCAGATCAGACAGGGCTGGCCCCGTTCCGGCCTGCGCCTGAATAATGGTTTCCTCGCGCACCTGGGTGCTGCCCGTCGCACTGCTGGAAATGACGCTGGTGCCGATGACATAGCCAACGATCATCAGCAAAACACCTGAAAGCACCATCACGAGGGTGCGTTTAAACTGGTTGGACATCGAATTGTTTTCCTTACTACTGAGGCTGAAAACACAACTGCGTTTGACTGCACTCGTTTCAGCTTAAGGCCAATTTGTAAACTCTTTTTGTTTTGTGCGTAAATCTTTCCTAAGAATTTATTCCAGAATTTGTTTTCAGTCTACTACTCAGGAGCGAGCATCTTTGCATCTGAATACACGAAACAAAAGGGGGCAGTGCCGCCCCCTTGTCCCTGCTTCACCACTACCCCCTCAGCGGCAGCACCAAATCCTTGCGGAAATCCGTCAGTGAGATCAACTCCCCACTCTGGCTGACGTAAAAGGTGTCTTCCACGCGCACCCCGTAACCCTGATTCGGGTAATACAGCCCTGGCTCAATCGTGATGACGTTTCCGACCTGAAACATATCCTCTTTGCGCAGATGGCTGATGCTGGGACGCTCGTGAATTTTCAGCCCTACCCCATGCCCCAGGCTGTGCACGTAGCCGTCGGTGGTGCCTTCCTTGCTGCGGCTGGTCGGGTGGCCTTTGCTCTCGAAGTGATCAAGCACGGCTTCCTGCATCAGATGAGTCGGCTTATTGACGGCGAACGTTTCCAGCGCGATATCGAACGCTTCCATCACCGTGTTATACGCCTGCTGCACATCCTCGCGGGCATGGCCGATGCTCCAGGTGCGTGTGGTGTCGTGGAAATAGCCGCCGCCAAGTTCCTGCGGGAACAGGTCAAACACAATCGCTTCGCCCACTTTGAGCGCCATAGACTCCTGCCCCCGGCTGTGCGGTACACCCCCGTCCCGCCCCTGCGCGAAGATCATGGTATTGCATTCCAGGCCGCGGTCGAGCAGTTCGCGGCGGATGAAGCGTTTTACGTCGCCAATCGTCAGCGGCGTATGGTCGGCCTGAATGACTGTGCCTTCCGCGTCCGCCGCATGTCCGGCGATATAGTCCCAGGTTGCTTGCAGCACTTCCCCTGTGCGGCGCGCCACGTCCTGAATACGCGCCATTTCGTCAGCGCCTTTGGTCAGGCTGGCCTGGTCAAACAGCGTTGTACCCATCTCGCCGCTGAACTGATACTGCGGGTGTGCCACGCTCAGCAGCTTGACCAGTTCCACGATAAAATGAAGGTCGCCCACGCCGTAAATGCCGACTTTCCCTTCCATGACGCCAAGCTGCTTGAGGACATGCCCCCAGAACGGCACGGTCGCTCTGGTGCCGTCGCCTTCCGCTGCCTTGAGGAAGTCGATATACCCCAGGTCGGTGGTGCTGTAGACCTGTAAGCCGCTGGCCGCCGCCTCATCGGTTTCCATCGGATTCGCCACGATCACCGGTGCCGCGCCCACTGTTTTGACAGCGATCCCGCTGGTGATGTGGACGCCGCCGACCAGGTAATCGAGCGCGTAGCTGTAGTGGTCGCTCACGGGGACGATGAGCGCTGCTAAACCGCGCTCCTGCATCAGACGATCAAGATCGGATTTCATAATCTGCCTTTGAGTTCGGGTAGATGTATTCAAAACAATGGAGCCGAATC
Organism: bacterium; assembly: GCA_033762735.1. Classification (GTDB taxonomy): domain Bacteria; phylum Chloroflexota; class Anaerolineae; order Aggregatilineales; family Phototrophicaceae; genus JANRLJ01. Next base: position 6,744 of record JANRLJ010000005.1, on the reverse strand, counting down.
ATAGCGGGGTTAGAGGCGTCATGCAAAGGCACGGCATCGTAACATCCGAAATACAATTGAAACCACGAAGGCACGAAGCACGCAAAGAGTTGAATCAGAACTTACGCAAACCCTCAACCACCCGGCCCTCTTCTCCCTCAGGGCGAAGGGGGAGAGTCTAGTTTTTAAGCCCTTCTACCTGAGGGAGAGGGGTTTGGGGTGAGGGCGAAAACATCCAGCTGCGCACGTCCTATGACTTTAAAATTCTGGCGTTAGCGCGATGTATCGCAGATTCGATCTGTTCGTTTGATTTTGTCCACTCAAAGGCGTGCAAGGGAGGCTTGAAGCGCATCCATAAACACCTGGGTCTGGTGCGGCAGGATGGTGCGCGGATCGAACACCACACGCTGATCGAGGATGCGGGCGACAATCGCCGGATTGCCCTGCCGCAGTCTGGCCGCGAAGTCGTCAGGGTGCGCGATGTCCAGCGCCAGCAGCGCAGTAGGCAGCGTTTCCCCTGGCAGGCTGCCACCGCCGACGGTCGATTGCCCGTCAACGACGGAGGCAATCGAGCGCTCACGGTTGAGCTGCGCCGCCCATGTCTCTGCCAGCGTTCGCAGGTCTTCCAGCGGGCGGGCGATCATCCACAGCACCGGAATCTTCTCAAAGGCCTCGCCCCGGCGGTAATGATCGAGCGTGGCGGTGAGCGCGGCCAGGCACAGCTTATCCGCCCGAATTGCACGGGCAAGCGGATGCTTTTTGAGACGGTCGATGATGGCACGGGTGCCGATGAGGATTCCCGCCTGCGGCCCACCGAGCAGTTTATCGCCGCTGAAGCAGATCACGTCCGCCCCTGCCAGGAGGCTGGCCTGCGGCGTCGGCTCCGGCGCAAGGCCGAAGCGCGAGGTATCGATCAGCGCCCCGCTGCCTAGATCATCGCCCAGCAGCAGCCCATGACGATGCGCGATCTCGGCCATCTCCGCCAGCGGCGTTTCCTCCACGAAGCCAATCTGCTTAAAGTTGGACGAATGGACACGCAGCAGCATATCTGTTTCCGTTGTGATGGCGCTTTCAAAGTCACTGGCGCGGGTGCGGTTGGTAGTGCCCACTTCGACCAACTTTGCCCCGCTCTGGCGCATGATATCCGGCACACGCACCCCCCCGCCGATTTCGACCAACTGCCCGCGAGAGACGATGACTTCTCGCCCCTGCGCCAGTTCCGCCAGCATCAGCACAGTGGCGGCGGCATTGTTATTTACCACCAGCGCGGCTTCCGCCCCGGTGATCTCCGCCAGCAGCGTCCCGGCATGGACAAGGCGGCTGCCCCGTTTGCCACTGTCGAGGTCGAATTCGAGATTGCTGTAACCGCTGGCCGCGTCCAGCATGGCCTGCTGCGCAGCTTCAGAGAGTGGCGCGCGCCCCAGAGTGGTGTGGATGATCACGCCGGTCGCATTGATGACAGGACGCAGGGAAGGCCGAAAGCGACTCTTCAGGGCTTCCTGGGCGCGTTCGATCAGCGACTCAGAATCAACCGAGAGCGTTTCAGTGGAACGCAGCGCGGCACGGGTTTCTTCCAGCACATAACGGAGTGCATCAAGTGTTGCGTCGCGCCCATACGATACGATCAGTTGTTGCGCAGCGGCGCTGCTGGCGAGTTTATCCAGCGACGGAAGCGCCCGCAGGCGTTCATTGAGGGTGGACATCACACCAAATCCGCACTGCACTGCTGTGGAGATTTTTCGTCGCGGGAGAGGGTTTGAAACTCGTCCTGACACGCTTAAGTGTAAAACTTCTAACTTTAGGAGATGGCTGATGACTCATTGCTCGTCGCTCATTGCTCATCGCTTCTGGCTAGTCTTCTTCAAAGTTGGCTTCGCGCAGGCGCAGGAAGGCTTCGATCACCACGAACACCAGCGCCAGAAAGAACGCCATCGGCAGCGTCAGCACACGGGGAATCTGCAACCAGGCGCAGATGACGACAAACAGCCCCACCCACACACTCTGCCGGACGATTACACCACCAGAAGCAGGCTCGCGTTCGAGCGGGGTCAGGCGGGCGTTGAGGTAGCGCACGAGAGGCAGTACGGTGCCGACAATCGCCATGTGCAGCAGCACAAAGAACAGCCAGATTTCCGGCCCCAGCCCGACCTTCTGCGTCGTGATGAGCCAGTATAAACCTGCCCACCCCACCACCATCATCATGCCCCCGGCGATCAGCACCCCGGTGTGATCGGACGGCATGTGGCGGCGGGTCGATGGACGGCGGGTACGCGGTGAGCGAACCTGAGAGGTATTTTCTGCCATAGGGGTTATTATAGCGTGAGCCGTACACGGGCGCGTAGGGAAAATAAAAACGCCCCGTCATAAGCGAGGCGTTGGCTGGTGTATCAATGGCCGTTCAGTCCGGCCAGAAGCGTATCTGTATCGGGCGACGGCGGCAGGCCGAACTTTTCATCCAGAATCTGTTTCAGATGGTTGTACTGGTTGCGGGCGTCGTCATAAGCGCCGAACTGAATGTAGAGCGAGATAACCTCGCGGTGGATGTCCTCGCGTTCGGGCGATTCCTTCAACGTGCGCACGAAATAGCCCAGCGCTTCGTGGTTCTCGCCCCGCCGCTGATGAATCCGTCCCATACCGACCAGCGCATGGGCATAAAGCTGGCGCAGATGTTCGCGACGCGCATCTACCCAGGGCATGTGGATGGTTTCCAGAAACGGTGCTTTATACAGATCAACAGCACGGCGGTAGAGCACTTCGGCTTCCCGGTCATCGTGCGTGATCTGCGCACGTTCGACCGCTTCCTGAAAGTCCCCGGCGTCGTAATGGCGCACGACCTTATCGCTCGGCATGTAGAAGCCGCTGGCATACTGCGTCAGCTCATAGTTGCCGTTTTCTTCCACCTTCATCGTGATGCGTTCGCTGATCTTGCGCTTGGTCACATGGAAGACGTTGGTGGCCTCCTTGATCGTCAGGTTCGGCCAGAAGGTTGAAAAAATATCGTCGCGGGTGACAAGCGGGTTATCAATAAAGTAGAAGAACAGATTACGCGGCAGTGCCCCATCCCAGTTGGCGATTTCCTGCCCGTTCACCAGCGCATGTCCACGACCAAGCGCATAAATTTCCAACTGCGGCTTGGGCTTTTCTTCCACCGTGAACATCACGTCATTCTTGCGATGTTCCGTGCCCAGCACCACCGCCGTCCCGCTGGCGACCATGTCGTACCAGGGCTGATGATTGAGCAGGCGCGAACTTACCACAAGCTGTACATCGGCGGGGAGCGCGTTCACCAGCGCGTGAATGAAGGTGTCGAAATTGCTGTCATGGGGCACGCGGTCGAATTCGTCGATAAACAGGGTCAACTGTGATTCGCCCCTGGCACGGGTTTTGCGATATGTCACCAGGTCTTCTGCCAGCGCCGCCCCAAGTCCCTCAGCAGTTGACCATTCAAGCACCGAACGGGTTTTGCTGCCAAAGCCGCCCAGGGCGCTGTCCAGTTCATTGATGAGATCGGCCACCCAGGTGCTCAGGCTCGCCTGGTTCGTGGGGATTCTATAGTACAATAGCCCCTCGCTGGCGCTGGCGAGAAAATGGGTCAGGAACAGATTGCGATAGTTCGTCCAGGGATAGAGCAGGATGACTTTCTTCCCGCGAGAACGTTCTCGAAATGAGTCCAGGGAGACGCGCGTCACGACTTGGTGAATCATAAGTTGACCTTTCGGGGTGAGTGCGGTGTGTGCGGCCTTTGGTCGCGCTGATTGGCGAGTATTTTTTAAGAAACGTTGTCTTTTGTATTGCGCTTTCAGTCTAACATAACTATTACAGCTATGTCAACATTATTATCAACTGGTGCTTCTTAACATCTTGCAAATAGTCGTTAGGAAGATTCATGACCTGGGTTAAGCGTATTGCACAACTGCTGCTGCTGGTAGAGCCGTTTGTCATCGGAATCACCCTGTATTATTTCTGGTTTCCGAGCAGTTATCCCTTTTCAGTTGCCGAACCACTCGACCGCGCCAGCTATGCGGGATTTCTGCTCGGCCTGCCCCTGTTCATGGGGCTGCGCTTCATCGGCTATGGTCGCTTCTTTACCCTCACGCCGCTCACACCCTGGCTGGTCGCCCTGCTGGTTCTCGGACAGGTGAATGTCTCTGTTGCGCCGTATGACACACGCGGCGTCCTGGAGCTGCTCCCTGGCGTCTGGATTTCGTTTCTGCTCACGCGCGTGATTCTGGGCGTGTGGATCGTCATCGCCTTAACGGAACTGGCACGCGCAACACGTTCCATGCTGCCAGCGCTGGTGCTGGTCGGCGCGTTCAGCCTCGCGCTGGGCGTTGTCGCGCTGGGAACGACGCAGTGGGTGAGCAAATCGGATGCGCTGAACTTCATCATCCGGGCGCTGCCCCGCTTCAATATCCCGTTCGTCGGCACCTTCAACCCGAACGAAGTCGCGGGCGCGATTGCGTGGCTGGTGCCGATGGCGGCGGGACTGGCGCTTTATCCCTGGTGGCGCGAACTTACCCGTGCTTTTACGGATGGTTCACCCGGAAACCAGATACAGCGCAGCCGTCCCTTCGTGTTCGGCGGCCTTGTCTTAACACTGCTGGCGGTGCTGGCATTCGTGACACTGTTTCTGGCGCTGTTCGTGGGGCAAAGTCGCTTTGCCATCGCGGGGGTCATTCTTGGTTTAGCAGGGCTGGCCCTGTTCGTCGTCCCGATGACCATCCCTCGTCTTGCGGCGATTGCGGGATTGGCGCTGGTGGTGGCGATCCAGGGCGCACTGCTGTTCAACCTGTTTCCAGCAGCGACAGCCAGCGCACAGGGCGGGGGTGCGCAGCCGGGAATTTCCAGCCGCGACGAAAGCAGTTTCAGCCGCCGTTTTGACATCTGGCGCAGTGGCCTGAACATCGTGGCCGATCACCCCTTCACCGGAGTCGGGATGAATAACTTTCGCTTCGGTGAAGTGCGGCAGGACTATCCCGTCGTGACCTATGACTTCAACTGTCCACAGGATTGCCCGCGCATCCTGCCCCATGCGCATAACGAATTCGTCCAGATTGCAGCCGATTTCGGGGTGCCGGGGCTGCTGATCTTTATCGGCTGGCATGTCGCGACAGCTTTTATGTTGTGGGAGGGGTGGCGTAAAGGTGATTCAGCGGCGCGGGTGGTGGCTGTAGCAGTAACCGGGGGGATTGTGGCGCATGGCATCTTCGGAATGGGTGATGCGATCACGCTGTGGGATCGCTTCTACTTCGTCCACTGGCTGCTGATCGGGTTAGCCTCCGCGCAGTACGTTCTGGTGATGCGGCAAGTGCAGCAATCCATCACGACGAACCTAGCCAGAACACCTGCCCCTTAACGTCGTCCATGTCGTAAAGTTCTGCAAATTCGGTCAGTGCCCGAATGATCTCACCAATGTCATTACGGATTTTTTCGGATAAGCAAATCAATCCAGCATGATCGTTTCGTGACATCGTTCGACCAGCAAAGGGACGATCAAAGGTTACAAGCACTAACTGATTTTTGGTTGCATACGGCAGATGTTCTCGATCATCATCTTTGGCTTCCATCCCTACATCAACTGCCCGAATCACCTCAATCCCTTTTTGAATAAGGGCTTTCGCTACAGGTCGCTGCATGTGTTCGTCGAAGTAGAAACGGATTGTCATTTTTTCTGTTTATGCCGATGCTGCTGCGCCATTTCATCCCACAAACGCTGTTCTTCGGCATCCTGCGCGTCGAGTTCTTGCTGATGCTCTCGATAATAGAGCAAGGCGGCAAGCACCTGTTCTTCACTCAACGTGAATTCATCAGCCAATTCCTGAATGTTCCAGCTCAGACGTGGAGCGTTGGCTGCAATCATCGTTACCCAGACACGCCGCCCCCGAATATGCGGACGCTCCCCAAAGTATTTCCTATCGATGTACTTGCTTAAGTCAATCGTGGCTGGAACTGCGGTTTCCTGCGACATACCGTGTATAACCTCTGTTCGTACTTTATGTCGATTTTACCAGAGAAAGCCCTTGCTTTGATGTGCGCGGTTTTCATCGTCCTGAGTGCTCTGATTATCTGTTTTGTGGGCAGTTGCGCAGGCTGTTTGCTGATTGGAATGCTCTGGTATGACATCATTTGGCGAGCGAGAAATACCGACGGCCTCCCACCGGGAGCCGGGTTATTGTTTTTCCCGTGCTGGATGATCGTTTTCTGAATTACCTGGGGAGTATTTGTCGTGGTCTATCTGAAACCTTTTAGTCCTGAATCGCAGAACAAGGGTTAATCTTTGCCGTACAAACGGTACATTTCGTTCAACTCAGTCTGATAAATTGCTTCCTGCTGATCGATTACCGTCTGATATTCCTGGTAGTAAAGCAGAGCAGCCAACACCTCGGCTTCACTCAGGTCAAATTCATCCATAATTTGATAAATACTCCACTGCTGCATCTGCGCTCCATTTGCAACAGCTGCAACCGGAATACGTCGTCCCCGAATATGCGGACGTTCCCCAAAGTACTTCGTGTCGATGTACTTGCTTAAATCGATGGTGGCTGGAACTGCGGTCTCCTGCGACATAATAGCTTAACCTCTACTCGCGCCTTATTTTCAAATTTTAGCAGAGAATTGATGTATGACGAACGTTAACCATCCCTATGGCTTTCTGTGGTGTTTTAGGGTAAAATGTAGGCGTGTCTAATGTAACTTCAGGCGCCCCCGTTTTGCGGATTTGGAGCCAACGGCATACGACACAAGGCAGCTTAACAACGGAATATA
>JANRLJ010000004.1:0-18902 GCA_033762735.1 bacterium | reverse complement strand
ATCACATATAATTGTGTGAGAAAGGTGTCTAAGTCCATGATCGCCTCCTTTGGGTCAGAGCTTAGGAGTTTAGATCAACTTAGACACTTTTCCCTTCTCCTCAATACCGGACAACGCTATTTAGGGTGAGGGCGAAGGTTCAAGTGCGTAAGGCCTAAAGGAATTTGAACCACGAAGGCACAAAAGACACAAAGATCAAAAGAAAATCCTGGCGTTCTGCAACGTATCGCGCTGCGTCCTGGCGGTTAAATTAGTCTGTACAGACCATCCACCCCTTCAACGAGAGGAAAACAATCCATGATGACCATCGACAATGCTTATCAGATGATGGAAGACGGCGTGATTATGGCCGGGATGCGCGGCGCGTTCGGGCCAGACAATGCCCTGCGCGTCACCGCCCTGATGATGGAAGAGGGCATTAACGCCTTCGAGTTCACGATGAACAGCGAACGCCCCATTGAAGCGATGCAGGCCGCTAAGCGCGAGTTCGGTGATGCGGCCTGTGTGGGCATGGGGACAGTGCTGACCCCGACAGATGCGCGTCGAGTGCTGGATGCCGGGGCGGATTTTGTCGTCTCGCCCGCCTTCCAGCCGGACGTGGTGCGCGTGGTCATGGATGCGGGCGTGCTGATCGCGCCGGGAGTCATGACCCCAACCGAAGCGATCACCGCCTGGGATATGGGTGTGCGGCTGCTGAAAATTTTCCCGATTGGCAATCTGGGGCTGGATTACTTCAAAAGCATTCGTGGGCCGCTGAGTCATCTTAAGTGGATGTGCAACGGCGGCATGACGGGCGACAATGCGCCGCAGTTCATCGCTGCCGGGGCGACCTGTGTCGGGATGGCCGGCTGGCTGACGGGCGACGGGTCGATGCCGCTGGACGAGATGCGGAAGCGGGCGAAACTACTCCGCGCCGGGATTGATGCCGTCCGCCCGCGCCAACTGGTCTGAATGTTCACGATCAGCCGTCTTGACCATTTCGTCCTGACCGTGCGCGATATCGACGCGACGTGCGACTTCTATGCCCGTGTACTGGGGATGGAAGTCGTCACGTTCGGGCAGGGGCGCTGGGCGCTGGCGTTCGGTCAGCAGAAGATCAACCTGCATCAGGCCGGGCGGGAGTTCGAGCCGAAAGCGGCGCATCCGACACCCGGCTCGGCGGATTTCTGCCTCATCACGAACACGCCGCTGGAAGACGTCGTTGTGCATCTGACGACGCAGGGCGTGACGCTGCTGGAGCGGCCCTCGTTCCGCACGGGCGCGGTCGGCAGGCTGCGCTCAGTCTACTTCCGCGACCCCGATGATAATCTGATCGAAGTCTCCAATCTTGTGGATGAGGCATAAGCGATTGTGTGGCGCTTTCTGCTGGTGATTTCGGTTGCGCTTGTCCTCCTGCTGTGCCTGAGCATGGCGGGGACGATGGCGCTGGGCGAGACGCTGCCCGTCAATGAGATTACTTTTGTTGGCAGGAGAGATGCTCGCGTTGATGTTTACTCCATCGACCTTCGCACACGCCTTCTCCGCAACATCACGAATGACGACGCTGTGCAAGCAGCACTGGCCTGGTCACGAGACGGACAGCAACTGGCAGTTGTAGCCTATCAGGAGAACGTCGCACAGCTTTATGTCCTGGATCCAGATGGGAGGAACAAGCGCCAGTTAACGTTCAGTCCACATGGCATCTACGACCCGGCCTGGTCGCCTGATGGTCAACGTATTGCTTATGTTCAACATGCCGCAGCAAATTTAACCGAAAACAATCTTTACGTCGTTGAGCCTGCCACTAGGGAAGTGACGCCTCTTGCGGTAGAAGGCGGTGTTGATGAATTCGCGCCAACATGGTCACTAGATGGGCGTTATATCGCTTATTTTACGCGGACGAGCGAGATCACTGGTGTCGTGCTTGCGAATGCGGACGGCAGCAATCCGCGTATCGTCGTCAGGAGGCCATGTTTTATCTGGCTGACGTGGGATCGTGATAATAAGCTGCTGTATTGCTCTTTGAGAAATGTGTTGATGAGGTTCGATCCATCCACTGACACTGATGAAGTTTACTATGAAGAAGAGTTTGAGCCTCTGGCATGGTCGCCTGTCAGAGATCGTATCCTGGTGAGACAATGGACTGAAAACGAAAGCTATGCAATTTTTGAGTACGCGAACAGAACTACGCACCGCGTCAATTTTGGCGGTGGTGTTCATACGTGGTCGCCGGACGGACAGCACATCGCCTACAGCGACCTTCGCAGCACGAATATCACCAGCGGCAATACGCTCACGCTCCAGACGGACAGTTACGTCTTCATCGCCCCGGTGGATGGCAGCGGGCGCGAGGAACGCCTGCTTGATTTCCCCGCTTGGAATCCGCAGTGGCGGCCTGTGCCTGCGCGGTAAAAATTTCGCGAATTGCGCGGTTGTAGGGCGACCCGGCGGGTCGCCCCTACGGAGATGCACGATGATGGTTTAGGTTGTGATGGTTGAGTTTCAGCCGCCGTCTTCCTGCTTTTCTGCCTGCCCATGCTCTTCGTCCACCTTATCCCCCAGCACATCCTCCACATACGCCTCGCGCACCAGCACCAGCGTGGCGGCGGCCAGAGGCGCGGCGACAATTAAGCCGATTACACCCGAAAAGACGCTCAGGAAAAGCTGGCTGCTGAGTGTAAGCGCTGGGGGCAGCGAGGCCGTCCGGCGTTCGATGATGGGGGTGAAGAGGTAGTTATCGATCTGCTGCACGACGAAGAACACCACCAGCACCAGCAGCGCCTTTTGCGGCCCTTCCAGCAGCGCCAGTAGTGCCGCCGGAATCGCGCCGATGAGCGGGCCAAAGGTGGGGATGAACGAGAACAGACCGTTGATAATCGCCAGCGTGAGGGCAAGCGGTGCGCCAATCAGCACCAGGCCGATAAACGATAAAACACCCACCGACACCATCGACAGCGCCCGCGCCAGCAGCCAGCGCTGGAGCATAACCGTGACTTGATCGGCAATATCACGCGCACGGGGACGGCGCAGCGGCGGAATCAGTCGCATGAGGCTGCCGAGGTAAGTCTGCGGCTCGATGGCGAAATAGATGCCCAGGAAGATGACGATGACGGTGTTGGCAAGCAGCCCCAGGGTTGTGGAAAAAAGGCCGGTTGCCTGTGCCACGACATTTTGTGGCCCGCTGCCCTGGAACAACCGCTCTAAGTTAACGGCTTCGGGAGCCTGCTGCAAAATCGCCCGTCCGATGGTCGTCCCGCGCAGTTGATTGGTCACGGCCTCGCCCGCTTGCGGCAGAGCTTCGACGAACTGAGTAATCTGGTTGCTGAGCTGCGGCCCCAGCAGCAGGCCGAGCAGAATGAAGACAGCGACAATCAGCGCCAGTACCACGCCAAAGGCGATCTGATCCGGCCAGCCCGTGCGGTGTTTGAGCCCGTTGGTAAAGCCACGCAGCACGACCGCGATCAGAATAGACAGAAAAACTTGTAGCAGGACGTTAAACGTGAAGGCGAAGACGATCAGCAGGACGACCACCGTCGTCGTTGTGATGATGGTATTGAATACGCGCCGCCGGAAATGTTCGTCTCGCGTTTCACCTGAATTGCCCCCACTTGCTGTACTGGTGGAGGCGGGAACATCGTTCAAACGGCGGTCGGTCATTATTTCCTCCAGCTGGATTTAGGGCTGGCAGGCCGGGGACGTTGGGGTAGTATGCGAAATACGATGGAAGCAAGCGGCCTCATGAGTGATGGTTTGACTATAACAGAAAATGCTCCAATGGAAAACGTTGTAGCGACCTTTATCGAACTTTAACAGAATTCTGATGCAGAGAAAGCATAAAGCGCTTGACAAGGCTTGGTCAATCGGGCTACCATTTGTTTAGTCGGCTAATGAATTTGGAAAATGGATGCTCGAAGACGTTCAACAGACGATTGGCTATCTGATCGTGCAAATCTGTAAAGCACATCGCGGCTGCGCAGAAGACTCGCTGAATGCAGTGGGGCTGCATGCCGGGCAGGAAATGTTCCTGATGCACCTGTGCCAGCAGGACGGCCAGACGCAAAGCCAGCTAGCCGAGCGGATGGGCGTTCAGCCGCCAACCGTCAATAAAATGCTTTCTCGGATGGAAAGCAATGGTCTGGTGACGCGCGGCACCGATAGCGAAGACAGCCGCGTCTCGCGAGTCTATCTGACGGAGAAAAGCCGTGCGCTGGAAAGTGACATTCAGCAGGCGTGGGCGGATCTGGAAGCGCGGACGACCGCCAATCTGACTGTTGATGAGCGTGTTCTGCTGCGGCGTTTGCTGCTGCAGGTCGTGGCGAATCTGTCCGAAGAAGGCCAACCGTAGCCTTTTTTGTTTCGCAATTTACTTAGCCGTCTAAGGGTAACACTGATTGATGTCTGATTTGTACCTGATCGTCTCAACAAAGGAGAACGAACCGCATGTCCGTTAACACCGTCCCCCAGGAACGAATCGCCGCCCCCGCGAAGGTCTGGCAGACCGGGCTTCTCGCTGCCGTGATTGCCAGCGTCGCCAATGTCGTGGTTTATCTGATCGCCAGTGCGCTTGGCATCGAGTTTAACATCACGCCTCCGGACGTCCCTGCGCCGCCGTTCGTTCTCGTGGTGATTTTCGCGACAACCATTGGCATTCTGCTTGGCACCTTCGTCTTCACGCTCATGCCCCGCTTCAGCCAACGCCCGATCTCGACCTTCCGCATTGTGGCGATTGTGGCACTGGTGCTGTCCTTCGCGCAGCCTTTCATGCTGACGACCGGGATGATCCCGACAAGTGAGCCGGTCGCCATTAGCACGGTGCTGACGCTGGAAGTGATGCATGTCATCGCTGGAGCCGTCGTGATCTACCTGCTGACCACCCGCGCCCGCGCCTGATTGAATAAAAGGGGCAATCCGATGGCCGAGATGAATGACGCTGTGCGGGCTTTCCTGAGCGAACCCCGTTTCGCGGTCGCCGCGACGATTGGCGCGGATGGCATCCCACATCAGACAGTGGTGTGGTTTCTGCTGGATGGCGATGAAATTATCGTCAACACACCGGAAGGCAGCCTTAAGCATAAGCACCTGCTGCGCGACGGACGTATGTCACTGTGCGTGGAGGACGGCTACCGCTATGTGAGTGTATCGGGAAGCGTCCAGTTGAGTGATGATCCAGGCAGAGCAGTGTATGGCCGGCTCGGCCAGCATTATCAGGCGACAATGGCTTCCCGCCCTGCTGCCCCGCCGAACCCTCGCGTCGTAGAACTGCTCTCGCGTGAACGGGTGCTTGTTCGGCTCAAGATCGAGCATCTGATTGCCAATGGCATTGGCTGAATTCCGCTAACGCCTGCGAGGGATTCGGTGTAATTCTTCGCAGGCAGCCTTTAACGAAGCGGGAGCATTTTCCGGCAAAGGAATATTGTTGGCGCAGTTTTCCGCCAGCCGTTTTACCAGCGGTCTGACGCTACTCTGCTCCGGCAGATGGGGGTATGTCGAACGTTAACCATCCCTATGGTTTTCTGTGGCGTTTTAGGGTAAAATGTAGGTGTGTCTAATGTAACTTCAGGCTCCCCCCTTTTGTGGATTTGGAGCCAACGGCATACGACACAAGGCAGCTTAACAATGGAATATAGCGCGTTGCCTGCCGAAAATCGTGGCGGGTGTAAAATATTCAACGTGTCCATTAAGTAATCCCGAACGCATTCAGCAACGGGATAGGGGGTGCAGTAGTTCATCCCATGCGGGTTTGTCCTGCATAAAACAGTCCCACCTATGTCCATAAATGGGTATAGGAAAGGGAACTATGTCTTCTGTTCATCGACCTGCTGCCCTCGTAGGTAAGCAATCCAAGTCTCGATATTGCGCTTTGGGATAAAAATCGCAACAGCATCTTCCCCCTGACGCACTTCTGTGCCGCTTTCGCGCAGGACAGCATCCAACTGTTTCATGCGATCTTCGACTTCCAGCACATCACCATCAATCAGAATGACCAGCGCAATGCGCTTCATATTCCGCTTTTGTCGCAGCAGTTTCACCTCTGCGGCATATTCGTTCAGTACAAAGCGCTCCCCGGAGCCCACACCGGGCAGGGCGGCTTTGAAGCGCAACTGATGATTATTCAACCCGAAGTAGATTTTGAGAAACTGACGCGCAAAGACTTCTGACTGCCGATCTTCACATAAGACGACGATTTCGGCATAGGCACTATCTGGCATTCTCCAACCACCCGCGCGCGATGAGTTCGGAAACTGGCAGTTCTTCCGCTGGAATACGAACAGGTTCAACCCGTGTGGGTGCAAGCGTGTGTTCACGACTGAACCATAGTCCCACATGGGTTTCGTCTGGCATCAGTAGGTAGTTGATGCTTTCCGGGTGATGCGAAATCAGGATTAACTGTAGATCGTTGTCCTGCACTCGTTCCAGCATCGAAGCAAGCCAGGGCTGTATTTCACGCAGGCCGATAAAGTTCTCCGGTTCATCAATACACACCATAAACCTATGAGATCGTGAGTCGGCATGATCTGGCAAATGCAGCAACGTATAGAGCACAATCAACATACGCTGTCCGTCGGAAAGTTCATCGAAGCGGAATGAAGCCGTTGTACCGCTTTTTTCATCCTGGAAATCTACGATGAGCAAGCGGCGATCCTCGCCTACTACCGTTAAGGAGAGTGACCTAAAGTTGCGTATAACCTTTTTAAGATCATTGACAAGATGATAATAAAAATTCCCATCTTGAATAAGGTAGCGATACCAAGACACAAAATTTTCCAGGTTCAGGCTGGGCTGATGACCTTCTTCAGCACTTTCGCTTGACATGATCCAGTCAATAGTAATGGGATGAACGATAATTAACGTCGCCATCTGTTCCTGAAAAGCTGTTAATTTGGTTGTATTTCGACGAGGTGGAATGGTTGCTACTATAGAGCGTGATGAGTCAGCTGGATACTCCGCTATTATTGCCGCATCGTCGCTGTAAAGTTTGACAGAGCCGCTTGCAAATTCCACAAGAACTTGCTGGTCTAAGTATAATGATTCATGTTGAATGAAGGCTTGTCTATTGGTTTTATCATGTTCAACTTGAAGTATATAGCGATAGGAACCTAAACCGCTTTTTATGGAAAGTTCAAATTGTTGCGTCGAAGACTTTAGCCACTTAGTAAGTGAGGTGGAGGGAAATACTCTATACACCAATTTCGCCGCAACCAACAATAAATGCAGCTTGTTCAACACCTCAAACACAGTGGTTTTACCGCTTCCGTTGTCTCCCAGCAAAAGATTTAAAGCCCCAAATTGCAGATCGAAGTTGACGAGGCTTTTATAGTTATCGACATAGAGGCGCTGTAGCACGATGCCCTCTTCTTGAATGCTCAATCAACGAAAATGGGCAGCAGCACTTACTACTGCCCACTGATGATTTTACTCGAAAGAGGCGACTGCTGACACAGGCATAAACATCAGGGCATTGCCGTCGCTGTCGATGACCAGATGATCGCCTTCCTGCACGCGGCCTTCCAGCAGCGCCACCGCCAGCAGATCCTGTACCTCGCGCTGGATTGCCCGCTTGAGAGAATGTGCTCCATACACCGGGTCAAAGCCGCGCTCAGCCAGAAATGCCTTTGCTTCTGGCGTGAGTTCAAGCGTGATACGGCGTTCAGCCAGCAACTGCTCCAGCCTCCGCAGTTGGACATCCACGATGCGGTTGATGTCCTCGTGGGTGAGGGCGTGGAACAGAATGATCTTGTCAATGTGGTATGGATTTTTTCTGCCGACCGTGCTGAAAACGTTTGGTGTTCAATTTGAGAAAAATGATGATAATCAGATCAAAGGAAAATCTACCTAACGAACGGTAACGCTGAATCCCATGACGCTGCGCACAAAAACACTGCTCACCCTCATCGCCACGATTCTCGGCCTGCTGGCGCTGGTCTATGTGGCTGCCGATCAGATCGTGCTGCGAAGTTACCGTAATCTGGAAAACGATCTCGCACGGCAGAATATCACACGGGCGATCAATGCCTATCATGACAGCCTGCAGGCGTTTGTGGTCTTTAACCGAGACTGGGCACACTGGACGGACAGCTACCAGTTCGTGCAGGATCGCAACGAAGACTATATCGAAGTCAACCTGAACCCGGAATCACAGGTACGGTTGGGGGTACGTGCGGCCTATTATCTCAACAGTCAGGGAGACATCATTTTCAGCCAGGGGTATGATTCCGAAACTGTCAGTGAAGCCCCCCTCCCGCTGGGCATGGAAATCCACTTTGAGCCAACAGCCCCGCTGCGCTACCTGCCCAATATTCCCGATTACGCCGCCGGGGTGCTGCTGCTCCCAGAAGGCCCGGTCATGGTCGTCTCCCATAACATCCTGACGAGTTTCGTCAGCGGCCCGATTATTGGCAATCTGATCTGGGTGAAGGAGTTTGATGAAGCCTATGTTCAGCAGTTGGCCGATACCACCCGCCTGTCGCTGACACACCATTCTTTTAACAGCAATGACCTCCCAGCAGATTTTGCTGCCGCCCGCGATGCTCTGGGGCAGTTGGATGGCGAACCCTATATTACGACCTTTACCACACCTGACGACGAAAACCGCATCGCTGCTTACACTGTAATTAACGACCTCTACGGCCAACCCGCTGTGCTGCTGCGCATGGACATGGTACGCAGCGTCTATGCCCAGGGGCGGGAGAGCTTTATGCTGCTGCTGGGCGCGATGCTGCTTTCGGGCGTGATTTTCGGCATCGTGGTGCTTACGGTGCTCGAACTCAACGTCCTCAGGCCGCTGGTCAGCCTGAGCAAAAGTGTGCGCGAGGTCGGCGCCAGCGGCAGCTCCGGCACTCGTGTACCCGCAGGCAGAAAGGACGAACTCGGCTTGCTGGCGGGCGAGATTAACGAAATGCTCAATGATCTGGAAAAGGCACAGGTGCAGCTTACCGAAACCGAGCAGCGCGTCGGCACGGTCGTCACCAGCGCCCCAATTATTCTGTTTGCACTGGACAGCACCGGCATGATTACGCTGATGGAAGGCAAGACGCTGGACGTGCTCGGCCTGCAACCGGGTCAGCTCGCCGGGATGTCCGTTTTTAATCCGCTCGTCGCCGCACGACTGCCCGAAGTTACCCGCGATGCAAAACGTGCGCTGGCGGGCGAGGCCTTCAGCACGGTACTGGAAGACCACGAAAGCGGCTACGTTTTTGAGGTGCGTTTTACGCCGCAGCGCGACTCACACGGCAAGGTCAAGGGCGTGATCGGCGTGGCGACCAATATCACCGAAATTAAACGGGCGGAGAAAGAAGCCCTCGCCGCCAAAGAAACCGCCGAAGAAGCCAACCGCGCCAAAAGCACCTTCCTCGCCAACATGAGCCACGAACTGCGCACACCGCTAAACGCCATTATCGGCTACAGCGAACTGATTCAGGAAATCGGCGAGGAAGAAGGCTACAGCGAAGCTATCCCGGACGCGAAGAAGATTCAATCCGCCGGGCAGTACTTACTGTCGCTCATCAACAGCCTGCTCGATCTGGCGAAAATCGAGGCCGGACGTATGGAAGTCTCTGCGCAGGACTTCGACGTGCCGCATCTGATCGACGAACTGTATTCGACTATTGCGCCGTCACTGGACAAAAACGGCAACACCCTGGTGATGGAGATCGCGCCGGATGTAAAGGGCATGTATTCTGATCGGACGAAGGTCAAGCAGATTTTGCTCAACCTGCTGAGCAACGCCAGCAAGTTCACCGATCAGGGGCAGATCACACTGAGGGCGCGGGCTGAGACGGAAACCTACCTGTTTGAGGTGATCGACAGCGGCATTGGCATGAGCGAGGAAGTGCTGAATAAGCTGTTCCGCGATTTCGTGCAGGCCGACGCCTCTACCACCCGCAAGTACGGCGGCACAGGCCTGGGATTGTCGATCAGCCAGCGTTTTGCAGAGATGCTCGGCGGGGGCATTACGGTCACCAGTGAGGAAGGCAAGGGCAGCACCTTCACCGTGCGCCTGCCGGTCAGCCTAGCGCTGGAGAAACTGCCCCTTACGGCGGATGAAGGCGCAGAGGCCTAAATGTTGAAGGGGCGTGTATCAACTGAACGACACATGCCCTTTGCCTGCAACTCGAGGTTGTTGATTTGTTACACTTCCTCGCTTGCCACAGACTCAGCATTCCTAGAGCGCGGCTGCCAGGGCCAGCGCCCGGTCAGTTCGAGTTCCAGTGACCAGCTTAAAAACGTTCGGATGATGACGATCACCGCCAGAATCAGCACACTTTCAATCGTGGGTGTCACAGCGACGGTGCGGATGATGTCAGCAGCAACCAGAATTTCCAGCCCCAGCAGCAGCGCCCTCCCCAGCCCTTCGCGGTACGCCGAAAAGGTCTGCGGCCATTTCCCCCGGTTGAGCGTTCGCCACAGAAACAGACCGCTGGCGATCAGGATTCCCAGGACAATCACGCTTACCCCGGCCACATCAACCGCCTGCCCCACCCATTCGATAATTTCCCCTGCTGTCATGGCTGGCTCCTTCCCATACTCCACCAGGAAATTCTAAAACAAAAGAGGCAGGTTTGGCGCCTGCCTCTTTCAGTAAAGTCGATTGTCTGTGCCTTAACGCTTGTCAGTGCTGTCGGCAAGATGAGCAGCGCCATTGGCACCCTTGTGCGCCGCTTCATCCTGCGCCGGGTTGGGTTGCTGGCGTAGCTGGTCACGCAGCAGCACCCCCAGCAGCGCGTCCATCACCGTGCCACCGCCGTTCTGCCCCCCGTTGACATTGATTTCGGGGATGATGCGAACGCCGTTGTCCCCGACGATCTGCATCAATTGCACAGCAGTAAAGCCTTCCGCGCCCATCGCCTCCGCCCCTGCGTGATAGGCCGATGCCTGCGCCTCGCCCTTTGCGCGGATTGCTTCAGCTTCGCCCTGCGCCCGCAGTCGGATCGCTTCAGCCTCGCCCTGAGCCTGTTTGATCTGCGCCTGCGCTTCCAGTTCGGCGATGTTCACGCCTCGTTCGGCACGCACGATGTCGCCCTGAATATCGGCAATTGACGTTTCGCGCACCAACTGCTGGCGCTGGGTCTGCGCTTCCTGCTGGACGACATACGTCTTCCGCTGTTCTTCCGCGATCTTGCGGTCGGTCAGCGTCGTCATCAACTGCGCGGGTGGGTTAATGTTGCCGATCAGCGTGTCGATGGCCTGCACATCATAGGCCTGAATAGCAATACGGATGTGTTCGGCGGCTTCCTTCTGGCGTTCACTGCGGGCGCTGAGAAAATCCAGCACAATATAGTTCTGCGCGGCGTTGCGGAAGTAATTGCCCACAATCGGCTGCAGCACATGATCGACCAGGTTTTGCACCGACCCAACGCGGCTGATGACCTTCGGCGCATCCAGCGCACCGACGTGAATCACCTGCGACACATCCAGATCAAAAGCGAAGCCATCACGCGAGCGCACCGTGATGCTGGACAGGCGCGAGTCATAAGCGTGTTCTTCTACCCGCGACGCCCAGTTCAGCACAATATTGGTCGTCGGCACCAGTTCGACCTTCATCACGCGGGTGTTGATCGGGTGCTTGCCGGGATAAAGCGGTGTCTCCCACACGCCCTTATGCCCCACATGCACGAGGTCGCCGTGTTTAAAGTCAGAACCGCTGATGTCCATGTGGGCCTTGCCGATAAACGAGATCACCACGCCCACGTAACCGATGGGAATTTCGGTCATCGGCACCTGCTCTACCTGAGTAAACCAGGGATTCAGGTTCCACGAGCCGGAGAGCAGCACCTGCTCCTGCAAGCCGCGCTGCCCACCTGCCTCCAGAAAGGCCTGCGCGTTCTGGAAATTGTCATGGTTGGGCAGATACAGACCCGCGATCTCGCCTTCCGCAATCGGCGCACCGTCAAGCGTGGTGACGATGCCGACCTTGTCCGCGTCCACCCGATAGACGCGAAGCTGCTCCGGTTTCATGCCGTGCTGTGCGGCATTTTCCGCCGTAATTACGGTAAACAGGGCGGTGTTGATGCGGTACTTGCCCGCCGTCAGAATGCCAAGCTGGCGGCCTTTTTCGCCGCCGCTGGTCAGGAACTTGCGCGCATTCTGGAAATCATCGCAGTCCACGTACTTGCCCAGGATGCGTTCAGGCGGGATGGGGTTGCCATCCGCCGCTACCACCAGGGCAATTTCACCCTGCGGCACGTTGGTCAGAGGCACCTTCTGAACACTATACAACCAGGGCCAGTAACCCAGATACCACCCCGGCGCGAGGGTATCGGCCTGATAACCCGGCTCTCCACTGAGCGCCAGCAGACGACCATCGGGCAGTGATGCACCCCGCGTGGAAAATTTCTTCACAACCACACCGACCTGCTCCTGCCCGACGATCACCAGCCCCAAAGTCAGCGCAGGCAGAAACGCGAGCACGAGCAGCACGAGGAAAAAGACGACCAGAGGAACAACGAAATCGAACATTTTGGTTAGCCTTATGTGGCATAGCGCCTTTATGAGACGACAATGAGAATCCTACGCCCGCATCTGTGGCCTGTACCCCCCACAAATTGGGGAGCCGTCCTTTTCTGTTTTTTACCTCTGTCGCTGTTACAGAATCAGAACAAATGGAAATTAAACAACTATTCTGATGTGTTCTCAAACTTCTTTTGCACGCGCTCCATCACGGAACTGATTCGCGCCTGGTCGTCTGGACTGTACGTCTCGAAGCGCAACGGGAGCTGTTCATAATCGACGCGCAGCGAATATGCACGAATACTTTTGTAGGTGTCGTGATAAATTGTGTTGAAATCCAGTGGAAACACTTCCTCACCAGAAAGCGGAATTTCGATAACAGGGATGGGCGTATCGACTGCAAAACTGTACGTTCTTGCTAACCCCTTTTCCAGGTCAGGTGTTGGATTACTCACAGTGATTGTGTACGCGAAGGCCTGTTCCTGGTGACGACCATAATTAGGAATACCTTTTACGGGGGAAGGTGTCTGGTGCATCAGATCGACTTCCACAAGACGCAATCCTGCTCGCAAGGTTGCAGAGCGTTTTTCAATATACTGCCAATATCCTGGCCCTGTCTTATTGGTCGGCGATAAAAGTTCAATTCGCGTTACGGGAATGCCGAGGGTTTCATCTCCACTAAACTCGTAAATCAGGATGGCGCTGTAGTAAGTCGGTTCCATATCAATCATTGTATCCAGAACCGTCTGTGTAAGCGTCGCGGTAGAATGTGAAGTCTGAAACGAACCACGCTCATCATCCAACCCTAGATCGTAAATGGTAATGTCCGGCTTCGTTCTGATGGGTTGTGGCGCCAATGGCAAGTGGATTTGAAGCGATTGTTCTGTATCAACCGAATAATTCGGCGGTAACAGGATCGAAAGCACCTCGGCAATGTCGCCGATAAACTTATTATGGAATCCTTCCCATCCGCCCTTGTTCTGAAAATAGCTGTGCAGATGGGCGTTCACCCCATGATACTCGTTTACCGGTGAATGGAGCGGCATGGCGCGTTCCCTCGATCTCGTCTGCTTCAATTCTAATCCAGGAATTGACTCAACGTTACAGCAAACGCTGTCCGCTCCACCGTCGCTTCCTCGCCGTCCTTCAAGCGCTTGAGCTTCACAACGCCCTGTGCGGCTTCGTCCGGCCCCATGACCACGACCATCGGAATCCCCTTGCGATCAGCATACTTCATCTGGTCGCCGAGTTTTTTATTCTGCATGTAGAGTTCAGTGTTAATGCCCGCTGCGCGCAGTTCCGCCGCCAGCTTCGCGCTTTCGGAGCGGCTGTTTTCATCAAAAACCGTGACAAGCACCTGCACCACCGTCCCGCCGATTCCAGCCGGGTAAAGCTGAAGTTCGTCCATCAGGTCGATGATGCGTTCGATGCCCAGCGAGGTTCCGGTGGTGGGCAGGCTTTCCCGCCGGAACAGGCCGATCAGATCATCGTAGCGTCCGCCGCCCGTGATGCTGCCCAGGTTCGGCTCGGTAATCACCGTCTCGAAAATCGGCCCCGTGTAATACCCCAGGCCGCGCACCATCGTAAAATCGAATTCGTAGAACTGGGGATTCACGCCGGCGTCTTCCAGATACCCCGCCAGTTCGCGCAGTTCGCGGATGCCTTCCGCCGCGACCGGAATCGTGCCCATCACGTCTTCCAGCAGGTCGAGATTTTCCGCCCCCTGCTGCTTGCTCGTAATCAGGCTCATCATCCGCGCCACAACGTCGCTGTCGACGCCGCGCTCGACCAGTTCCTTCTGGACCCCTTCCGCGCCGATTTTGTCGAACTTATCAACGCTGCGATACAGATCGGGAAGCTGCGAATCCGGCACACCGGAATAAATGCCGATGCCGGTCAGCAGCTTGCGGTTGTTAACCTTGACCGAAAAGTTCTGGAAGCCGAGCCGCGTCAGCGCCGTGACCACGACACCCAGAATTTCGGCATCCGCGCTCATGCTGGCAATGCCGACGATATCCGCGTCGCACTGGTAAAACTCCCGATAGCGCCCACGCTGGGGACGCTCCCCGCGAAAGACGGGCGAAATCTGATAGCGCTTGAACGGCAGCGGTAGATGGCTTTCATACTGCGCGAATACCCTCGCCAGGGGCACGGTCAGATCATAGCGCATGGAAAGCTCGTCCTTGTCGCTGCGGCCATGTTTCGCGCTGAAGATCAGGTTTTCCGCTTCCTCGCCATACTTGCCCATCAGCGTTTCGTTGAGTTCCAGCACCGGGGTTTGCAGCGGCTCGAAGCCATAAAGGTGGAAGACCTCGCGCACGGTGTTAAAGACGTACTCGCGCTTAATCATCTGGGCAGGCAGAAAATCGCGGAAGCCTTTCGGCAGGCGCGGCTGAATTTTGACGGACGGCATGAAATACTCCTCAAAGATGTGAATGGGACCTTCAAACAAGGTGCTGCATCAATGATGAAAAATGTGACGCAAAAAGGCAAACAAAAAGCGCGAACGAACGTCCGCGCCGCTTTCATTCATGTCGGTCGTTCGTTAACGCTTTGAATTGTTGAAGTGATGAAAGACCATTGATTATCTCAAGATAAGTTACACATTTTCAAACTTAAGTATATAATGAGAAACGGTGCCTTGCCAAGTCCACTTTGAGGACTTAGTAATGCTCTGACCATCCTCTTCAAAACGTGCAAAGGACCTTTCTATGCTCAAAAAAGTCGTCCGTAAAGCATCCGAAATGGCGTATAAGCTGCAATCCTCCGCTCAGTTGGACAAGCTGCTTCAGGAAATCGACCCTCAGGCACAGCAGCTCGGTCAGGCAATTAAAGCAACATTCTCCAAAACAATCTCTCCGGAAGAACAGCCCTTTATCGAACGGATCGAAGCACTGCGGCATCAAATGGAAACTTCTGACGAGTCGATGACCGTGATGGACTTTGGCGCGGGCAAACGCACTGATACGCTGACCGATGAAGAAATGTATCAGGGGCGGACGAAAACCCTGACCGTCGCAGCGGCGTGCAGCCACAGTAAACCGCCGGAATGGGCGCTGCTGCTCTTCAAGCTGGTACGCGAGTTCAAGCCCAAAGCTCTGGTTGAAATGGGGACAAACGTTGGCATTTCCGCCTCATATCAGGCATCGGCCTTAAAACTCAACGGCGACGGCGGACGGTTGATGACGCTGGAAGGTGCAGAAGCCCTCGCCGATCTCTCGCAGCGTAATTTCCACAGCCTCGGCCTGGATAATGTACGCTGCGTAGTCGGACGTTTCCAGGATACGCTCGACGGCGTTCTGGAAGAACTCAGGCCGCTGGATTATGCCTTTATCGACGGGCATCACGAAGAAAAAGCCACCATCAACTACTTCCACCAAATCCTCCCCTACACCGCCCCCACTGCACTCATGATCTTCGACGACATCAACTGGAACGAGGGGATGCACAACGCCTGGGAAACTATTATTGCCCATGAGCGCGTTGACCTCGCGGTGGAGATGGAAGAAATCGGGATTTGCGTCGTGCGACCGACAAAGGTCAGCACGAAACGCCTTTACAAGATTTACTAAAGTATTCGGCATCGGTCGGGCGGTAGAGGTTGCTGCCGCCCGGCTTTATTTACCCAAACGCCCGTTATAGACAAGTGCGCCGCTGGCATGAAACGCATGGAAAACATTTAAAGCGTCATTGGTCAGCACATGCTCAACCAGTTCCACACCACGACGGCGCAGTTCTTCATCCCACTGCGGATGAATCGGCCCTTCGTCAAACCCGGTGATGCGTTCCAGTTCCGGCCCGCTGCCTGCAATCGCGAGGGAGCGAATCCCCGACCACAGCACCGCCCCATAGCACATCGCACACGGACGCCAGTTCACCACCAACTGATAGGTGGGCATCTCCGCCCCGCCGAGATCGAATGTGCCGAGCAGCTTTTGCGCCAGCGAGAGCGTAACCACCTCGGCATGGGCAGAGGAACAGTTGGACGGAACGACCCGGTTTACACCGATGACTACCCGTTTGCCGCTGTCGCACTCGAAGACCCCAGCAGCAAAGGGGCCGCCTGTCCCGCGCTCAAAGTTCAACTGTGAAAAGTGAATCACTGCCGCCATGCGTTCTTCCAGAGTCGGCATAAACGCTGGCAGTTTTTCCTGTTCTTCAACCGCCCACTCTGGCAGCGAAATTGTAAAGTCCATGAGCGCTTTCCCGTCCCTGGCTAAGAACTCTGTTTAGAGTAGCGCAGAGCGCAGGCGCAATCAAGCAGAGTATCCGAGGGCAAACGCATCAAATACACAAATAGTCTTCAATACAAACCACGAAGGCACCATGAACACAAAGATTTTTTGCCTCGTCTTCGTGTCCTTCGTGCCTTTGTGGTTTAAAAAAGTTGTTTAGCGTGTCGTCAAGTGTTGATGCAATTGCAGTGAGTATCAGACGCGCGCCTGCTTCGCCTCCAACACCTGACGACGCACCTCCCGGAACTGGTCGTAATGCCCGACTTCGTGATACAGGCCAAACAGGAAGCAGGCCGGGGCATTCATCTCGCCGAAGCGTTCCACATAACGCGGTGAAAGCTCTCGTTTTACATCCAGAAACGGCTGATCCGGCCACATATCCAGCGCGGCCATGCGCATCCGGCGGCTCTCCTCTAAACGCTGCACACACTGCGCATGAGTCGTGATGTCGCGCCAGGGAGTTTCGTAACGCAGACGCGGCTCTGCCGGGTAAACAATGCCCCGCGCCAGAACCGCGCTGTAGGCCGCCCATTCCTCGCAGGTGGCCGTCACGTGGGCGACCAGATGCGCCAGACTCCAGCCGATGTTCTCCTCGCCTTCCTTCGCGTAGGGGTCATTGGCGTCAGGGTCGATTGGATCGAACGTCACATCCGTATCGTCCAGACCAGACAGAATCTCCAGCAGCGTGTCAATGCTGCCGTTGGCGGCAGCGCGAAGGTCATCAACGCGGAATCCTTTGCTGAACTCCAGAATCTTCAGTTGACCATTTTGTACCGGGGAAAAATCAAGCAGCACGGTCAGCACTCCCTTAAGCAACGGTTTTCAAACAAACAAGCTTATAGAGCGGCTAAGCCGTGCTGATCTTTCCTGTGTAGTTGCTGAGAAGCCCACGATCAGCCCTCATCCTGCTCAACGATCAGACGATATTCACCCGGATAGGCATCGTTCCAACTGGCGACCTCGATGATGTAGGTGCCGGGTTCAAGCATAAGACGGCGCAGGCGAGCATCGGTTGTCGTATCGGTGAAGGAGATTTCGTCGTTGGCTGCGATCACATCTCCCTGGCTGTCATACAGACGAAGATAGGCATCCAGAGGAAGAGGTGGGGTATCTACGCCTCGCAGTTCTATCGTCACGATGGTCGTCGCTTCCAGAGTGAGTGTATAGCGAATGCGCTGACCACTTTCCAGACTCCCACGTGCGTCCTCTTCCAGGGCGATGGTTCCACCCTCAGACACCGTCGGACTTAGAACAAAAGTCCTGACCTCGACAGAACCGTAATCGATGAAAGCTTCACCGGGAAAGCTGCCTGCAATAGCATAAATGCTCAGCACACCAGGCGCGACCCCCATGGAAGGAATCTCTAGCAAGTCCTGCACAGGCTCGGCAATGCTGCCTGTCCCGCGTCCTGTGCTCACGCGGAGCGTCCCTGGTGCGGTGGAGGCTGTGCCGTACCCGTAACCACCATACGCCACGTTATTCACTAAGATTGCAGCCTGAGAAGTAAGGTCAAGGCTCTCCACCCCTGTTAAAGTGTTGATAAGGATGTAGAGGCCTTTGTTGCTAAGATCAAACTGTGCGGCAATTTCCGTTTCATCAATCGTGAGAATGTCCAGCGTCCCGGCTTCATAGGAGCCGACCAGTGCGATGGTATAGGTATGGCCCGCCAGGGCGGTAAATTCACGGAGTTCAGCCAGGGGTTCATCGGGTTCCGTGCCATCTTCGATAAAGCCGAGATTGACGGTGTAGGTTTCACCAGATACAACCAATTCACTGTACTCGCTGACCAGCCCAAAGCTGAGCGGCACCAATTCCTGCTCGAAGGTAGGGTTGAGCAGTTCGACCAGCGTTTGCCCGTTCAGAAGCAGCCGAATCGCCGGGGCATCAAAGGCGAAATGGGCAAACCTCGCCCGCACGACAAAGGGTTCTGGGTCTGATGCTGTCGTTGCTTCTGGCGTCGCCTCCTGTGCCAGTGAGCCACAGATGAGTAGAACAATACCGCAGACGATGACCAGCCGAATGACGTATTTCAAACGCATTGATCTGTTCCTGTCTCTGAGTAATCAGTTGTCGCAGCGGGAGGGCTGCAAAGGCCAGTACGACGAACGTTAACCATCCCTATGGCTTTCTGTGGTGTTTTAGGGTAAAATGTAGGCGTGTCTAATGTAACTTCAGGCGCCCCCGTTTTGCGGATTTGGAGCCAACGGCATACGACACAAGGCAGCTTAACAACGGAATATA
>JANRLJ010000003.1:0-4357 GCA_033762735.1 bacterium | reverse complement strand
CAAACTGCTCCCGGTCTTCCGGCGCGACCCTCGCCATCAGGTCGGGATTGGGGTTACAGACTAGGCTGAAAGTCAATACATGCTCACTCTTGAGGTCGTCGCAGCGCTGGGCAATTTCACCTACTGAACCTCCCATGCCCTGATCAACCCAGCGTTCCCGCCCGGCGACGTGCCGCGCCGCCTCATCCCGGCTTTCGCGGTATGTCAGATAACGCAAGAGATTCTTGGACTGCTTCGCGCCGTCAACAGAGGGTTTCTTGTACTGCACATTGGCGACACACATCTGCTTTCTATCCATCTAGCCCTCACGTTTGCGTGTCACCCGCTCGATGAACCCTTGCAGCATGGTCGTCAGCGCTTCAACCTTTGTATCCAGTGCATCCACCTTCGATTCGATGCCTTTAGCGATTGCCCGGCGCGACCCCGGCAGGTCTTCCTGCGCTGCCAGATACAGGTTCACCGCATCCCGGAGCAGGTCATTTTTGCTGACAAAATTCCCGACACGGCTGCGGACATTCCTCAGTTCTTCCAGCCGCCGCATCTGGTCGGGAGTCAGGTTGACGGTCATGCGTTCGCTGTAGGGATTGGGTTTCTTCTTCACCCGGTTGCTCCTTCCTTTGTATAAGCATCCAACACCACCTGACGGAATTTCCCGGTGGGACGGAAACGCACATAGACCCGCCTGACGGTTCGCCGTCCTACCGCGCCGCCGCTGCGAAAGCGCTGTACCTCAACTGCCAGCTTGCCCAGATCGGCAACGGTCACTGTCTGACCGGGTTTTGCCAGTTCCTCAAGCCATAGCTCTGCCATAACCTCCAACACCTCTGCCACATCGCGCCGTTTTAGACGCGGCAGGCGCTTGCTGATTGCTGCAATTGTCTGACGATAATTCATAACTTGTGTTCCTCGTTTTCCTGCTGAACGGATGTGATGCGGATTTTGAACGCATCCCGGTCACGGGTGCGTTCGGTGGGCGCGGGAAATCGCGTCCACGAGCGCGGCGGCATCTCTGCACCGCCGCACTCATGCAGGGGCGACAGCCGCTGCATCAGCCCCCACGGCGCAGGAGTGGCGAGCGGATTTAGCTCGCTCCAGACCCCGTGAGAACCCTTCTGGTTACTCACAACCGTTACACGGGGTCTGGCGAAGTCGCTGCGCCTCGACGCAGCGACGTGCATAGCTGCGCTATGCGCTACTTCGTTTTGTGTGTAGGACATCGTTACCACTTCGCTTTCTTCATGCGACTTTCGCGCCGGCTTGCATCCTCGTTGGAAACTTCCTCGCCCTGTAAGACACCCTGCCCGGTGGGTGAACGGCTGTTGGACTGCACACCGCCATTGGCAGCAACATGCTGAATGACTCGTTCCACATAGCCTGGCAAGTCCATCAATGCTGTCCGTATCCAGGCCGCATCGTCACACACCTGCGTAAAGCGCCCCGGATCGAACGGCTGCGGCACATTTCTGGGCATGATCGGACGGTAGCCACCCCGATTGTGTTCGATGTAGTTACGCATCATGTCCTTCATGACCGCGTTGCGGCTGCCGCGCGGAATACTGTTCCACCAGGCAATCAGGTCAGCATCCTCGCTGTAAGTCATTTTCACTGTCGCCGTTGCTCGTTTCTGCTTTGCCATACCTAACTCTCCTTTACAGGGTGTCCGAATCAGTCCGAATCGCGTCCGCACCTGACCGACACCCCATCACCTCGACACCGCTATGATTGACGGGCGATAAACCGGGCGTAGTTCAGATACCCGCGTGCGTTGGCAAGCTGCGCGTCGCGCACCAGTGCAATCTGCGGATAGGCTTCGCGCACGTCCTCGACCACCAGTTCCGCACCACCGCCTGATAGGTAAATCACATCGACGGTTGTGCCGCGCTGCCACTTCTCACTCATCAGGTTGAGGGTCGCGCTGCGAAGTGGTGCGAGCGCTTCTTCAACAATTTCGCTGTAGTCCACTGGCTGCCCGTTGGCGTGGAAAATGCCGGTTCGCAGCACTTCCTCGACGATCTTGAAGGGCATCTTCTCGCGGTAATCCCGTTCCAGTGCCGCCGAAATGCGCTCCTGTGCGGTATACACCCCGCTTTCAACGCTGCCACTTTCGGCATCCACGAACTCCCCTTCATCGTCCAATGCCAGATCAACCGTGTATGTCCCCACATCACAGACACCTGTTCTACGATAGGTATGCTGGCGGTTGATTTCCCCACTTTCATTCAGCGTATTGGCATAAATTGTCCCATAAGGCTGGGGCATGACCATCACCTCTGATACATGGGCGATGAGTTCTGCCGTATCGGTCTTGATGAGATGCTGCCCAAGCAGCGAAGCCTTCAACTCGGCTGCATCCCGCATATGATCGGTGGGGAGACCCGTAGCGATACGAATATGCACGATGTCGCGGTTCCACATCCCCTGCATGACTTTCCCGATAGCGACTTTCGCTAACCGGAGCCGGAATGCATTGCCCATTGTGGATTCATTTGCTGTCCTTCCACGCAGTCGCAAAATTTCACCGGGCGGAAGCTGTGCCAGTGCCAGATCGCCCACGAACCAATCCCCTTCATCGTCCGTCATCTGGTCGCCCGGATGCCGCCGCGCCATATCTTCCTGCTGAAACTTGATCTCACGGGCATGACCCATGACCGACGGAAACATCACCACCTGATCGGCGGTGACAGCCTTCACAACCCCGTAACCGATGTCTAGTCCCATCGTCACAGTGCTGCCTGGTAAAGCTGGTTTCTTGGAATTCTGCTTACTCACGGTCTTCTCTCCTTTGAGAAATACAAAAAAGCCAGTGACCTACGCTCGTTTGCGCGGTTTGGCTTTAGAACCACCTGTGTTGTTGGGTAAATACCGTTCGATAGCGCGGGCTACATCGCCTAAATCAAAGCTTGCCGCAATACCTTGTTGAGTTGGGGCTGAACCAACAGATGTCGGTCTTTCTGGAAGGCAAGGCACGGCTGATCTTCGAGAACTGCCCGATCCGGGTGATCTTCTCGCAGCGGCAGGGCATGAATGTCTTTCGCGACGATGCAGCATTCGCGCACCTCAACGCGCAGCACCGCGACATCATCGCCGGGCTGCCGCGCTTCCATTTCGTGCTGGATATTCAGGATGAAGGGCTGTGGTACCTGTTCGGCAAGGCGACGCCGGGCGAACTGGCGCGCTTCAGGACGACGTGAGGGACTGATGACATGGCAGGCAAAACGACAGGCGCGCCGTGGCAGGCGCTCGAACAGCAGGCGTACCACGCGTGGCGGGAGTGGCCCCTCTGGCTGGCGCTGCGCGAGCGCGAACTCCGCACACGACTCGGCGCTCGACCGCCGGGCGCTGCGACTGCTGGTGCGCCAGAGCCGGACGCTGGCAGTCGTCAGCGCGTGGATCGAGGAGAGGGATGATGAAACGGATACTGGTCTCGACGCCGACGCAGGCGAAACGGCTGCGCGCGGCACTGGATGAGGACTGGCAGATCGATGTCTACCTGGGGCGCGTGATCGACCTGCCGCCGCACGCGCTCGGCATTGATGTAGCGCACGACTTCCGCCCGACGTATGGAGCGACCCAGCCGCGCATCGTCAATCGTCTGCGCAAGGCGCTCCAGGTAGCCGAGGCGATCTACGTAGCGACAACGCCGACCCTGGACGCTGAGGCGCACGCCTGGCGGTTGCTCCGGCTGGCGCACGTCCCTGCGACGACGTCGGTCATGCGGGTGACGCTTCAGGCGCTGACGGAAGTGGGGATCCGCGCCGCCTTCGCGCAGCCGCGTCCGCTCGATATGCAGCGCGTCGAGGCGGCGGAGACGCTGCGGACGGTCGAGCGGCTGGTCGGCTACCTCCTCACACCGCTGGCACGGCAGTTGCTCGGCGCGGACGTGAGCATCGGCTACCTGACGAGCGTCGCGCTCCAACACATTGCCGCGCAGCCGCCCGCCACCCCGACGCGCTGGGGACTGCGGGCGCAGTTCGAGACGCGCGCAGGCGAACGCCTGCAGGCAGAGCTGATCACGCGCGAAGGGCGGCGTGTCACGCTGGACACGCCTGACAAGGCAGCGCAGATGACCGACCTGCGGCGCACGGCGGCGTGCTGGGTGGCGGAAACTGCCGAGCGCACCGTCGCGCGCGACGCCGCCCCTCTGTCGCTGGCGCAGTTGGTCACCAGAGCGCCCTTTGCCCCCTCACAAACGCTGGCACTGGCGACGGCGCTTTATGAACGCGGGCGCATCACCTGCCCGCTGGTAGACGACGCCATCGTGCCGACCGATGGGGACGGCGCGCTGACAGGCGCTGCCAAAGTGCTGTTCGATCTGATTGCGGCACAGGCTGCGCCGAAGACAGAAACGCTGCGCGGG
>JANRLJ010000002.1:0-3979 GCA_033762735.1 bacterium | reverse complement strand
CCTGTTCACGCTGGAAGATTTCGTGCAAGTCGGCGGCACGACGGATGTGCCGGAAGCTGTTGAGGATGTTGAAAATGATGCTGTCGAAGTGGAGGACGACGGCATTGAAACTGAACCGCTCCTGATGGCAACTCCATCCCTTAACGGAAAGACGTTCAGCACGAATGGACATCACCCGGACGATGCTGCCGACGAGTAATACCCGCTCCATCTCTCAACCTGTATCAAATTGACCTGTATCTGCCGATGAAAGGACTCACAGCTCATGTCTGACCAGAATAATTCCCAACCCCGTATCTTCAAGACCGGCGCGGTTCGCATCGTTGAGGACGAATCGATGGCTGGATTGGATAACGAAGCCGTTCGCAGCCTGCTCAAGGCGACTTACCCCGAAATTGCCAATGCCACCATCCGTGAAGTGACCACCGATGAGGGACAGAAGGTGGTCGAATTCCTGCCGCAACCCGGACGTAAAGGGTAGCCACCATGATTGACGCAGGCTTGACAGCTGAAAGTCTGCGGGACTGCCTGGCAGGTCTGCCACCTGTCGAACTCATGGGGATGGCGCTTCTCAGGGAGCGCCGTCCTCATGGGCAGTTCTTCCCGCAGCTTGAGGGCGGACAGTTAGGCATCCCGCGTGAAACTATTGCCGAAGCTGTGACCGAAATCGTTGGTTACACCGAGCGCTGCCGCCGAGCCGCGCAGCAGTTGGCGAAGCTCACGCCTATCCCCCTGACCGCATTCTCAATTTTGGAGTATCAGTGAATCACGGATTGGGAACGTGAAAACAGCTTGACAAGGGGCTTAGTTGGGTTAAGTTGTGGTTACCAGGCCAAACGAAACCCAACCAAACCATGAAAATCATACCGGAAAATGCACTGCAAGCGGAAGATGTACGGGGAATGATGCTGGAAGTGATGGAGGGACATCTGAGTCTAAAGACGGAAGGGTATCGCAGCTCGACCCATCGGACGATGAATCTGTTGCTCAAAGCAGTGGGCGAAGGGAGCAGCGTCGAGGCGGTGTGCGCGGACACGATGGGCGCAGGGGCCAGCAATACGCTGCGGGAACAACTGAATGCAGGGCTCAAGGGAGAAGAACTGCGAGCGCAGGAAGCGGAGATGAACCAGGCGCTGCAAGCCGCCATTCCCAAGGGAATGCCGCGTGGCGGTCTGGAGGTAGCAATAGACACGCACGACGAACCGTTTTATGGCAAAACGCCCGAACTGCGCGCCTACACCTGCAAGACGCGGGCCAAAGACGGGACGACCCGCTTTTTTCGCATCGCCACTGCCTATGTCATCTGGCGAGAGGTGCGTCTGACGCTGGCATTGACGTATGTGCTGCCTAGCGATACGCTGCCAAAAGTCGTGGAGAAGCTGCTCGACACGCTTAAACAGGTCGGATTACACGCGACGGTGCTCTACCTGGACAAGGGCTTCTGTTCTGGGGAGGTCATCCGCGCTTTGCAAGCCAGACAGCAGGCAGCGGTGCTGGCGTGTCCCATTCGCGGCAAAACCGGGGGAATCCGGGCGCTGTGTCAGGGACGGGGAAGTTTCAACACCGACTACACCTTCACCGACGGCACCACCGCCCGTCTGACCCTGGTCGATACCCGCGTCCCAGACCCCAAAACCAAGCGCAAACAACGCAAGTGGCTCGCCTTCATCCTCATCCATCTCGACTGGACACCGCACCTGGTCTTCAGCAAATACCGGCGGCGCTTTGGCATTGAAGCCTCCTACCGGATGCTGCGCCAGGTGAAAGTCCTGACCAATTCGCGCAATCCCGCCCTGCGCTTTTTCCTGCTGGGCTTGGGCTTGCTGATGCAGAACGTCTGGGTGCTATCCCGTTGGCTCTTCACCCGGCGTCCCGGCAAGGGGCGGCACAAACTCATCCCAGCGTTGCTGCGCTTCGACCGCTTTCGCAAACTGCTCGTGCGGGCCGTGGAGCGCTACTATCCTCCACCCCTTGCCATTGGCGTGTTCGTGTCACCTCAATCCGTGATTCACTGATATTTGATTTCTCAGCAGTCGTCAACAGTTATGTGCAGGATGCCAGTTGGAGTCCTGATAGTCTCCGCTTGGCGACTGTTTCAGACGATCAAAAGATACGTGTTTGGAATATCAAGTCCAGTGCTGATTCGCCAGGTCATTTGCTTGCCACTTTAGAGACGAACCCGCCAAATGTGCTCGCGTTGGTTACAAGCGTTGATTGGCACCCCGATGGGCAAAAACTTGCTGTAGGCTTCTTCAGCAGCGGATATTCTTTGCAAATATGGAATACCGATAACTATCAGAAAATTGAGGAGCGTTGGATTGGTTGGGTCGATTATCTTGACTGGCATCCTCATCCAACAAGCAATGAAATAGTAGGCGCCGAGCAAAATTCCGACGCAACGGTGTTTGATTTATCGAATACTGACTTGGTTGGGGATGCTGTTGTTAATCAAGGTGTTGGCGCAGTAGCAGCCAAATGGAGTCCCGATGGCAGCCGCATTGCAGTAGGTTACATCGACGGGAAAATTATTGTCTGGGACATGCCATCTGACAGCCAGGTTGCTCTATTGAGGGCGGATATATCCAGCATTAGTGAGTTAGACTGGAGCTACGATAGTTCTCAAATCATCGCTTCAGATGATGAAGGTGTGGTTCGTATATGGGATATTACAACCGCACAGGTGGTTGAAGAGTTGGCCGCTGATACGCTTGCAGTTGCCTTTAATCCCCTCAAGAATCAATTCGCTTATGGTGTCAGTAATGGCGGGATTGCTTTCTCGTTGAATGCCAACGCAAGCGGTGAGGTCGCGGTTACGGTGCGCCGCGCCCGTTCACCGATGACCGATGTAAGCGGCCATCAGCAGGGCAGCTCGACAGAATGCCGCGCCAGGAAACGGACGGGAAACGGCGTTGATGGGTCGTCAAAATAGTCGAAGACTGTTATAGTTAAAGGGTGGGGTGTCGGGTCGTATCGACCACTGACGGCTGACCACGAGTTGATAAATGGGGAGCAAATCATGGGCGACCAGTTCTACGGACGGCAGGAAGAGATTCGCCAGTTCAACGAGCGCAGCAAGCACGGCCCGAGCCACCAGACGATGGAAACCTACAATCTGGAGCAGCAGCGCGTCCACGTCGAAAAGCCGTACACCGCCGCCGATGGCGATGTCGTGCCGCCCGCCCCGACCCTGTTCGACAAGATGAAGGGCTTCTTTGCGCGTCTCTTTGGTCGATAAACGGGGTTATCTCGTGTAGAGGCATCATATCGGGTTTGGCAAAAGCAGACGATTCTGCTGTGGGGACGCGCTTCGGCGCATCCACGACAGACGGACAACCTGTAGGGCGTCCCTGCAATGTCCGGCTTGCCGTTCGCCCGTATTGTTCTGCCTCTACAACCTTTATCCTCTGTGACTCTGCGGTTTGAGAAAAAATGCCACAATCTTTCAGCGCCCCACAGGGCTTGTATTTTGAAGACTTGGAGATCGGCGCGACGATGCTCACGCGCGGGCGCACGATCACCGAAGCGGATATCGTCGCATTCGCCGGGCTGACCGGGGACTACAACCCGATGCACACCGACGCCGAGTACATGAAAACGTCGGCGTTCGGGCAGCGCGTCGCTCACGGCATGCTCACGCTCTCCTACGCGGTCGGGCAGGCCTACCAGCTCGGTTTCATGGAGCGGACGGTGATGGCTTTCCGTGGGCTGGAGATGAAGTTCAGCCTGCCGGTGTTCATCGGCGACACGCTGCATGTCGAGCTGGTCGTGCGCGAGAAGCGAGAGATGAAGCGGCTCGGCGGCGGCATCGTCACGCTCGACGTGAAGATCGTCAACCACGAGGGCAAGACCGTGCAGTCCGGCAGTTGGGAAGTGATGATCGCGCTGAAGCCAGGTTAAAAGTACTGAGTGCTGAGGACTGAGTAAAAAGCAAAGGCTTGGCACACACCATCCCCGAATTGCTCGTTCGTATCCCGCCCCC
>JANRLJ010000001.1:0-13776 GCA_033762735.1 bacterium | reverse complement strand
GGGACTATAAAAGACCATAACGGTTCAATCTGTAGCGCCTTCAGTGCGCGTCCCATAAATGGGCGGCGCTTCGGAGCCGCACGTTTTAACGTGTGGCGGGGCAAGCCAACCTCAATTTTCTTAAGTTGGTGCCTATGGGGCAGGTTTCAAACCTGCCCTTACAAAACATGCCTAAAGTGCTACCCAACCGACTCAACGAAATCGCACACCTGCACATCATGGCTGGTGTCGTTGAAAACGGGCGTGATGACCCCTTCGATGCGGTCATCGCCCAGAAAATCCAGCGGGAAGGTGTCGCCTGTATCCACTGCCAGCGCGTACTGCTCCATATTGTGCTGCACGACGATGACGCTTTCACTGAGCCAGGGACCCAGCAGCGGCAGACAGTCAGTGTAGAGCGGCGCTTCAAACTCATGTGCTGTGGTAATCGTGCCGTTGCTGAGGTCGATTGAGCGGACTCCGCCGGACTCGAACACCTGAAATGAGGTGGGGTGTTCTTCCAGGGCGGGATAAATCAGCCGTGCGCTGTCCGGCGAAAAGGTGAGTTCGCCGACGGCCTGAAATATCTCGCCACGCGGGTCTTCGTAAACCGTGATGCTGTCTGCCTGGCGATTGAACGATTCCACCCGTACCCACGCATTCGACGCGGGATAATTCCAGGCAATCCAGCCGTCATCCGTGCTGCGTGTGACGATGCCATCCCCACCGCCCGGCAGTTCATGCAATTCATTGTCCGACAGCGACAGTTCCAGCAGTTGATTGGCTTCTGTAGGGTAATACTGCGACGGGATGCTGTTGAACAGAGTCAGGATAATTGACTCGTGATTGACAGTCCAGCGGTTGAGCAGGTAATACACGCCGCCGTTGCGATCTTCCAGCCGCGTTTCCCAGACGGTTTCGGGGTTCTGCCCGTTTCCGTCGGTCAGCACGAGTGTGTAGTCGCGGTCGGCGCAGGAAAACCCGCGCCCACACTCCTCCGCATTCTGTGCGCCGGGGGTATCGAATCGCACGTCCGTGCTAACGCTGAACAGCCACGCGAGGCGTCTGCCGTCAGCGGTCGGAAGCATATCGAGCGGGAAGGTCTGACCGTCGTTTTCCAGCGATGGAATGGTGATTTCGCGCAGTTCCCCCGATCTGCTGAGAGCGACCATTACAGAGGGATCAGCCGCGAGAGGACGGAAGTAAACGGCGGTCTGCGACAGACGAATCGGGCTGACGGTCGGCGGGTCAAAATCGCTGCGGTAGATCAGGTTGAACTGTGCGTCCAACAGATCAATACCGCCGTCAGCCCGGCGGATCACCAGATCAGTGTCGGGATAGAGCCGTGCGCTGAGGTCGGTTGTAGGCTGTGCGTGGACGCCGGGAGTGAGCAGCACCGCCAAGATCAGCCCCAGCAGGAAAAGGGATAAACGCCGCATCAAGTCGTCTCCTGAATAAGCCATCAGGACGATTATGCGCGTCTTGATGCAGCGGCGAACAGTGCCGAAAGACGGAACTTGCCCTAATGAAACAGCGCTTAGCCGCCGTTGCGGGCACCATTGTGGGCGCTCTGCTGCACCACGCCCCACAGTTTGATGGTGCCATCACCCGAAGCCGTCACCAGCAGCGAGCCATCCGGCGAAAAAGCGACGGTGTTGGCCCAGCTTGTGTGTCCCTGAATCACGCCCAGTTCGCGCTGGCTTGCCAGTTCCCACAGGCGGATGGTCTTGTCCTTCGAGGTTGAAGCCACCAGCTTGCCATCGGGGCTGAACGCGACGCTGTTGACTTCCTCGGTATGGCCGACCAGCATGGCAACCTCGCGCATTGAAGCCATATCCCACAGGCGGATGGTCTTGTCCTTCGAGGTCGAGGCCAGCAGCGCCCCGTTGGGTGAAAAGGTCACGGTGTTCACCCAACTGGTATGGCCGATCAGGAAGCTGGGGCGGACGCGCGTCATGGTGCGCAAATTCTGGCGATCTACCTCCCACAGGCGAATTGTGCTGTCCTGCGAGGCCGTGACCAGATAGAGCGGCTTGTCGGGGTCTGTTTCCGGCGAGAAGGTCACGCTGTAGACGTGGCTGGCATGGGCGAGGGCGATCAGCGATTCTTCACGCCCGGTCGAACGCAGGCGGCGGATATCGCGCAGGTGGACGCTTTTGTCATAAGAGGCCGAGGCGAGGTAATGCGCATCCGCCGAGAACGCTACCCCATACACCGGCTCATGATGATCGGTAAAGCGGGTGAATTCATAGGGCTGGGGCAGATTGTCCACATCCCACAGGCGCACGGTCGTATCGTTGGAGCAGGACGCCAGCAGGCCACCATCCGGCGAGAAGGTCACGCACCACACAGACGCGGTGTGTGCGTCCACAGTGGTCATCGCCCCGTTTTCGCCATAGGAGAGCGCCCGCATATCCCAGAAGCGAATGCTGTTATCGTTGGAACCGGAAGCCAGGAACATGCCGTTGGGCG
This sequence comes from bacterium, assembly GCA_033762735.1. Lineage (GTDB taxonomy): Bacteria > Chloroflexota > Anaerolineae > Aggregatilineales > Phototrophicaceae > JANRLJ01. Next base: position 11,325 of record JANRLJ010000001.1, on the reverse strand, counting down.
AGAAGGACACAGTGCGCACCCAGCTTTCGTGCCCGTTGAGCGTGGCGAGTTCACTGAGACGCTGCACCGTTTGCAGGGTGATGCGCTGGTCGTCGTCCTCGGTCTGGCGCAGCAGTCGTTCCAGCTCGCTCAAAGCGTCGGCAGCGCGCTTATCATGAGACCAGCCGCTAAAGTCGATGGCGCGGTTGTTCAATAGAAAGGCGAATTCGCCCAGGTCACGCACCGGACGCAGCATGACGGGCAGGATGAGGGTGTTGTGGTCGTAGGCCCAGCGGATTTCACGCTGGACAAGCGCGTTCGAGAGGGCTTCGGGTGACTGTACCAGCAGCAGACAATCCCGCCCACGAATCTCGTTTCCCATACGCCGTGTGAACTGGCCGCCCGTCATCAGGCGCTCGTAGTCAATAAACACATCGATGCCGCGTCCGCGTAGTTGGGTTGCGAGGTAGAGCGCCGCTTCGCCGTCCTGTTGCGCGTAGCTGAGGTAAACTCGTTTCATGGGTGGAAGACCGTAGACGGATCGTGATATGGTGAGTATCGCAAATGGCGATTCGAGCGTCAAGCAGGATAGATGAGGTTTAACACATTCTGTATGACTCTTAACCTGAAGGGAAAATGAGTTGCCGTTTCCCTCAATTCTTGTGAAAGTCCACCTATGAAAAACATGCTGTGGTGGCGCTGGTGGCTCGTTGTTGCGATCATCATTACCTTGAGTCTGCTGCTGCTGATCGGCGCACTCTGGGTGGGGATGCGCCGCGCCGATTCCACGCTGGCCGTGCTGGAAGTTGACCCGTTCGCCGCGCAGCTTCATCTGCTGGATATCGACCGTCCCGCCATGACTCAGAGCGCCTTCCGCACGATTCTGCCGTGTGACGTCCGTTGGACCCATGAAGGCGGTTTGCTGGCCGCGCTCCTGCTGCCGCATATTTCCACCACCGAGCATCAGATTTATCGGCTGGATGTGTTCGCGGGCGGGCTGGAAGCGCCGCCTGTGCCACTGACTGGACAGGGCGATCATCGCGCACCTGCGGTTACACCTGATGGAGAGCGTTTCGCCTACGTCAGTACGGACGATAAGCAGTCCACGATTTTCCTCCAGAGCCTGAATTCGGCCTCGCCGCAGCAAATCGCCGAACTTCCGTTTCAGGTCGATAGGCTGGACTGGTCGGTGGAAGGTGCCTATCTTGTGATGGAACTGGTCGGCGGAGGTGCGTCGCTGCTGGAAGTGGCGGGTGCGCGAGTGTGGCCGCTCCGCCCGGAGGCAGACTCCTTTGCCTGGGCGGCGCATCGTTCCCTGCTGGCTTATGTGGCGGAAGAGGCGCTCTACGTCTATAACCCCTTGACGGGAGAGGAAAGGCTGCTGGTGCGAACAGGTGTTAAAGGGGATGTCACGTGGTCGCCTTCGGGGGCGCGGCTGGCCTATGTGCAGCGCGGCGAGGTCGATCAGATCATGCTGGTCAAAATCGAAGGCGAGGGCGAAGCACTTCCGCAGATGTTCGAGACACCGACTTTTCGCGACATTGAAGCGCTGCGCTGGTCGCCGGACGGACGGCGGCTGACCTTTGCCGCGAGGATGCAGACCGTCGATGCACAGGATCGCTTTCTGCCGTTCGACCTTTATGCAGCCGGTGTCTTCACAGGGGAAACCTGGCTGGTGCAGCGCGGCATGGGACAGCGCATCGGCGTCGAAAGCCGCTTCTGCCCGCCTGCGTGGAAGCCCTAAGCCCCCATATTTAGCCTTGATGGACTCTATTGACCCATATAGAATAATTCAGAACTTACGCGGGTTGCCATTTGTAGGGGAGAGTTTCAAACCCTCCGCTACGAGAAAAACGCGCTTTAAAGGTGTAAGTTCTATTGGTCTAACATCAGAGGACTAACGCTTGAATCCACGCTTTAAAAAGTTTGTCTCGTACTACTGCCCCTATCTCGGTTGGTTCGCCGCCGATATGGTGTGCGCCCTGATCGTCTCCGCCACCACCCTTGCGCTTCCCCTAGTTGCCCGCATCATCACTGGCGATCTGCTTGACACGACCAACCCCGACGCACTCCAACAGGTTTATCAGATGGGCGCAGTGATGCTCATGCTGGTGCTGATCCAGACCGCCAGCAACACCTTCGTGGACTATCAGGGGCACATGATGGGCGCGAAGATGGAACGCGACATGCGCAACGATCTGTTCGACCACTATCAGAAGTTGTCCTACAGTTTTTACGACGACCACCGCACCGGGCAGTTGATGTCCCGGCTGACCAACGACCTGTTTGCCATTTCGGAGTTGTATCATCACGCGCCGGAAGACCTGGCGATTGCCGTGCTCAAATTTACGGGCGCGTTCATCATCCTGTTCACGATTGATGTCTCGCTGGCGCTGATCGTCTTCCTGTTCCTGCCGGTGATGGCCCTGTATGCCTTCTACTTCAATCGCCAGTTGAACGCAGCACTGCTTTCCAGCAAGGAGCGCATTGGCGATGTCACGGCACAGGTCGAGGACACACTGGCCGGGATTCGGGTGGTGAAGTCGTTCGCCAATGAGGATATCGAGCGCCGCAAATTCGCCCACGAAAATGACCGCTTCGTGAACAGCCGCCGGGAAGGCTATCGCGGGGAGGCCTATTTCTACAGCGGGATGATGACCTTCACCCAACTGCTGACCATCGCTGTGATCGTGTTTGGCGCGGCGGGGGTTCTGAACAGGTCGCTTTCACTGCCGGACGTGCTGATCTTTGTGCTGTGCGTCGGCATCCTGATCGAACCGATTCAACGTGCGGTGAATATCGCCCGGCTGATTCAGGAAGGCGTAACCGGGTTCAGCCGCTTTATGGAGATTATGGAAATCGCGCCGGAGATTCAGGACTCGCCGGACGCGGTTGCCCTGAAGGATGTCGAAGGCAGCATCGAGTTCCGGGGTGTGAGCTTCCGCTACCGGGACAATCACCAGTGGGTGCTGCGCGATGTTTCCCTCAGCATCCGCGCCGGGGAGTATGTCGCGCTGGTGGGGGCATCGGGCGTGGGTAAATCGACTCTGTGTTCGCTCATCCCGCGCTTCTACGAGGTCACGGAAGGCGACATCCTGATCGACGGCATCAGCATCCGCGACGTAACGCAGCAGTCACTCCGCCAGCAGATCGGCGTGGTGCAGCAGGATGTGTATCTGTTTGCCGGGACAGTGGCAGAAAATATCGCGTATGGCAGGCCGGGCGCGAGTCGCGAGGCCATCATCGAAGCCGCGAAGCAGGCCAACGCCCACGACTTTATCATGGGACTGCCGAACGGCTACGACACCGATATCGGCCAGCGCGGCGTGAAGCTCTCCGGTGGGCAGAAACAGCGCTTGAGCATCGCGCGGGTGTTCCTCAAGAATCCGCCAATTCTGATCTTCGATGAGGCCACCAGTTCGCTTGATAACGAGAGCGAACGCGCTGTACAGGAAGCGCTGGAAGCGCTGGCGCATAACCGCACCACCATCGTGATCGCGCATCGCCTCTCAACCGTCCGCAAGGCTGAACGCATCATCGTCCTGACGGATAACGGCATCGCGGAGCAGGGCACGCACGAGGCACTGATGGCGCTGGGCGGCACGTATGCCATGCTGTATAACGTACATCTGGAAATCTCAGCGGAGCGATGAGAAGGGAATTGAACTGCAGAGGCGCGGAGGACGCGGAGAGAGGATGCGGGGACACGGTAGGCCGCGCCCCTGCTGGTGTCTTATTACTGCTTCATAAAAGCGTGAATGGCTCGAACATCGTCCTGATTCAATTTGAACCATTCCCCGTGAGAACGCTTATCCTTAAATTTTTCATGCAGAAGAAGTTCAATTTTGCGAAAGTCGTATACTTCCCATACCGCTTCCAATGACAGAGAAACAGGAGAGCAGTCCTGCAAACCTTTAAGCCGTCGCTGTACATCAGTCGTTGTCAGGCCAATTTTATAAAGGCCGTTATCAGAGCGTATCAGGTAGACAAGTCCTTGTTGCACCAGATCGTTCGATAGTTTCGATGACAACAATACTTTTTGGAACTCAGCAGGTTTGGAAAGTAACTCGATGAATTTTGGATTTTTCTTGTTTGGCAAAATGCTTAAAACAAAAACTAGATTACTCGTATCACAGAAATCAGTAACACGTTTTTTTCGATCAGGTGCTCTTTCTTTAAACTGGTTGATGGTGATCCCTTCTAACTTGCCCTCGTACTTAAGTTCAGCCTTGAGATTATTCCAATAACGTCTTGCAGTTTTATAGTCTCTGTCCGTTGCCCACGAGATGACATCCACGATACTGAAATACCATTCCTCGTTGTGCCAGACCTTGCGAATGTCGCTGCCGCTGTTTGCGCCGATAGAGGGAAGTTCATTGTTTTTAGTCATTGAGTGCTTCCTTATTTTATGTTTAACAAAAAATAGCATTGGTGCATAAGTAAGTCAAGCACCCAAACAGTTGAATCATGGGGGTAAGACATTACAATAGGGTTATAGAGGAGATTTTGAACTCGTGGAAAAGAAAAGACGCGCACCTGCAACAACTAAAACGACTGTGAAGGTCGATCCAGAAGTCCATAATCTGCTTGTGCTGTACTCACGCAAGCATGAACTCACGCTTTCCAGCGCGATTGCAAAGCTGATCGAAGACTGTGCCCCGGATGTTCTGGAATGGCAGCGCGAACTCGATGCGCTGAACAGCAAGCACCTGCGGACGAAGTAGGTTTTTGAGGCAAGAAAAAGGACACGACCTGTCGTGTCCCATGCACACCAAGTTAAGAAAATTGAGGTTCGCTTCCCTCCGCCACACGTTAAAACGTGCGGCTCCAAACCGCCAAGCGCACTAAAGGCGCTGTTCATGCACCTTAATGCACTTTTCAGCCCCTTCAGTGGGCTTGGCTTTGCGCGAACGAAGTTCGCACGCAGCCGGATGCTTTAGCATCTGGCGGGAAATACAATTTGCAATTGGATAAGGTATAGCCTTGTAGCGTTCCCAATCTGTCGGCAAAATCCTCTATAATCAGTACATAACGCTCAGTGAGGGTTTGCAAGAAGTCTTCCGAAGAACGAATCGAGATGGAAGAATTCATGAAGATGGAACGCTTCCTGACTATCCTGAAAGCGAAGGCACGTCTCCGCTTGGCAGCCTCCTGAGCGCTCCAGATCCCCTTTACTAAAAACCAACAACGAAAAACGGATAATCCTCTCCGTGTGCTATACTTACTCCCATTGAGATCATCCGCACCCAACCCACCACACGGAAAGCAAAATGACCGCATTGACCGACCTGACCATCACGGACGCACTGGCGAAGCTGGACTCCGGCGAGATTTCGTCCGTCGAACTCACACGCGCCTACCTTGACCAGATCGAACGGCTGGACGAGCAGATCAAAGCCTACATCACCGTCACGCCGGAACGCGCCTTGCAGCAGGCCGAAGCCGCCGATCAGCAGCGCAAAGCAGGCGTGAAAAAGCCGCTGCTCGGTATTCCGCTGGCGATCAAGGACGTGATCAGCACAAAAGGCGTGGAAACCACCTGCGCCAGCAACATCCTCAAAGGCTACGTCCCCATCTTCGACGCGACGGTGATTGCACGGCTGAATGACGCGGGCATGGTGATGCTGGGTAAGCTGAACATGGACGAGTTTGCGATGGGGTCATCCACCGAAAATTCGGCCTTTTTCACCTCGCGCAACCCCTGGGATTTGGAACGAGTCCCCGGCGGCAGCAGCGGCGGGAGCGGCGCGGCGGTCGCGGCGGGGATGGCGGCGGGGACGCTCGGCACCGACACGGGCGGGAGCATCCGCCTGCCGGGGGCGTTCTGTGGCATCGCCGCGCTCAAGCCGAGTTATGGCCGCTGTTCACGCTATGGGCTGATCGCGTATGGATCGTCGCTCGACCAGCCCGGCCCGCTGGCGCACACGGTCGAGGATGTCGCCCGTATCCTGCATGTGATGGCCGGGCAGGACCCGCTCGACAGCACCAGTATGCCCGTTGCCGTGCCGGATTATGTCGCGGCGCTGCGGGAAATCGACTCGCAATCCGACGCGCCGCTGAAAGGGATTCGGCTTGGTATTCCGAAGGAGTATTTTGTCGCCGGGATGCAACCGGAAGTCGAGGCCGCTGTAAAAGCCGCGATTGCCCGACTGGAAGCGCTGGGGGCAACTTCGGTCGAGGTCAGCCTGCCGCACACCGAATACAGCCTGCCTGTCTATTATCTGATCGCGTGTTCCGAGGTCAGTACCAATCTGGCGCGCTATGACGGAATCCGCTTCGGACAGCGCATCGAAGGGCAGGATATGTGGGACACGTATCGCAAGACACGCGGCCAGGGCTTCGGCGAGGAAACCAAGCGCCGCATCATGCTCGGCACATATGCGCTCTCGGCGGGCTATTATGACGCCTTCTACGGCAAGGCCACGCAGGTGCGGACGCTGATTAAGCAGGACTTCGACAAGGCCTTCGAGCAGGTCGATGTGCTGGTCGCGCCCACCTCGCCCACGACCGCCTTTAAGCTGGGCGAGAACACCGCCGATCCCTTGCAGATGTATCTGGCGGATGTGCTGACCATCTCCGCTAACCTGGGCGGCATCTGCGGCCTGAATGTGCCGTGCGGCTTTGACCATCAAAACCTGCCCATCGGCCTGCAAATCCTGGGTGCGCCCTTCCGCGAAGATGCGGTGCTGAAGGTCGGCCATGCCTACGAGCGCAGCACCGACTGGCACACGCGCCGCCCCGCCCTGCTGACGACCAATGCCTGATGGTGGTCTGATGACACCCTCACAGCGTCCCCCGGCTTATGTTCAGCACCTTCTGCGCGGCCCGTTTTCCGGTCGCGTTGATCCCTGGGCAGAAGCCGGGCGCTATTTTCAGCAGCTTCACAGCGGCCTGATTCAACAGTTGCAGTCCGCGCTGCAAGCGGATTTGGTGGCACGGGGGTATCAGGCGGGCAAGGAAGCCAGCCTGCAAATTTATGCCAATCGGCAGCCCGACATCTTCATCACCGGAAACAAGCAATCTGCGCCACGACAGTGGGATTACGAGACCGCCGCCGCCGAGGTACTCGTTGAAGCCGGAACACGCATTGCCCCCGATGCGCCGGAACTGGAAGCATTGACTATTCGTTCGCTGGAAAATGGCGAACTGGTGACGGTGGTGGAGATCATCTCGCCGCGCAACAAAACGCACCCGCTGGAAATGCAGGTCTATCAGGAGCAGCGGGCGCAGGTGTTTTTGCAGCAGGGCGTGAACGTGGTCGAAATCGATCTGACACGCTCTCACAGGCGTTTGCTCGATCACCCGCTCACGCTGCGCCATCCCTATCACATCGCCATTTTTCTGCCGGATGATCTGCCCCGGCTGCTGCTGTGGGCGTTCGAGCAGGCCATCAAGCCGTTTGCGCTGCCGCTGCGAGGGGAAGTGCTGGCGGTGGATGTGCAGCGGGCGTATGATCTGGCCTATCAGCAGGGCGCGATTGCGTCGTTTGTCCTCAACGAAACCGATTATGACCCGGAAGCGCTGCTCTTTCCGTCACTGCTGACGGACGAACAGAAAGCCGCTTTGCTGGAGGCGGTTCAGCAGTGGAAGCACGAGCTTCAAGCGCTAAGCGCGGCAGAGTGAGTGCATCCAGAGATGATGCGTCCGGCGTAAACAAATTGTAAGCCACACCCGCTATTGTCTCTAAGTACAGTAAAAGAAGTGATGAGCAATGAGCGATGCGTTTTTGAACGCGCTCACACGATTATCACCCTGCGTTTTCAATTTGGTTGTACTTAGTACAACGTCAAGATGAGAATGATGGGTTGTGTTGGTAGGGGCGCAGCGCGCTGCGCCCCTACAGGTAGGCAGCTTTAGATAGTCAATGTACTAGGAAATGACTCAACACTCATAACTCAGCACTTTCAACGCATACACAAAGGAAGCAGCGATGGCAGACTTAACAGGTAAGACCGTGATCGTCACAGGGGCGACGGGCAACGTGGGCAGCGCGGTCGTGCGTGGCTTCGCGGCGGCAGGGGCGCGGGTGGTACTGGTGGATACGAACGCGGAACGGGTCGCAGCGCTGATCGCGGAACTGGGCGCGGCGGAAGGGCATCATCTCGGCTTCCCGGCAGACCTGAGCGACCCGGCTTCGGTTGATGAACTGCTTGCCCGCGTGGTCGATCACTTCGGCCCCGTTCACGCGCTGGCACATACCGTCGGCGGCTATGCGGCGGGGACGCCGGTGCATGAGACCAGCGTCGATTTGTTCGACAAGCAGATCGCGCTCAACGCCCGTATGGTGTATGTCGTCGCGGGGAAGGTGGCGAAGTCGATGCTCGACCACAACGTGCAGGGCAGCATCACCGTGATTATCGCCCGCTCAGCGCTCAAGGGCACGGCCAACCATGCTGCCTATACCGCCAGCAAAGCCGCCGCGCTGCGCATTATGGAAAGTATGGCGCTGGAACTGCGCGACAAAGGGATTCGCGTCAACGGCATTTCGCCCAGCACGATTGATACCCCCGCCAACCGCCAGTCGATGCCGAATGCTGACTCGCAAAAATGGGTGAAGCCGTCGGAAGTCGCTGACCTGATGGTGTACCTCGCGTCCGATCAGGCCTCGGCCATCAACGGCGCACATATCGAGATCAACGCGCGGGCTTAAAAGGCTGTTCTTCTCACTTACAGCGAATTAAAGCGAACAATCGTAGGGGCGACCCGCCGGGTCGCCCGTACACAAAATCGTTCGTGTTCTCATGTCTTCGCCCTTACCCCACCAGCCGACCGACAACCACCAGCCGATCAAGATACGTCCCGGTGTTGGGGTCGAGCGACGGCAGATCGCACGTAATCAGCGTCAGGCGGCTGTCGTTGGTGGGGTAAACCACGCTCACATCGTCGTACTGCACCGTGCGCTTTTCAATCACGACATAGCGCCGTTCGATGCCGTTTTCGCTCACGATCATCACGTCGCCCACATTCACATCATACAGCCGCGCGAAGATGCCGGGTGTACCGTCGGGATATTCCGAGTGCCCGCCGAGCGCAACATTGCCCGTTTCATCCAGCCAGGCCGTCCCTTCCAGATGGCCGACCGACCGCTCCCAGGGGTCAATTGCCCAACTCACCCCATCCAGCGGGAAGGTGATGATGGTCGAGCGGATGTTGGCGACGGGGATGGAAATGGACGCACCCCGGTTAGCAGTGGGAGGGATGGTCGGCGCGGCGGCCACCTGCGGCGCAGACGTGGGACTTGCGCCGGGTGCATCCGGGACAACCGCCTGAAACGACGGGTTATTCTCGCGGGCGCGGCGCGTTACAATCTGCTGCGCGGCCTGCAAATCGACCTGCCACAGAGTCAGCATCCCTTCGGTGCCAATCGAGGCCACTTCCGCGCCCAGCCCATCACTGCGCAGCGCCAGCCCGGTCAGGGGATACCCTGTCCCCGGCAGGCTGGCAAGCATCAGCCCGCCATTGGCATCCCACGCCCGCACCGCGCCGTCATAGCTGGCGGTGAGGATGACCTCGCCCGGCCACGAAAGCCCTGTCACAGGAGCGAGATGCCCGCTCAACACAGTTGCCACAGGTTCAGCGCTGGATAAATCCCACAATCGCAGCAGGCCATCAATCCCGCCGGATGCCAGGCGCGTCCCGGTGGAGTCAAAGGCCAGCGACATGGCCGGCCCCTGATGTCCGTTCAGCCGCCGCAGTGAGGCCGACGCCCCCATCCCCCACAGCCAGATCGTGCCATCTTCCGCCGCAGTAGCCAGCAGCAGACCATTGGCCGTTGCCGGGGCAAAGGTCAGCGCCCAGACCGGACTATCGAACTGGTCGATGACGGTGACAGCGACTCCACTGGTCGGGTCGCCCAGCCAGATCGTCCCATCGCGACTGCCAGAAGCCAGCAGCAGATTTCCCTGGGCGTCGGTGGTAAAGGCCACGCTGGTCACGACATCGGTGTGCTGCGCGATCTGCTGCATGGGGGTGGGGACGGGCATGGCGAACAGCGTATCCACCGCCCACACGCTTACGGTGCGGTCGGCGCTGGCAGCCGTTAAGAGTGTGCCATCGGGTGAAAAGGCCAGGGCAGTGATGCGGTCGGTATGCGCGGAAAGCGTCAGCGCGGGCTGATCGGAAACGGCGGGATTGTACAGTCGAATCAATGTGTCGCGCCCGCCTGCGGCCAGAAAATCACCGCGTGGGCTGTACGCAACGGCATCGAGGGGCGCGGCGGTCACGCTGAGCGAAGTACGCTGGAGCAGAACGGGCGCTTCCAACGCTGTGGAAGCCTCCTGCCCGATGATGGGTGTGGCAGTCAGCGCGAGAACGAGGGTCAGAAGAAGCAGATGTACGATTCGCATCCCACCATTATAGCCAGACCGCGAAATCTCTATATCCCGAATCCCTTAGAGGCGATACAATCGAAATTATAACCATTCTCAAAACAGTGACCGTGCGCGGCGGGGGAATAGGATGCGTCTGCAAGACTTGAACTGGATGGACGTGGAGCGGTATCTGGAACAGGACAACCGCATTATCTTAATCACAGGCGCGACCGAACAACACGCCTATCTGAGCCTGATGACGGATATTCTGATCCCCGAAAAAATCGCCGACGCGGTCAGCAAACGTGAGCATGTTCTGGTCGCGCCGCCGCTCAACTTCGGCGTGAGCCGCTATTTCCTGGAATTCCCCGGCACGATCAGCCTCAGCCAGCACACCTTCGACTACTGTATGCTGGAAATCATCGAAAGCCTGCTGCATCAGGGCTTCCGCCGCTTCTTCATCCTCAACGGGCACGGCGGCAACAAAATCCCGGAACGGCTTTTTGACTTCCAGATGGAAGGCATCATCCGTGTGACCTGGTACGATTGGTGGCACAGTGATGCGGCACAGGCCTTTGCAGGGCGGCACGGGCTGAGCATCCAGCACGCCAACTGGGGCGAGAACTTCCCCTTCAACCGCGTGACGGACTCGCCCGCGCAGGATAAGCCGCTGGTCAACCTGGCCTATGGGGACGATTATTTTTCGGTGCGTTCGGTGCTGGGGGATGGCAGCTACGGCGGACCATATCAGGTCGATGATACGCTGATGTACATGCTGTTCGATGAAGTGGTGGAGGAAGCCACGATGCTGCTGCGCGAACTGGCCGCCGAGGTGGAGGAATAATCGTTGTTATGTCAGATGATTCGCGCGGCGAGACATGGCAGGCCTTATCCCGTCGTCAACTTTGTAAGAGTTGTTCCGTCCCACCCATCTAAGAATTGTAGGACTACGCAGTGGCCCCGCCCCCCCCCCCCCCCCAACCCCCCCCCGGGGGGCGGGGAGGGGGGGGCTGAAAAAACCCCGAGGGATGTTGCA